>JBQCZP010000034.1:0-17961 GCA_052089225.1 Nesterenkonia sp.
GCCAGCATCACAATTCCGTATTCGGCGGTGGCGAGCCCATCCTCTTCCTGGTGCACCCGTTTCAGATGATCTGCCGCAGAGACCTTGGTGCTCAGCTCGCGGCCGGTGGGGTCCTTCATCGTTCTCTCCTTCCGTTGCACCGAGTGCCTCGGTGCGGTGAACAGTGACCTGCCCCGTCCTCCGTGAGGAGAACTGGACCCTTCCACCGTGTCCCGGAACGGCGCAGAGCAGCTGAAGCGACCAGCTCACTGTGCAGAGCGAGGTGTGTCCGGCCGATCGGTGCAGCTGGTGGGGAAAATCCTTCGGCGACGACCTAGGCTGTCTGGGCAGCCTGGGCGGCACGCAGCAGGTTGAGGGCGCCCTGCTTGTTCAGCGGTGAGTTCCGGTTGCCGCATTTGGGGCTCTGCACACAGCGCGGGCAGCCCTCCAAACAGTCACATCCGGCAATGGTCGCTGCGGTGGCCGCCAACCACTCCTCGACTGCGGTGAAGCCCCGCTCAGCGAACCCGGCCCCGCCGGGATGGCCGTCATAGACGAAGATCGTCGGCAGCTCGGTGTCCCGGTGCAGGGCGGTGGAGACTCCGCCGATGTCCCACCGGTCGGAGCTGGTCAGCAGCGGCAGCAGCCCGATCATGGCGTGCTCGGCGGCGTGCAGCGCCCCAGGGATGTGTTCGACGATCACCCCGGCCTGCTGCAGCGCTGTTTCCGGCACGGTGATCCACATGGCCTGGGTCTGCAGCGTCGAGGGCGGAAGATCCAGCGGCTCCTCAGAGATGACCTCTGAGGTGCCCACCGCCTTGCGCTGGAACCCCACCACTGCACTGGTGACCTCCACCGAACCGAAGTGCAGCTGAAAGTCGCCCCGGTCCTCACCGGTGCGCTCCTCGATGACCGTGATCGAGGTGGTCTCCCGAGCCTGAGTGTAGAACGGCGGGTCAGCCGGGGTCACCGCCACGGTGCTCTGCTCGATATCCAGGTCCTCGACGATGAACGTGCGCCCCTGGTGCACATAGACCGCCTGCGGATGAGCCTGCAGCTGTGCCTGCGCCGAGCTCATGTCCCCGATCACCGTGCCGTCCTCAGCGTCGACGATCGTGTACGGGCCCGACCCGTCAGAGCGCAGACTCACCCACGAAGCGGCTGAGGCGTCGTCGTGGGCGAAGAACCAACCCCGGGGACGACGCCGCAGATGCCCCTGGGCGCTCAGCGACTCCACCAGCCAGCCCAGCCCCACCAGCAGGCCCGAATCGGCGACGTCGTCGGGCACCAGAGGCAGCTCCTGGGCAGCGGCCAACAGATGCGCGGCCGCCACATGGGGGTTCAGCGGGTCGGTCACCGCATCCTCTGCACCCAGGGTGAAGATCGCGTCCGGATTCTCCAGCAGGTAGGCATCCAGCGGGTCGTCGGCGGCGATGAAGAACGCCGCGCCGCGCTGGCCCGACCTGCCGGCGCGCCCCAGCTGCTGGAAGAACGAGGCCCGGGTCCCGGGCCAGCCGGCAATGATCACCGCGTCCAGCCCGGCGATGTCGATGCCCAGCTCCAGCGCGGGGGTGGAGGCCACGCCCAGCAGCGCACCGGCGCGCAGCGAATCCTCCAGGGCTCGCCGCTCCTCCTTCAGGAACCCCGACCGGTAGGCGGCGACCCTCTGGCGCAGGGCGGGGTCAGTCTGCCGCAGCTGGTCGCGGGCAATGGTGGCGATCGTCTCCGCGCCCCGGCGGGACTTGATGAACGCCAGGCTCCGGAAGCCTGCGACCACCAGGTCGGTGAGGATGTCCGCGGCCTCCACGGTCAGGCTTCGTTTCAGCGGCGCGTCCTGATCCCCGGTGGCCGGTGAGGCGGAAGATTCCCACAGGTAGACGTCGACCGCCGCATGCGGTGAGCCGTCCTCGGTGACCGCCACGACATCGTCTGCGGCGCAGCCGGCCTCGCCGATCAGCCGCGCGAAGCTCGAGGCCGGATTCCCGCTGGTGGCCGAGGCCCCGGCGAACACCGGATCCGCCCCGTAGGAGCGCGCCACCCTGCGCAGCCGACGCAGCAGCAGTGCGGTGTGGGAGCCGAAGATCCCGCGGGCAGTGTGCGCCTCATCGATGATCACATAGCGCAGCCGCGCGAAGAACCGGGCCCAGCCGCGGTGATTCGGCAGGATGCCCGCGTTGAGCATGTCCGGGTTGGTCAGCACCACGTTGGCGTGCCGGCGCACCCAACCGCGGGTGTCCGGGTCGGTGTCGCCGTCGTAGGAGGCAGGTCTGATCCCACCGGCGGGGCCGACACGGCCCACCGTCTCGGCCAGCTCCTCCAACGCGTCCAGCTGATCGGCCGCCAGCGCCTTGGTGGGGGAGAGGTAGAGCATCGTGGCTTCCCCGGCGGGATGGGCGCGGACCCCCGGGGCCGCGGCGCTGCCCAGAATCGCGGCGAGTCCCGGAAGTTGGGTGCCCAACGATTTTCCCGATGCGGTGCCGGTGGCCAGAATGACGTGCTGGCCGGCATGCAGCGCCTCCGCCGCCCGCTGCTGATGCGAATACGGCCTGGTGGCGCCCACCTGCCGGTAGGCGGCCCGCAGCTCAGCAGGCACCCAGTCGGGCCAGTGCGCTGACCTGGCGTCCCGCTGAGGCAGGGTGCGGATGTGCTTGATCGGCGAACCCTCGCCCACAGAGGTGGGCAGCCCGCAGGCTTCCAGCAGCTGGTAGGCGGCGTCGTCGTCAGTCACTGCATCAGGGTAAGCAGATCAGGTGGAGATCCCCTCATCAACCTGGGAATGTGAGGGACGACGACGGTCCGTGGCGCCGACGGCGCCGAAAACGTGAACATCTCCCAAATGTGTCCATCCCAGGAACTCGTAGAGCTCCACGCCGTCGGCAGTGGCAACCAGCAGCCCTTCGTCGACGTCGTGCTCGTGGGCGATCGCCAGCAGTGCCCGGGTGACGAAGGTCCCCAGCCCCAGCCGCCGGTAGTCGGAGGAGGTGAAGATCCGGTCCAGGATGGCGAACTCATCCACTACTGACATCCGTCCTCGGGCAGCGATGTTCTCGCCCTCCATGACGGTGAAGAGGGTCCATCCGTCGAAGTCCTCACGCTCGATGGTGAAGTTTTCCGGGGTGATGGGGTCCTCCACATCCTGATGGTCCATATCGGCGACCATGAGCTTCTCCTCATCGCTGATGAGCTCCAGGTCTTCGATCTCTTTGGCCGCCAGGATCTCAGAGCCTGGCTCTGCGATCACGGTCAGCAGCCGGGTGGGGCTCTTCGCAACGGCTGAGGCCGCTTTGCGCAGATCGGCCTCAGTGGGGTCGTACATGACGTACTCCCAATCATCGGAGTCGGCATCGAACCGCGCAGAGTGAACTTTTCCCTCGTGGCGCACTTCGTACTCATGGGTGCGGGCCCAACCAGTCACCCAAGTCTTGACCAGTGCATCGCTCAGCTCAGAAGACATCGTTCGCTCACTTCCCGTCTCATGCTTTCGCCCGAGCCGAGGTCCCGGCTCGTTCTCTATCCCAAGATATAGGGAACTTCACACCTGCCGGTAGTGGGCAGGACAAACTGTTGATGAATACTACGCAGCCGCAGCCGCACTGCACCGCATCCGGAGACCGGTGCTGATGGGCCTCGGTGCCGACCAGCCTTAAGCGCATATCCGTGAGGCCACGTAGTCTTGTGCTGGTGAGCACGTCCCGTATCGTTCTATTCTACAAGTTTGCGCCGGTCAGCGACCCTGAGGCCGTCAGACTCTGGCAGCACACGCTCTGCCGGGCGCTCGGCCTCACCGGTCGCATCATCATCTCACCCCAGGGGATCAACGGCACTGTCGGCGGCCCGATGAAGGCAGTCAAGCAGTATGTGAAAGAGACCCGAGGCTACTCGGCGTTCAGGGGCACACAGTTCAAATGGTCCGACGGCGGCGCCGAGAACTTCCCGCGCATATCGGTGAAGGTCCGCCCGGAGCTGGTGGCCTTCGGCGTGGCCGATCAGGTCTCGGTGGACGAGGGCGGCGTCGTCGGCGGCGGTGAGCATCTGCAGCCCGAGCAGGTGCACGAGTTGGTCGATGCGAAGCGGCAGCAGGGCGTGGAGGTGACGTTCTTCGACGGCCGCAACGCCATGGAGGCCCAGATCGGCAGGTTCACCGACGCAGTGGTCCCTGACACCGAAACCACCCGGGACTTCGTCAGCGAGCTCGACTCAGGCAAGTACGACCACCTGAAGGATCAGCCGGTGATCACCTACTGCACCGGCGGCATCCGCTGTGAGGTGCTCTCGGCGCTGATGAGGGATCGCGGCTTCGAAGAGGTCTACCAGCTCGACGGCGGCATCGTGAAGTACGGCCAGACCTACGGCGACTCCGGCTACTGGGAGGGTGAGCTCTATGTCTTCGACGACAGGATGAACACTCGCTTCAGCCCGGAGGCGAAGACCATCGGCGAGTGCGTCAGCTGTGCGGGGCCGACCTCGCAGTTCTACAACTGCTTCGATCGGGGCTGCTCCACTCTGCAGCTGTACTGCGGCGACTGTCGGCACATTCCGCAGACCACCCGCTGCTCCGCATGTCAGGCCCGGGCCGAGGCGAACCCGCAGGACCCGAACTCCGGGCACCTGGAGAGAGTACGACGCCGGACCCCCACCGGCGGTTGATGCTCACTGGCCGACTCTGCCGCTATATCGGCGCCGCCAATCGCCCTATAGCGGCAACATCGGCCACCGAAGCGAGTTCAGGGTCAGCGCTCCCGGGTTGGCCAGCCCGCCTGCTCCCCCGGCTAAGCTGTAGCGCATGTCCACCCCTGCACCGCAACCGCAGACGCCGCCCGCGGATACGTCGGTCTCGGATGCGCCCAGCCCGCAGAACTCGCAGAGCCCCCTGCCCCCGCAGACCGACGACCTCCCACTCATCGCCGGACTGCGTGAAGACCTGGTGGAAGCCGGATTCACCAACGACGGCGTCGCTGAGCTGCTGGGGGCGGAGGCGGTGGCCGCTCTGGACCGTGAACAGGTGGTGCCGGGCCAGCTGCGGATCCTCGAAGTCCTCGCCGCCGCTGATCGCGACACCGCCACCGCCCCGCTCGGGTCGCCAGCTCCCCCGCCTCAAATGCCACGTCATATCGCATCTGCCAGGTCTAATACAGGGCTGAAAAGCGGATACGACGTGGCAGATCCCCAGCAGCAGCGGTGCGCGGTGCTGACCGCGCTGTGGCTGGTGTCGCTGGAGGTCACCGTCGAGCAGGCAAACATTGCTCTGCCGCGCATCGGCGTCGACGGCCTGCAGCGGCTGCGCCTGGTCGAAGTCCGTGCCGGAGCCGGCCGCGGGCCCGACGTCGTCGTCCCGTATGCTGATCTGCGGCCCTACCAGATCGAGTCTGCCAGCGGGCAGCGGAATCTCTGGGTCACCAGCGATCTTTCGGCTCACCAAGTATCAGGCGCGCTGCCGCACGACCATGTGCTCGGCATCGGCCAGGCCAGCCTGACCTTGGCGGCCACCACCCACCGGCGCCCGGCGGCGACGGCCCTGGACATCGGCACCGGATGCGGACTCCAACTGCTGCATCTGCTGAGCCACTGCGAGCACGTCACCGGCACCGACCTCTCCCAGCGCGCGCTGGACTTTGCCCGCTTCAACCTGCTGATCAACGCAGATGCCCTTGACCTGGACCCGCACCGGCTGAGCGATCGCGTCGAGCTGCTGCGCGGCTCGCTGCTGGAGCCGGTGACCGGCCGCAGCTTCGACCTGGTGGTCTCTAATCCCCCGTTCGTCATCACCCCGCGCACTGTGCAGGAGTCGCAGACCGAGCGCTACACCTACCGCGACGGCGGCCGCGAAGGCGACGGCCTGATGGCCGAACTGATCACCGGTCTGCCCGAGGTGCTCCGCCCCGGGGCCACAGCGCAGATGCTGGGCAACTGGGAGCAGAAGGCCGACGACGTCGACTGGCGCGCCCGCCTGCGCCAGTGGGTTGAGGGCACCGGGCTGCATGCCTGGTTCATCCAGCGCGATGCGCAGCCCCCGGCCGAATACGCCGAGACCTGGTTGCGCGATGCTTCCGAGGAGCGCAGCATCAATGAGTATCGGCGCCGCTACGCTGCCTATCTGGCAGACTTCGAAGCCCGCGGCGTCGAGCAGATCGGCTTCGGTCTCATCTGGCTGCAGCGGCCGGCTTCGGACACATCGACGGCGAACACTGCGTCCGCGAACACTGCGCCCCGGCACCGATTCGAGGAGATCCTCGGGCCGGTGCAGCATCCGCTGGGGCCGGTGATCGGTGAGACCACCGCCCGGATGGGGCAGAACGACGACGTCGTCCTGGCCCGGACGCTGGTGGTGCCGGATTCGGTCACCGAAGAGCGCTATCAGCGCTTCGGCGCCGAACACCCCGAAGTGATCATCGCTCGCCAGGGGTCCGGACTGCGGCGGGCACGACCGATCAGCTCAGCGGCGGCAGGCTTCATGGCCGCAGCAGACGGCGAGTACACCGCAGCCCAGCTCATCACCGCTGTCTGCTCGCTCACCGACACGGAGGAGGCTGACCTGCGGCGCGAGGTCCTGGACCTCTGGCTGCAGGGCTTCCTCAGCTGACTTATGGTCGTGCCTGTACCGGCAGGTCGTCCGGGGATCGGCCGGCGTCCTGCCAGCCCTGAACGAATCCCTCGCGGTAGCCTTCATCAAAACCTTCGCCGAAGACGGTGCGCTGCTCACTGCCGGCGTAGTGCAGGGAGAAGGCCGCCGCGTTGGGTATCCACTCGCCCCAGAGGCTGGCGTCTTCTGCCCCCACCTGCATCCCGATGGTGTAGCCCTCGTTGAAGACCTCAGTGTCGTTCGGGGCTGTTTCACTGATGCCTTGGTCGCTGTTGTCGGGGGCACTGATCTCTGCGTCACCGACCTCAGTCTGGGCGAAGGGACCGTGCTGAGCGCCGGAGACACCCTCCTCCACCTGCCATTCGGCCAGATCATCGGTTTCGCCCCCGGCCAGAGTGCCGCCGGAGGCCAGCCCTTCGGTCTTGCCCTCCTCGAACCCGCTGACCCACGATTCGCTGCGTGCAGCCAGGTCCCGGTGGTAGTGCTGCGGCGGCTGACCGTACTGGGGTTCGTACTCGCCGTCCTCCATTCCGGCGGCGTAGCCCTCCTCATAGTCCTGCTCATCCGCTTCTGCGGCCGCGGCCTCGACCTCTGTCGCAGCGAGCTCAACCTGATCGGCCAGCCAGGCCTGGTAGCCGTCGACGTCGCTGCCGGCGTTGGTGCCGGCAAGGTACTGCATCACCGGGGCGGTGTCCTGCCCCTCACCACCGGTCCTCAGGGTGTTGGAGGTGAATGTTGCCTTGAACAGGTGGTCATCCACGATGGCCTGGCCGTCCCACTCGGTGTAGACGATGGTCACATCGCGGTGGACTTCGGAGTACTCCTTACGGTTGTCTCCGCCGTCAACGGTGGAGACCAGGGAGTCGAAGGCGGAGGACTCATAGTCGTCGAACCGGCCCACACGCACAACGTCGCGCTGCGTCTGGCCGGGCCCGGGAGCTACGCCGACCTCCTTGGTCAAAGTGTAGACGCAGACGTTGTCCTGATCGGGGTCGGGCTCAGCCTGAGCCTCGTCATAGGTCGGGTCAGTGGTGGTCACCGTTTCCCCGCCTTCCCAGGTGCCGCCGGTCTGCTGGGTGGTGGCGGTGATGAAGATCTCCTCCGCCATAGTCTCTGGGTCGATCCAGCACGGGTCGTAGCTGGAACCGCAGGCGGTCAGCGACACCAGTGTCAGGGATGAGACGGCGACGGGTGTGAGCAGTCGAAGGCGGGGCATGGCACACGATCTTTCGGCAGGGGAGCGGCACATAGTGAGTTCGAGTGGAAGGCCGGGCCCGAAGCCGTACCCGGTGGGGCACTCGCACAGCTCCCCCAGATGCCATGCATGCACCAAGCTGAACGTACGCCTGCATTGAGTCCCTTGCTCATGCAGGGAAGGCAACTTTAAGGTCATCTGCGTGCAGAGTCAAGGGTTCATCGCCTCCGGGGCATTCGACGTGCGGAGGCGACAGCCGCCTGCGCATCCCCGCGACCGAATCCCTCCGAGGACCGGCGGCGACCGTCCTGCGAATTCTCTGGTGCCGAACCGGAATTGACGCGCTGTTATAGTGAGCACTCGACGGCCCGCACGCATACTGCAGCAGCGCTGAAACGACGGCTGCGCCCCACAACATTCCAAGGAGATCAGTGCCCGAAGGCAAGAAGCTCGTCATCGTCGAGTCCCCGGCCAAATCCCGCTCGATCGCCAAGTACCTGGGCGATGACTTCATCGTGGACGCCTCCGCCGGCCACATCCGTGACCTGCCGCAGCCCTCCGAACTCCCGCAGGACATGAAGAAGGGTCCGTTCGGCAAATTCGCCGTCGACCCGGACAGCGGATTCGAGCCGTACTACGTCATCTCCGACTCCAAGAAGTCCAAGGTCCGTGAGCTGAAGAAGCTGCTCAAGGACGCCGAAGAGCTCTATCTCGCCACTGACGCCGACCGCGAGGGTGAGGCCATCGCCTGGCACCTCTTCGAAGTGCTCAAACCCAAGGTGCCCACCTACCGACTGAGCTTCACCGAGATCACCAAAGAGGCCATCCAGCGTGCCATGGAGAACCCCCGGGAGATCGACACGGACTTGGTCGATGCCCAGGAGACGCGCCGGATCCTGGACCGGCTCTACGGCTACGAGATATCACCGGTGCTCTGGCGCAAGGTCGGCAAGGGCCTCTCCGCCGGCCGTGTCCAGTCGGTTGCCACCCGCATGGTGGTCGAGCGCGAGCGCGAACGCATGGCCTTCGTCTCCGCCTCCTACTGGGACCTCAGCGGGCAGTTCGTCACCGCGGCCGAGGAGACCTTCACCGCCAAGCTGCACGCGGTCAACGGTGATCGCATCGCGGCCGGCAGCGACTTCGGCGACCGCGGAGAGCTGAAGCAGAACCGTCGCGACGTCACGGTGCTGGGCGCCGAGGACGCCGAATCGTTGGCCGAAAGCCTCACCGACGCGCCGTTCAGCGTGGATTCGGTGGAGGAGAAGCCCTACTCGAGGCGACCGCAGCCGCCGTTCATCACCTCCACACTCCAGCAGGACGCCGCCCGCCGGCTGCGCTTCTCCTCCCGGGTCACCATGCAGGTGGCCCAGCGGCTGTATGAGAACGGCTACATCACCTATATGCGGACCGACTCGACCACGCTGTCGTCCCAGGCCCTCAACGCTGCCCGCAGACAGGCCACTGAGCTCTACGGCGCCCCCTCAGTTCCGGAGAAGCCGAGGTTCTACTCCCGCCGCAGCGAGACCGCGCAGGAGGCCCACGAGGCCATCCGCCCCGCCGGCGACTCCTTCCGCACGCCCAAGCAGGTGAGGTCCGAGCTCTCCGCAGAGGAGTTCAAACTCTACGAGCTGATCTGGAAGCGCACTGTGGCCTCCCAGATGGCTGATGCCAAGGGCTTCACCGCCAGCGTGCGCTTCACCGGCACCGCAGACGACGGCCGGACGGCGACCTTCGGAGCCTCCGGAACGGTCATCACCTTCAACGGGTTCCTCTCGGCCTACGAGGAGGTCTCCGATGACAGCGAGAAGAAGCCCGACGACGCCGCCAAGGACAAGCGGCTGCCCAAGCTTCAGGAGGGCGAGAGCATCACCGGCTCGGAGATCGTGGCCAAGGGCCACGAGACGACCCCGCCGGCGCGGTTCACCGAAGCCACCATCGTCGCCGAGCTGGAGAAGCGCGAGATCGGCCGACCCTCCACCTTCGCCCCGACCATCTCGGTTATCATGGACCGCGGCTACGTCACCAAGCGCGGCTCAGCGCTGGTGCCCTCCTGGACAGCGTTCAGCGTCATCCGACTGCTGGAGGAGCACTTCGGCCAGTACGTCGACTATGACTTCACCGCGCGGCTGGAGGACGACCTCGATCAGATCTCCCGCGGCCGGATCGAGCGCGAAGCCTGGCTGCAGGGCTTCTACTTCGGGGCCGAATCCGGGGCCGAGGGGCTCAAGGCCGTCGTCGACAATCTTGGCGAGATCGATGCCCGGGCGATCAACACCCTGACGGTGGCTGAGGGCGTCGACGTCCGCGTCGGCCGCTACGGCCCGTACCTGGAGCGCCCCGATCCGGACAATCCCGAAGGCACCCCGCTGCGGGCGAACATCCCTGTGGATCTGGCCCCCGATGAGCTCACCAAGGCCAAGGGCGAGGAGCTGTTCGAGCAGGCCCAGCTCTCCGGACGCGTGCTCGGCACTGATCCGCAGACCGGCCGGGATGTGGTCGTCAAGGACGGCCGGTACGGGCCCTATGTCACCGAGGTCATCCCAGAGATGACTGAGGAGGAGATCCAGGCACATATGGACTCCCAGCCCACTGAGTACTACAAGAACGGCAACCCCAAGCCCAAGAAGAAGCCGCAGCGGCAGAAGCCGCGCACCGGCTCGCTGCTGAAGTCGATGACCCTGGAGACGGTCACCATCGACGACGCGCTGAAGCTGCTCTCGCTTCCTCGTGTGCTGGGCGAGGACGAGGGCACGGAGATCACTGTGCAGAACGGGCGCTTCGGCCCCTACCTGAAGAAGGGCAGCGATTCGCGGTCCCTGGAGTCGGAGGAGCAGCTGTTCACCGTCACCCTGGATGAGGCGAAGAAGATCTACGCCCAGCCGAAGCAGCGCGGCCGAGGCACGGCGAAACCGCCGTTGGCCGAGTTCGGCGAGGACCCCACCACAGAGAAGTCCGTGGTGGTCAAGGATGGCCGGTTCGGCGCCTACGTCACCGACGGTGAGACCAACGTGACCGTGCCCAACAGCGTCTCTTTGGAGCAGCTGACCAAGGAGCAGGCCTTCAGCCTGTTGGCTGAGAAGCGCGCCCAGGGGCCGGCCACGAAGGGACCGGCGAAGAAGAGGCCGGCTCAGAAGAAGTCGAGCAGTGCCCGGCGCACTGCCGCGAAATCCTGACCCAGCGGAACTTTAGGGGACATCATGCGTCTGGGCGTGCTGGACATCGGGTCCAACACAGTGCACCTGCTGCTGGTGGACGCGCACATCGGCGCGATGCCCACGGCCTTCGCCGCACATAAGCGGCCCCTGTCGTTGGTGAACCACCTCGACGACGACGGAGCGATCACCGACGAGGGCCAGAATCAGCTCATCGAGTTCATCGGTGAAGCGGTGCGGTTCGCCGCCCGGCATCGGGCTGAAGACATGCTGAGCTTCTGCACCAGCGCGATCCGCGAATCTGCCAACGGCCCGGAGGTCCTCGGCCGGGTCCAGGCGGAGACCGATGTGGACCTCACCGAACTGGCCGGGTCCCAGGAGTCAGCGATGACCTTCTTCGCAGTCCGCCGCTGGCGCGGCTGGAGCGCGGGGCACATCCTGAACTTCGACATCGGCGGCGGCAGCCTGGAGATCGCCTACGGCAAGGACGAGCTGCCCACCACCGCACTGTCGGTGCCGCTGGGCGCAGGCCGACTGACCCACGAGTGGTTCGGCGACGACGACCCGCCGTCCAAACCGCAGATCAAGGCGCTGAAGCACCATGTGCGCGAGGAGCTGGAGGCCCACCGCCGTGAGTTTCCGCAGCTGAACGGCCAGTTCGAGGTCACTGCCACCTCGAAGACCTTCCGGTCCCTGGCCCGGATCACCGGCGCTGCGCCCTCAGCAGCCGGTCCCTACGTCTGGCGCGGACTGGCGGCCAAAGACCTCAAACCCCTGGTCAAGCAGCTGGGGTCGATGAGTGCGGCAGAGCGTGCCGAGCTGCCCGGGGTCTCGGACACGCGCTCCTCCCAGGTGCTGGCCGGGTCCATCGTCGCCGAATCAGCGATGAAGGTCTTCGGCATCGAGCAGCTTTCGATCTGCCCCTGGGCGCTGCGCGAAGGACTGATCCTGCGGCGTCTGGACACCCTGGACCGAGACAGCACCATTGAGGTCCCCCACGCCCCAGCGGTGGGGCACGTGGACCTCAACCGGGAACTGCGTCGCCCGGTCCATAAGGACGTCCGCCAGATCACTGTGGAGCATGCCCGTGGTTAGCCAACGCACTGCTGAGCAGCGGAATCCCGAGCGGGGCCGGATCCCGGTGAGTCTCTCCTCCTCCTCGGTGTACCCGATGGGGGTGGCGGAGACGTTCTCCATGGCGGAGGACCTCGGCTATGACGGGGTGGAGATCATGGTCACCCACCGCAGCGAGACGCAGCAGGCGGCGGTGCTCAACGAGCACGCCTGGCGGTTCGGGATGCCTGTGGTGGCCATTCATGCCCCCACTCTGCTGCTGACTCAACAGGTCTGGGGCTCAGCGTGGGACAAGCTGCACAAGTCTGCGCAGCTGGCACAGCGGGTCGGCTGCGGCGTCGTCGTCGCCCACCCGCCGTTTCGCTGGCAGGGCACCTACGCATCCGGCTTCGCTGAGGGGATCGCCCAGATTGAGGAGCGCACCGGGGTGATGATCTGCGTGGAGAATATGTACCCATGGCGGGCCGGCGGGCGTGAGGCGGCGATGTACCTACCGCACTGGAACCCGGTGGATCAGCCGTATCCGCACGTCACCTGGGACTTTTCGCATGCGGCGACGGCGGAGGACGACTCCTACGAGTCGGTGCGGGCACTGGGCTCGCGGCTGCGGCACCTGCACCTGACCGACGGCTGGTCCAACGGGTTCAAAGACGATCACCTGGTGCCCGGATACGGCAATCAACGAGTGGTGGAGACGATGCAGCTGATCGCGCAGCCGGACTTCGGCGGCAACGGGTTCGACGGCGTCGTCGCCGTGGAGGTCTCCACCCGCACCGCACGCAGAGTCGGCGAACGTGAAGACATGCTGGCCGAATCGCTGACCTTCGCCCGCAGACACTTAGAACGGGAGCAGAGCTGATGACCAAGATCGCGATGGTGGGGCTGGGATCGATGAACGGCGCCATCCTGGCCGGGCTTCTGGGCGGGGCAGTGGCGCCTGAGGACGTGGTGGCGACCTCCCGCTCTGCGGCCTCGGCGCAGCAGCGCTCAGATCAGTTCGGGGTGCGCGTGCTGGCCGAAGAGGACGACGACGCCGTCAACGCTGTGGCCGTGGCTGAGGCCGACGTCGTGCTGCTGGGGGTAAAGCCCCATCAGATCGTGGGCGTCTGCCAGCAGATCAGAGATGCCCTGAAGCCTGAGGCCGTCGTCGTCTCGGTAGCGGCTGCAGTCACCCTGGAGATGATGGAGTCGGCACTGCGGCCAGGGCAGCCGGTGGTGCGTTCCATGCCGAACACGCCGCTGTCGGTGGGCGCCGGTGTGGTCGGGCTGGCTGCGGGAACCCATGTGAGCCAGGCGCAGACTGAGATGGTCGCTGAGCTGCTGGGCAGCTCTGGTGCGGTGCATGTGCTGGACGAGGAACAGATTGCTGGGCTCACCGGGGTGGCCGGATCGGGTCCCGCCTACGTGTTCTACTTAGCCGAGCACATGGCCGCCGCCGGAGTGGAGCTTGGGCTGGAGCCGCAGCTGGCCGCCGATTTGGCGGCCCAAACCATCGCCGGGGCGGGGAAGATGCTGGTGTCCAACCGCGGCACCGCTGACGCGTCGCAGCTGCGGGCGAATGTGTCCAGCCCCAATGGGACCACACAGCGGGCCACGGAGACCTTCGACGCCCACCGGATGGACGAGGCAATCGCCGCCGGAGTCAGGGCCAGCGCAGCCCGGGCGGCGGAGATCACCGAACAGCTGCGCGGCTGAGTGCCGCCCCGCCCGGCTCAGTGGCCGATTCTGCCGCTGCAACGTGCGCAGTGGCGCCGATATAGCGGCAGAATCGGCCACTGAGCAGAAAAAGGAGCCGACGGCCTGCCGAATCAGGCGGCGTCGACGGCCTCATTCAGCAGGCGGCGCAGCCGGGTGGGGTCGAACATCCAGAAGTCGCGCACTGCCCCGTTGATGCGCAGCACCGGAATCTCTTCGGCGAACTGGGCGGCCAAGGCGTCGTCGTCGGTGATGTCTGTGGTCCGGTAGTCCAGACCCTGCTCTGCGCACGCCTGCGCAGTGACGCTCAGCGCTTGGGTGCACAGGTGGCAGTCGGGTTTGACCAGGACTTCGACGTCAACGTGGTGGCTCATCGTCTCCTCCGCAACACAGAAGGGCCCCGGTGCAATCACCGGGGCCCACTGAACGTGTAAGGCGTGCTTACTATTTGTTGCGCCGCTGGTGGCGAGTCTTCCTCAGACGTTTGCGGTGCTTCTTCTTTGACATGCGCTTACGGCGCTTTTTGATCACTGATCCCATAGGGTGAACAGTCCTAACGTAGGTGAGATGGGGCCCATTTGTGCCCCGTAGGCCAAAAAGGTCTCAAGAAAGTCTACCGATTCGGCGCCATCACGGCGAACTGAGGTGATCAGTCGAACCACGGGTCCAGGCCCCACAGGGGGAAGATCTCCTTGCGGGTTTGGACGACGGACCGGTCGATGGCGTCCTCCGGGTCGAACCCCAGTTCCCAGGACCGCCACCAGAGTTCGGCGTCGTCGTGCATCCGGGCCGGCGCGTCCACCCCGTAGGTGTTCTTCACGTAGTCCAGCCAGGCTCCGGGCGTCGGCGTCCGCAGCGGGATCGGGGCCCCGGCGGCGACAGCGGTGAGGTGGCTCCAGGAACGCGGGACGACGTCGTAGACGGAGTACCCACCGCCGCCGGTGGCGATCCAACGCCCCTCGCAGTGCTCATCGGCTAATAACGCGACGTCGAGCGCCAGCTGCCGCTGTCCCTCCACGCTGAGCCGCAGGTCGCTCAGCGGATCGTTGAGGTGGGAATCGCAGCCGTGCTGGGAGACGATCACCTCTGGTGCGAAGGCCGCCACCAGCTGCGGCACCACGGCGTGGAAGGCGCGCAGAAAACCGGCGTCGCCGGTGCCGGCCGGCACGGCGAGATTGACGGCGGTCCCCTCGGCCTCGCCCTCGCCGATCTCGTTGGGGTAGCCGCTGCCGGGGAAGAGGGTGGCCCCCGTCTGATGCAGCGACACTGTCATGACCCGAGGGTCGGTGTAGAAGATGTTCTGTGTGCCGTCACCGTGGTGGGCGTCGACGTCGACATAGAGCACCCGGCGGGCTCCGTGGTCGAGCAGGTGCTGGATGGCCAGTGCGACGTCGTTGTAGATGCAGAACCCGCTGGCTCGGGTGCGGGCAGCATGATGCATGCCGCCGGCGAAGTTCACCCCCCGCACAGCCTGACCGGTGCGCAGCGCCTCAGCGAGCTGCAGGGAGCCCCCGGCGATGCGCGCGGCTGAGAGGTGCATATCGGCGAATAGCGGGTTGTCCTCGGTGCCCAGCCCGTGCGCCTCAGAGGAGATGCCGTGATCGGAGGCGGCACGGACGGCGGTGATGTAGTCAGCGTCATGGACCGCGCTCAGCGCCTGGTCATCGGCGACCTCGGGCGCGGCCAGCGACACGTTGGGCGCGCCCAGGACGCCCAGCTCGCGACAGAGCCGCTCGGTGAGCTCCAGGCGCACCGGACTCATGGGGTGATCGTCGGTGAACTTGTACCCCAGCAGCTTCGGGTCCCAGACCACAGCGGTGGGAGGTGCTGTGCGGGACGAGCTGCTGATCACACTGCCGAGCCTACGCCACATCAGCCCCTGCGCGTGACCGGAAACTGGGAGGTGTCGGTGAGCTGCTCCTCCACCACCGGCCAGATCTGCTTGAGCACATCGGCCCAGGTGAGCACGCCCAGGAACGTGTGCCCGCGGCGCACCACGGCCAGCTGTTTGCCGCTGTCGCGCATCTGCTGGAAGGCCGCGTAGACCGACGCTCCGGCCGGGATCTCCAGGGCGGGGCGGGCCAGGTGATGTGCCGGATGCTCAGCGTCGACGCCCAGGGTGTCGCGCACGTGGACCAGCATCGGCTGACCGGCGGTCTCGGGATCGATGAGGATCCGCAGGTGTCCGCTGGTTTCGGCGGCGCGCTGAATGTCTGCGGCAGTCGCGGAGCTCGGCACACTGGTGGGGGCGGCGGTATGGGTGGCGATGACGTCGTCGACGGTCAGGTTCTCCAGCCCGATGATTCGAGAGATCTGTGCGCCGGAGACCTCGTCGAGGACCCCCGCCTCCGTAGAGTCTTCGACCAGGCGCCGAATGGTGGTGGAGTCGTATCCGGCCGCCGCGGCGCGTTCGACCGGTTCGATGCCGGTGGCGGCCACCAGCCGACTTGCCATATTGTTGATCCAGCTCAGCAGGGGGCGGAAGAGGCGCGTGAACGCCCGGGCCGGTACGGCAATGGTGCGCGCGGCCAGCTCCGGGTGGGCGATGGCCCAGGACTTCGGGGTCATCTCACCGACGACCAGGTGCAGGAAGGTGACCGCCACCAGGGCCAGTGCGAACGCGACGGCGTCGGCGACCCAGGGGGCCAGGCCGACGTCGACGAACAGCGGCGTCAACGCGTAGTGCACCGCAGGTTTGGTGACTGCGCCCAGCGCGAAAGTGCAGGCGGTGATGCCCAGCTGAGCACCGGCCAGCATCATAGTGAGCTCGTTGAGGCTGCGCAGTGCCGCGCGCGAGGAGGCGCTGGACTCAGCGGTCTCCTCCAGCCGATGACGCCGGGCGGCCAGCAGCGAGAACTCAATGATCACGAAGAAGGCCGAGAGGATGATCAGGCCTATGGTGATCGCGACAGTGGCCACCGGGCTCATGGGGACTCCTCGCTCTGGGCGGTGGGCTGCTGGCTCAGTGAGATGGTGACCTGCTGCGGCACATGGTCGCCCACAGTGTCGACCCGCACCTGCAGTGTGCGCACCACCGGATTGTCCTCAACGTAGTCTGCGGGCTCTGGGGCC
The DNA here is from genome assembly GCA_052089225.1 of Nesterenkonia sp. Taxonomy (GTDB): domain Bacteria; phylum Actinomycetota; class Actinomycetes; order Actinomycetales; family Micrococcaceae; genus Nesterenkonia. The sequence continues at coordinate 16,748 of JBQCZP010000034.1, forward strand.
AGCTCGATGCTGACCGTCTGTCCGGCGGAGACCAGGCCACCGACGTGGGCCATCAGCAGACCCGAGATGGTTTCGTAGTCTCCCTCCGGAACCTGGAATCCCAGTCGCCGCTCGAGTTCGTCCAGGTGCGCGTCCGCGTCGGCCTCCCACTGCTGGTCACTGGTGGCGACGATGTCTTCGGTCTGAAGCTCATCGTGCTCGTCGGTGATCTCACCGAGGATCTCCTCGGCCAGGTCCTCCACCGTCACCAGACCCGCAAAGCCGCCGTACTCATCGATCACGCAGGCCATGAGGGACTTGGCCTCCCGCAGCTTCCGCACTGCGACCGGAAGCGGCATCACCGTGGGGACGATGACCGGGCTGCGCATCAGTTCTGTGACTTCGGCGTCCTCAGGAAGGTCAGCGGTGAGCAGGTCGATCATGTGCACCACGCCGATGGGGTGGTCCTGCTCGTCGATCACCGGATAGCGAGTGTGCTCCACCGACATCAGCCTGCGCACCTCAGCCACGGTGGTGCGCGGTTGGACAGTGTCGGCGCGGGAGCGCGGCACCATGGCATGTTCGACGTCGTGCTCGGGGAAGTCCAGCACCCGGTCCAGAGCCAGGTAGAGCTCTTCCGGTAGTTCACCCACCTCGCGGGAGGAGGAGACGATGTGCTCCAGATCCTCAGCGGTGGCGTTGGAGTCGACGTCGTGCACCGGCTCGACCCGTATCAGTCGCAGCAGCGCATTGGCGGCGACGTCGAAGACGCTGATCAGCCAGCCGAAGGCGGCCAGGTAGATCCGGGTGGAGATGGCCAGGCCCTTGGCCAGCGGGCCGGGATTGGCGATGGCGTAGTTCTTCGGGAACAGCTCGCCGAAGATCATCTGCACCACGGTTGCCGCCCCCAGGGCCAGCCCGGTGCCCACTGCGATGCTCAGCGCAGCAGGGACGCCGGCGGCGTCGAAGAGCACCCCGAGGGACCGGCCGATCATCGGTTCGGCCACGTAGCCGACCAGCAGGCCGGTGATGGTGATGCCCAGCTGCGCCCCGGAGAGCATGTAGGAGGTACGCTCGGTGACCTTCAGCGCTCGGGCGGCGGCCTTGTCGCCGGTGCCGGCCTCAGCGCGCAGCCGATTGCGGTCGACCGACATGTAGGCGAACTCCTGGGCTACGAAGTAGCCGTTCGCCGCGATGATGAGCAGTGTGATGATAACCCCGGCAAGCAGGGTCAG
>JBQCZP010000034.1:18061-25328 GCA_052089225.1 Nesterenkonia sp.
ACGATGTTCACCTTGTGGTGCTTGCGCGGCTGCGACTGGTCGATGGTCTTGCCCTGCAGCGCCTTGGGTGGTCGCATTTTGACGATGGCGAAGTCATCGTCGAACTTGATGAAGTCCATCATCTGCCCAGAGACCAGGTGTGCGGCCCGAACGCCGGCGTCGTGCTCGGGGTAGATCACATGGTGGCACCCGATACGCGTCAGGATCTTGCCGTGGGTGGGGTTGATGGCCTTGGCCCAGACCTGGCTGACCCCCAGATCCACCAGATTGGCGGCAATGAGGACGCTGGATTCGATGGAGGTCCCCACACCGACCACAGCGGAGGCGAACTCCTCGGCTCCCAGCTGGCGCAGCGCGTCGATGTCTGTGGCATCGGCCTCGATGGTGTGGGTGAAAGCATCGGCGTACTTCTGCACCAGTGTTCGGTCGCGATCGACCGTCAGCACCTCCTTGTTCTGGGTGACCAGCTGTTCTGCCAGGGCGATGCCGAAGCGGCCCATGCCCACTACGAGCACCGGCCTATTGTGGGAACTGTTCTTAGCCATAGGGATCCTCAGGTCGGGGAGTCTCAGCCGATGATCGGCCGGCCTTCAGGGTAGCGGTATCTGGTGTGGCTTTGCCGCAGCGTCAGGGCAGCGGCGAAGGTCATAATGCCCACACGCCCGGCGAACATCAGGGCACTGAGTACGTAGAGCCCGGAGGGTGGCAGCTCCTCAGTGAGTCCGGCGCTCAGACCGCAGGTGGCGAAGGCAGAGATAGATTCGAAAAGTGCGCGTTCCACACCCTCACCGGTGAGGAGCATCAGGCTCAGCGTCGAGATCAGGATGAATGTTGCGGCCAATGCGACCACCGAAACCGCCACGCGCACCGCCTGCGGAGGAATGGTGCGCCGGTGGGCAGAAGAATCCTGGTGGCCGCGCGCCTCGGCCAGGAACGCCAGGAAGATGACCGCAAATGTGGTCACCTTGATGCCTCCGGCCGTGGAAGCGGAGCCGCCGCCGACGAACATGAGCGCGCTGGTGATCAGCATGGTTTCCGAGTGCTCCATGGCATTGTCGACCACGCTGAAGCCCCCCGAACGCATCATAACCGAGGCGAACAGCGACTTCTGCAGCTTCTCCCCTATGGACATCCTGCCCAGGGTGTCAGCGTGGCTCCACTCCAGCAGGCCATAGGCGAGAGCCCCAAGGACCATGAGCGCAATGGTGACCTCCACGGTCAGTTTGGTGTGCAGGGTCCACGTCTTGATGTGCCACCGAGCGCGCCAAAGCAGCAGAAGCACCGGGAAGCCCAAGCTTCCCAGGGCCACCCCGATCATCAGTGCCCAGAGGACAACCGGGTCGTGACCGAATTCAGCCAAGCCCTCCGGGTGGATGAGGAACCCGGCATTGTTGAAGGAGCTGATGGCGTAGAACAGGCCGTGCCAGGCCGCCGCACCAGGACTGTCCTCAAGCATCATCAGTCGGGGAATGAGCACTGCGGCCAGGGCAGCTTCGATCACCACCGAGCAGATGATCACAGTTCGGATCAGCGAACCGACTTCGCCAAGCGGCCCGGAAGCTATTCCTTCCTGCGCGACCATCCGGGTGCGCAGTCCCAGATGACGGGTGACAGAGACGGCAACCAGCGATGCCAGGGTCAGAATGCCCAGCCCGCCGATTTGGATGCCGGCCAGAATGACGATCTGTCCGGCCAACGACCAGTGCTCGGCCGTGTTGACCGGGGTCAGGCCGGTGACAGAGACCGCTGAGGTGGCGACGAACAGCGCGTCATGGAACGGTGCCGCGCGATTGGATGCGCTGGCCCAGGGCATCATCAGCAGTGCAGTGAATCCAGCGATGACCACCGCGAAAATAATCAGCGCCGTCCGGGGAGGCGAGGAGCCGGCCACCCGACCAACGAGGGTTCTGATCCGTCCCCACAGCGCGATTGCCGGCGTGATGGCCGGCCCCAGTCGTGACACGCACGCCAGTGTACAACGAGGTCCGGGCCCCGTCGGGGTCCGGACCTCGTAGCGGACTGGCGCTCAGCGCCTGAGTCGTTTCAGTCTGCGATGCCTACGCGTCGTCGTCCTCGATGATCAGCGGGTAGACCCCGTTCTCGTCGTGGACCTCCCGACCGGTGACCGGCGGGTTGAAGACGCAGACCATGCGCATCTCCTCCTCCACCTCTACGCGGTGCTTCTCATGGCCGTTGAGCAGGTAGAGGAACCCGTCGGTGATCGGGTACTGCTCGTTGGTCTCCAGATCGGTCAGAGTGCCTTTGCCGCCGACGCAGTAGACCGCTTCGATGTGGTTGGCGTACCAGAAGTCGTTGGTGGTGCCGGTGCGCAGGGTGGTCTCGTGCAGGGAGAAGCCGACCTTCTCCTTGCCCAGGACCATGCGGCGGGAGCGCCAATTGGGAGTGTCGATGTCGCGGTCGGAGCCGTTGAGGTCATCGATGTGCAGAGTGTACATGGGGCTTTCCTCTTTCCTGGCCAGTAGTAGAGCTGCTGACACGGCGGGCGACAGCCCCACGCCGAGTCAGCAGCTCTGCCGTGAACGGTGGTTCGCAGGCGCTGAGCATGCGTTCCGAGATTATCTTGTCACGCTGAGGGCTTCAGCGTCGCAGCACCTCGGCGGTGCCTTCGGCAGGCTCAGTGGGGTGGGCGCAGGCGGCTGGCCTCACCCATCTGGCCGGTGGCGGCCAGAACGGACTCCTCCAGAATAGCCAGGCCCTTCTGCAGGTCCTCCTCCGCAATGGTCAGCGGCGGCATGAGCTTGACGACCTCATCCTGAGGCCCGGAGGTCTCCACCAGCATGTTGCGCTTATAGGCTTCGGCAGCGACCTTGCCTGCCGTATCAGGATCTGGGAAGACGACGCCGGTGAGGAAGCCGCGGCCGCGAATGTCGGAGCCCTTCACATGCTCGGTGATCTTCGTCAGACCTTCGCGCAGCTGCTCGATCTTTGCGGCCAGCTCCTTCTCGAAGGAATCATCGGACCAGAACAGCTCCAGAGCGCGGGCGCCGGTGAGGAAACCCAGATTATTGCCGCGGAAGGTGCCGTTGTGCTCGCCCGGCTCCCAGACGTCCAATTCGGACTTGAACAGGGTCAGCGCCATGGCCAGGCCGTAGCCGGAGATGGACTTCGAGACGCAGACGATGTCCGGGTAGATGCCTGCCTCCTCGAAGGAGAAGAACTTGCCGGTGCGCCCGCAGCCGGCCTGGACGTCGTCGACGATCAGCAGGATCTTGTGCCGACGCAGCAGGTCGGCCAGCGACCTGAGCCATTCGACGCGCGCGGCGTTGAGGCCGCCTTCCCCCTGGACGGTCTCCACGATCACTGCCGCAGGCTTATCCACCCCGGAGCCGGAGTCCTCCAGGACCCGCTCCAGCCAAATGAAGTCCGGGATGTCGCCGTCGAAGTAGTCGTCGTAGGGGATCTTCGACGAGTTGGTCAGCGGAATGCCTGCGCCGCGGCGCTTCATGGAGTTGCCGGTGACACTGAGTGCGCCCAGGGTCATGCCGTGGAACGCGTTGGTGAAGCTCAGGATGTGCTGGCGGCCGGTGACCTTACGGGCCAGCTTCAGTGCGGCCTCAACCGTGTTGGTGCCGGTCGGTCCGGGGAACATGATCTTATAGTCCAGGTTGCGCGGTTCCAGGATGACCCGCTCGAAGGTCTCCAGAAAGCGACGCTTGGGCGGGGTCTTCATGTCCATGGAGTGGGTCACGCCGTCGTTGGCCACGTAATCGACCAGAATGTCGCGCAGCTCGGGGTGGTTGTGTCCATAGTTCAGGGCCCCGGCTCCAGCGAAGAAGTCCAGGAAACGCGTGCCGTCCTCGGTGATCTGGTAGCTGCCGGAGGCCTTCTCGAAGGTGGCCGGCCAGTTGATGGAGTAATTGCGAACCTGGGATTCGCGTGCCTCGTAAATGTCAGTAGCCATGGGGGTATCTCAGTCCTCTAGTACCTAGGTGGATGGTCGAATCGGGTGTCGTTCAGAATTTTAGTGGCTCAACCACATACAGATCTTCGGCCGCATGAGTCTCACCGGACTCAGAAGGTGCGGGGAAAAGATCTTCAGTGAACAGCGAACGCTTCACCAGTTCTGTCTCGTGCTGGCGAGCCAGAGCCGTGAACAGGGCGATCGAGGCATCATTATCGGCGGTGATGGTGGTTTCCAGCCGGGCGGCGCCGGAGCGCTCTGCCAGCTCGAAGAGCATCTTCTTCGCCAGTCCACGGCCACGGAACGTCGAGTCCACCGCCACCTGCCAGATGAAGATCGTGGTGGGATCGCTCGGCTTGAGAAATCCGGAGATGAACCCTGCAGGTTCGCCCTCCACTTCTGCAATGACGCTGTTGGCGGCAAAGTCTCGTGCCCACAGCAGGTAGGCATAAGGGGTGTTGGTGTCCAGGACACCGGTGCCGTGGGCCAGTCGCCACAGGTCGGCGCCGTCGGCGACTGTGGGCGGTCGTAGGATGATCAGCTCATCCGTCCGCTCACTGTGTGGGGGGTCGGGGCGATCTTGGGCAGGGCCGTTCTCAGCGCTGTTCATTACCTCCAGACTAGTGAGGCCACCATGGGAATCAACCGGGGTCACCCCAAAAACTTCACAGATGACCGCCGCATGAGGTGCAGATGCGCCTTTGCTGAGAAATCCTAAGCCCCGCAGTGGTCCATGTGCCGCGGATGCAGCAGAGGCACGCGCATTTTCGATCTGATTAGTTCAGAACGTTATCAAAATGTGATCCACATTGTTCGTGCTGCTCGGGCTCAGTGACTCGGCAGGGCGGAATCAAGGACGCTGTCAGGCACGCTGCAGAATCGACTGACACGCAGCACGGACATTGGGTGGGAAGGGGTGTTCTCACGCGCTGTTCCACGTGCGGGCCAAGTCACGTAGTTGACCAAGGACGGCGTCCAGTCCGGTCTTGGTTTCTGCGCCTGAGCGTGTGCAGGCGACGATGTGTCGCCGTGGTGGGTTGTTCCCGCCCAATGTAATTCTCGTGGTGGCGGGGTATCGCTGGGTCGAAACCGAGCGCGGTACCAGCGCGACACCGAGCCCAGCCCCTACCAGGGCGGCCACCGCCGTCCAGTCTTGGGCGAAATGGACTGGTTGTGGAGTAAACCCTGCCTGGTGGCAGGCGGTCAAAGTTTCCTCGCGTGAGTCGTGTCCGCGACTTCCGAGAATCCAATCCTCGGACGCCGCCTGAGTCAGTCCCATGCCATTCGAGTCGGCCAACCAGTGGTCCTCGGGCACGAGTAGGTCGATGGGCTCAACGCCAACGGCGAGCACCGAAAAGCGAGGGTCGGTGACCGCTGGGGTATCTGCACCGAGCGGCATCACCACCAGATCCGCCGTCGCGCCGAGCAAACCAGATAATGCCTCGCGCGGTTGCCGCTCCTCGGCCGTGACCGATAACCGGGGATGAAGCGACCGCAGCCGACGCACGGTCGGTGCTATGAGGGATCCGACTGCACTGATGTGTCCGGCCACCACCACGTGCCCGGAGACCTCGCCGGTTGTCTCTTGCAGAGCAGCCGTGGCCCTCTCAGCTTGTTCAGCCAGCACGTGTGCGTGGCTCACCAGCGTGCGCCCGGTCTCGGTCAGTTCGATGCGCCGCCCCACGCGCACAAACAGCGACACCCCCAGCTCGTTACCCAGCTCGCGCAACTGTCGGGAAACCCCGGAGGGGCTGCGGTACATCGCCTCGGCCGCCCCGGTCACGGTGCCATGTTCGGCGACGGCACGCAGCAGCTGGAGCCGTGAATCGATCATGCACCTATTGTGCACGATTTCGAGCGAAAACCGGACGTAGACAGCAACAAAAATCGGTTTCAGTATCGAAGCATGGGTATGGGAACGGCTTTGGCGGTCTTCGCGGCCGTCGTCTTCGGTGTCGCGCAGTTCCTCAACGCGTCGGTGTCTTCGCGCGTCCCCGGCATTGTGGTGGCTCGTTGGACTCTGGCGAGCGCCGCGTTGGTGACCGGTGCAATAACTGCAGTGACCCGTCCCGATGGTGAGCCTGGGACCGCGACCTGGGCCGTGCTTGCTGGTGCGGGTGCAGCATTGGGGTCCGCGATGCTCTATCGGAGCCTGGAGGACGGACAGATCTCAGTGGCGATCCCGCTATCGACCACCACGGCCATGATCATCCCAGCAGCGGTGGGACTGCTGGCACTCGGGGAGAACGCCGACCTGCTCACTGGTGCCGGCATCGCTGCGGCCGTGGGCGCGATCGCCCTGGTAACCAGGTCACATGATGCAGCTCGTTCTTCGACGCTTCCATCGCCGGTTCGCCGACGAGCGCGCACGAACGATACCGCTCCCGTAGGCCCACTGAGGAGTACCGGCTTGCCGCTGCTGGCCGGCGCAGGATTCGCCGTCGAACTCGTCGGCGTCAGTAGGTTTCCCGAGGGCCAGATGATCTCATTGCTGTGGGTCTCGTTCCTCGTCGCCACACTGTTATTGCTGCCGGTGCGGACCCCGTCTCGATCGCACGCCCCTCGGCGAGACGTCGTGGCCGTCATGTTGGCGGGCGCACTGACAGCGACAGCCATGGTTGCCTTTCATCGGGCCACCCACCTGACAGGTCTGAGCGTAGCTGGAGTGGTCATCGGGCTATACCCGGCGGTGCCCATCCTCCTAGCCATGGTCCTGCTCGGTGAGCGGCCAAGTAGGACCAGGATCGCTGGGCTCGTCTGCGCGGCCCTGGCAGTACTAGCCATCGGTGGTAGGTAGCTGAGCCAGACTCGAAGCCGCTGTGGGAGTGGGGATCGCCACGACGACGGCCGGCATTCCGGAGCACGAGCGGCTTGCGGCGCCTCTCCGCGTCCCGTCCGGCGGTGGACCAGATCATGCCGAGGCTTCTTCGTTGTCCTTCTGCGCTTGCCACACGGTCCAGTGGTCGATCTCGTGGATCGGCTCGCCGTCGCTGACGGTGTCGGCCACCCTCTCGCAGATCTCGTCAGCCAGCCGGCAGAGCTCTCCGTCGGTGAGTTCGTGCAGGATGGACCGGCCGGTGCGGGCACGGAGGTCGGTGTTCAGTTCCTGCAGGCTCGCGTAGGTCCGGCGCCGCTCGGGCAGCCGGTGGTGTCCCACGACGGCCAGGCCGGCCTCGCGGAGCCAGGCGTCCATGGATTCGTTGCTCCCGGGCCGCCGAGCGGCTTCGACATCCACGAGTCTTGGGAAGAGTTCGAAGGACCAGCCGCGCAGATGTTGGGCGGAGGCCGGCACCATGACGTCGGCCATGGTGCGGTCCTGCACCAGCAGTGTCCCGCCGGGCTTAA
>JBQCZP010000035.1:0-19914 GCA_052089225.1 Nesterenkonia sp.
CATGTGTTAAGCACGCCGCCAGCGTTCATCCTGAGCCAGGATCAAACTCTCCATAAATGAATAGTTGATCTGGCAAATCCACAGTTTATGTACACGGGGGTGCACATTCTGTGGTTACCAATTGTTAAATATTTGGTATCAATAAACTTGGTACGCTATTGAGTTCTCAAGCTGCGGGCGCTGCCGGCACCATCAGCGGAAAACCACTGAATCGCTCCGGAGCAACTTTTCTATCTTAGGGGAACTGTTTCTCGAGTGTCAATTCGAGGTGTCTCAGTTCCATTGGGACAGAGGTTCGGATCATCTGATCCGGATCCGCCCCGGGGCTTCGGGAGAACTCCCAACAGCCAACCGGTGCGAATAAAAACTTTAGCACCTTCCGGCGCCGAAAGTAAATTCCGTATGAACTCTGGCCCTTGCGGCACCGTCGTCCCTCTTTGGAATTGGACTGTCCACCGTAGCACCCAGCCGGAGTCGTTGACTAACTCTCCATCGGATACAGCATGGACGGGCGGAAGACCCATCGTCCCTCCCACTGGAAGAACAGGTCTAGGGCCTCGGTCAGCATGGCTGCTCGGAAGAACACCGAGTCCACCCCGGCCGTATCTGCTTCGGAAGCCCGATAGCCCTCCAGGAAGGCAGCGGTAACCACCTCGTACCAGGGGCCGAAGAAGATCGGGGAGTCGGTGGCAGGTTGGGCTGGGGCTGCGGCGTCGTCGGCTGTGGGCTGGGCAGCTTGGGTCTGCGCGCCCCCCTCAGCGGTGGTTGTGGGCGGTGATTGGCTGGCCTCCTGCATCACCAGATTTGCCAGCGACATCAGTACGGTCACCACATCACGCAGTCCGGGAGCGTGCTGAACCATGCCGCCGGCCTCGGTGATCACCCACCGCTGGTCGGTGAACTGGTGGAAATGGCCGGGGCCCAGATCCCCATGGATGGTCTGCAGAAGCAGCGGCTCATCCACTTCGCGCAGCTGCATACCCATCAGCTCGATGGTGTCGCCAAGATCAGCGGCCTCATCCTCATTGAACTCTTCGCGCACCTGAGCCCACTGGTCGGCCAAGGCCTGCTGAGCATTGGTCGCCATCGTCCTCAGCTGCTCCGGGGACTGCGGATATGCGCCGAAGGATCCAGCCAGGTCCGCATGGAACGTTCCCAGGCTTCGGCCCAGCTGCTCGGCTGCGACCTTGAAAGCCTCCCCGGTCTTCAGGGCCGAACTCGCCAGGGTCTGCGCGTCGGGCGCCTCAGCTGCCGCTTCACGAACGACGCCGAGCACCCCAGTCTGCCATTCGATGAATTCGGCCGTGCTGCGTCCACGGTCCTCCCACGCTCCGGAGATGGTGCCCAACATGCGCGGTATCGCGGTGGAGTGCGCAGCGGTCAGCGTCCTGACCGTCTCCAGGGCGGCATCCTGCTCGCCCGCAGGTCGCCGCAGAATGTCCACAGCGACCAGATGAGACCAGTCGCCGTCCTCCACAGCCTCCGGGGTGAGCAGAACCCGGGTGGCATGCGGCAGCGGCGAAGCCATGACCTCTCGCTTCAGCTGCAGGTTGAACGGCTCCCACTGCGCAAAGCCGGCCAGCGCCTCACCACGGGATCGCCCGTTGCGGCTGCCCTGCCGGCGCCGGGCCATCTCAACCCAAGCGGCTAAGAACGCCCGGTCCCCGGCGCCGTCGTAGACCCAGAGCTCCTCGTCATCCTTGGTGGTGAGTTTGCCGATGAACGCGCTCTTTCCCGCCAGCGCGGAGGGTCGGCTGCGCAGGGTCACCGGCACCGAGATCAGCACCGGGTCATCGCCCTGAGCGGCTCCGGGTTGGGCCACATCAAAGATGTGCACCTCTAGGAACAGACCAGTGTCGGCGTCACCGGCAGGGGTGGGCAGGCGCAGCCCGCCGACCCGAGTGAGCCTGATGCGCCCGCGCGGGTTGGGAAACCACGGCTGGTGGGGCAGCCAATTGTGCAGTATCTCCACGAACCCGGGCTGCTCTTCACCGCGGATACGGTTCATGCACGCGCCCCCTGCCGCAGGGTCGCGATCTCATAGAGGCTGATCCCCACCGCCATGGAGGCGTTGAGCGATTCCGTCTCGGCGCTGATGGGGATGGAGGCGATCGTGTCGCAGGTTTCGGCGACCAGTCGGGAGAGTCCACGCCCTTCGGACCCGACGACGATCACCAGTGGGTCGGAGGCCAAGGCGGTTCCGGTGATGCTCGTATCGCCGGCACCGTCGAGCCCGACGACGAAGTAGCCGCTGCCCTGAGCCTCCTTCAGCGCCTGAGTCAGGTTCTTCGCCCGCGCGACCGGGATGCGGGCCGCTGCTCCGGCGGAGGTCTTCCACACCGAGGCGGTGATGCCCGCGCTGCGACGCTGCGGAATGATCACCCCATCGGCGCCGAATGCCGCTGCGGCCCGCAGGATGGCTCCCAGATTCCGCGGATCGGTGATGGAGTCGCAGGCGATCAGCAGCGGGGCGTGGGCTATGTGGCCCTTGCTCGCCTGCTGCTGCAGCCGCTCGATCAGGTCGACCGCCTCGGCATACTCATAGGGCTCAAGGACCAGGGCCACGCCTTGGTGGACCGCGTCCCCGGTCGCCGCATCAAGATGACGGCGAGTCACCTCCTTGACGCGCACGTTCTGTTCGGCGCAGTGCTGAAGGGCATCGCGGACACGCCCGTCGGAGTCGATGTCGGTGGCAATGAGCAGCTCGACGGCGGGGACGCGTTCGGCCAGCGCCTCCACGGTCGCGTTGCGGCCGGCCACAACGTCGTCGGCCCCGTAGCCCGAACCGCGGGATCGGCTGCCCGAGGTCTCGCGCTTGGTCTTGGAGCGCTGGGCCAGCTGCTTCTGCCGGTGGGCCTTGTGATAGACGCGGTCCTCCGCCTTGGGCGTGGGGCCCTTGCCGGCAAGTTTGCGTTTTCCTTGGCCGCCGCTTCCCTTGGTGGGGCCCTTGCGCTCTTTGCGCACAGCGGCAGTTTTGGGCCGAGAATCGTGAGCCATGGTCAGGCGCCTCCCTTGGTGAGACTCCAGGTGGCACCCTGCGGGGTGTCCTCCACCTCGATGCCGACGGCGGCCAGGCGGCTGCGGATCGCGTCAGCGGTGTCAAAATCTTTTGCGGCCTTGGCCTCGGCGCGCGCGTCCAGCTGCTGCTGGACCAGGCCGGCGAGCGCGTGCTCGGAGGCGGCCGCCCCGGCGGGCTCGGCGGCTCGAAGATCCTCAAGCCCCAGGACGGTGATCATCAGCTGCACTGCTGCGGCGTGGCGCGCCGCGGCGTCGTCGTCGCCCGTATCCAGGGCCGAATTGCCGGTGCGGACCGTCTCGTGGAGCACAGCGAGCGCGGCCGGGACATTGAGGTCATCGTTCATCGCATCCACGAAGTCATTGGGCATGACCTCGGAGGCGGTGTATTCGTAGTCGGCCGCGGCCCGGTCCAGGAAGTTCTCGATGCGCTCGACGGCGGCCTCAGCCTCGGGCAGCGAGCCCGGCCTGTAGTCCAGCTGGGAGCGGTAGTGGGCCTGGCCCAGGTAGTAGCGCACCGCCACTGGTCGGGCGGCGGCATGCATCTCTTCGGGGGTGACGATGTTGCCGATGGACTTCGACATCTTCTCGCCCTGGTAGGTGACCATGCCGTTGTGCAGCCAGAAGCGGGCGAACCCGTCGCCGGCTGCGGCCGACTGGGCCAGCTCGTTCTCGTGGTGGGGAAAGCGCAGGTCCAGCCCGCCGCCGTGGATGTCGAAGGTGGAACCGAGGTACTTGGTGGACATGGCCGAGCATTCCAGGTGCCAGCCGGGCCGCCCCCTGCCCCAGGGAGAGTCCCATGCCGCAGTGGTCGGGTCCTCGTGCTTATCGCCCTTCCACAGGGCGAAGTCGCGCGGGTCGCGCTTGCCGCGCGGCTCGGCGTCGGGGGCATCCTGCATATCCTCGACCGACTGATGCGTCAGCTCCCCGTAGCGCTGCCAGGAGCGGACGTCGAAGTACACGTCGCCGGAGTCGTCGGTGGCCGGGTAGGCGTGGCCGGCGTCGATGAGCCGCTGGATCAGGGCATGCATCTCGGTGATGTGGCCGGTGGCACGGGGCTCGTAGGTGGGCCGGGCAACTCCGACTGCGCCATAGGCTGCGGCGAAGACCTGCTCGAACCGGTAGGCCAGCGCGAACCACGGCTCCTCGGCCGGGTAGTCCTCGCTGGGCTCGAATCCGGGCGCGTAGGAGGCTGCGGCCTTCTGCAGGATCTTGTCGTCGACGTCGGTGACGTTGCGCACCGAGGTCACTCGGTATCCGCTGTACTCCAACCACCGGGTGAGAATGTCGAAGACGACGGCGGAGCGGATGTGGCCGACATGCGGCGCCCCCTGAACAGTGGCGCCGCAGTAGTAGAGGGACACCTGTCCCGGCTCAAGGGGCTCGAAATCGCGGATTGCCGCCGTCTTGGTGTCGTAGAGTCGCAGTGCCACGGGCGCCAGCTTACCGGCCGAAGCGCCTGGGCTGGAGAATTGCGGCGCCGTCGGCGGCGATTCGGCCGATCCGTGGGGTCATGGCAGGGGAGTCAGCACGGCGGTGGCGGTGGCCGCAATGCCTTCGCCGCGGCCGGTGAACCCGAGTCCGTCCGAGGTGGTCGCCGAGACGGCCACCGGGGCGCCGGCGGCCTCGCTGAGCGCACGCTGGGCCTCTTCGCGGCGGGGGCCGAACTTGGGTCGATTGCCGATGAACTGCACTGCGATGCTGCCGATGGCAAAGCCCGCCTCACCAGTGATGCGCGCCGCCTCGGCCAGCAGCTTCGCCCCGGAAGCGCCGAGCAGTTCGGGCCGGTCGGTGCCGAAGTGCACGCCCAAGTCCCCCAGCCCTGCCGCGGAGAACAGGGCGTCGCAGCAGGCGTGGGCCACCGCATCGCCGTCGGAATGTCCGGTGAGTCCCTGCTGATGGGGCCAGTGCAGACCGGCCAGCCACAGTTCGGTGGGTTCGTTATGTGGGGCGAAGGCGTGAACGTCCTGGCCGATGCCCACCCGCGGTGCGCGCTGCTCAGCGTCCCTCCGCTCAGTGTCCCTCCAACCAGTATCACCTCGGCCAGTGAGTGTGTCGGAACTGTTGGAATGGGCAGCAGCATCGGCAGAGTTTCCGCAGTTCTGACACACCCAACGCGTGGGGGGCCCGGCTGGACGCGTGGGGGGCCCGGGCTCTGGGCCGCTGGTCTCATCCAGCAGGGCTCCTGCGGTGCTGAGGTCAGCGGCCGTGGTGATCTTCAGCGCCCGCGGATCACCGGCTGTGACGACGACGTCGACCCCGAGGTGCTCTGCGATCATCGCCTCATCAGTCAGCGACTCTGCCTGTTCCCTGTGGTTCTGCAGGTAGTCGGCGGCCTGCCGCAGAAAGGTCAGGGTGAAGCCCTGCGGCGTCTGGACTGCACGCAGCTGCGAGCGCGGCAGCGTCTGGGCTACCCGGCCTGCCGCGTCGACGCGTCTGATCGTGTCGGCGACCTCGACTGCGGGCACAACTGCCTGAGCTCCGGAGTCCAGTGCGGTGAGGACACGGTGAAACACTGATGCGGGGGTCAGGGGGCGTGCGGCGTCGTGGATCAGCACGTGGACCGGCGCTGAGCCCCAACTGTTGAGCGTGGCGTGCTCGGATACGGCTTCGCTTCCTGCGGCAACCGACTCGGGCCGTGAGGCGCCGCCGGAGATGATCAGCACCTCAGCTTCAACTCCGGCGGCCGCCGCCACGGCCGCCGGTGCCAACTGGCGGTGGGCCCCGCCCTCCGCCGGCAGCACCAGCACCAGCAGGTCGAGGTGAAGATCAGCGGTGACGGCGTCCAGGGCGTGGTCAAGGATTGTGCGGTCCTTCAGCATCACCGCCGCCTTGGGCGTTCCGAAGCCGAGCCGGGTGCCAGAACCGGCGGCCACAACGACAAGCGCCCGGCGACTCTCCGTGGTGATCACGGCGTCGTCCGGGCGGCTGGTCATCAACGATATTCTATTGCAGGAGGCCTGTCTGCGGTGCCGATCAGGCTTCAGCCGGAGCCGGAGCCTCAGCGAGCACCTGGTCCAGCAGCTTCTCGGCGTCGTCCTCATCCAGATCCTTGGCCAGGCGCAGCTCGGAGATCAGGATGCGCCGAGCCTGGGAGAGCATCCGCTTCTCGCCGGCGGAGAGGCCACGGTCGTTCTCGCGGCGCCACAGGTCACGAACCACTTCAGAGAGCTTGTGGATGGAGCCGGAGGCGAGCTTCTCAACATTCGCCTTATACCGACGTGACCAGTTGGTGGGTTCTTCGGTGTGCTCTGCCCGCAGCAGATCAAAGACCTTCTGCAGGCCCTCTTCGTCCACGACGTCGCGCACCCCGACCAGGTCAACATTCTCGGCCGGAACCTTGATGGTCAGATCCCCCTCTGAGACCCGCAGAGTGAGATAGGTCTTCTCCTCGCCCTTGAAAGTGCGCATCTCCACCTCTTCGATGGTGGCCGCTCCATGGTGCGGGTACACAACAGTTTCGCCGACTTCAAAATTCATGTAATTATTCCCCTTTCCCGCAGACCAGTTTATCACGAAAAGGGTGCTGACGGCGTGTCGTGGAGCAGTGACGAGGAGACAGGCATAGGCTTCGCCGCGCACATTTTCTTCTACTGGATGTAGAAGCGTCGGAGGATCGAGTAGTCTTAGTGGTGAAGAAGTTCGCGCCGACCCGTTTTGAAGGAGCCCCTCAGGTGAAGACCCGCCCCACTGAGGCACGCCGCGCAACGGCAGCCACCGCACTGATCGCCGGCTTGGCCCTGACCGGCTGCAGCGCGATCAACTACCAGGCGACCACCAACGAGTACTCCGCCTCTGACGGCGTCATCTTCGAGACCGACGACCTGTTCGCGGCAGGCAGCGTGGAGTTCAACCACATCATGTTCGTCGCTGCCGCCGAGGGCGAAGCGGCCCGGATGATCGGGCAGGTGAACAACGACGGAAGCGGTGACGCCGAGGTCCAGATCAGCGTGGAGGACGAGACCCTCGACCTGCAGCTGGAGCCCGGCGAAGCAGTCAACTTGGAGCACGACGAGGAGCTGGTCGTCAGCTCCATCGGAGCGCCCCCGGGCTCCATGCAGGAGATCAGCGTCGCAGTGAGCGCGGAAACCCCCGACGGCACAGAGTCGACTGAGGTGACCCACAACGCCACCGTCCTGGACGGCGCCCTGTCTCAGTATCGCGATCTGCTCCCCAACGGATACGACGAGTCCATGACCGACCACCTTGAGCACGGTCCGGACACCTACGGCGGAGGGGCCGCTCACCACGGCCCTGACGACGACGGACACTGACGACGGTCGCACCTGCCGCTAAAGAGGCCCTCCGCTTCGGCGAGGGCCTCTTTCTGTGCGTCGTCGCTGACAGCCGTTGACCGGCAAGGCTCCGTTTTTGTCACTTGAATGGACTTTAAACGGATCCTGTGGTGTGATTCTTTTGTTCATGTGAGGTGGGACACAGCGTCCCAGTGAGCATGGGCTTCAACCTTCACAACGGATCGTCGGGCACGTACCTGCCCGTGAAAGGGATAAAGAATCATGGCCTCTGTCACGTATGACCAAGCGAGCCGCATCTACTCTCCGGGCGCTCGACCGGCAATCAATCAGCTCCAGCTGGAAGTCAGGGACGGCGAGTTCCTGGTGCTGGTAGGACCCTCCGGCTGCGGGAAGTCCACGGCACTGCGCATGCTGGCCGGTCTCGAGGAAGTCAATGAGGGCCGCATCATGATCGGCGGCGAAGATGTGTCGCACGTCTCCCCCAAGGATCGCGATATTGCGATGGTCTTCCAGAACTACGCGCTCTACCCACATATGTCGGTGGCAGAGAACATGGGCTTCGCCCTGAAGATCGCCGGAGTCTCCAAGGAGGAGCGCGCCGAGCGGGTGGGCGAGGCCGCCAAGATCCTCGACCTCCACGACTACCTGGAGCGCAAGCCCAAGGCACTCTCCGGCGGTCAGCGGCAGCGTGTGGCCATGGGCCGGGCGATCGTCCGCGACCCCAAGGTCTTCCTGATGGACGAGCCGCTCTCCAACCTGGACGCCAAGCTGCGCGTGCAGACTCGCACCCAGATCGCCGCACTGACCCGTGAGTTGGAGACCACCACCGTCTACGTCACCCACGACCAGGTCGAGGCGATGACCATGGGAGACCGGGTCTGCGTGCTCAAGGACGGAGTGCTGCAGCAGGTCGACTCCCCGCGGAATCTCTACGACAACCCCGCCAACGTATTCGTCGCCGGCTTCATCGGCTCCCCCGCCATGAGCCTGTTCAGGGTGCCGGTCGAGGACGGCCGGGTACGGCTGGACAACGAACTGCTCACCGTTCCCAATGTGGATCTGAGCCGCCACAGCGAGGTCGTCTTGGGCGTGCGCCCCGAAGACATGGCGCTGGGAACCGACGGCACGGGTCTGCCGATGGTCGTCGACGTCGTCGAAGAGCTGGGCGCCGACGCCTACATCTACGGCAACCCAGAGGGCGTGCAGACCTTCCAGCCGCTGATCGTGCGCGTACAGGGTCGCCGTCCCCCCGCCAAGGGCGAGCAGGTCTACATCCAGCCCTCACCGGACTTCGTCCACCTCTTCGACGTCAGCACGGGGCTGCGGCTCAACGGCGACGTGCCGGAAGGAACGCCTGAGGCCAAACTCTCCGATGTGGAGGCCCTGGCTGACGCCGAGGAGTAGCACCCGCCGCCTCTGGTGCGGCCGGATGATCAGGGTCTAAGGTGACTGTCATGAAGAAGTTCCTGTCTATCTTCCTGACCGTCATCGTGGTCATCGTGGTCATCCGAGTGCTTCTCTGGATCCTCAATGTGACGATCAGCCTCTTCGGCAACCTGATCTTCCTGGCCCTGATCATCGCCGCGGTGATCTGGCTGGTGAGAGCCTCTCGCTCACGATCATCCGGCTGACCCGCCCAGGCCTCACGCCGTCAGGTGCCCTTCTGCGCCCCGATGCACCAGCGCCCCGGCGCCCTGCTCATGCGGGAGCGACCGGGGCGCTGCTGTGTGCGCCTGCCCCCAGGCGGCCGCCTCACCCTGCAGGATGAGTCCGACTTCGGACTCCAGGCTGATGTGCGGCCACCAGGCTGCGCCATAGCCTGAATCTCATGAACACTGAGATAAGGCAGGCCGCTGCCGTGCGCGCCGAGGGACTGACCAAAACCTACGGATCCGGAGAGGCCACCGTGCACCCGCTGCGGCGGCTGAGCATCGACTTCGACGCCGAACACTTCACCGCAGTGATGGGGCCCTCCGGCTCCGGAAAATCGACCCTGCTGCACGTGCTGGCGGGTCTGGACACCGTTGATGAGGGCACAATCACCCTGCGTACCGACGACGGCGGACAGCGCCTCCTCAGCGGACTCAACGAGAAGGACCTGACTCGGGTGCGGCGAGAGAACATCGGATTCGTCTTCCAGTCCTACAACCTGGTACCGGCGATGACCGCAGAGGAGAACATCCTGCTGCCCAGTTCCCTGGGCGCCCCCGCCCCACAGCGGCACTACTACGATCTGGTCATTGACCGACTGGGTCTGACGGATCGGCTGCACCACCGGCCCTTTGAGCTCTCCGGCGGTCAGCAGCAGCGGGTAGCGGTGGCCCGCGCCCTGATTTCACGGCCAGCGGTGATCTTCGCCGACGAACCCACCGGAAACCTCGACTCGCGCACCGGTGCCGAAGTCCTGGGCCTGCTGCGCACGGCAGTGGACGAATTCGCACAGACCGTCATCATGGTCACCCACGACGCCAATGCCGCCGCGAACGCCGATCGCGCCGTCATCCTGGCCGACGGTCGCGTCGTCGAGACCATCAGTGAACCCACCGCCGAACGCCTGGCGGCCAGAATGATCGGGGCGGATACGTGATGGCCGCCAACAGTGTGCTGCGGGCGAACCTGCGCTCCTCCGGCAAACGCCTGTGGGCCGCGGCAGCCGCGATCACCGTATCGGTGGCGTTCATCGTCACCGGGATGATGCTTGTGGCCTCGCTCTCACAGAGCGTCACCGACGAGGCCGAGCAGCAGGTCGCCGGGGCGGACCTGATCATCCCCACCACGGTGCTGCAGACCCAGCAGGACGACGACGCGGCCGAGGCTGGTGACGTCGGGGCTGGTGACATCGAGGCTGCCGACGCCGTGGTGGCCGAGGCGATTGAGCAGGTGGACTCCACCCAGACCGCCGAGGTGGTGCGCCGCGGGCAGTTGGACGTCTGGGACAGTCCCACCGAGTTTGTGGCCGGCTTCGGCGTCCGCACCCTGACTGAGGGTCAGGAGCACGAGCTGACTAAGGGCCGGCTGCCCGCTGCCGAGGACGAGCTGCTGATCAATGCCAGCGCCGCCGAGGCTGAACAGCTGAGCGTCGGCGACACTCTGGCGGCCACCGAGGTTGACTGGGGCGATCCGGGCCAGCAGAGCGAGCAGCGCGAAGCACCTGAGCTCGGGGGCCAGAAGCAGTACCAGGTGGTCGGCATCAGCGCCGATGAGGGGCCTCCCACAGGCGCTGTGACCGCCGCAGGAATGGACCGGCTGCCTGATGCGGCCCAGCCCGAGGAGATTCGGGTGGTGCTGCCCGAGGGTGCTCACGGTGATCCGGACGCCCAGCAGGCCGTTCAGGCGCAGATCGCCGAGGTGGTCGCAGAGCTCGTTGCCGCCGGAGAGCTCTCTGCACTCGGCTCCGGCGAACAGGCCGCGCCGCAGCAGACCGGTCCGCTCGGCATCGTCAGTGTTTCCGGCCTGCAGATCGCCACCCATCAACAGTTCGTGGATCAGCAGGTGCAGAACGCCACCGGCGACGCCCGGATTCTGCAGTACATCGCCTTCGGCTTCGGTGGCATCGCCGTGTTCGTCTCCGCCCTGGTGATCACCAACACTTTTCAGGTCATCGTCGCCTCCCGAATGCGCACTATGGCGCTCATCCGGGCCGTGGGCGGCACCGCAGCCCAGCTGCGCCGGGCCACCCTGGCCGAGGGCGCGCTGTTGGGCGTGATCGGCGGGGCGGTCGGCGTCGTGCTTGGTTGGGGGCTGCACCAGCTCGTTGTGCTGCTCACCCGGATCTTCACCGACGGTGAGGGGATGCAGCCGACGCTGCCGAGCCCCCTGGCGGTGGGGATCGGCCTGGGGCTGGGCACCCTCATGGCCGCCGGATCAGCCCTGATCCCGGCGCTGAAGGCCGGCCGGGTCTCGCCGATGGCCGCCCTGCGACCGGCGGATGTGGCCAGCCCCGAACGGACAGTCTCGACCTGGAGGACCGTGCTGGGCAGCTTGGTCACCGTGGCCGGACTGGCCCTGGTGCTCTACGCCGCGCTGGTCCGGCCAGCCGAGGCCGCCCAGGCCGGTGCAGCCAACATGGACCCAGTCAGCGGACTGCCGCTGCCGGTGCTGGGGGTGCTTGGCGGGGTGCTGAGCTTCCTGGGGGTCCTGGTGGTGGCCAAAGCGATCATCCCCCCACTGGTGGCGGTGCTCGGCCGGGCGCTTGCCGCTCTGGGAGTCGCATCGGTGCCTGCCAAGCTTGCTGGCCAGAACGCCCGCCAAGTGCCTGGTCGCACGGCGGCCACCTCGGCGGCCCTGCTGGTCGGGGTCACCCTGGTAGTGATGATGACGACCGGGGCCGCGACTGCGCAGAAGATGCTGTTCGACGAGCTTGCCGAAAGCCACCCGGTGGACGGCGTCGTCGTCTCCGATGATGAGCAGGTGGTCGACGAGGTTCAGCAGCGTCCTGAGGTCGCCGCCAGCTCCACCGCTGAGGCGACGACTGCCACTGCCGGCGAGACCGAGGTGCGCGTCATCGCCGCCGAGCAGGAGTTCTTCGATGAGGTCGCCCACACCCCCGGGGTCGGCCCGCAGCCCGGCCAGGCGCTGATCGGTTGGGGTGTGGAGCCTGAGACGAGTCCCGTCGGCGACGCAGAGCTGCTCACCCTGCAGCACGACGCCCTGCAGCACGATGAGGCCGCCCTGGAGCTGGAGACATCCACAGTGTCGTGGCTGCCAGCAGATGTGGTGATCATCTCGGCGGCGGACCTGCCGGCGCAGTGGGAGACGGACTCCCAGCACAGTGCTTCGCTGGTGCGGTTTGCCCAGGACGTTTCCGAGTCTGAGCTCAGAGCCCTGGAGGCCGAGTACCAGGATGAGGCCGGGGCGGTGAGCTTCTCCGGCGGTCTGGCGCGGGCAGGCTATGTCCGAGTCATCGACATGGCGCTGCTGGCGGTGCTCGCGCTGCTGGGCGCCAGCGTGTTCGTCGCCGTCATCGGGGTCAGCAACACGCTCTCCCTCTCAGTGTTCGAACGCCGGCGTGAGGCCGCGCTGCTGCGTGCGGTGGGGATGAACCGGCGGTCGGTGGGCGCGATGATCAGCATCGAGGCGCTGCTGCTGGCCGGCACAGCCCTCCTCCTGGGCACCGGGCTGGGGCTGCTCTTCGGCTGGGCGGGGGTCAGCTCGTTGATAGCCCGCGAGGACTGGGCAGTGGTGCTTGAGGTGCCCTGGCTGCGGCTGGCGCTGATCTGGGGTGTGACCGGGCTGGCCGCCGTGGTGGCGGCCTGGCTTCCAGCGCGCAGCCTCGCCAAGGTGGAACCGGCCCGGGGCCTCAGCCACGCCGCCTGAGCGCCCCGC
This sequence comes from Nesterenkonia sp., assembly GCA_052089225.1. Lineage (GTDB taxonomy): Bacteria > Actinomycetota > Actinomycetes > Actinomycetales > Micrococcaceae > Nesterenkonia. The sequence goes on from JBQCZP010000035.1 coordinate 12,597, forward strand.
TGCCAAGGTGACCGCACCGCCACACGTGGTTAGGCCGGTCGTTTCGCGATGCCGGCGTCGTAGGCGAAGACGACGGCCTGAACCCGGTCTCGGCATCCCAGCTTCGCCAGCACCTGGCCCACGTGGGTCTTCACCGTGGCCTCTGAGAGGTAGAGCCGGGCGGCGATCTCGGTGTTGGAGTCCCCGCTGGTCATCTCGGTGAGGATCTCACGCTCGCGGTTGGTCAGCAGATCCAGCTTCTGCTGCTGGGCAGCGGTGGGCGTCGGCGCCGCCTCTTCCGCGCCTCTGTGCGGATCTGCAGCGCCCAGCACTGTGGTGTCCAGCAGCCGGCGGGTGGTGCTCGGCGCGATCACCGCCCCGCCGGTGACCACGGTGCGCACCGAGTCCAGCAGCACCTCCGGCTGCACGTCCTTCAGCAGGAAGCCGGCTGCCCCGGAGCGCAGGGCCTGCAGCGCGTACTCGTCGGTGTCGAAGGTGGTGAGCACAATGATGCGCGTGGCCCGCAGCGACTCGTCGCCGGTGATCGCAGAGGTGGCTTCCAGCCCGTCCAGCTGCGGCATGCGGATGTCCATCAGCACCACGTCCGGACGGTACTGGCGGGTCAGGCGCAGGGCCTCGGCGCCGTCGCCGGCCTGGGCGACCACCTGCAGGTCGGGTTGGGAGTCGATGACCATGGCGAAGCCGGCACGCAGCAGGGCCTGGTCATCGGCCAGCAGCACGGAGATGGGCGCCGACGTTGGCTCTGCCTGGGTCATGGCTGCTCCTTCTGTGGTGGCGCCTCTGGCGCAAGAGCCCGCTGCAGCGGGAACCGCGCCTCGACCGCGAATCCGCCCTCGACCACAGGTCCACCCTCGGCCGATTCCGTGTCCCTGGACTCTGCTCCCCTGGGATGGGCCGTCACTGTCCCACCATAGAGGGTGGCGCGTTCAGCCATGCCCAGCAGTCCGGAGCCGGATCCGTCGCCTGCGGCCTGGGCGCCGACGCCGGTGTCGTGAACCTGCAGGACCAGCTCATCCGGGTCAGTGTCCGTGCCGAGCCGGACAGTGGCTGCGGCACCGGGCCCACCGTGCTTGAGCGTGTTGGTCAGCGCCTCCTGAACGATCCGATAGAGCGCCAGGGCCACACCCTCGCCCAGCGGCGCCACGGTGTGGTCCTCAACATCCAGCTCCACCGGAAGACCGGAGGCGCGCACATCCTCGATCAGCTGCGGCAGGTCGCTGACCCCGGGAGCGGGCCGGGTCTTCAGCTCGTCCTGCTCGCGCAGCACCCCCAACATGCGGCGCAGTTCGGTAAGCGCCTCCCGTCCGGTCTCACCGATGGTTCCGAAGGCTTCGGCGGCCCGGGCCGGATCGGCGTCCAGCACGTAGCGGCCCCCGTCAGCCTGGGCGATCATCACACTCATGGAGTGAGAAACGACGTCGTGCATCTCCCGAGCGATGCGCATGCGCTCCGCGTCAGCCGCCAGGCGGGCCTCCTGGTCCCGTTCGCGCTCCAGCAGCCGGTTCTTCTCCGCGACAGCCTCACGTTCCCGACGACGACGCCCGGCCAGGTCACCCAGCAGCCAGGCGGCCAGGACGACGGCGGCGCAGAACCCGGCGGTGAGCGTGGCGATGAACAGCATCGACGCCCATCTGGGCCCGACGGGACCAGCGGTGCTGTTGAGCACGCCGACGGCGACCACATAGAGCCCGACCAGCAGTGCGCCGACGCCGCCCAGCACCAGATAGCTCCGGCTCACCCGGCGGCTGCCGTACTTGGCGCAGGCGTAGACCACCAGCGGCACTGCGATCGAGGAGACCCCGGGCCCGAAGAGGGAAAGCATCTGGCCCAGCGCCCCCACCGCGATGATGCCGGCCGCCAGACCGGGGCGAATGCGGCTGATGACCAGCGGCAGGACGGCCGTGACCTCCAGGATCATCATGGTGGGCCTGTGAACCTGTGCCCCGAACAGTCCGACTGTCCACTCGCTGTACGCGGGGTAGCTCCATAGCCAGATCGACGCCGCGAGAAGCAGCAGGGGCAACGCTTTGAACAGCGTGTCGCCCAGCCACAGGCGGGCTTCGAAGAAGCGCACCACGCGCACGTGCAGCGGGGCGACGGCGAAGCCCTGAGTTTCCGACATGGACTCAATTCTAGGAAGAGCTGCGCCCTGAGGCGTCAGACTTCAGGATGAGGTGCGAGGCAGCGCTGCGGTGAGATTCATCCTCTGCTCCGATGTGCCGCGGCCCGCCGGCGACGAGAGTGGAACCTATGACGAAACGAATGACGAATCCAGTGCTGACCGCCCACGGTCTGCAGAAGACCTACGGCTCCGTCGCCGCCCTGGCCGGCGCTGACCTGAGCGTGCACGCCGGGGAGTCGGTGGCGGTGATGGGACCCTCCGGCTCCGGCAAGACGACCCTGATGCACGCGTTGTCCGGGATCATCAGCCCGGATCAGGGTCAGGTGCGGATGCTGCTTCCCGACGGGGACGAGGTGACGGTGTCTGCGCTGAACGCTGAGAAGCGTGCACGGCTGCGGCGTGCTCAGATCGGCTTTGTGTTCCAGGAGGGCCTGCTGCTGCCGGAGCTGACGGCGGTGGAGAACGCCGCTGTGCCGCTGATGCTCGCCGGGACCCATCGCAGCGACGCTGAAGCGGCCGCGACCCAGTGGCTGCACCGACTCGGACTCTCCGGCATGGAGCTGCGCCGACCGGCCGAGCTCTCCGGCGGCCAGGCTCAGCGGGTGGCGATCGCCCGAGCACAGGTGGCTGAACCACCGATGGTGTTCGCCGATGAGCCGACCGGCGCGCTGGACTCCGCCACGTCCCAGGACGTGCTGGACGCTCTGCTGGAGTCTGCGGCACAGCGCGGCGCAGCGTTGGTGGTGGTCACTCACGACTTCGACGTCGCCGCCCGCTGCTCACGTCTGGTGCGCCTGGAGGACGGCCAAGTCGTTCACGACTCCGCTGCCGATGACTCCGCTGTCCATGATTCAACTGTCTGCAACTCAGCGCAGGCGGTGAGCCCGCGGTGATCCGGCTGTTTCTGCGAAAACTCTTCGCCGACCGTGCCGTCTGGCTTCTTCCGGTGGTGGGGTTCGCGCTCACCAGCAGCATCGGGCTGATGGTCTTCGGCGGAGCGATGTACTTCTATACGCTGCCCGACGACCAGGAGCGTTCCCTGTACTCGATCTATGCCACAGTGGCGCTGATTCTTCTCGTAGTGCCGATGCTGGCGCTGATGAGCTCCGCAGCACGGCTGCTGGCACGACGCCGCGATGAGCGGCTCTCCGGACTGCGGCTGATGGGGGCCAGTGCCGCTCAGCTGCGCCGACTGGTGGTCGTTGAGGCCTCGGCACTGGCCGCCGTGGGAATCGCCTGCGGTGTGCTGCTGTACCTGCTGCTGATGCCGCTGGTGGGGCTGCTGCCGTTCGCCGGCCGACCCATGGGCAGCACCGGGCTGTGGCTCGGCCCGGCACTGCTGCTCGCCTCGGCCGCCGCGCTGCTGCTGTTCGCCGTCGTGGCCGCCTTCCTGGGGCTGCGCAAAGTGCAGATCACTCCATTGGGAGTGCGGACCCGGCGAGCCCCGCAGCAGGTGTGGGCAGGGCGTGCGGTGGTGGCCGTGGTCGCCGTCGTCCTCGCCGTGGTGGTGTATACGGTGGTGCCGATGCCCAATGAGGCGGCGGCGATTGCGGTCGGCTTTGCGCTGCTGACCGTGCCGCTGCTGGCCGTCCAGCTCATCGGCCCGTGGGTGCTGAAGGTGATCACCAAGCTGCATCTGCGCCGGGCCAAGAGCGCTGAGCGGCTGATCGCCGCTCGCAGTGTGCTGGAGTCGCCGCAGCAGATGTGGCGGCAGATCGGCGGTGTGGCCGTGGCTGGGTTCGTCGGCGTGATCGCCGGATGCGGTTTGGGCATGGTCAGCGGCGTCTCCGATGCTCAGATGAGTCCAGAAGATGTGGTCCTGTTCGCTGACATGCAGCGCGGGGTGTGGCTGACCCTGCTGGTGGCCTTCCTGCTGACGGCCTGCTCGGTGGGGCTGAACCAGACCGCCCAGATCCTGGATCGCAGGGATCTCTACGCAGGGCTGGCCAAGATGGGCTTCACCGCCGGGCAGCTGCACCGGATTCGCCGGCTGTCGGTGACTCGTTCGCTGACTGCGGTGCTTGCTGTGGCCGTGGTCGCCGCGTGCGTGGTGGCCCTGCCGATCGTCGGTGGGGCGGTGGTGATGGCGCCGGAGACCGTGCTGACGGTGGCGCTGGTGCTGGGCGCCGGTGTGGTGCTGGTCCACGTGGGCACGCTGAGCACGCGGCCAACCATGCGCAGTGTGGTGCTGCGGGCCTGACGCTCAAGGCTGCGGACTGCCAGCTGCGGCACCGGGTGCTCTTCGTCGAGCGCAGCCTCCGGGACCGTGGTCTTCAACGAGCGCAGCCTTCCGAGGGCGCCGTCTTCAGCAAGCCCGACCTTCCCCGGATCGTGGCGCTTCTGCCTCTGCGTGGAGCTCCTGCTCAACGATGGGGCAGAAGCGCTACGCCGACGGCCGGGGCTCGGTGGTGCCACCGGCGCCGTCGTCGTCCTCCTCGTGAGGTCTTCCTTGGTACTCCTCCGGGGCCATCCTCTCCGCCCGTCCCTTGGTGGGCTTCGCCCCGGTTCGGCGGTATCGCACCGTCTGCGCGATGAAGTAGACGACGGCCCCGGCAATAGGCACGAAAGCGATGAGCAGCGCCCAGATCACGCTCCAGGGACGTTGGTGCTTGGTCTGGGCGTAGATCATGAAGGCCGCCACCAGCAGCACCCCGTAGACGATGACCCCGAAGCGCAGCCACCACGGCACCTCCACCGAATCGGACTGCGTCTGCTCCGCGAGCAGAGTCAGGATCTCAGCGCTCGACATGGTCAAAGGGTAGTTTCGCGGCCTTACGATAAGCTTGGCAGATTCCCGACAGAGCGGAATCGAAGGTGGGGGTTGGGTGCGTGACCTCGGACGGCGGGGCGCTCAGCCGCGCTGGGGCCACACGGAGCGCTGTCGCATCACCTCGGCCAGGGCCTCGGCGTCGTCGGTCATCAGCCCGTCCACTCCCAGGTCCAGCAGCTGGTGCATCAGCTCAGGCTCGTCGATGACCCATACATGCACCTGCAGCCCGGCCCGGTGGCAGCGGCGGACGAAGGCTTCGGTGACGATGCGGATGCGCCCGCGCCTGATCGGCACCTGGACGCAGTCGATGGCCGGCGCTGACCTGCACGGCAGTCGCAGAAGCCCCAGCGGCCCCAGCAGCACGATCAGCGCAGTGGACACCCAGCCGGCGGATGTCGCCACAGACCGGGTCAGCGAGCGCAGTGCTCGACGACGTCGGGCGTCGTTGAAGCTGGAGGCCAGCACACGGTGGTGGGCGCCGTGCTCCTCCACGATCCGGACGAAGGGCTCCACCGCTTCGGCGTCCTTGAGGTCCACGTTGAAATGGGTGTCGGGAAAGGCCTCCAGAGCCTCAGCGAACCGCACCAGGGGCTCCCCCGGCGAGTCAGGCTTCACCGGCTCGGCGGCAGCAGCCTCCGGAGTGCCTGAGTCGGTGAGCTCCCCGGCGGCGGTGCGGCGTCCGGCGTCCTGGGAGGCGGCGCCTACGACGCGCAGCTGGGACAGCTGATCCCACGTCTTCTCGCTGAGGGCGCCGGAGCCGTCGGTCACCCGGTCCAGGGTCTCGTCGTGGAAGATCACCAGCTCGCCGTCGGCAGAGGTTCGCACGTCGATCTCCACGTACTGGTACCCCAGCTCAACGGCACGCCGGAAGGCGGCCATAGTGTTCTCCCGCTGCGGATCGGCCCCACGGTGCGCGAAGGCCAGCGGCACGTGGTGCAGCGGCCCGGGCCGCGAGTTCAGCAGGTATGGCACCTGACGGTAGGGGTGAGCACGGTAGGGGGCGGGGCTGCCCGTGGCGCCAGTGCCGCCGGGGCCGTCGGGGCCGTCGGGGCCGCTCATGTGAGCCTGCCGTCCAGCAGCTGCTCGATGACGCGGGCGACGCCGTCGTCGTCGCAGCTGGCGGTGACCCAGGTGGCCGCAGCCTGCGCGGCGGGGTGGCCTGAGCCCACAGCCCAGGAGGTGCCGGCCCAGCGCAGCATCTCCACATCGTTGGGCATATCGCCGAAGGCGATGGTCGATCCGGGATCAATGCCCAGGCCGGCGGCGAAGCGCTGCAGGGCCGCGGCCTTATTGACCCCGCGGGAGGAGATCTCCAGCATGCTGACCCCGGGTGCGGAATGGGTCACCGTAGCCAGCTGACCGATCCGGCGCTGCGCCTCGCCGAGGAACGCGTCCGGCTCGTGGGAGGCGGTCTTGGCCAGCAGCTTCACCACAGAGTCGGACACGTGGCGGCGTCCCACGTCGGCGCCCGGTGTAACGGCGGCTCCCGCAGAGTCGCGCTGCAGCGTGAGGTCCAGCGGCCCGAAGCGCAGCTCCTCGTCCCGGATGCCCACGGCCCGGCGTCGTTCCTCGTCGAACCACAGGGAGCCGCGGGCGAAGGACTCCTCCAGGTGCAGGTGGTCCAGCGTCTCCGCGGCGAAGGTGACCTGCGGATCGAGTCCGGCAACGAGGTCTTTGGCCCGAAACAGGGCGGCGGCGCTCAGCGGGTCAGAGGTGATGAGCTCATCGCGGGACAGGTCGTAGGTGACCGCACCGTTGGAGGCGACCACCGGGCCCACAGTGGCCAGCGTCTCACTGATGGCTCGCAGCGCGCGGACCGGGCGGCCGGTGACCAGCACGACGACGATGCCGGCGGCTTTCGCCGCGTGGAAGGCCTCTACTGTCCGCGGGGAGAGGAGGCCGGTCTGCGCCGAGCGGTAGGAGAGGATCGTGCCGTCGATGTCGCTGGCGATCAGCCGCACCGGCGCGCCCTGCAGCTGTGGCAGATGCCCGCCGGTTGTGTGCGGCCCAGCGGTGTGCGGGGCGGGTGCGCCGGGCCAGTTGCCGGACGCCGTGCTGTCTGAGGTCATTGGCTCAGCTGTTGGATGTACCGGTGTTGGAGACGGCGCTGTGTGCGGCGTCGCTCAGCGCGCCCTCAGTCAGTGCGGCACTGAGCTCGGCTGCGGTGGGCGGCTGCGCGCCGTACCGCGAGGAGGTGATGGCGGCCGCCCGGGATGCGGTGCGCAGCACACCTTCGACGTCGTCGTGGCTGATGCTCTGCAGCGCTTGGCGGTTCTGCGCCCCGAGCAGACGCAGGCTGCGCAGGCTGGAAAGGGTGGCGGCCATGAAGGAGTCTCCGGCGCCCACTGTGTCGGCGACGTCGATGGAGAACGCCTCCCGTTCGGCGAAGCCGCTGCGGGCCAGGGCCATCGCCCCGGAGGCGCCGC
>JBQCZP010000035.1:20014-25237 GCA_052089225.1 Nesterenkonia sp.
GCCTCCCGTTCGGCGAAGCCGCTGCGGGCCAGGGCCATCGCCCCGGAGGCGCCGCGGGTGACGGTCACCAGCGCCGGGCCCAGCTGAAGCCAGGCCTTCATGGTTTCGGCGTGGCTGCGTTCGGGATAGAGCAGCTCCAGGTCCTCGGTGGAGGCCTGAATGACGTCGGCGCGGGAGATGAGGTCTTCGACCTGCTCGCGGGCCCACTGACGATCGGGCACCAGGGTGGGCCGGTAGTTGGGGTCGTAGGAGATGGTCGCTTCGGCCCGGGCCCGATCAAGGGCAGTCTTCACCGTTTCGGCTCCGGGCCGCATCACTGCGCCCAGGGAGCCGGCGTGCAGATGCAGCAGCGGCCGATCTGCGGCGACGTCGTCGTCCCTGCCTGTGAGTTCGCAGAACTTCTGCTCCAGCTCGTCGGCCTCGGGCAGCCGCCAGTCCAGGGAGAACTCGTAGCTGGCCCGGCCGGTGGGATCCAGTGTGGCGGTGGCCACCGAGGTCGGCAGCTCGTCTGCGGTCAGCAGGCTGCTGACTCCCTGGGCCTTGAGGTTGCGGGCAATCATGCGCCCGTAGTCGTCATCGCCGCGGCGCCCGGCGAAGACCACCTTGTGCTCCAGCCGAGCCAGCCCGACCGCCACGTTGAGCGGACTGCCGCCGACGTGCGCCTTGGGAGCAGACGTTTCCGACTGGACAACGTCTACCAAGCATTCGCCGATGACTGCTAGGTAGGGATTCACCCTTCTAAACTACCTCAGTTCTGCCCGTGCTGGGCCGTTGAATCCGGGGGTCCGAGTGCTGTGACCTGGGGCTGGAATTGTAGGAGTCAGCCTGCCCGATCAGCTGCTGCGCCACAGCTCATAGCCGCCAAGCAGGTTCTTCACAGGTGCTTCGGGGTAGCGCTGATTGAGCAGCTGAAGCGCCTGTCGCGAGCGCACCCCGTGAGCGCAGTAGACGACGACGGGCTTCTCGTCGCTGGCCGCCTCGAGTCCCGGCGGCGGCTCCTCGCTGTGCCACAGGTCCATCAGCGGGATGTTGACCGCTGATTCGATGCTGCCTCCGGCGTGCTCGCGCGGTTCGCGGACATCCAGGATGCCTGCCAGCCGGCCCTCGGCCACGGCTCGGCGCAGTTCAGCTGGGCTGAGGTCATCGGCCTGTTTGGGGTCGCCGGTGAAGGGGTTGAAGTCGATGTCGTCCGGTGCGGCGCCGGAGTCCGCGGGCTCTGCGGCTTGGGCGCCGGCAGCCTCGTCCGGGGCCTGCCCGGAGCGATCGCCGCTGGAGCGATCCTCCCAGCCGTTTTCAGATTGCACAGCCTGAGGAGGCGCAGTTCCTTCAGAACGCTGGGAAGAGTGGGGGTCGGGGGTGGGAGTCGCGGGTGTAGCGGGTGCGGGGGCGACCGGCGGGATGGGGGCGACCGGCGGGACCGGGGCCGCGCCGTCGTCGGGGGCAGCGTCTGCGGAGGCTGTCTCGGGCCCCCCGCCGAGGCCCTGGACGTCGGCGCCGATGCTGCGCACCGGCTCGCGGTCCGGGTCCGGGGCGAGGCGCAGCTCGGTGAAGCTGGAGGTCAGTGCGTCGTAGTTGATGACCCGGCCCAGCAGCGGCTCGCCCACCTCAGCGAGGAACTTGATGGTCTCAGCGGCCATCAGCGAGCCGATCACCCCGGGCAGCACGCCGATCACCCCAGCCTCGGCGCAGGTGGGCACCTCTCCGGCGTCGGGCGCCTCGGGGTAGAGGTCGCGGTAGGTGGGTCCGCGGCCGGCCGCCTGCCACGCCGGGTTCCAGTGTCGGTCGTCGGGGGCGGACCAGAACATGGAGACCTGGCCGGCGAAGCGCAGGATCGAGCCGGAGATCAGCGGTTTGCCGGCGATTTCGCAGGCGTCGGAGACTACGTAGCGGGTGACGAAGTTATCGGTGCCGTCGACCACCACGTCGCCGGGCTCGATCAGCTGCAGCGCGTTGTCTGCGGTGATCGACTTGCGGTGCTCGCGGATCACCACCTCAGGGTGGAGTCCGCGCATCGCCTCTGCGGCCGAAGTGGCCTTGGACTGGTCCAGCGTGTCCTCGGAGTGGATGACTTGGCGGTGCAGGTTGCTGCGCTCGACCACGTCATGGTCGATGATGTCGATCTGCCCGACCCCGGCTGCGGCCAGGTAGGTGAGGATCGGTGCGCCGAGTCCCCCGGCACCGACGACGACGACCCGGGCGTCCAGCAGCTTCGCCTGGGCGTCGATGCCGAAGCCGGCGAGCGCGAAGTGGCGCTGGAAGCGTTCGGCCTGACTGCGGGAAAACTTGCTGAGCTGGCTCATGGCGTTCCTTCTCAACTCTCAGTAGCGATTATCACCCTCCGATCGGTTTATCACCCGTCTATAGGACGGTGATAATCCGATACGAGGGTGATTCTGTGTCGGGGCGGGGGGCGGGGGCGGTCAGGTGAGTTCGTCCAGGGGGCTGATGCGGCCCTCCATGGAGGAGGAGGCCATCGCGTGCTCGCGCTTGGGGATCCGCCCGGCCCGGCGGGAGTGCCACCCGGCCTCCACGGCCAGCCGCACCGCCTCGGCCATGGCGGTGGGGTCCTGGGCGCGGGTCACTGCGGAGGCGACCAGCACCGCATCGCAGCCCAGCTCCATGGCCAGTGCTGCCTCGGATGCCGCTCCGATGCCGGCGTCGAGCACCACCGGCACCTTCGCCCGGGAGGCGATGAGCTGGATGTTGTGCGGGTTCAGGATGCCCAGCCCGGTGCCGATGGGCGCACCCAACGGCATGACGGCAGCAGCTCCGGCCTGCTCCAGCCGCACCGCAGCAGCCGGGTCGTCGGAGGTGTAGACCAGCGGGGTGAAGCCGCGCTCTGCCAGCTGCTCGGTGGCCTCCAGGGTTTCGATCACGTCGGGCAGCAGGGTGTGCTCATCGGCGATGACCTCGACTTTGACCAGGTCGGTCTCCAGGGCTTCGCGGCCGAGTTCCGCGGTGAGCACGGTGTCCTTGACCGTGTAGCAGCCGGCGGTGTTGGGCAGCACGTCGATCCCCAGCCGCTCCAGCATGGAGAACACTGAGGTCTGCGTGTCTGGGCTGTAGCGCCGCATGGCCACAGTGGTCAGTGTGGTCGCCGAGGTGATCAGTGCCTTCTCCAGCGCGGCCAGGTCGGTGATGCCGCCGGTGCCCATGATGAGCCGGGAGTCCAGGCTGTAGTCGCCGATGGGCAGGGCCGGCACACTGCTCTCGCCAGCGGCGGGATGCTCGACCGCGCCGGTGTGGGGCGACTGGGTCTCAGCGGTCATGTGCTCAGCCGCCCTGGACCGCGGTGACGATTTCCAGCTCGGCGTCCTCGGTCAGCTCGGTGGCGGTCCAGCGGCTGCGCGGAACGACTTCCCCGCCCAGAGCCACCGCGACGCCGAGGCGTCCGCCGTCTGCGGGCCTGCCCTCGGCGGTGAGCTCACGGCCGGTGGTATGCGCTACGGCTTCAACCACCGAAGCACCCTGAGGCAGCGTGGCGGTCTGATCATTGATGCGTACTTCAAGCATGATTCTCCGATTCCCACTGGTGGTGATCACTGGGTACAACAATGCACCGGTGGAAGCTGTTCCTGACGGCGGCCGTTGAGGCCGGTCAGTAGAGATCCTAGCAATGCGCAGCCCGTCGGCACCCCGATCCGGGATCCGGCGCCAGCCTCAGCTGCGGCCCGGGTCCAGGTCAGCCAGGATCTGCTGCTCTTGGTCGGTCAGGTCGGTCCGCGGCTGAACACTCAGCAGCGCTGCGGTCAGCCGGGCGGCCAGCGGCGCCAGCAGGATCCCGTGGCGGAAGTGCCCGGTGGAGACGACGACGCCGGGCTCAGTGCTCAGGGTGCCCACGTACGGCCGGTCGTCCGGTGTGCCGGGCCGGGCGCGGCTGGTGATCTCCACCAGCTCCATCTCGCGCACCGCCGGCAGCACTGTGATGGCGTCCTGCAGCAGTTCGGCCACACTGCCTGCGTGGGTGCCGGCCAGACCGTCCTCACGGGAGGAGGCGCCGACCACCAGGCCGCCGTCCTCCCGCGGCACTAGGTAGACCGAGCGGCCGGCGACGGTTGCCCGCACCGTGGCGCTGAGCACGTGGGTCTCGCCGGCCATCAGCTGCTCATCACGCACCCGCAGACGCAGCACGTCGCCGTGCACCGGGCGCAGCGCAAGCGGGTTCTGCTGCGGGATTCCTGCGATCGAGTTGTAGCCGAGTCCGGGCACCAGTGCTGTCTGGTCCAAGTGCCGCTGTTCGTCGTCGTCGGTGGTGATGGCGACTGCGGGAGTCGCTGCCGCGGCCTGCCCGCCGACGGCCGTCTCCCGGTGCACCGCAGTGACGCGGCGACGGACCCATTCCACCGGCGGTCCGGCATCGGGATAGGTGTGGGAGAGGTCAGCCTCCAGGGCGGCAGTCGCAGCCTCCCCCAGGATGCGCGGGTCCACCTGGTGATCGCTGGGCACATCCCAGACTTTGGCCAAACCGGGGGCGAGGCTGGGTTCGCGGCGGCGCAGCGCGGAGGAGGTCAGCAGTTCCACGTCCATTCCGTTGGCGCGCTGGACGTCAACCAGCTCGGCGACGGCGTCGCGGTCCCCGGCGTCGGCGGCGACCAGGATGGTGCCGTTCTCCCGGTAGCCGGTGGGCGCATCGACAGCCTGGCGCAGCGAGTCGATCAGTTCGGGGTACTCCTCCTGGGACGCTGACATGATGTCCCACAACGGGCCCTGGCCGTACCGGACTTCGCTGATCGGGGCGAGCATCCCGGCCGCGGCGTAGGAGGCTTCGGAGCCCGGTGCCGGGTCGAAGACGGTGACGGCGTGCCCTGCCAGGCGCAGTCGCCAGGCCGTCAGCAGCCCCACCACGCCGGCTCCCACCACAGCGGTCGACGTCGTGGGTCTCACCTCCGCGGAGTGTCTTCATCAAAAGTGGAGCGGGCGACGGGAATCGAACCCGCGTCGTCTGCTTGGGAAGCAGAAGCTTTACCATTAAGCTACGCCCGCGCTTGCCGCACAACGGCGGTACTGAGCCTAACAGATTGTCCCGGCCTTCAGCCCATGGGATGCCCGCGGAATGGTTCGGCAGTTGGTGAACCCGAAGCGGGCGCGACGTCGAGGTGCCGAGTACTTGCGGCCCTAGCCAGGGCATCGTCGAAGGTGGCCAAGGTTGACTCGGTCGTCAGTGCCGTGTCCAGTGCGCAGCAGTCGGGCATTTTGAGTCGACTCTCCACCCGCAGGCGAGCC
>JBQCZP010000036.1:0-24640 GCA_052089225.1 Nesterenkonia sp.
GTCCACGCAAGCCCGTCGCGGATTCGAACAAACGCCTGGCCCCGCCCAACGTTAGTCTCAAAGCTCAGCCAGGCAGTTGTGACACCGTCCTCGGTGGTCGGCTCCTCACGGAAGGCCCAATTTTGCGGCTCAGTGTTCGAGACCGTCTCAGCGGCCAAAGAGGCGATCTCGTCACGTCCTTCGGCCGTATGAAGATTCCAGGTGAACGATACGAAATCCCGCCAGAAGCCGTCGGGTTCAAAAACCTCCGCTGTACTCGCCGGCGATTGTGAGGTCAAGGCGCGATGAAACTCGTCCAACCAACGCTGCGTAATCTCCTGCGGACTGGCCGCAAGGGTCTCAGCGGATCGGGCAGTGGGAACGCCAACTGGGGCAGTGCTGGGTGACAATGGGTCCTCCTTCGGCTGGGTCATCGAGACCATATTTGGATGGCGTAGGCTTCAGCCCACACACTGGAAAGTGAGCTGAATCACTCCAAAGCGTATGGACAGGAGGGTTACATGCCGGTTGCACCAGAGCACATCGTTCCCCGGCACAGACAGGCGACCGGACATGACTCCGCGGCGTGGCGACGTTGCCAGCAGCAGGGTTTGGACCGTGAACTTGCCGGGCCGCGAAGCGTGCATCCAGACGATGAAATCGTTCTGAGGAGACAGAACAGCGGCTTAGCTCAGATCGTTGAGCCTGTGTGGGAGGCACTGACTCAGGCGAGTTCCTTAGACCAGATGATGGTCCTCGCCGATCCCGACGGCGACGTGCTCTGGCGGCACGGGTCCCGCCAGGTCCGAGACGAAGCGGAAAGGATCGGGTTCGTCGAAGGTGCCGATTGGTCAGAGGACAGCGTCGGCACCAATGCCATCTCCCAAGCACTGCGGACCGGAGGCGCCGCACACCTGAGCGGAGAGGACCACTTCGCCTACAGCCATGCAGCCTGGACCTGCATGGCCGCACCGATACGCCACCCACTGTCCGGAGAGACTCTGGGAATCTTGGACGTCTCCGGGCCCCGGCACAAACTGGGCAGCGACGTCGTGCCGATGGTGCAGATGAGTGCTCGACTCGTATCCGAAATCCTTCGCCACTCTCTCGACACCCCGCCACAACCCTCCACACTGCCTCCAACCCCTGAATCAGCACACGAGGGCGGGGTGGGTGCAAGCGGCTCCGACGGTTACCCTGACGCACCAGTCCTTTCGCTTCGACTGTTGGGCAGCGACCCGGCTTTCGCCGTTGGTCACCGGCCGTGGCAGGGGCTACCCCTGCGTATGGCAGAGATTCTCACTGTGCTGAGCTCCCGGGAACGAGGATGGACGGCCTCCGAATTGGCCGTGGAACTCGACGGGGACTTCGGACGCGCCGGAACAGTGCGGACCGATATGCACCGGCTTCGCCGACGCGTGGGAAAAGCCCTTCTGTCGCAGCCCTATCGTCTCGCCGACCGAGGAGACGTCACCTCTGACATATCACTGGTGGAAACCCTCATCCGGCAGCAGCAGGTCACTCAGGTACTGGACCATTACCGGCAGCCGCTGCTGGCCCACTCGCGGAACGAACGAATCCAGCAGTGGCGAGTGTGGCTGGATCGCGAAGTTGAGGAGCTGGTGCTCCAAGCCGGAACATCCGAGGAGTACGCACAGTGGCGCAGGACCGAGTTGACCAGGGAAAGCGAGCTTCTGACCATAGACCTCTGAGCCTCCCCGAAAACCCTGAAAGCGTAGTGGCTTCTCCTGCCCCGGCAACACAGCCATCCGGGTTGGCCTCATATGCCCCGAACGTACTGACCTCACGACATTATTCAACACGCTCTAGGACTTTTCGGCCGGGACTTCCGGCACCCAGTCCAGCGGCGCGTCAACCACCGCCCGCAGCGCACGCAGCGCCCCACCGGTGGTCGCCGGCGCAGATTCAGCCGCCGAGGCCCGCACGCGGGACTGCACCCACGATGAGGCCAGCACCCGGCGCCTCAGCTCAGTTTCCATCTGCGGGCGAAGCAGATCAGCCAACGGGCCGAACTCACCGCCCAGGACGACGTCGTGCACATCCAGGACGTTCATCGCCGCCGCCAGCGACACGCCGAGGGCCCAGCCGGCATGATCAAGCGCATCGGCGGCCCGCCGCCCGTCGCCGCTGCGGATCAGCGCCACGATCTCCTCAGCCTCGGCGTCGGGGGCCATCCCTGCCGCCTGCAGCAGGGTGCGCTTGCCGGCGTAGACCTCCAGGCATCCGGTGGAGCCGCAGCTGCACGGGGGCCCGGAGGGCTCCACGGAGATGTGCCCCAGCTCCCCGCCCCAACCGTGCGGGCCGGCCTCAATCACACCATCGACGACGACGGCGGAGCCGATCCCCATCTGCGCGGAGACGTAGAGGAACGTCTGCTCCTCACCGTCGGCCTCGGTGAGCTCCTGTGCCACCGCGAGCGCGGCGAGCTTGGCCTCATTGGCTACGGTGATGGACCGGCCGAAGCCTCCGACGTCGTCCTCGTTCTGATCCTGTTGGGCGGCACTCACTTGGGCGGCACTGAGCAGATCCACGACGTCGACGTCTTTCCAACCAAGGTTGGGCGCCAGCAGCAGCGAGCGCGCGTCCGAGTCCACCAGCCCGGGGATCGCCAGCACGGTGCCGACGATCCGCCCGCCGGACTCGGCAGCCTCAGCGGCCACCCGCAGCGCCAGCTTCCCGGCCTGAAGCAGCACCTCGGACGGATCCGATGCCCGGTGGTCCGCGGCGATGACCTCCTCGGCAAGCACGGCTCCGGTGAGGTCCAGGGCTCGTGCGGCGGTGAAGTCCACGTTGACCTCCACACCGAGCCCGATCAGGGTCCTGCGCGCCGGGGTCAGCGGCACAGCCGGGCGACCGCGGGTACCGCCGGCCATGGGTGAGCCCTCGCGGACGATGCCGGCGGCCAACAGATCGTCGACCAGCCGCGAGACGGTGGAGCGGGTCATGCCGGTGCGGATCGCCAGATCGGCCCTCGAGAGCGGCGTTGCGGAGGCGAAGATCTCCTCGGTGATCAGCAGCAGGTTCGCCTCACGCAGGGTCTCTTGGCGGGCTCCGGGGCGCAGCACCGCGTGGGCGGCCGCCCGGGGCTGGCCCGGCGAGCCGTCGTCGTCGTTTCGCTGCCCAGTGCCGCTGCCGCCGGTGACACCGATGGTTCGTCCCACGGAGCGTCGACCCAGTCGCGCAAAGGAGCTGGGCGTCACCGTGGCCGTACCGTTGCGCCTCATGGACTTGATCTTAACCCGCCGAGCAATTAGGTTTCATCTAGAAACAAAATGAGTGCCGCATCACAATCGCGCGCCTCTGCCGCGAAATCTTCCATGGAGGAACCCTATGGCTTCCACGCCTGCTGACTACAAACTCTCCTACGGCCTGTGGACTGTGGGGTGGACCGCCCGCGATCAGTTCGGCGAAGCGTCCCGCCCTGCTCTGGAACCTTGGGACTACCTGCCGAAGCTCAAGGAGGCCGGCGCCTCCGCAGTCACATTCCATGACGACGACGTCGCCCCCTTCGGCGCTGACGACGCCGAGCGCGAGAAGTACTTCACCCGGTTCAAGGATGCCGCCCAGCAGGTGGGCCTGAAGGTGGAGATGGTCACCACCAACACCTTCGCCCACCCGGTGTTCAAAGACGGCGGACTGACCTCCAACGACCGCTCCGTGCGTCGCTTCGGGCTGCGCAAGCTGCTGCGCAACGTGGACCGCGCCGCAGAGTTCGGCGCGGAGACCTTCGTGATGTGGGGCGGACGCGAAGGCTCAGAGTTCGACAACGCCAAGGACCTCAACGCCGCCCACAACCGCTACGCCGAGGGCGTGGACACCATTGCCGCCTACATCAAGGAGAAGGGCTATAACCTGCGCATCGGCCTGGAGCCGAAGCCCAATGAGCCCCGCGGCGACATCTTCCTACCGACCATCGGTCACGCCCTGGGGTTCATCGCCCAGCTGGAGAACGAAGACATCGTGGGCCTGAACCCGGAGACCGGCCACGAGCAGATGGCGGGGCTGAACTTCACCCACGGCATCGCCCAGGCACTGTGGGCCGGCAAACTGTTCCACCTTGACCTCAACGGCCAGCGCTCCATCAAATACGACCAGGACCTGGTGTTCGGCCACGGCGACCTGATCTCCGCGTTCTTCACCATCGACCTGCTGGTCAACGGCTTCCCCAACGGTGGGCCGAAGTACGACGGCTGGCTGCACTTCGACTACAAGCCCGCCCGCACCGAATCCATGGACGGCGTCTGGGACTCCGCGGCGGCCAACGCGCAGATGGTGACCATGCTGGCCGATAAGGCCAAGGCCTACCGCGCCGACCCCGAGGTGCAGGAGGCGTTCAGGACCGCCGGGCTCATGGAGCTGGCCGAGCCGACCCTGGCCGCCGGCGAGTCCATCAGCGACTTTTTGGCCGATAGGTCCGCCTACGAGGAGTTTGACCCGGAGGCCGCCGCGGAGCGCAACTACGGCTTCGTGCGGCTCAATCAGCTGGCCCTGAACCACCTCATCGGCTGATCCGGGCGGCTGGTCGCGAGCCCAGGCCGCACGGCGTCCTTTCCGCGCAGCCCGGCAGCCGCGCAACCTCGGCTCCGCGCAGCCCGGCCCCGTTCCCACTGTCGAGTGCTAGATTTTCGGTGCTCTGGCGCCGAAGGAGACAGTCAGAGCACCGAAAATCTAGCACTCGACCTCCGTTTAGAATGACCCCCTACCCTTCCGCTCACAACTAGGAGACCTCGTGGCCCTCGTTGCCGGCATCGATTCCTCCACCCAGTCCTGCAAAGTCGTCATTCGTGACGCCGGCACCGGGGCTCTGGTGCGATCCGGATCCGCCCCCCACCCTGAGGGCACGGAGGTCAGCCCGCAGGCCTGGTGGGATGCGTTCCTTCAGGCCGCAGAGGCTGCCGGGGGGCTCGACGATGTCGCCGCTGCCGCAGTGGGCGGCCAGCAGCACGGGATGGTCGCACTCGACTCCGCCGGCGAGGTGGTCCGCGACGCGCTGCTGTGGAACGACACACGTTCTGCCGCAGCCGCCGAGTCGCTCATCGCCGAGCACAGTGGGCCTGAGCAGGGAGATCCGGAGCGGCAGGATCTGCAGCAGGGCAGGGCCGCGTGGGCCATGATGATCGGATCGGTGCCGGTAGCCTCGCTGACGGTGACCAAACTGCGCTGGCTGGCCGACGCCGAGCCGCACAACGCCCAGCGCATCGCCGCCGTCGCGCTGCCCCACGACTGGCTGACCTGGAAGATCTCCGGCAGCAGCAATCTTCAGGACCTGACAACCGACCGCTCGGAGGCCTCCGGAACCGGCTACTACGACACGGCGTCGGGCGCCTACCGCCGTGACTTGCTGGCCCAGGCGCTGCGCATCAGCGACAACGCCGCCGAACAGATCATCCTGCCGCGGGTCGCCGGCCCCAACGAGCAGGTGGGAACCGGCGACGACGCCCGCGGCTGGGGCGGCATGGCCCTCGGCCCGGGTGCCGGGGACAACGCGGCGGCCTCACTGGGCATGGGAATGAGCACCGGGGATGTCTCCATCTCCATCGGCACCTCCGGGGTGGTGGCCGCCGTCTCGCCGCATCCGATCCAGGACACCAGCGGACTGATCGCCGGATTCGCCTCCGCCACCGGTGAGTTCCTGCCGCTGGCGGTCGCACTCAACGGGTCGCGGGTGCTCGACGGGGCCGCACGCATGCTGGACGTCAATCACCAGCGACTGGCCGAGCTGGCGCTGGCTGCAGAACCCGGCGCCCACGGGCTGACCCTGGTGCCCTACTTGGCGGGCGAGCGCACCCCCAACCTGCCGCATGCCACCGGCTCCTTCGTCGGGCTCTCACTGGAGTCGATGAACCCTTCGGATGTGGCGCGCGCCGCCGTGGAGGGCCTGCTCTGCGGTCTCGCCGACGGGCTTCAGGCCCTGACCGAGCAGGGGGTTCCGGTCAACTCGATCCAGCTGATCGGCGGTGCAGCACGGTCAACGGCGGTGCAGCAGATCGCCCCAGCAATCTTCGGCCGCGATGTGCAGATTCCCGAGCCCGGCGAGTACGTCGCCGACGGTGCCGCCCGACAGGCGGCCTGGGTGCTCTCCGGCGCCGATTCTGCCCCGGCATGGACATCGTCTGCGATCACCACGGTCACCGCCGAGCCCACACCGTTCGTCCGCGAGCGCTACGCCTCCCGCCGCCACCTCTTCGCCGAGCAGGGCTGAGCCGCCGAGCACCTCCGTGCTCCTATCATTGCGGCCAGCCCCCGGTCAGTCCGGCTTCTCGGGCGAAGACGGCCGCCTGCATCCGCGAGGTCAGCGCCAGCTTGGCGAGCACGCTGGAGACGTGGGACTTCACCGTCGCTTCGCTGATGCACAGCTCGTCGGCAATCTGGGCGTTGCCCAGACCTCGGCCCAGGGTCCTGAGAATCTCGCGCTCACGTGGGGTCAGCTGGATCAGCCGGGGATCCTCTGCCCGCTCAGGCGCCTCAGGGGCCGGCCCGGTTGGGGGCTGGCCAGCGGAGAAGGCTTCCAGCACCCTCCGGGTCACTTCGGGGGCGACGACGCCGTCCCCGGCAGCCACCCTGCGGATTCCACCGATCAGGTCAGGCGGTTCGGCAGATTTCAGCAGGAACCCTGCCGCCCCTGCCCGCAGGGCACCGAAGACTACCTCATCGAGGTCGAAGGTGGTGAGCATCAGCACCCGGGTCTGCGTCCGCGCGACGATCCTGCCGGTGGCTGCGATGCCGTCGGTGCCAGGCATACGGGCATCCATCAGCACCACATCCGGATCCAAGGCGTGCACCTGCTTCACTGCGGCGTCCCCGTCGGAGGCTTCACCTACCACCTCGATCCCCTCGGCAGAGTCCAGCAGCAGGCGCAGCCCGGCTCGCACGCTGGCATGGTCATCGGCCAGCACCACAGTGATGGGCGCGTCAGGCTCAGACTGGTTCATGTTTCACCTCCGGATAGGGCAGCTCGGCTGCCACCTGCCACTGACCTGACTGTTCGCCGGTTCGCACTGATCCGCCGACTGCTCGGGCGCGCTCTTCCATCACGCTGAGTCCGGTGCCCCCGCCGGATTCAGAATCGGGTGGGTGGGCTGCACCCACTCCGGAGTCGACCCGCAGAATCAATCGGCCGCGTGCCGTGCGCAGGTACACCCGCGCGGTGCCGTCGCCGTGGCGGTGTGCGTTGGTGAGTGACTCCTGCAGAATCCGCAGCAGCACTCCGCGCACCGCTTCGGGCAGCCCATCCGGCGGCGATCCGTGGACCTCTACGTCCAAGTCCTGAGCTTCGGCGCGGGCCAGTACCTCCTCCCACGTGGTGTCGGTGAGCAGGTCTGCGGCGTCGTCGAGCCCCTGGCTGCGCAGCATCGTCACCATCTGTCGCAGCTCGTCCAGGGCTTCGACGCTGGTGGTGCGGATGGTCTGCAGAGCTCTGCGGTCCCGTTCGGTCTCCGGCTCCGCGTTGAGCACTGCCCCGGAGGTCAGTGCGATCGAGGCCACCTGGGAGGAGACGACGTCGTGCAGTTCCCGCGCCATCCGGCGCCGCTCCGACTCCAGGGCCTGGGCACGTCTGGCTTCCTGATCGGCGAGCAGGTCAGCGTGGCGCTCCGCAGAGAGCCGCTGCCGGACCCGGTCCTCCACAAACGCCGGATAGCCCCGGCGGACCTCCCGGGCCCACCACGCCGGCACCAGCAGCACCGCAGCGCTGAGCATCAGCATGTTGAGAACAGCCCCCACGTCAGCGGTGACTACGGTGATGATCACCAGCGCCGAGGCCGTGCCGACCAGCGTGCGTTCGCCCATCTTCGCCCGGCGCGGTGCTGCCCGGATTCCGTGACTGTAGATCAGATCGGTCAGGCAGACCAGCAGTCCGAGGCTGAGCCCGATGGTGGTCGCACCGGCGATGATCAGTCCACCGAGCACCAGTGCCGATGTAGGCCGCCTGACCTTCAGCAGCAGGGCACCTGTCATGAACGCCAAGGCTGCCCATTGCCACCAGGTGTTCGGCTCCAGGCCCAGCTGCTGCCACCAGGGGGCGGCTGGCGGCAGCACCCAGTCGGTGGCAACAGCGCCAGCCCCGATCACCAGGTAGGCCGCCGATTGGATATGCGCTCGACGATGCGGGTTCACAGAACACATTCGACCACACCTGCGCTCCGTCGTCCTCCGCCGAAAGATGGAGGACTCCCGACCACCAGCTCCGGAGTTCCATCCTTCAGCCGATGTGCGCGATGGGCGGCACCGCAGATGATTTCTGTATGACCGCAGAGTTGATGGCACTGAGCACCGCCGGCCCGTGGAGCCTCACCGAGGGGGCAGCCGATGGGATGTTCGACGGCGCGCTGCCCGGGCCCTGGGCGCTATTGGGTGTGCTGGCGGTATTGGCGCTGATCGATTCGACCAGCTTCGGCACTCTGCTGATTCCGGTGTGGCTGCTGATGGCACCCGGCCGACTCCGGGCCGGCAGGGTCCTGATGTATTTGGGCGTCGTCGCCGGAGCCTATGCGCTCATCGGGATGCTGCTGCTGGCCGGGCTGATCCTCCTCGGGGACGCGCTGTCGGCCTGGCTGGCACAGCTCCAAGGGACAGTCGGCTTTCTGCTGCTGCAGGCCGGGCTCGCGGGGGTGCTGATCTGGTACAGCGGCAGACTGGATCCGTGGACCGCAGCCGGCAAGGAGAGGAAGCGCCAGCGCGACGCCGAGCGCGGCACTGCGGGAAGGGTGGCCAGATTCCGCGAGCGCGCAGTGGGTGAGGGGACCCGGGGAGGTGGCGGCCCGCTGCTGGGGCTGGCTCTGGCGGCTGTGGGATTGGAGGTCGCAACCCTGCTGCCGTATCTGGCCGGCATCGGCCTGGTGGCAAGCCACGCGCCCCAGCCGCCGGGGTCAGTGGGCATGATTCTGTTCTACTGCGTGGTGATGATTCTGCCGGCGCTGGTGCTCCTGGGTGGGCGGCTGGTGGCCCACCGGCTGCTGGAGCGTCCGCTGCGCCGGTTGGAGGCGTTCCTCAGCCGCCACGCCAACGGAACGATCGCCGTGATCCTCTTTCTGGTGGGGCTCTTCCTGGGGCTCAACGCACTCGACGAACTGCAGCAGGCCGGCCTGCTCTGAGACGACGACGGCGCCTGGACTGCTTCCCGCTCAGCTGAGTGTCTGCGGGCAGGACGCGGAACGCAGCATGGCCGGTGAGGGGACTGACTGTGCCGAAGTCGCGGTGATCTTTGGGGAGGATGACCTTGGCCTGAAAGTCACCGCTGAGCACCACGTGCAGAGCGTCTGTGAGATCGAGCCCAAGATCGCGATAGGTGTTCTGCATGCCTTGGGCGTGGACCAGACTAGCGGCAGTGAGGTCGGGGAGGACGATTCGCCGGGAGGCAGTGTTGGCAGACACCACTGTCGCTGAGGCATTCATCAACGAGGACCGAGCCGCGTGATGCTCGGCATCAGAGGCCGAACCTTGCGACGAGGCCTGAGGTGTCCCCCAGCAGGATCAACTTTGTTCTATGCCCTGTTCGACGGCGCGGTCGATCTCAGTCACGCTCACGTCATAGCCGACGTCGACCGTTGGGATATCATCGACCATAGCGGTCGTCCTCTTCAACGCCATATGCTTATGGTGCCATCACCCGACTGAGGCGAAACGTCTCATATCCGATCGGTGGTGAGGTGGCATCCCGCTGAGGCGCGGCTCAGCTGATGCGCGCCGGGGTGCTCATCACCCGAGCGCCGGTCACCTCGCGGACCTGCCCGGTCAGGGTGATCTCACCGGCCAGCGGAAGGTCCCCGGAGGAGGGGCCGACCCACAGCTCGATGGTGCCCGGCTCCACGATCCGCCGGTAGTCCACCCCGGTGAAGGCGAACCTGTCGGCGTGGACCCAGAAGGTGACGTCTTTGGATTCCCCCGGGGCCAGTTCCGCCCGCGCGTAGGAGAGCAGCTGCCTGACCGGGCGGGCCACCTGCGCGTGGGGGTCGCCGAAGTAGAGCTGGACAACCTCGCTGGTGGGCCGATCCCCGGTGTTGGTGACTGTGGCGCAGACGCTGACCGAACCGTCGACGGCGACCTGCTGCGATTCGACCACCAGGTCGGAGTACTCCACGGTGGTGTAGCTGAGCCCATGGCCGAAGGGGTAGAGCGTGCTGGGGTCCACGTTGGAGACGCCCTGGCTGGTCAGGCCCAGCGGCGCGGAGATGTAGCCTGCTGGCTGACCGCCTGCCCGAGCAGGCACCCCGATCGGCAGTCGCCCGGTGGGCTCCGCGGCACCGGTGAGCAGGTCGGCGAGCGCAGGCCCGCCCTCCTCGCCGGGGAAGAACCCTTGGACGATGGCGGCACACTGATCGGCGACGGCGCCCAGTGCGTAGGGTCGGCCGGTGATCAGCACCAGCACGGTCGGAGTTCCGGTGGCGGTCACCGCCTCCACCAGCTCCTGCTGGGCCCCGGGCAGCTTCAGGTCTTCGGCGTCGCAGCCCTCACCGGAGGTTCCGGCGCCGAACATGCCCGCCAAGTCGCCGACGGTGACCACGGCCAGCTCCGCTGCGGCGGCTGATTCGGCGGCCGCGGCGATCTGGGAGGCGTCGTACTCGATGATCGGGGCGCCGCAGCTGTGGCTGACCTCGGCTGCGGGGTAGGCCTGCTGCAGCGATTCGAAGATGCTGGGCATGGGCACCCCGATGTCTTTGTGCCCGAAGGTGCCTGCCGGGTACTTGGCCAGCACATGGTTGGGGAAGGAGTAGCAGCCCATCATGGTGCGGGGCTCATCGGCCGAAGGCCCGACGACGGCGATCCGCTGGCCGGCCAGCTGCTCAGGAGCAGCCGGCAGTGCGCCGTCGTTCTTCAGCAGCACCAGGGACTTGGCGGCCACGCGGCGGGCCAGTGCCCGGTTCTCCTCGGAGTCCAGGTCCACCGACTCATCGATCTGCGGCTGCCAAGCGCCGCCGTCGTCGTCGCGGTCCAGCAGGCCGAGTTCGATCTTCTGGCGCAGCACCCGGCGCACTGAGGTGTCGATGACGGACTCGTCCATCAGGCCATCACGCACCTGCTGGGACAGGGTCCGGTAGCTGCCGGTGTGCGGCAGCTACACGTCGAGGCCGGCGGAGACTGCCAGTCGGGCCGCTTCAGCCTGATCGGCGGCGACCCGGTGCATCTTCTCCAGGAAGGCCACCGACCAGTAGTCGGCCACCACGGTTCCCTCGAAGCCCCATTCATCGCGCAGCACCTCGGTGAGCAGCCACCTGGAGGCGGCCGGGGGTTCGCCGTCGAGGTCTGCGTAGGAGTTCATCACCGAGCCGACCTCGGCTTCGCGCACTGCCATCTCGAAGGGGAAGAAGAGCATGTCCTGCAGCTCGCGGCGCCCCATGTGCACCGGCGCGTGGTTGCGGGCCCCGCGGGAGGCGGCATATCCGGCGAAGTGCTTCAGCGTGGCGATCACCCCAGCCGACTGCAGGCCCTTCACATAGGCGCTGGCCAGGGTCCCGATCACATAGGGATCCTCGCCGATGGTCTCCTCCACCCGGCCCCACCGCGCATCGCGGACCACGTCGAGCACAGGTGCCAGTCCCTGCTGCACCCCGGTGGCCGCCAGGTCAGCGCCGATGGCTGCCGCCATCTCCTCGATCAGCTCGGGGTCGAACGTCGCGCCCCAGGCCAACGACGTCGGATAGACGGTGGCCTGGTATGCCGTGTAGCCGGTCAGGCACTCCTCGTGGGCGATGGCGGGGATGCCGAAACGATTGGCGCCGACCACTGCGGCCTGGCGTCGGCGCAGGCCTTCGGCACCCTCGGCCACCGATACCGGAGCAGTGCCGTAGGTGCGGGTCAGGTGCCCCGCCCCATCGACGATCTCGCGCTCGAAGGGCAGCTTGGACGAAGACATCGCGTCCTCCATGGGCGCGACCTCACCCTGAGCGTCCTCGTCCTGGAGCATCTCCCAGTGCGAGCCCAGCTGAGCGACCTTCTCCTCCAGCGTCATCTGCGCCAGGAGAGCCTCCATCCGCTCGCTGACGGGCAGGTCGGCGTCGTTCCATGGTCCTGTCAGAGCTTCTCCTGTCACGGCTGGTCTGGTCACATGTTCGGGCACGGTCGCTCTCCTTCAGCTCAGTTCACTCGGTTGGCCGATTCTGCCGCTGTATCAGTCTGTCGGACCGAGAAACAGCGGCAGAATCGGCCAGTCAGCACGGTTGTACCGGCGGCATGGCACTATTTGCTGAAGCCGGCGGTCAGGCCGGCCACAATGTAGCGGCGGCCCAGCATGTAGGCGATCAGCAGCGGAACGGCGGAGAGCACGACGGCGGCCAGCGTGGCCGGCACGTCGATGCCGAACTGGCCCTGGTACTCCCACAGCGACAGCGGAATCACACGCACATCCCGGGACTGGGTGAGCACCAGTGGGAAGAGGAAGCCGTTCCACACCTGCAGGGCCTGGTAGATGCCCACGGTCATCAGCGCCGGCTTGGCCATCGGCAGCACCAGCGACCACAGGATCTTCCACTCTCCGGCTCCGTCGACCCGCATGGATTCGAAGAGCTCGTTGGGAATGTCGCGCACAAAGTTGACGATGATCAGCACGCTCAGCGGGATCGCGAAGGCGATCTGCGGCAGGATCAGGGCCCAGAGCGTGTCATAGAGGCCCAGCTCGCGGATCAGATAGTAGACGGGAATGATCGTGGCCTGCACCGGAATGGCGATGCCCAACAGGATCAGCTGGAAGAGCCGGTTTCCGCCGAAGGTGGTGGCACGGGTGATGTAGTAGGCCGCCATCAGGGAGACCGCAAGCACCACCGCGACTGTGGAGAGGGTCACGACCACCGAGTTGAAGAAGAATTGGAAGAAGTCGTTCTCAATGACCCGGATGAACGGGGCGATGGTCGGTTCCGAACTGGGGATCAGCTGGTTGTTGGCGCGCAGGTCCTGGCTGGTCCGGAATGCGGTGATGACGATGTAGTAGATCGGCAGGATGATGATCGCCAGCCAGACCCAGCCCAGTGCGCCGCCGATGGCGTTCGGACGATCAGCAGGCTTGCGGGCCCTGCCCGGCCGGGGGCTGCGGACACCCTTGACGCCGCCGTTGGGCTCATCGGGTTCCAGTGCGGCACCGGGGGCCTCAGGCAGCTTGGATTCGGTGGATGCGGTGTGCGTCATGGGTCAGGCACCTGCCTTATCGGACTCCATTTTGGTGGAGCCGGAGAGCTTGTTGAGCAGCAGCGACATGGTCAGACCGATGGCCACCAGAATCACCGCAATCACCGAGGCGTAGCCGAGGTTGTTGGCGCTGAAACCTGTGATGTACATGTCCAGCGGAAGGATCCGCACCGAGTCCTGCGGCTGACCACCGGTGAGCACGAAGATCAGATCGAAGTAGGTCAGCGAGCCGACCAGCATCAGCGTGGAGGAGGTGATGATCGTATAGCGCAGCTGCGGCAGGGTGATGGAGAAGAACGTCCTGACCCGGCCTGCGCCGTCGATGGTGGCGGCCTCATACATGTCAGTGGGAATCTGGCGCACACCAGCCTGGTAGAGCAGGCCGTGGAAGGGGACGAAGCACCATCCGACCACGAAGATCATCACGTACATCACGATGTCGGGGTTGGCCAACCAGTCGTGGGGCAGCCAGTCGAAGGGAAGCGCCGAAGAGATTCCGTAGTAGGGGCTGAACAGTGATTGGAAGGTCAGGCCCACCGCCACTGAGCTGAAGAGCAGCGGCAGGAAGTAGAGCACCGACAGCAGTGCACGATAACGCTGTTGGCCCGCCATGAAGACGCCGAGCAGCAGCGCCACCGGGGCTTGGAAGAGGTAGGAGCCGAGAACGAATATGACTGTCAGTCCCAGAGCGCGCCAGGTGAAGGGCCGGTCAGTCAGTACTGCGTCCCAGTTGTCCAGTCCGACCCACGAGGGGCTGCCCAGAACGTTCCACTCCATGAAGGAGATGGCCAGGACCCCGCCCAGCGGGATCAGTGCGAAGAAGCCGAAGAACAGGACGGCGGGCAGCGCCATCAGGAAGCTGGGTCCCTGACGGCGCTGTCCGGTCGCCTTGCCCCCGACTCTCGTGTCAGATGAGGCAGTAGCAGTCATGTGGCCTTTTTCAGCGTCTTTCGATCGTTGGTCGAGCCGGTCACTGCTGGGAGTTCATATCCTCGACGAACTCCTCGGGGGTCATGTTCCCCTGCAGAATCGCGGCGAGGTTGTCCATTAGTGGCTGCTGCTCAGAGGGTGAGACCGCCTGGTCCCAGGACAGCTGGAAATGATTGGCGTTGGCCACCATGTCATCGGCCATGGTCAGGAAGTCTTCGGCATCGGTGCCGGCAATTTTGTCCCCCACGTCGTTGAGCGGAGGCAGTGAACCGCTGTTGAGCATGTCGTCCACGGCCTCATCGTTGTAGAGGTGCTCTGAGATGTAGTTGAAGGCTGTTTCCTGCTCGGCCTCGGAGGCGTCGGAGGAGACTGACCAGAAGTTCGCCGGGTTGCCGGTCACATTGGACGGATCTCCCGCACCATCCTCCAGCTCCGGGAAGGTGGTGAAGCCGAAGGAGCCGGAGTCGGCGAACTCGGGGAAGTCCATATTGATGGTGGCGTAGACCCAGGAGCCCTGCAGCAGGAAGGCGGCACGGCCGTCGGCCAGCAGCTGGGCGTCCTCGTTCTGGGCGGCGTCGACGGCGTTGTAGTTGTCGATGAAGCCGTTCTCCCCCCAGCTGTTGGATGGTCTCCAGGGCGTAGATGATGGATTCGTCGTCCCAGGCGTCCTCCTCACCTTCGACTACGGAGGTGAAGACTTCTTCCCCGCCGTGGCGATCGGTGAGGTACTGCAGCCACATCAGGGCCGGCCAGACCGAACCGCCGGCCACCGAGACGGCGTCGACGTCCTCCACCCCGTCCAAAGTATCGATGATCGACTCCATATCCGACCATGTCTCGGGGACGGAGAGTCCGTGCTCATCCAGGACGTCCTGGTTGTAGTAGAGGACCGCCGGCTGGACGTCATTGAGCGGCACCGCGTAGACGGAGTCGTCGACCACGCCGTTCTGCCAGACCGAGTCGTGGACGCGCTGCTCCAGCTCGCCGACGTGGTCATCGAGCGGCACCACGCGCTCCTCGTTGACGTACTCCAGCAGCGCGCCGCCGGTCCAGGACATGATCATAGTAGGAGCGTCCCCGGAGCCCACCGCAGTGCGGATCTGCTGCTTATAGGCGTCGTTCTCAATGGCCTCAACGTTGATCTGCTCATCACTGGATTCGTTGAAGCGATCGAGGTCCTCGGCGATGGCGTCCCAGCCTCCGCCGGTGAGGATCCACGCCTCGGCCTGCTCATCGGACCCGCCGCAGGCGGTCAGTGCCAGCAGGGAGGCAGCTGCGAGACTTGCTGTGCCGGTCTGAAGGATCGATCTGCGCGACATGTCGCGGTCCTTTCGTCGTGGTGAGGAGCGCTGCAGAGTGGTGAGTGCGAGTGCTTCTCCTGCATCGGCGGATGGCCGCCGTCGAGGGAGGGAGCGTTCTACAGAGCAGTGTGATCCATATTTCGTCTTGCCGAAAGACTAAATAATCGGCTCTACTGTGTCAAGGATCACGAAAGGGGGCTTCCAGCCGTCCGCGCATCGTTCAAACGCAGCGCCGATAGCCGCGTCGAAACTGGCAGCACAGTGTGGAATCGAGGCTCGACCTGACAGTTTCAGCGCGGCCGTCCCCCGTCGGGACAGCGGCGCTCAGGTCTTCGGTCGCCGCGCAGCGCCCTGCTTCACGTCAAAGCGTCCGTGGAGGAACCAGTAGACCCCCAGGGACAGGAGGATCAGTCCGGCACAGACGGCGAACATCAGTCGGTATCCGCCGGCGTCGGCCAAGGGCCCCAGCGCCAAGGGAGAAAGGCCGAAGCCGGTGTCGGAGAGGATGAAGAACGTCGAGATGCCGATGCTGACCCGTGGGGCCGTCACAGCAGAGGCGATGATCGCCTGCAGCACCGGCAGCAGTGAGCCGTGGCCGAAGCCTGCCAGCACCGCCGAGACCAGCACCACGGCTTCGTTCGGGGACCACGCCAGCAGCCCCAGTGAGCCGACGAATACGACGATCGCCGGATATACCGCGGCGTTGTCGCCGAAGCGGTCCTGGATCCGCCCCACGAACAGGCGGGTGATCAGCACGGCGCCGGCGAAGACCAAGAAGTAGAGGCTGGCCACATTGCCCATGTCCTCCAGCTGGGCGAAGCTGTCCAGGAACGTCATCACCGAGCCGAAGGCCGCTGAGGTCAGCAGCGCTATCAGCGCAATGGGAAAGGCTCGGCGGTCGATGATGTCACCAGGCCTGAGTCGCAAGGCGCTCCGCAGCCGCTGACGACGCAGCCGCGCCTCGGGAAGCCGAACCATGGCGGCCAGCACCAGTGCCAGCGCAGAGATCACCGCAGCACCGATGAACACCGTGCTGAAGCCATAGATGTGGCTCAGCTGCAGGCCGACCAGGGGACCCAGCGCCTGCGGCAGAGAGTTGGCGATCATGTAGTAGCCAGCCCCCTCTCCCCGGCGGGTGTGCGGGATGAGGGAGAACACCCCGGCGTTCAACGCCGTCTGGCCGAAGCCCAGACCGGTGCCGTGCACTATTCGCAGCACGATCAGCGCCGCGTAGTCATCAACCACCAGGTAGGCGGCGCTGCACAGCACGAAGAGCACCAAACTCAGCACCACCGTGCGACGTCGTCCCATGAGGTCCGCATACTTGCCGGCGAAGATGCGGGCCAGCAGGGCTCCGACCACAAAGGCGGAGGCGGCGAAGCCTGCCGCGCTCTCGCCGGCGGAGAACTCCGTGGCGGCATAGACGGCCATGCTGGTGATCAGCATGAAGAAGACCATCCCGAACCCCAGGTTGACCCCGATGGCCAGCAGAAAACTGGGGCTGATCAGTTTCGGCGGTGACCCGTCGTCAGAGCCTGTCGGCTTGTGCGGCGAGGATGGGGGGCGCTGAGAGCTCACGCGAAGATTCTTTCACGTTCGCAGATTCAACAACTCTCCGTGCCGGTGGTCACTCTCCTCTGGGACGACACAGCTCCGAGACAGCACAGCGCCCGGACGGATCAGCCTGCTGCTGTCCGCCCGGGCGCTGTGCTGTGCTTCTGGAGGTTCAGGAGACCTTTTCCAGGTGGCTGCGCACGAACCACTGGAACAGCTCCAGCTCCTTGACCTGACTGATCAGCACGTCTTCGGTGATCGCGTCGGTGTTGCCGACCTTGTTCATCACCTGACGGTGGTCCTCGATGACTCCGGTGTAGACCTTGTCGAGCTCCGCCAGGTGGGTCTCGACGCTGGCCTTGTGCAGCGGGTAGTCCTCCCACTTGCGCTCGGAGACCAGTTCGCCGGAGAGGCCCGAGGGGGAGGTGCCCAGGGTGGCGATCCGCTCAGCCACCTCGTCGGCGAAGCCGCGCACAGTCTCGGTCTGGGGATCCAGCATCTCGTGGACGGCGATGAAGTTCGGGCCGACGACGTTCCAGTGCACGTGCTTGAGCACCAGCTGCAGGTCGTTGAGGGCATGGAGCCGACCCTGCAGCAGGCCGGCGACCTCGTCGCCGTTGTCCTTGCCGAGGCCGGGAACGGTATAGTCAGCAGATTTGGTCATCTCAGCACTCCTTCGATGTGAAGTGGGGCGCCGGCACTCTGTCGGCGTCACACCTTAATCTTAGTAATTCAAAATAAGTCGCGCCAGCAAGCTGAGGCTCGCCTTGCCCCGCCAGGCGGGGCTTTCGTCCCTCCTTGCTAATCCGTGAAGGTGAGCAGCACCTGAACTGATGCTGAATGCACGCTAGTGCGGTTGGATGACCTCCAGGCCTCCCAGGTAGGGGCGCAGCGCCTCAGGCACTCGGACCGACCCGTCGGGCTGCTGGTGGTTCTCCAGAATCGCCACCAGCCACCGGGTGGTGGCCAATGTTCCGTTGAGCGTGGCCACCGGCGTCGTCGGGCCCTTGGTGCCGTCCTCTGCCACGGTGCGCTGGCGGATGTTGAGCCGGCGAGCCTGGAACGTGGTGCAGTCGGAGGTGGAGGTCAGCTCCCGATAGGTGTTCTGCGAGGGCACCCACGCTTCGCAGTCGAACTTGCGTGCCGCGGAGAGCCCCAGGTCGCCGGCAGCGATGTCGACCACCCGGTAGGGCAGCTCCATCTTGGTCAGCATCTGCTCCTCCCATGCCAGCAGGCGCTGGTGCTCCGTCTCGGCGTCCTCGGCGGGGCAGTAGATGAACATCTCAAGCTTGTTGAACTGGTGGACCCGCAGAATGCCGCGGGTGTCCTTGCCGTGGGAGCCGGCCTCACGGCGGTAGCAGGTGGACCAGCCGGCCATCCGCTCCGGGCCCTCGGCAAGGTCGAGAATCTCATCGGCGTGGTAGCCGGCCAGCGCCACCTCTGAAGTTCCCACCAGGTAGAGGTCGTCGCGCTCGAGCTTGTAGATGTCGTCGTCGTGATTCACGTCGAAGCCGGTGCCGGCCATGGTCTCCGGGCGGACCACAGTGGGCGGGATCACCGGGGTGAAGCCGGCCTCCAGCGCCTGGTCCAGCCCCATCTGCATCATCGCCAGCTCCAGGCGGGCGCCGATGCCGGTGAGGAAGTAGAACCGCGCCCCAGAGACCTTCGCACCGCGCTCCATATCCACCGCACGCACCGATTCGGCCAGCTCCAAGTGGTCCTTGGGTTCGAAGCCTTCGGCCGCAAAGTCACGCGGTGCGCCCTCTTCGCGCAGCACCACAGAGTCTTCCTCGCCGCCGGCGGGGACGTCGTCGTGGATGAGATTGGGGAAGGCCGCATGAAGACGACGCAGGCTCTGCTGGGCCTCACCGGAGGCAGTCTCTGCGGTCTTGACGTCGTCGGCGAGCTGCTTCACCTCGGCCAGCAGCTTCTGCTTCTCTTCGCCCTGTGCCGTGGCAACCTTCTTGCCGAAGGCCTTCTGCTGCGCCCGCAGGCCCTCAAACCGGGTGATCGCAGACGCACGGTCCTCGGACGCCGCCACCAGTGCGTCGACGTCGGAGACGTCGGCGCCGCGGGCACGCTGGCTGGCCCTGTACTTCTCAGGATTCTCAATGAGGTCTTTGATGTCGATCACGACCCAAGCCTAATCGCTAGAATCGATCCATGATTGTCAACGGGTGGGAATCGGTCGTGGCGGGCGCCGCTGCGGTGCTCCTCGTGCTGTGTCTGATGCTGGTGGTGTGGCAGTCGGTGCGCATCGGCCGGCTCAAGTCCCGGGTGGGTGAGCTGCGACAGCGGATCGAAGTCGGCGCAGCCCTGGCTGCCCACCCGAAGCGGCCCGAGCAGCGGCTGGTCGGCGTCGTCGTCAATGTCACCAAGAAGTCGGCCGACCACGCGGTGGGTCTGGTCCGTGCCGCCTGCGCCGATGCCGGAATGCCTGAGCCGCTGATCATGGACACCACCGCCGAGGACCCCGGTCATGAGATGTCTCGACGGGCCCTGGATGCCGGGTGTGACGTGGTGATCGCCGCCGGCGGTGACGGGACGGTGCGTGCTGTGGCCACCGAAATCTCCGGCACGCCGGCCGCCCTGGGCGTGGTGCCGCTGGGCACCGGAAACCTGTTCGCCCGCAACATCGGTCTTCCCCATCACAACGTGGAGTCCTGCGTCTCAGAGGCGCTGCACGGCGCTCCCCACGGGGTTGATACGGTGAATCTCACCCTCGAGCGCGCCGGTGGACGCACCCAGCAGGAAGTCTCACTGGTCATCGCAGGCGGCGGGCTGGACGCCCAGGTCATGGCCGATACCCGCGATGAGCTGAAGCAGCGCGCCGGGTGGCTCGCCTACGGGGCAGCCGGGCTGCGTCACGTGATGGGGCCGCGCAAGACCGTCACCGTGGAGCTCGATGACCGCGGCCCAGCCACCTTCCGGGTGCGCTCAGTGCTGCTGGCCAACTGCGGCATCCTGCAGGCGGGCATGGTGCTGGTGCCCTCAGCCCGGTTCGACGACGGCCATATGGACACCGTGCTGTTCACCCCGCGCCACGCGTTGGACTGGGTGCGCATCGTGGCAAAGACGACGCTGCGCTTCACCGCCGATCTTCCGGTGATGACCGTGCGGCAGGCGAAGACCGTCCGGATCAGTGTGGCTGAGCCGCTGCCGTTCCAGATCGACGGCGACTCCGTCGGCGAGGTCATCAGCGTCAGCGCGGTGGTGGACCCCGGGGCGCTGAGCGTCAACGGCGTGGTCACCGAGGTGCTGGCCGACACCGCCGGGGCGGTCAGCGATCGCGCAGCGAGTCGACCCACGTCTTAGCCGCAGAGAAGGCGGTCTCTGAGACGTCGTCGGGAACCTGCTGAGGTTTGGCATCGGCGCGCGGGTAGGAGCCCAGGAAGCGGATCTGCGGTGAGATCCGGTGCACCCCGGACAGTGCTGCGGCCACCCGCGCCTCCTCGACGTGGCCCTCCAGATCCATGGAGAAGAAGTAGTCGCCCATGGCGCTGCCGGTGGGCCGGGACTCGATCCGGCAGATGTTGACCCCGCGGGTGGTGAGGTGCTGCAGGATTTCCATCAGCGCCCCGGG
The DNA here is from genome assembly GCA_052089225.1 of Nesterenkonia sp. Lineage (GTDB taxonomy): Bacteria > Actinomycetota > Actinomycetes > Actinomycetales > Micrococcaceae > Nesterenkonia. Next base: position 20,485 of record JBQCZP010000036.1, read on the forward strand.
GCGGTCTTCGGGCAGCGGAATCATCACCGTGGTCTTATCGGCGCCGGTGTGCTTCGGCACCGCAGTGGGTTTGGTGACCAGCACGAACCGAGTCAGCGCCCCAGCGATGTCTTCGATGTGGGGGGCCACCACGTGCAGGCCCAGCTGTTCGGCGACCAGCGGCGCGCAGATCGCCGCATCAGCCACCGGCGGGCTGCTGAGCAGCCCGTGGGCCGCCGCCGCAGTGGAGGATGCTGGCACGTACTCGGCCTCGGGTGCCCTGGTCTCGGCCCACTGACGCACCTGCGCCCAGGCGTGGGAGTGGGTGGCCACAGTCTCGATGCTGCTCAGCGGAACCGGACTGCGGCTTGCCAGCACGAACGTGATCGGAACCAGGGCCTCCGCAACAATCTGCAGGTCGTGGGCGACGGAGATGGCGTCCAGCGTGGCGGTGACTCCGCCCTCCACTGAATTCTCGATAGGCACGACGGCGCCGTCGACCTCGCCCTGATCGACCATGCTCAGCGCCGAGAGCACACTGGCGGCCGGGACCCGCTGCGCCTCTGCGGCGTCGGGCATCTGCAGCAAAGCAGCCTCGGTGAACGTTCCGGAGGGCCCCAGGTAGGAGTAGCGCCGGCTCACAGGACTCGGGGCTCTTCGCCGGTGACCGAGGTCAGCGGCTTCTCCGCGCTGATCCAGGCGTCGTAGCCGCCGCCCACCAGCAGTACGGAGTAGCCCTGGGCAGTGAGCCAGCCGGCGATCTGTGCGCTGCGGCCTCCGGTGCGGCAGATGACGTAATAGTCTTCATCGGGGTCAAGCTCCGCGTCGAAGCGCGACGGCACCTCGTCCACCGGGATGTGCACCGCGCCCGGAGCGTGGCCCACCTCGAACTCGTACGCCTCGCGCACATCCAGCACTGTGGCCTCCTGGGGCACCTGCGCAGCGGGGACAGTTTCGAAGTCCGACACGTGTTGTCTCCTTCAGTGGTCGTTGGTGAGCGGTCCCTCTGCTCCACATTATCGCCCCATTGACCCCCCAGATGTCGACGACGGCGCAGAGTTTCATAGAGTGTGGTCAGGGATCCGCAGATCCGGTCCACTCAGCGCACCACGGGAAGTGAGCGAAACGACATGGAGCATCTCCAGCGGCCGCCAGAACCTGCGGCCGAGCACACCACGGATCGATCAATGGCAGATTTCCGCGCTGCCACGGCTGAGCAGTGGCGCCACTCGGTGCTCACCGGTGAGGTCTCCTGTGTGGAGCTGACCACTGCTGCGCTCACCCAGGCGGCGACCAACAACGGCCTGGGGGCCTTTCTGTCCTTGGACCCTGAGTTCGCTCTGGCTCGGGCCGAACAGCTCGACGCCACGCTGGATACGCTGTCCAGCAGCCTCGGAAGCGACGAGGCGCTCACCCAGGTAACGACCTCGGCCCCGCTGCTGGGGCTGCCCACGGCGTTCAAGGATCTGGTGCCGGTGGCCGGACTCCCGATGACGCTGGGCACCCGAGCTGTGCCGACGCAGACTCCGGCCGTCGACCACCCCTTGGCCCGCCGGGTGCACCGGGCGGCAGCGCTGAGCATCGGCAAGACCCAGGTTCCGGAGTTCGGACTGCCCTGCTACTCGGAGAACCAGTTGGGCGAGCCGGCTCGCAGCCCGTTGGACCCGCGCCGCACGGCCGGGGGCTCCTCCGGCGGAGCAGCGGCAGCGGTAGCGGCCGGGATGCTGCCTCTGGCCCCGGGCAACGACGGCGGCGGTTCGGTGCGCATTCCCGCAGCCGCGTGCGGACTGGTGGGGCTGAAGCCCGGCCGCGGGAGGATCCCCGATGACCAGGCAGGGGATTCAGTGGGCAACCTGATGACCTCCGGGCCCATCGCCTCCACCGCCGAGGACGCCGCGCTGCTCTTTGACGTGATGGCCGGACACCAGTTCACCACCGCCGACCGCCGACGCAGGAGAAGGAGCCCGGTGCCTGCGCACGGACCGGCCCAGCGTGCCGTCCAACGCACCCTGCAGAAGGGGATGGGGAGAAACGGGATGCGCCCGCTGAGCTTTGCAGTGACCACCGAGTCGCCCTTCTCCCCGGAACTGGACATCGTCTTGGCCGACGACGCCGTCGCAGCCCTGGAGAAGGGCATCGCCGCCCTTTCTGCCCAGGGGCACCACGTTCAGGGGGCTGCTCACGGCACCGGCGACGGATCGCTCTGGCCGCAGAGCTACCACCAGAACTTCAAGACCCTGTGGACCTCTCCGCTGGGGCAGTTGGACTTCGACGATGAGCAGCTGCAGCAGCTGGAGCCGCTGACTCAGCATTTTGTGCAGCTGGCCAGGTCCCGGCCGGACGCTGAAACGCAGGCAGCGGTGTCCGCACTTCAGGAGTACTCCGACTCCGCGGAGGCGATCTTCGGGGCCACCGATGTGCTGATGACGCCGATGCTGGCCTCCGCGCCCCCACCGGTCGGCTGGTTCTCGGCCTTGGGCGCGGAGGAGAACTACGTTGAGCAGTGCCGATTCACCCCCTACAGTTCGGTGGTCAATGTGCTGGGTCTGCCGGCGATCAGTGTGCCGATCCACGCCGACCAGGCAGGGCTGAGCTGGTCGGTGCAGCTGATCGGCAAGCACGGCTCTGAGGCGCAGCTGCTGGCGCTGGCCGCCACGATGACTCGCTGAGACCAACGGCGGCCGCCCCCGGCCGGTAGGCAGATCAGAATTGGTGCGGCATCAGGTGCGCCTCGGTGATGATTCTCTCACGCCGCTGTTCGGCCCACCTGCGCTGATCGGCACGCCGAACTCGAGCTTGGGCGTCGAGGGCTGCGGTGTGCGCGTCAGCAGTCGCCGACCGGCGAGCATTCTGCTCTGCCCAGTGCACCAACGCGGAACCAGCCGCGAAAGCCATGCGTTGAAGCGCACCATAATGAGGGGTGCTGCTGGATGTAGACATAATCATTCCTCAGAAAACGGGCAAAAAAGTTAAGGAATTAGGCCCAGATGAGTATGGGAATAAACGTCGCGATGATCTGCATCAATGACACTGAGCAGCATCAATGAAGCTGAGGATTGAGCGACGCGGAGCACAGCAGGCTGATCCACCTGCACCGACTGACGTCAGTCAGAGGGATCACACAACTGTGCGCTGCTGTGCGGAATGTGATGGCAGAAGGTGCTTATGGCTCTGCGAGGGGGTGGTGCTGCGTTTCAGCGCTGTATATTCAGCGCGGAATGTCAGTGCTTCGACCGCCTGGGAGGGGGCAGTCTGACATCGCAGCAGAACCTCCGATGCACGGATTCATAGTGTCCGGGTTCGTCAGGTCTGTGATTCGCATGATGCCCCTCCTTTCAACAGGCTCGATATGTGCAATAACAAAAGTAACTTATCACAGGAATTCGTGGAGTGAAACCTTTGAACTGAAGAATAGTGAAGAATTCTTCAGCCGAGGTGCTGGATAACCGTCAGCGGGTTCGCTCCTCGTCGGTCCAGTCTTTGTCGGTGGCAGCAGCAACGACCTCGTGGTCTGTAACCTGACCTGGGGAGTCGGTGCCGCACCAGCGGGGCGACTGTGCCCATCCCGTGGTAGATGGCCAGAGCGGAGGCGCTGCCCAGCGCAATGCCGGAAAAGATGATGCCGTCCACCAGAATCGAGAGCCGGCCCAACATCCCACGAAGGAGGACTCCGGCGACCAGCATTGCGAGGGCATGCTGCCATAGACTCGCATGAGGGCCCGTTACTTACCACAAGGAGCAGCGTTGGCGATCGATTTCCACGACCGAGACAACGCCGGACCTACGCCACCCGGGAAGCGGATGACAGTTGGCGCCAGGCCATCGGCCGGATTGTCGACCTCGACGGGCTGCGCATGGTCGATCTGGGCTGTGGCGGCGGCATCTACTCCACTGCCCTGGCACAGTTGGGCTCCACGCAGGTGATCGGCGTCCACTCCTCCGCCCAGATGGTTCAGGACGCGCGGGAACGGGCGGCGGCGGGCACACCGGCGATCACCTTCCAACAGAGCTCGGCGGAGCAGACGGGTCTTCCCGACGGCGGCGCGGACCTGGTGCTGCAGCGGGCTCTGATCCATCACCTGGCCGCGCCTTCTGCAGCATTCGCCGAAGCGGGCAGGATTCTTAAGCCCGGCGGGACACTGCTGGTGCAGGACCGCACCATGGCCGACGTCATGGT
>JBQCZP010000037.1:0-7724 GCA_052089225.1 Nesterenkonia sp.
TCGGCGGGTCAAGAACTGGCAGCTGATCCATACCCACCAGCCTAAATGTGGGGTACGACACACCGGCTGTCACCCCTCCCACCGGCCCCTCAGGTGAGCTCGCCTGGCGTCGAGGCGTTGTGGCGGAGTTCCTGAGTTCTGTTCTGAACTACAGTGGGCTCACCCGGTCAGCCGGCGACAGGAGGATGAGATGCCTGAACTCCCGGAGGTGCACGCGCTGGCGGCTGATCTGTCCTCACGGTTGGGTGGCCGCACCGTGGAGCGATTGGACATGACCTCGTTCACCGCTCTGAAGACCTTCGACCCACCGGCCACTGCGCTGTCTGGGGCGGTGGTTGAGGCAGTTGTCCGGCACGGAAAATTCCTCGACTTTCGCATGGCCACCGACCCGGGGATGGAGCTTCACTTGATTGCCCATCTGGCCCGTGCTGGCTGGGTGCGCTGGCGGCAGAGCCCACCAAAGCCAGCCCGGCCCGGAAAGGGGCAGCTCGCGGCGCGGCTGGTGCTCGACGAGGACAGCGCGGTGGACTTCACTGAAGCCGGCACCAAGAAGAGCCTGGCACTGTGGCTGGTGCCCGATCCGCTGGATGTGCCGCAGGTGGCCGGGCTGGGACCGGATCCGCTGCGGGAGGATTTCACCGCTGAGCAGCTGGCTGAGATTCTGCAGAGGGCCGGTCGCGCTCAGATCAAAGGTGTGCTGCGCAGTCAGTCCACCATCGCCGGCATCGGCAACGCCTACTCCGATGAGATTCTGCACGCAGCGGGTGTATCTCCCTACCAGGCAGCGGTGAAGACCGACGCCGTGGAACTGTTGACAGCCATCCGCTCCACGTTGAGCGAGGCGGTCGAACGCTCGCAGGGTTCGGCCGCAGCAGATCTGAAAGCAGAGAAGAAAGCAGGGCTGCGCGTCCACGGCCGGGCCGGCGAGAGGTGCCCGGTCTGCGCAACGGTGATCCGCGAGGTGATCTTCGCCGACCGCAGTATGCAGTATTGCCCCACCTGCCAGACCGGCGGCAAGGTGTTGGCCGACCGTGGCCTCTCCCGCCTGCTGAAGTGAAGTGAGGCGTCAGCCGAGCAGCCAGTTCTAGAGCTCAGTCGGCAACATCTCTACACTTCCGGTATGGAGATCATGAGAAAGACGATGGTGTTCGACGCCGCTGACATCGAAGCTGAAAGTGCCTTCTGGGCGGCAATCCTCGGTGGCAACGTCACCCGCGACGACGACTGGCACAGCATCAAGGTCAGCGGGATCAACGAGCTGTCCGTCCAATGGGCACCGGACCATGTTCCGCCGCGGTGGCCCGAAGGAAACCCGCCGCAGCAGATCCACCTGGATCTCTTCGTGGAGGACATCGATGCCGCCCATGAAGAGGTCATCGGCCTGGGGGCTCGGCTGCTGCAGCGAGACCCGGAAGGTGAAGACTTCAACGTCTATGCGGACCCCGCCGGGCATCCCTTCTGTCTCTGCTGGTAGGTGGGACGCGTCCTCGGTGGGTTGATGGCCATATGAAGTCGGACAGCTCGCGCGCGGCCTACGCGGGATCCTGCCGGGCGCCGAAGCGCGACGGGATCACGCTGGACCAGGCGTCCTTCAGCTCATCGATGCCGATGCCGAAGCTGACTCCCTCGAAGGGGCCGGCCACGTCGATCCCGCCGGACTCGGCGTCCACTACGCCCAGTCGCATCGCCGGGAATCCGCGGGCGGTTGTCATATCGGTGAAGCGCAGCTCCTCCGAGCGCGGCAGCGCCACTACTGCGCGCGTCTGGGATTCGCTGAACAGAGCGGTGAAGGCATCCACCCCGTCGCGCTCGCACACCCGATCGACCGAGATGCGCGAGCCGACGCCGAAGCGCAGGCTCATCTCAGTCAATGCGGCGGCGAGACCGCCCTGGGAGAGGTCGTGGGCGGCGTCGATCATGCCGTCGCGTGAAGCGTTGATGAGGATCTCGCCCAGCGTCTTCTCCGCAGCCAGATCCACCTGCGGGGGAGTGCCGCCGAGGTGGCCGCGCAGGCGAGCGTACTCGGAACCGTCGAGCTCATCGGCGGTGGTCCCCAGCAGATAGATCGCCTGCCCGTCGGCCCAGCGCTGGAAACCTGAGGGCGTGCGGCGGGAGACGTCGTCGAATCGTCCCAGCACTGCCACTACCGGGGTCGGCGGGATCGGCTGACCTGCTGTTTGGTTGTAGAGGCTGACGTTGCCGCCGGTGACCGGAACCTGAAGATCTTGGCAGGCGTCGGAGAGGCCGCGCACGGCCTCGGCGAACTGCCACATGACATCCGGGTCCTCCGGCGAGCCGAAGTTCAGGCAGTCAGAGACAGCCATCGGCACTGCCCCGGAGGTGGCCACGTTGCGGTAGGACTCCGCCAGCGCCAGCTGCGCCCCGGTGTAAGGATCCAAATAGGCGTAGCGGCTGTTGCCGTCGGTGGACAGGCCCACCCCGAGTCCGGACTCCTCGTCGACGCGGATCACGCCGGCGTCGTCGGGCTGGGAGAGTGCAGTGTTGCCGCCGACGAAACGGTCGAACTGGTTGGTGATCCAGGACTTATCGGCCATGTTGGGGCTGGACATCAGCTCCACCACTGCCTCACCGAGCTCCTCAGCAGTGGCGGGCAGGTTCTGTGCCGCCGTCGAGGCCCGGAACGAGTCGGCCTGCAGCGCATCCTGGGTGCTGGGCCGCTGGTAGGGCCGCTGGTAGACCGGGCCGTCGTGGGCGACGGTGCGCGGGTCGACGTCGACGATGGTCTCGCCGTCCCACTCGATGACCAGGCGTTCGGTGTCAGTGACCTCACCCAGCCAGGAGTACTCGACATCCCACTTGCTCATCACGGTCTCGAAGGCGGCGGCGTTCTCCGAGGTGACCACCGCCATCATCCGCTCCTGGGACTCCGACATCAGGATCTCCCCGGGGGTCAGGGTCGGATCGCGCAGCAGCACATTGGTCAGCTCCACATGCATGCCGCCCTCGCCGTTGGAGGCCAGCTCACTGGTGGCGCACGAGATGCCGGCCGCGCCCAGATCCTGGATGCCCTCCACCAGTTCGTTGTGGAAAAGTTCCAGGCAGGATTCGATGAGGACCTTCTCCGCGAAGGGGTCGCCGACCTGCACCGCCGGGCGCTTGGAGGGCTTGGTGTCGTCGAAGGACTCCGAGGACAGGATGGAGGCGCCGCCGATGCCGTCGCCGCCGGTCCGTGCGCCGAAGAGCACCACCTTATTGCCCACGCCGGAGGCGTTGGCCAGGCGCAGGTCCTCGTGGCGCATCACGCCCACCGCCAGCGCGTTGACCAGCGGGTTCCCCTGGTATGCGGCGTCGAAGACGACCTCACCGCCGATGTTCGGCAGGCCCAGGGAGTTGCCGTAGCCGCCGATGCCGGAGACCACCCCGGGCAGCACGCGGTGGGTGTCCGGGTGGTCGATGTCGCCGAAGCGCAGCGGATCCATCACTGCCACCGGGCGGGCGCCCATGGAGATGATGTCGCGCACAATGCCGCCGATCCCGGTGGCCGCACCCTGGTAGGGCTCGACGAACGAGGGCGAATTGTGGGACTCGATCTTGAAGGTTACAGCCCATCCGTCACCCAGGTCGGTCACCCCGGCGTTCTCGCCGATGCCGACCATCAGGTCCTTCTTCATCCGGTCGGTGACCTTATCGCCGAACTGGCGCAGGTGAACCTTGGAGGATTTATAGGAGCAGTGCTCAGCCCACATCACCGAGTACATGGCCAGTTCTGCGGCCGTGGGGCGACGTCCCAGGATCTCGCAGATGCTGGTGTACTCGTTCTGCTTCAGCCCCAATTCCGCCCAGGGCAGCTCAGTGTCCGGGGTGGCGGCGGCGTCGTCGACGGTGTCGATATCGGTCACTGGTGTCCTCCTGCCAAAGATGAGACGACGGAGGTGAAGACTGTCAGTCCGTCGGTGCCGTTGCGCATTCCGGTGGCGTCGTCGGGCCCGTATCCGGCCTCCACGGCGTGCTCCGGGTGGGGCATCAGACCCACCACGTTGCCGCGCTCATTGGTGACCCCGGCGATGCGGTTGCGTGAGCCGTTGGGGTCCTCGCCGACGTAGCGGAAGACCACGCGGCCCTCCGCCTCGATCTGCTCCAGCTCCCGCGCCGAGGTCACATACTGACCCTCTTGGTTCTTCATCGGCACGGCGATCAGCTCATCGGCGGTGAACTGAGCGGTCCAGGCGGTGGAGGTGTTCTCCACACGCAGCACCTGGTCCTTGCAGATGAACTTCAGGTGGTCGTTGTTGATCATCGACCCGGGGAGCAGGTGGGCTTCGGTGAGCATCTGGAAGCCGTTGCAGATCCCCAGAATCGGAAGCGGCGACGACGATGTCTGCTGGGCGCCGGCCTCTCTGATCAGGGTGTTCATCACCGGTGCGAAGCGGGCGATCGCGCCTGCGCGCAGGTAGTCGCCGTAGGAGAACCCGCCGGGCAGGATGACCGCGTCCACCTCGTGCAGGGACTCGTCGCCGTGCCAGAGGGAGACGGCGGTGCCCCCACCCAGGGTCACTGCCCGAGCGGCGTCGCGGTCATCAAGTGTTCCGGGGAAGGTGACGACGCCGATGCGGGCGCCGTCGAGCTGCTGTGCGGGGGAGGCGCTGAAGCTGCCGATGAGCGGGGACTCTGTGCTCATGCGGTCTGTTGCTCCTCAGCAACCGCGACGGAGACGACGTCTTCGATGACCGGGTTGGAGAGCATCTCGGCGGCCGCTTTCCGGGCGGAGTCGAGCACCTCCTCGGTCACCTCGCCCTCCACGGTTAGCTCGAAGCGTTTACCCTGCCGGACGCCGGTGAAACCGGTCAGCCCCAGGTGCGGCAGCGCATTGGCGATGGCCTTTCCCTGCGGATCGAGGATCTCAGGTTTGGGCATGACCTCGACGACGATCGTAGGCACAGAAGTCTCCTGGTGTCGGAACCGTTCAGAACTGCTCCTCATCCTACCGTGAGGTCCGCGCGGGGAAGACCTGCGTGCGTGACCGGTGCTGACGTCAGAAGTTCTCAGTGCTGTTGCGAATGAACAGCCTGAGGAGGCGCAGTTCCTTCACAGTGCTGGGTTGGTGTCAGCGCTGGGTCATTCACTCCCATGGCCGCAGGTGGCGCTGGAGGAACGCCTCAGACTCCTCAAGGCTCAGCTTCCCCTGCGCGAGGTCGAGAATGTAGTCGTAGAGCGCATCGCCGGGTGGCAGGTCGAGGTCGAAGCCGTTCAGGTGAAGGAAGGCATACAGGAGGTAAACGGCGGTGCGCCTATTGCCATCGACCAGCGGGTGGTTTCTGGTCAGGGATTCGGTCTGAGCTGCCGCGGCAAGTGCCAGGGTGCCGTAGGCCGGCTGGCCGAAGGCCAAGGCCACAGGACGCGTGAGTGCGGAGTCGAGGAGGCCGGCGTCCCGGACGTGCAGGCCCTTTGCGGCAAGAACGTCCAGCGCGTCATCCAGGTCGATGCGGCGCATCATGTCTGTGCGAGGCGATCGATCACGTCTCCGTACTTCGAATCGACGTGATTGACCGCGCCCCAGATCACAGAACGACGCCGCCGCGTTTCGACCAGCTCGCGAGCGCCCTCGGCGATCAGTGAGTGCTTGGAAACCCCTTCTTCGGCCGCGATCGTGTCCAGATCCTTCTCCAAATCCTCCGGAAGCCTCAGCGTCATAGCCATACCACAATGATACCAAGCGCGGTCAGGGCGCCGAACTGTCGCTGGGGCTCAAAAGTGCGCCGGGGTTCAAAATCCCCCAGTGCTGTTGCGAATGCACAGCCTGAGGAGGCGCAGTTCCTTCACAGTGCTGGGTCATGCGGGTGGGTGGCGTTTGCCACATCAGGAACAAACGCGGGCTGAGCAGGCGTTGAGGTATTTGAGATTTGAAGGAACCTTTTTACCCTGCGAGAAGTGAGGGCAGCTGCTGATATGAACGAGTCTCTGACCATCGGGGTCCTTGGTGCCGGACGTGTTGGCACGGCAGTGGGTCGGCAGGCGGTGCGCGCCGGCCACACGGTGAAGATCGCCACCGGCCGTCCCGCAGACGACATCAAGCTGATCACCGAGATCATCGTCCCCGGTGCTCAGGCCGTCGACAAGGAGCAGCTGTCCGGGGCAGACATCATTGTGGTCGCCGTCCCCCTGCACAAATACCGCAGCATCGACACCGAGGTGCTGCAGGGTCAGACCGTGATCGACACGATGAACTACTGGGCGCCGGTGGACGGGATCATGGACGAGTTCGAAGCCGGAGCCTCCACCTCAGAAGTCATCGATGAGTTCCTCGGCGATGTGAAGCTGATCAAGACGCTGAACCACATCGGCTACGGCGACCTCGAGGTCGATTCCCATCCCGCCGACGATCCCAACCGCCGCGCACTGGTGTTCGCCTCAGACCACGACGACGTCAAAGCGCTGATCACGCAGTTCATCGACTCGTTGGGCTACGACGCCGTGGACGCCGGACCGTTGGCGGCCGGCCGCGCCATTGAGAACGGCACAGCGATCTTCAACGGCCGCCACACTCGGACAGAGGCCAAGGCCCTGCTGGCAAAGCACCCGGACCTGGCGCGCGTCTGAGTTGAGGGAGCGCCTGAGCTGCTGCGTCACTCAGGCAGGTTCAGGCCCTCGACCCTGTCCAGGGCGCTGAGCATCCTCTCGCGCAGCCGCTGCGCCTCCTCGGAGAATACGCGCTGGCTGCGGACATACTCGGCGCGGCCGCCCGGCTCCTCAATGCGCACCGGCTCATAGCCCCAGGGCCGCAGGTCATACGGTGAGGCGCGCATATCCAGCTGCCGGATCCGCCACGCCAGATCAAAGCAGTCCAGAAGCAGATCGCTGCTGACCGCAGGGATCAGTTTGTATGCCCAATTGTAGAGGTCCATATTCGCATGCAGGCAGCCCGGCTGCTCCATAGCCTCCTGGGTCTCACGGGTGGGCTGCATTGCATTCAGCGGCTTCGCCGAAGGGGTGTAGAACCGGAACGCATCAAAGTGGGTGCACCGGATGTTCATAGAATCCACGACGTCATCGGTGCCGCGGGCGCCCAGGCGCAGCGGTGCCTGATCGTGGCGCTGACCGTGGTCGGCGGACTGATACACCATCGCCCACTCATGCAGCCCGAAGCATCCCAGCTGCGCAGGTCGGGCAGCTGTGGAGCTCAGCAGTCGCCTGACATAGGCAAGCATCGAAGCGCGTTCCCGGCGAAAGAGCCCGACATCGACGGTGGCTCCGCCTGCGGGCGTGCCGTCGTCAATGGTGGTGTAGAAGCGCCACCGGCTCTGTTCGCCTGCGCCCTGCAGCACGGTCCCAGCACCGGGGTGCCACCGGGCCAGCTGTCCAGGTTTGAAGGAGTAATAGGTGAAGAGGAAATCCTCCACCGGATGCGTCTGGCCGATCGGCCGGCGCGCGAGAAAGTCCTCAGTGTAGGTCCGGACCGCGCTGTGATGAGCCGCTGCGCGGCCCTGATGCTCTTCGGCGGTGAGTGTGCTGAAGGCTGCGGTGACTGTCGGCATTGCTCTCCATCACGCGGCGAACTGGATTGACGCGGCAGTCGTGCCGGGTCCGTCCATGAAGCGGATGTTCAGAAAAGGGGAAGTTTCCTGCAGAAACCTGTGATGATGCTGGTCGTCTACGGTATAGTCAGTAAGTGTAATCTCGCACCTTAAACTACAGGGCGGCCAGGGACATGGGAATCCCGGCCGCCCTGTAGTCGCCTGTCGTCGATTGACGAGGCAGCTCAGCGG
>JBQCZP010000037.1:7824-21477 GCA_052089225.1 Nesterenkonia sp.
GATTGACGAGGCAGCTCAGCGGCCGGTGCCGGCGTAGACCTTGGCCTCGTCCTCGGCGTCCAGGCCAAAGGCCGTGTGGATGGCGGTCACAGCTGTGTTCATCAGTTCGACATCGGTGATCACCGAGACGCGGATCTCTGAGGTGGAGATCAGCCCGATGTTGATTCCCGCGTCGCGCAGCGCGGTGAAGAACCGGGCCGAGACCCCCGGATGGGTGCGCATGCCGCCGCCGATGAGGGAGACCTTGGCCACCTGAGGCACAAAGTGCAGCTCCTGGAAGGAGATGGCATCTTTGTGTTCGTACAGGATGCGCTGGGCCCTTTCCCCCTCGGTGGCGGGCAGGGTGAAGGAGATGTTGGTCGTCTGGGTCTCCAGGGAGACGTCCTGGACGATCATGTCGATGTTGATGCCGGCCTCGGCGATGTGGTTGAAGATCTCAGCGGCCTTGCCGGGCACGTCCGGCACGCCGGTGATGGTGAGCTTGCCTTCTGAGTCATCGTGGGCAACGCCGGAGATGATGGGCTGTTCCAAGGGTTCGCCTTCCTTGATGGTGACAGTTTGTGATTCGTCGGGGAGGACCCAAGTGCCTTCCTTGCCGCTGAAGGAGGAGCGCACATGCAGCTTCACTCCGAAGCGGCGGGCGTACTCCACGCTGCGCAGGTGCAGCACCTTGGAGCCGGCTGCGGCCATCTCCAACATGTCCTCACTGGTGATTGTGTCAATCTTGTGCGCAGTCTTGACCACTCGGGGGTCTGCGGTGAAGATGCCGTCGACGTCGGTATAGATCTCGCAGGCATCGGCGTCAAGCGCAGCGGCTAGGGCGACGGCGGTGGTGTCAGACCCTCCGCGACCCATAGTGGTGATGTCTTTCGACTCCCGGCTCATTCCTTGGAAACCGGCGACGATCCCCACATGCCCGGTGTCCACCGCCTCCTGAACCCGCTGGGGGGAGACTTCGATGATGCGCGCCTTGCCGTGGATGGCATCGGTGATCATTCCGGCTTGGGAGCCGGTGAAGGACTGGGCCGTCTCACCGAGCTCATAGATGGCCATGGCCAGCAGTGCCATGGACATGCGCTCTCCGGAGGAGAGCAGAATGTCCATCTCACGCAGCGGGGGAGCACCGGAGATGTCGGAGGCCAGGTCCAGCAGCTCGTCTGTGGTGTCGCCCATCGCGGAGACGACGACGACCACCTGGTTTCCGGCCTGCTTGGTCTCCACGATTCGTCGCGCCACGCGCTTGATGGATTCGGCGTCCTGAACGGAGGACCCGCCGTACTTCTGGACAATAAGACTCATGGGGGTGGTTTCTCACTTCGGATGAGTGCAGGGACAGTTTCGGACACCAGTTTAGAGACGCCGGGGCATCAATGAAAACGCACGACGTCAGCGTCTCAACTGGTGAGTGATGGTGATGGGACGCGGCTCAGTTGTTGCCCAACACCGCAGAGAGGAACTTCTGGGTGCGCTCCTCGTCGGGGTCGCTGAATATCTTGTCCGGGTGCCCCTCCTCCACCACGTGGCCGCCGTCGAACATCATCACTTTGTGGCTGACGTCTTTGGCGAAGGCCATCTCGTGGGTCACGATGAGCATGGTCACATTGGTGGTCTCCGCGACCTGACGCAGGATGGCGAGCACATCATCGACCACCTCGGGGTCCAAGGCGGAGGTCACCTCATCCAGCAGCAGGATCTCCGGGTCCATCGCCAGGGCCCGGGCGATCGCCACCCGCTGCTGCTGACCGCCGGAGAGACTGGTGGGGTGGGCGTTGGCCTTGTCGGGAAGTCCCACCTGCTCCAGGAGTGAGTGCGCTTTGTCCACCGCGTCCTTCTTCGAGCGGCCCAGCACGTGGATCGGCGCTTCGATGATGTTCTCCAGGACCGTCATATTGGGGAAGAGGTTGAACTGCTGGAAGACCATCCCGATGCGGGTGCGCAGCTGCTTCTGCGCCTTCTTGGAGACCTCTACCCGTTTGCCGTCGCGCTCCTCATGGGACAGCGCTTCCCCGTCGATGTAGATGTAACCGCCGGTGAGCTCCTCCAGGGTCATCACCAGGCGCAGGATGGTGGTCTTGCCTGACCCGGAGGGTCCGATGAGAGTCACGCGTTCGCCGCGGGCGACGGAGAAGTTGAGGTCCTTGAGCACCACATTGTCGCCGAAGCGCTTCTCGACGTCGACGAAATCGATGACGGGGGGCCCCGACGACGTCGAGTCGGACTCGGCGCTGGTGGCCGCTGCCGTGGAATCAGTGGGCGTAGGCAAGACGCTTCTCCAATCGGTTGATGAGAATAGCGGTGGGGTAGCTGGCGGCCAGGAAGATCAGCCCAGCGATCGTGACCGCCTCGTTGTAACGGAACGTGGTGCCGCCGATCTCTCCGACGGCGAGCGTGACCATCTCGGTCACGCCGATCGCATAGAGGAACGGGGTGTCCTTGAACATGGAGATCGCGTAGTTGCCCAGCGAGGGAATGGTTGATCGCAGCGCTTGGGGGATGACGACTTTCCGCCAGGTGCGCACAGGATTCATCGACAGTGCCGTGGTGGCCTCCCACTGGCCCTGGGGCACCGACTCGATGCCGGCCCGGTAGACCTCGGCCATATAGGTGGCGTAGTGGACGCCGAAGACGACGATCCCGATGGTCAGTGCATCCAACCAGAGGAATCCCCAGAACAGCAGGATCAGTTGGACCACGATGGGGGTCATCCGAATGAAGTTGGAGGCCCACCGGACGATCCACGCCAGAGGTTTGGGCAGCACCATGATCAGGATGGCGATGATCAGTCCCAGCACTGCAGCAATGATGGTGCCGGTGATGGTGACCACCAGGGTGTACTGCAGGAAGGCCAGCAGCATGTCGGGCAAAATGTCCCAGGCGAAGGCCCAGTCCCACCACGGTCCGCCCGGGTCAACCGGTTCGTCAGCTTCCTGGGCGAGGATGTTGAGGCTCGTCATCGGGCGCCTCCCGACTTCGAATCGGCACCTGCAGCTGCAGCGGTGGACGCTGAGTCACCTGCGCTGTCTGGGGCTGCTGTGGGCGGATCCGGGGTGAGAATCTGCTTCAGCGAGGGCCCGCGTCCCAGCTTGTGCTTGGCGCGAGCCTCAAGAGCCTGCATGAAGAGAGTCAGGATCAGAGCCAGGATGAAGTAGGTCACCAGTCCGATCAGGGCGTGGGAGAACCAAATATCTGTGGGCCGCCGCAGATTGTTCAGCTCGAAGGTGAGGTCGTTGACCCCGGGCAGGATGTAGACGATGGCGCTGCCTTTGAGCAGATGGACCCAGAGGTTCGTCAGTGAGGGGAGCATCAGCGCCCAGGCCTGGGGGAAGACCACCCGGCGCATCTTGTGCAGCCAGCTCATCGACAGTGCCGTGGTGGCTTCCCACTGGGCTTCGGGCACTGTCGTCAAGGAGGCACGTACCGCTTCAGCCCCGTAGGCGCCGTAGTTGATGCCCAGGGCGATCACACCGATGAGGAATGAGTTGCGCACCAGCTCCTCGCCGGGGAGATCTGGATTTGCCATCCAGAACAGCGGCAGGACGTAGACCATCCAGAACAGCAGGACCAGCAGCGAAATGCCGCGGAAAAACTCGATGAGGACGCGGGCTGGCCCGCGCAGCCACAGCCGGGGAGACCCTGCAACGATTCCCAAAATGATGGCTATGACGAAGGCCAGCGCCCCACCGAGCAGCGCAAGTTGGATGGTGGTCCATAGGCCGTCGAGAAGACGGTCAGAGAAATTGCTCAGCGAGCCGAAATATTCACGCTGATTCTCAAGCCAATCCATGATGCGAGTTGTTCCCCTCTGGTCGGACGAAGCGTGGGGCACAGACTGGGCGGCCCGCCCAACAAGGGCGGGCCGCCGCAGTCAACGAAGTGCTCTGGATCAGTTCAGGTACTTCTCGTTGAGGGCCTCGATGTCGCCTTCGCAGAGTTCATCGGCAGTCAGCTCAGCCGGCGGAACCTCTTCCTCGGTGAAGCCGAACTCGCTGATGATCTCCAGGAACTCACCGGACTCCTTCAGCTCAGCCAGGTGCTCGTTGTAAGTGCTCAGGAGCTCTTCGTCTTCGAAGCGGAAGACAGTCGAACCAGCCGAAACTTCATGGGCGAACGGGTCGGTGACCTCGTAGCCGTCCAGGTCCTCTGCCATGGCGCTGAGCGAAATGGCGGTCAGTGCGAAGACGTCGGCGCGGCCGCCGGTCACGAAGTCCACACCGTCTTCGGCGCTTGCCACACCTTCGGCTTCAATGCCGAGGTCTTCGGTGTATCCAGCCTCAACTCCTGCGGTCAGGGTGACGACGTCGAGCCCCTCTGATTCCTGGACCTCAGCCATTTCCTCGAAGTTGGTGATGCCGTGGGGGTTGCCCTCTTCGACCAGGAATGCGGTGGTGTACATAATTTCCGGCTCGGAGAACGCCGCCTGCTCGCAACGTTCTGGAGTGATGGACATGCCGGCTGAGACCACATCCCACTGGCCAGCGTTCACGCCGGGAATGAGGCTGTCCCAGTCGGTGAGCTCGGCCTCAACGTTGTAGCCCATGTCTTCGCCGAGGATCTGTTCGGCCAGGGCTACGGCAGCGCCGGTAGCTTCGCCGGTCTCCTCATCGAGGTAGGAGTAGGGGACCTCTCCGGCGATGGCTACGGTGATGTCTTCACCGTCGCCCATTCCGCCTTCGCCGCCAGCCTCAGTCTCGCCGCCGTCGCCAGTCTCTTCCGCGCCGTCAGTGGTCTCCTCCGTGGTTTCCTCAGCGGTTTCATCGGCTGCGTCGGAGTCGGCGGTCTCGTCGTCGCCGTTGCCGCCGCAGGCGGTCAGGGCGAGAAGCGCCGCGCTGGTGAATGCCCCGGCGCGCAGTGCAGAACTCTTGATCCTCATCGGTCGACCTCAGTTCCTCGTAAGTCGTTGTGTGCGAGCTGAACGTTGCCTGCCTATGGCAGGTTGTTGACAATCCTACGTGTGATCGCCGTCAACATCCAGAGCTTCACAGTAGTGAAAATCAATCACTATACAAACTGGACACCGGTGTCTGATGAGCAGTTTCAGCGCGTGTGCCGAATCTGGGAAATGATTGTGAAATGTGAGTGATCACTCTGCATCGCAGTGCTGGCCGGGCAGGAGAGCTGTCGCTTAAGTGTGAGAAATTAAGGTGTTATAGCTCTCATCACAACTCAATAACCATTTTGGGAAGGCTTACGACAATGTCAGCCCAGAGAGGTTCGGCCTTCGAACGCACGGCTGAGGGTGACTTCGTCGGCATACTCCAGATCGCCGCCGACAGGAAGCCCAGAGGCCAGACGAGTGATTCTGATGCCAAGAGACCCAAGCATGCGCATCAGATAGGTGGCCGTGGCCTCACCCTCCAAGTTGGGGTCGGTCGCCAGGATGACTTCCTGGATCTGGTCGTCGGCGAGGCGGTTGAGCAGCTCACGGATGTGCAGCTGATCGGGTCCTACGCCTGCGATCGGGCTGATGGCGCCGCCGAGCACGTGATAGCGGCCGCGGAAGCTGCGGGTGCGTTCGATGGCCATCACGTCTTTGGACTCCTCCACCACACAGATCACCGAGTCCTCTCGGCGGGGGTCCTGGCAGATGCGGCAGCGGGACTCTTCAGAGACGTTGAAGCAGATCTCGCAGAACTGGACCTTCTCCTTGACGGTTCGGATCGCCTCGGCGAGACGCGTCATATCCTCAGAGTCAGCCTCCAAAATATGGAATGCCACCCGCTGAGCGGACTTTGGGCCGATGCCGGGCAGTCGGCCCAGTTCGTCGATGAGTTCTTGGACAGCGCCCTCGTACACAGTGGGTGGGGTGCCTTTCGTCTAGGAGTGCGGGGTCAGGCTCCGGCTCAGTCTACGCGCGGGCACGTGCTCCTCAAGGGCCAGATCAGCGTGGGGGTTGGTCTTCGAGGCGCTGCTCTTCCAGCAGAACTCCTCCGAGGATGCGTTCCACGGCGCGGCGGCCGAACACCCCGGAACCTTCAAGGTCTGCGTCGTCCTCACGAGCGATGTCCTCACCGTCCGGGGGCGCTGCCTCGGCCCAGTCCGGGGGCGGAGCTGAGTCGTACAGATCCCCTGCGGGTTGGTTCGGCTCGCTGCCGGAGGGGCCAGTTTCTGCGCCGGGGGAGCTGTCCCTGGCCGCCAGACGCTGCCGGATTTCGGCTGCTCTGCCGGTGGCGGGTGGCGTCGGCGGCTCAGTGGTGGTGCTGGAATCACCGTTGGTGCGGGGTGCGGTGGGTGAGCGGCGGGCGAAGACGGGCACCGGCGGCCTCTCCGGCACCTGGGTGTGCTGCTCCACCGGTGAGTCCTGAGCGGCGTTCGGCTCAGACGTCCTCTGGTGGGGCGACTCAGGCTGCTGAGACTGCCAGGCGCCTGCCGGAGCGGGGGCGTCCCACCGATCCTCAGGCCAGGGACCGGGTGGGTCGTCCGGTTCTTCGATGTCCTCAGCATCGGCGGCAGCGCCCCCGTGGTCATGGGGTGAATCGGGGCGGTGTGGTCCAGCAGGTGGTTCAGCTGAGGGTTCGAAGTGGGCCGGATCTGATGGCGCTTCAGCCCGGCCCTCACCTTTTGGGGGCGCGTCTTCACCCCCAGGGGGTGGACCAGAGGCCAGTTCGAAGGTGACCTGCATGCCGAGAACCTCTTGGATCGCTTCTCCGAGGGCCTGTTCCCCGCTGCGGTTGGCGAAGGAGCTTCGGGCGCCGTCGTTGCTGAACGCCAAGGTCAGGGTCTGGCCGTTGAACCCGGCCACAGAGACGTTGCCTTTGACGAGCATCCACAGCATTCGCGAACGCGATTTCATCGCGTCGACGATGTCCGGCCAGGCGCGCTGCATCATGTCAGCAGACCCGCCTGCAGACGCGTCCGGCTGCGTCGGGGGAGCTGACGCTTCCACAGCTGGCTGGGGCACCTCCGGCGGATGATCCTCCTGAGGTGCCGCCGCAGGCGCCGGTGTTTGAGCAGGCGTCGGTTGGTCTGGCTGGGCCGACTGGTCTGCGAGCGGGGGCTCGGGCTGCTCAGCTGCGGGTGCAGCAGTCGCTTCAGCGCCAGACGCGGCCTGCTCAGTCGTGGACGGATCAGTGGCGGGCTGCTCAGCGACGGCCTGCTCAGCGGGCTGCTGGTGTGAAGGCGGCGCGGCCTCGGCGGGCGCCTCACCAGCAGGTGTGGAGCCTGCCCCGGAGGCGAAGTTCAGACGGCGTTCGAGGCGTTCAAGCCGGGCGGCAAGACTGGCGTGGCCGGACTCAGCGTGAGGCAGCAGCAAGCGGGCCATCAGCAGCTCGAGGTGCAGCCGCGGCGAGGTCGCGCCGACCATCTCCGTCAGGGCGGTGGCGGTGATGTCGGCGGCGCGGGAGAGTTCAGCGGGGCCGACCTTCTGAGCCTGGGCCTGCATGATGCGGATCTGGTCCTCAGGAACACCGCGCAGGATCGCCTGCGGCGTCTCCGGCACCGACTTCACGATGATCAGATCCCGCAGCCGCTCCAACAGGTCCTCGACGAACCGGCGAGGGTCCTGTCCGGACTGCACTACTTGGTCCACCACTGAGAAGGCTTTGGACGCCTCCAGCGCGGCCACTGAGTCGACTACCTGGTCCAACAGTGCGGCGTGGGTGAAGCCCAGCAGGGCTACTGCCCGGTCGTAGTCCAAGCCGGACTCTTCGGCCCCGGCGATCAGCTGGTCCAGAACTGAGAGGGTGTCGCGCACCGAACCGCCTCCGGCCCGCAGCACCAGCTGCAGGACCCCCGGGGCCACCGCGATCTCCTCCGCCGCGGAGAGTCGCTCCAGGTACTCCAACAGCGGTTCCGGCGGCACCAGTCGGAACGGATAGTGGTGCGTCCGGGAGCGAATAGTGCCGATGACCTTGTCCGGCTCCGTCGTGGCGAAGATGAACTTGATGTGCTCCGGGGGCTCCTCCACGATCTTCAGCAGCGCGTTGAACCCCGCAGCGGTCACCATGTGGGCCTCATCGATGATGAAGATCTTGTACCGGTCGCGCACCGGGGCGAAGGTCGCCCGCTCACGCAGGTCTCGGGCGTCGTCGACCCCGCCGTGGCTGGCGGCGTCGATCTCAATCACGTCTAAGGAGCCTGGGCCCCCGGTGGCCAGGTCCTGGCAGGAGCCGCACTCACCGCACGGCTGGCCGGTCGGACCCTGTGCACAGTTGAGGCAGCGTGCCAGAATGCGCGCCGAGGTGGTCTTTCCGCAGCCGCGAGGACCGGAGAACAGGTACGCGTGTGAGACAGCATCTTTGCCCAGGGCGGTCACCAGCGGGGCGGTGACATGGTCTTGGCCGATCACGTCGGCGAAGGTGTCTGGCCGGTAGCGGCGATACAGGGCGGTAGTCACAGTTCAGAACCCTATCGCGGGACGCGGACACGCGTCTCGGCACGCCGGTTCAGGCGCTGCTGGATCCTGGTGCTGTGCGGGAACAGGTAGAGCCAAGGGGTCCGGGAGCGAAGCGCGACGGCAACCACCGACACCACCAGGGACACTGTGGTGCACGCGATGGTGTGAGTGATGGGATCCGCGCCGAGGAGGATCATGAGCCGGTGGGTGAGCACCGCCGCTGGAAAATGGACGATGTAGACGACGATCGAGCTGCGCCCGACCCAGGCGAGGAATGTCAGCGGCAGCCCCGATCTGACGCGGGAAGCCAACCAGATGGCCACTGCGATGCCGATCACTGAGCCCGGCACTGCGTAGAGCGTGCCGGTGCGCAGCCACCGGTCATCGGCGCCCATATAGGAGATGACGACGGCGATGATCCCCAGGACCAGGACCACAGACCCGGGTGCTCTGATCCACCTGGGGACGGCTCGCACGCAGGCTGCGCCGAGGAAGAAGAACGCGCCGTTGTAGAGCGTGCGGGAGACGACAGCGGTGTCGAGCTCACCAAAGTGACGGGTCAGCAGCATCGCAGCGAACAGGCCCAGTGCGGCCAAGACGAACGCCCAGCCGCTGCGCACCAGGGGTTTGAGCCCGACACCGATCAGATAGCAGATGGTCAGCGCGGTGAGGAACCACAGGTAGTCACCGCCGCTGCGCCAGAAGGCGGGGCTCTCGATGCCGCCTTGGTAGATGAACAGCCCGAACAGCAGGATCCACAGCAGCAGCGGCCAGAGGATGGCGGCGAACTTGCCCCAGGCGTAGAGCCGCAGCGGTTTGGCCAGCGAGCGCGGCAGCAGGATCCCGGAGAGGAACATCAGCAGGGGCATCCGGAACGGTTCCAGATACCTGTTGACCTGGGCCCACTCTTCGACTCCGTTGCCGTTCAGGTATGGGATGTCGGCCCCGTGAAGCACGACGACGAGCAGCACCGCGATCCCACGCAGCATGTCTATCCACTGTATGCGCCCACCGGATGCGGCCGTCGCGGCAGGCGTGTCCGGGGCGGGGATGGGGGAAGGCACAACGATCTAGTGTATCGGAACGAAGCGGTGAGGAATCTTTATGCCAGCACCTCAGTGTGCGAAAGTTCTAGACAGCCGCACCATTGGTGCTGTTCACCAGGTCGTACGCCGGCGCAGCGTGGTTTTGTGCGTCTGCGGCCCACCAGAAGGGATCCGATGTCACAGCAGGTATACCGAGTGCTGCTCCTGGGAGAATCCTGGGCCCATGTGCCCACCGGACGCGCAGAGCAGGCAGTCAGCCTGTTGCGTGGACACTCCGGTGAGCTCGCCGAGGTTCTGCGGCCTTTCACAGTCGCCGCGGACAGGGTGGTCGCCGGGAATCCTGCAGCTCGGCTCTCAAGCGTGCAGAACCCTGGGATTCTGGGTGCCCAGAGCGGGATCCTGACGCGACTGCAGATCCGGCGGTTCGTCGGCGACCTCCAGCAGGCCGGCGTCGATGCGGTCGGCCTGGCCGCGCCAGGCGTGCTGGGTGTGGACTCACGGTCCTTCGGTCGCCTGCAGCGGGCATTGACTGAGGCCCAGGTCAGCGACTTCGGAGCGGGTGTGACCCCAGAGGAGGCGTATCAGCCTCATCGGATCGCGCTGCCTGAGGCGGTGGGTGCCGGTGAAATTCACCTGCACGGATGCATGTGGTCGACGACGTCGGACCCGGAGACCGACTCCAGCGCCTCTGACTCCCAATCACACGCTCTCTGCGCCAGGGTCGGCGCCGCCCAGGCCCCAGGGGTCGTGGCCGGTGCCGCAGACACATTCCGGGTAGCGCTGCCCTTGTGGGGCAGTCAGTCCCGGTGGCGGACGCTGGATCAGTTCCACACCGCAGAGAAGCTGCTCGACGCTGACTATGATCTGGTCCTTGGGCATGGTCCCGCTGCAGGCCAGGAGGTTCTGCGGCACCGGCGTCGCTGGGTTGTGCACAGCATGGGTGACCGGGCCGGTTCTGGACGTGATGAAGTTTCGGCCATCGGCACGGGGAACTTCAGGTTCTTCGTGATGCTGGAGGTGAGCTTCGAATCCGGTATGCGCAGTCTGCGGCTGAAGCTCTACCCGGTAGTCCCCGCCGCAGGTCGCCACGCCGCCTCTGGAATCCGACTGTGCGAGGAGCCGCAGCTGGCCACCGTCGTGGAGTCCCTTCAGCTTCAGTCGCCCAATGGGTGGAGCTTTGACAACCCGGCACGCGGCAGCGGGCAGGATGATCTGGGCTGGTACATCCAGCTGGATCTGGGGTCCTGGCCGATCGGGGAACCGCCCCAGCGGGCACCTGGGCTGCTGGGTGAGGGGGATCCCGACCAGACCCAGCCTTTCCGGACCTATGCCGGGATCCGCCAGGGCCTGGAGCGTTTCTCCCCAGAGCGGCACCTCGGGTCCTCGCTGAATGCCGAGGCGGCCGAGATGGCCGGAGCTGAGGTCGAGTGGGTGACTTCAAAGCTCGCGGTGGCCACCACAGAGCAGCGGTCATACCTGATCGACGGCTATATGGCCCACAGCTCACAGGTCGGTGCTGAGGCTTGCACCGACAAGTACCAGACCCACACTTTCCTGCGGCGCGCCGGTGTGCCGGTGACCCAAGCGGCGCTGGCGCGCTCAGCTGATGAAGCCTGGGAGGCGGCCGAGCAGATCGGGCTTCCGGTGGTGATCAAACCGGCGGATCGAGACCGTGCCCGAGGGGTCAGCGTCAACCTGAGCACAGCGGCCGAGGTCGCGGCCGCCTTCGGCCAGGCGCGCCTGATCAGCCGCAGAGTCATGGTGGAGCAGCACATCGACATTGAGACCGAGATGCGGGTGATGGCCTCCAACACAGAATGCGTCTCCATCACCGAACGTATCCTGCCCGAAGTGTGGGGGGACGGCTTCTCCACCATTGAGCAGCTGATCGAAGAGCGCAACCTCTACCGCAGCAGCATCTTCAGCCTCAAGGGCAAGGACGCGCTGATCGGTGAGTCCGCCGTCGGGCGCATCGAAGAACAGGGCTTCACCCTTCAGGACATCCCCGAAGCAGGTGGGGTCGTCATCGTGGGCGCCGTCGGCGGGCAGAGCAGCGGCGGGGACATCGCAGAGCTGTCTCACAAGGCAGACTCGACGATTCGCTCCACAGCTGTGGCAGCGGTCCACGCTATTCCGAGCCTGCGCTGGGGCGGAGTGGACCTGATGATCGAGCGCGGCACCGGCGATGTCTACGTCTTGGAGGTCAACTCGCGCTCCGGCTATGGCAGTGCCAAGTTTCCCTCTTTCGGAACACCGAAGGATGTGGCCGGCCGCGTCTGGCAGCTGCGCGAGGAGCACGCCCAAGAGGGTGCTCAGCCGAGCAGCGACGAATCCGTCCCAGCGCTGAGGGCCGGATCCGGGCCGGCGCTGAAGCAGCTTCCCTACGCCGCGGATCAGGACCGTTCGCTCGCGCAGCTGCTGTTCGCCTTTGCCGAGCATTATGGATACCGGGTCAAGCGCCGCGGGCCGCGACTGCGTCAGCTCACCTCCCCCGAGGGCGATGAGCAGCTGCTGACCTGGCAGGGCCTCGGGGCGAAAGATCTGGCCGTCGCGGTCCGGATGCTCAGCAAATTCGGCACACTGGATCGGATCCTGAAGGCCGCCGATATTCCCCTGGTCCAGTCCCGGACCGTCACCAACGCCGAGCAGGCGGAGCGTTTCCTGCGCCAACACGGTCCCGGTCT
This sequence comes from Nesterenkonia sp., assembly GCA_052089225.1. GTDB lineage: Bacteria > Actinomycetota > Actinomycetes > Actinomycetales > Micrococcaceae > Nesterenkonia. Next base: position 19,887 of record JBQCZP010000037.1, read on the forward strand.
CATCACCCCGTTCCACTCTGCCTGGGGCGGGGTCCGGACCCAGTCGCTGGCTCCCGGGGAGGCAGAACGGCTGGACTTCACCGACCGGTGGATCATCCAGGAACAGCCCTCTGGGCACCTGCTGCGTGTGCTGGCCTTCCGCGATGGGGCGCTGGCCGTGACTGGGGCAGAGCCGGATGTTGCAGCCGCACCGCTTGCCGCAGCAGAGCGCCTGGCAGTCCAAGCCGTGCAGGCGGTGCCGCAGCTGCGGTGGGGTGTGGTCGAGGTCGTGGTGCCTGCCGACGGGGATGACTATCTGCCGCCCGCTGGCCTGGTTCAGGGCATGAGCCTGACCCCGAGGTTCTATCCCGCAGACACGGTGGTGGCCGGAGATCTCGACCGGTTTTTCCAACGCCTGTTGGGAGAAGACCGCCAGTGGCAACGTCAGGGCACGGCGATAGGTTGAGCTCAACGAGGGTTACGAGGCGCGATGACAACGTTCGGCATCTCCAGATTGGATCAGGCGGTCGCGAGACGGCCAAGAGATCATCATTACTGAGCGGGGCACACCGGTGGCGCGGCTCTCGGCGGTGGATAGGACGCCACGTCTGGAGCAACTGACGCAGCAAGGCGTCCTGAGTAGGCCGCAGCGTGGGGACCGTCCCACAGCGAGCGGGATCTCGCGCCCACTGATTGACCCACCAGCGCGGAAAGCCTCGAACAGTCCTGGCACCGACTATGCCGCGTCCTTCACGAGGGCGGCGATGTCATCCGCAGTGACGGCTCCGGAGTGGCCGGAGAGCCGTTCGATGTCATTGCCCGTGGTGCGGCACGTGCCGCTGGCGATCGCGAGGTGAAAGCCGTTGGCCACGCTGTGGGCGTGCTCGGGGTTGATGCCTGCCTCCGCGAGTGCCGAGTCGACCTCAGCAGGCGTCGCGGGGCGGTGGGTGATCTCTCGGCCGACGGTTTCGCTGAGTAGGGCGGCGACGTCGTCGTAGGTGTAGGGCTTGGGGCTGACAAGGTTGTAGGTGAAGCCGATGTGACCGTCTTGAGTCACCGCTGCGGCGATCGCCGCAGCCTGAGACACCCGCGGAGCCCAGTTCATCGCGCGGTTCTCGGTGGCCGAAAGCAGCTGGCCGGACTCCACTGCCACCGCCAGTTCCGGAGCGAGTTCCTCCAGGTACACCGAATTGCGGATGAACGTGAACGCAATGCCGGCCGCGCGAATCGAGTGCTCAATCGCCAGGTCGACGTCTTCGAGGCCGAGCGTACGCTTCTCGGCGTCCGAAAAGCTCACAAAGGCCAGCTGTGTCAGCTGCCCACCATGGGCAGCCATGACCGCACCATGAAGCTGATGAAGGAGAACGGCGTTGTCCAAAGACGGCGGGGAAATCAGAACGAGCCTATCGACCCCCTTCGATTGCTCAAGAAACAGCATACCCCGCCTGAGTCGGGAAAATTCCTAGTCAGACGGGGCTAATGGCGGAGGTGGAGGGATTTGAACCCTCGATCCCCGATTAAGAGGATCCTTCATTAGCAGTGAAGTCCGTTCGGCCGCTCCGGCACACCTCCTGGCCGCGTCAGGTGCGAAAACATCGCTCGCGACGCGCCT
>JBQCZP010000038.1:0-1695 GCA_052089225.1 Nesterenkonia sp.
CTCAAGGCGGAGAACCTGCAGCGGATCGGGGCGTTCAAGTTCCGGGGCGCCTACAACGCTCTGCGCAGCATCCCCCAGGGCTCTCCGGTGGTGGCGTTCTCGGCGGGGAACCACTCGCAGGCGGTCGCGCTGGCCGCCCAGCTTCAGGGCCGACGGGCCGCCATCGTCATGCCGCAGGACAGCCCCCGGGCCAAGCTGGAGGCCACCCGAGGCTATGGGGCGGAGGTCCACACCTACGACCGGTTCACCGAGGATCGGGAGGAGATCACGCAGCAGCTGGCGGATGAGCTGGGTGCGCGCATCGTGCCTCCCTACGACGACCCCGACGTGGTGGCCGGGCAGGGCACCGCAGCTCTGGAACTGTTCGAAGACGAAGGCCCCATGGACCTGCTCTTCGTCCCGGTCGGCGGTGGCGGGCTGCTGGCGGGTTCATTGTTGGCCGCCTCCGAGATGGCGCCGACGTGCCGGGTGATCGGAGTCCAGCCCGCTTCCGGCGACCACCTGAGCCGATCCATCGAGCAGGGCAGCCCGGTGGAGATCCCCGTGCCCCGGACCATCGCTGATGGTGTGCAGACCACGCGGGTGGGAGACCTTCCCTTTGAGATCATCCGATCCTCAGCGGCCACCAGCACGACGGCGACCGACGCGCAGCTTGCTGAGGAGATGCGGTTCTTAGCGACCTACCTGAAGACGATCGTTGAACCTGCTGGCGCCCTGGGGCTGGCTGCCGCGCGCTCGCTGGTCCAGGGCCTCGCCCCGGAGAACGAGACTCCGCGGGTCGGTGTGATCCTCTCCGGCGGCAACGTTGACCTTGAGAGGTTGACCGAGCTGGTCAGCCCCGGCGCGGGGTCGGTGCAGGGGTAAGTCCAACGGTAGGCGGCAGCTGCTCAGGCTCGGTGCTCAGCCGGGGCCTCTGCCCGAGGTGAGTGCCGAATGCTAGATTCTCAGCGCTATTTACCGCGGTCGGCGCGTCAGAGCAGTGAAAATCTAGCACTCGATGGCCACCAGCTGTGCGCCAATCTGGGGCGGCTACTCCCCGGCCCGAACCAGACCGGACTCATAGGCGGTGACGACGATCTGGGTGCGGTCGCGCAGCTGCAGCTTGCCAAGGATCCGCGAGACATGCGTCTTCACCGTCTGCTCGGCCAAAAACAGCTCGGCGGCGATCTCGGTGTTGGTGAACCCACGGGCCACCAGGCGCATCACGTCCAGCTCGCGCTCGGTGAGCCCCGACAGCCGCGCGGCGTCCTGATGCCGGGACGCTGGACGGCTCGCATAGTCAGCGATCAGGGTCCGGGTGATCTTCGGCGAGAGCAGCGCCTGACCCTCGGCCACCACCCGCACCGCGTGGATCAGCTCCTCTGGGGCGGCGTCTTTGAGCAGGAACCCGCTGGCCCCGGCCCGCAGGGCGGCGAACACGTACTCGTCGGCGTCGAAGGTGGTGAGCATCAGAACCTTCGGCGGCTCACCGGCCATGCCCAGCACCAGTCGGGTTGCCTCCAGCCCGTTGACCTTCGGCATCCGGATGTCCATCAGCACCACATCGGGCCGGGTCCGGCGCACCTCATCGGTGATCCCGGCCCCGTCATCGGCGGTTCCGACCACCTCAAAGTCATCCTGAGAGTCGAGCAGGGCAGCGAAGCCGGCGCGGATCATGGACTGGTCATCGACGATGAGTACGCGCACGGACATGAC
>JBQCZP010000038.1:1795-5668 GCA_052089225.1 Nesterenkonia sp.
CCGGAGCACCTGGTCTACCGCCGGGCCGGCCATGGCCTGCTGGGCCGGCTGAATGTGGTCACTGACCCCAGGCGGTGGCTGGATCTGGTCTTCGAGATGCTGATCGCCCTACCGATGCGACTGCTCACCTGGGTGGTCGCAGTCGTGTGGACTGTGCTGGGAGTCGGAGGGATCAGCTACTTCTTCTGGTCCCGCTTCCTCCCGGACGAGGAGGGGCAGGTGATCCGTCTGCTGCGGATCATCATGCCCTCTGCCGTGCCCGAAGACCAGACTTGGCAGTACCTGCTCGACGCCGGACTGATGCTTATCCTAGGCGTCGGTGTGCTGGCCGCCGCCCCCTTGGTGATCCATGGCTTGGCGCAGGCGGATGCGGCGCTGACCGCAGTGCTGCTCAGCGCCGGCTCACTGCGGACGGAGCGCGAGGCCCACACGCAGGGCGAACCTCACACTCCGCTGCCCAGCTCAAGGCACCAGGTGCTGCGGTCCTTCAGCGGCCGGGCCTGGTCGTGGATCGGCTCCGGGTTCGCCACAGTGGTGCTGCTGGCGGTGGGCTGGCCGGTGATCGCTGCAGTCTATGGGGTCAGCGCCGCGGTGGCCATGGTGGTGGTTCTCGCTCACTGTGCTGCCATCGTGATCACCCTGCGCTGGACCTGGATCGGGCTGGCGGTGTCGCTGGTCGCCTCTGGTGCCACGGTGCTCGTCACAGCGGAATCATCCGTGGCCGCCTGGCCCTGGCCGGTGACCACGATGATCACCCAGTGCGCGGTGCTGATTGTAGCCGCACTGGCGCGGCCCTGGTACTACTCAGCCGCAGCGTGGGCCGCCGGGGCCCCGATCACCGTGGCCGCGCTGCTGGTCTCCGCCCCTGACATGCCTGTCGGCGCGCTGCCCACCAGCATCGTTTTCATCTCGGTCAGCGCCACCGTGGTGCTGATCGGCGCGCTGGTGCGGGTGTGGGTCCTCAACGCAGGCCGGCTGGAGGAGGCGGCACGGACCAGTGAAGAACAGGGTCGGCGTCGTCATGAGCTGGAGGAGCGCAACCGGATTGCCCGCGAAATGCACGACGTCGTCGCCCACAGTATGTCGGTGATCAGCGTGCAGGCCGCCACCGCCCAATACCGAAACCCGGACATTGATGAGGCCGCCCGCCGTGAATTCGACGAGATCGCCGAATCTTCGCGACAGGCGCTGAGCGAGATGCGGATGCTGCTGACGATCATGCGCGACGGCGACGAGGCCCCGACCGCGCCCGAACCGGGGCTGGGTGACATGGCTTCGCTGATCGAAGCCAGCCGATCATCCGGAACCCACATCCGCTACAGCCCCGACGACGCCCTGGCTGATTTGGCCGTGAGCTCCTCCACCGGGCTGATCGCCTACCGCACAGTCCAGGAGGCGCTCAGCAATGCGCTGCGCCATGCACCCGGTGCGGTCATCGACGTGGAGGTGGTGGCCGGTCAGGATTCCCGGGGCCGAGAGCAGCTGCACCTAGCGGTGATCAACAGTGCCGCCCCGCAGCAGCTGGGCGAACCTGCCCCCGGTGCAGGATTCGGTTTGGAGGGCATTCGTGAACGCGCTGAGGCCGTCGGCGGCACCGTGGAGGCCGAGCCCACCGACGACGGCGGATTCGCCGTGCGCGCCACCCTGCCGGTGTGATGTTCAGCCGGCGCGAATCTCAGTTCGCCCGGCTCAGGGCCCCGCTTAGCCCCCCTGGTTGTTCGGTGGCCGATTATGTCTCTGAATCACCCTTCAGCAGCGGCTTGCAGCGGCAGTTTCGGCCACCGAAGCGTTTGGGCCCTGGCCAGGGTCGCACCCTACTGCGGTAGGGGGTCAAGTTGGCTCCGCCGGGGGACGCGGTGCCGCAGGTCCGATCCCTAACCTGGCAGGTATGACGCTGACACAGGACTCGCGGCCCAATAAGTCCCTGCCCAATAAGCCTGAGCCTGCCGCCCCCACCGAACAGGCCCGAGCCCGCAACCGGCAGACCAGCGACTTCTTCGAGCTGCAGAAGCGGGTCAAGGACGCTGGCCTGATGGAGCGCGGTGCCTCCAGCTACATCGGCCGCGCCATAGTGCTGACGCTGTCCTTCGTAGGTGCTGGGACGCTGTTGGCGCTGCTGGGCCAGAGCTGGTGGCAGTTGGCGGTGGCCGCGCTCTTCGGTGTGCTGTTCACCCAGGCGGCCTTCGTCTCTCACGACGCCGCCCACCAGCAGGTGTTCAACCATGGGCGGAAGAACGAGTGGCTGGCCCGCATCGTCGGCAACCTGATGGTCGGCCTCTCCTACGGCTGGTGGGTGCGCAAGCACGGCAGGCATCATGCCCAACCCAACGTTGTCGGCAAGGACGGCGACATCTCCCCGGGCTTCGTCGTCTTCGTCCCCGAGGACGCCCAAGCGCGGACCGGTTTCGCCGCCTGGTTTGCCCGCCGCCAGGGCTGGTTCCTCTTCCCGCTGCTGCTGTTCTTCGGCATGTCGCTGCACGTCAGCGCGGTGCAGACCTTGTTCACCTCCAAGAAGCTGAAGCACCGCAAGGCGGAAGCTGCATTTCTCGTGGTGAGGCTGGTCGGCTTCCCCGCGCTGATACTGCTGCTGTTGGGTCCAGGTCTCGGCCTTGCGTTCCTCGGCGTGCAGGTGGCGGTGTTCGGCGTCTACATGGGAGGCAGCTTCGCACCGAACCACAAAGGTATGCCGCTGATCCCCAAGGACGCCGACGTCGACTTCCTACGCCGGCAGATTCTCACCTCACGCAACATCAGCGGCGGCCGCCCCATGGACTGGGCGATGGGCGGGCTGAACTACCAGATTGAGCACCACCTCTTCCCCCGGATGGCCAGCCCCAACCTCCACAAGGTCCGGCCCCTGGTGATCGAGTTCTGCGCCGAACGCGACATACCCTACACCGAGACGTCACTGATCGAGTCCTACGGCATCATCACCCGCTACCTCAACCGGGTGGGCCTGGGGTACTCCGACCCCATGGACTGCCCGGTAGCCGCGCAGTTCCGCCCCCGCTCCACCGACGCCGCCCTGGGCTGACCGCCAGGTCCATCAGCGGCGGCCTGAGCGGGACCGATGCGCAGATTGTTCTTGTGAAGGACCCGCCGCCACTCGAGACGGCCCGGGGATATCGGGTCTGCTCCATTGCCTGCACCGTTGGCTGCCGCAGCTTCGGCGCCCAATTCGCTCAACCACATGTCGGCTAACGTCTGCAGAAATATCGCCATGGGCGATCGCGGCGAAGTCCGGGTCGTGTCTGCGGAGCTCCCACTGTTCATGGTGGACGATTTCGCCAAGGGAGACCCGTTCCTGACCAAGACGATTTGGAAGTACATACAGCGGCCACGACTGTGATGTGACGCCTGTGGCGATGGCAGGTGCTGCTGATTCGTCCATGCCCGCATCTCCATTCCCTTGAGTCGGGACAAGAACGCGCAGCTTCCCGACTCGCTTTGATGGAGAACCACTTCGACGCTGAGCTGTTGTGAGGTGCGTCATGGCGCCGGTAAAGTTGGCCCCACACTTGAGGCATGCTCGCTGCTTAGGCAGTGCATTCCACGATCGGCCACCGCGATAAGGAGGCTCCGATGGATCTGGGCGCCTTAAACACATGGTTGGGGGAGCTGGAGGACTGGCTGTGGTCCGGCTTCGGCATCGGAATCGTCTCGCTGGTGGCCATCTACTTCACCATCCGCACCAAAGCAGTGCAGTTCCGTATGATCCCGGCGATGTTCCGCTCCATCACCGATAAGTCCCAGCGAGATGAGTCTGCGGCGGACAATCGAAAATCCCTATCGGCCTTTCAGGCGTTTACGATCTCGGCGGCCGCGCGCGTGGGCACCGGCAACATCTCAGGTGTGGCCGGCGCCATCTTCATC
>JBQCZP010000038.1:5768-21330 GCA_052089225.1 Nesterenkonia sp.
TCTTCATCTTCTGCTTCGCACTGGCGTTCACCTCACTGCAGGCCAACACCATCGTCGACGCCGTCGACGGCGCAGTGGCCGCCTACGCAGATCCAGCCTCCATGCCATGGATCCCCGTCGTCGTCGGTCTGCTGCTTGCCGCTGCGACCGCGCTGGTGGTCATCGGCGGCATGCGACGGGTGGCCCGGGTGGCGCAGAGCATGGTTCCGCTGTTGGCATTTGTCTACTTGGTGATCGGGCTTGTCGTGGTGCTGATCAATACTGAGGAACTGCCGCGGGTCATCGATCAGATGGTCACCGGAGCCTTCAACGCGCAGGCCATCGGCGGTGGCGCGGTCGGTGCCGCGATCGTTGCCGGCGTGCAGCGCGGCATGCTCTCCAATGAGGCGGGCATGGGCTCGGTCCCCAACGTGGCCGCCACGGCCTCGGTCAGCCATCCGGTGAAGCAGGGCCTGGTGCAGACCCTGGGCGTCTACTTCGACACCCTGCTCGTCTGCTCGATCACGGCCTTCATGGTGCTGGTCGCCTTCCCGGACGTCTCGGCCGGCGGCGAGGGCCTGGTGATGGTCCAGGAGTCGCTGAGTTCAAATCTCGGCGCATGGGGAGCGGTGCTGCTGGCGGTGATTCTGCTGCTGGTGGCGTTCACCTCAGTGTTGGGCAACTACTCCTACGGTGAGGCGAACATGAACTTCCTCACCAAAACCAGGGGCTGGCACCTGGCCTTCGGGTGGGCCGTGACGCTGATGGTGTTCGTCGGTGCAGTGATCTCAGTGGATCTCGCCTGGTCGATCGCGGGGGTCTCGATGGTTGTCATCGCCGCCGTCAACCTGGTGGTGATCGCGCTGCTGGGCAAGCCTGCGTTGAAGCTGCTGCGCCACTACCAAGCAGAGGTGAAGGCCGGCCACGATCCGGTCTTCCTGGCCTCAGATCTGCCCGAGATCGACAACGTGGAATGCTGGGCGGAGGAGGACGTCAGCGATGCTCTCGATACCCGCCGAGGCCGCGGCACTCAGGGGCAGTCGACCGTCTGAGTGCCGCAATCAATACCTTCAGCGCTATTGCCCTGGTGCGGCTGTGACGGCGGCCGCGTCTGGGGCAATGCGGCGGGGTCAGCCAGCCAGTCGGTTCGGGCTTCGCGAGCCCCGCCGATCTGCCGCGAGGAGCGCCAAACGGGTCGCTGGCCCATCGGATCCCCGCTGATGTTGCACGGCACCGTCTTTTGCCGCTTCCGGTGAAACACAGCCGGGGACGAACGGGCCCGCCGCTCTCCGCACCCGGCTGATGTTGCAGCATGGGGCTGAGACCCTGCGTGATCGCCCCGCCCCAGATCCGACAAACCGGATTTCCGGGATCTGCGGAGTTGCATCCGGATGTGACGGCGTCGTCGTTCTAAGCTGGAAACCATGGATCAGCGCCGCCCGCACTCACCTGCCACCTACCGCCGGCGTCGACTGGTCGTTGCGCTGCTGGCGGTATTCGTGCTGGCACTGGTGGTGTGGGGCGCTCGCGGGCTCATCGACGCCTTCTCCGATGACGAGGAACCGTCCACCGCTGCCGAAGAGGCAGTCCAGACCCAGAACGACGACGCCTCGGGGCCCGAAGCCACCGCTGAGGCCGATTCTGCTGAGACTCAGCCAGCTGAGGACGACGCCGAGTCCGCCGCATCAGATTCTGCCGAGTCAGACGCCGCTGAGTCAGAACCGGCCGAGACACCATCCGCGGCCCAGGAGCAGAGCACCGGTGAGGCCACCGAGGAGCCCGATGGCAGCTGTGCCGCCGGTGACGTCGCCGTCCGCGCCTCCACCAACCAGGCGGAGTACGACGCCGGTGTGGCCCCGCTGCTGATCCTGGAGGTCGAAAACACCGGAAACCAGGCGTGCACCCTGGACGTCGGCACTGCTGAACAGACCTTCGCCGTCGCCCATGCGGGTCGCGAAATGTTCAACACCGCTCAGTGCGGCACCGAGGGGGATTCCCTGGAGATGGAGTTCGAGCCGGGCCAGACCGAGCGCGCCCATCTGGTGTGGCCGCGGTCGGACTCCGGGGTCGACTGCTCCGAACCCTCTGATGTGGCCACCGGCGACTACGAGCTGACTGTCTCAGTCTCCGGGATCACCAGCGACCCGCACACCTTCCACGTCACCGGAGCCCCAGAATGAGTCCCACCGCCGAAGACGGATCGTTCATCGTCCGCAGCGCACGAACCTCCGACGTCGCAAGCATCATCACCATGGCCGGCCCCCTGGTGGACAAGCGCGTGCTGGTGCCCAAAGAGGCCGTCACCTACTACGAATCCATCCAGGAGTTCCTCGTCGCTGAGGACCGACATGGTGAACTGATCGGCTTCGGGGCCCTGCACGTGATGTGGGAGGACTTAGCTGAGGTCCGTACCCTGGCCACCTTGGACTCCTGGCGCGGCCACGGCGTGGGCTCTGCGCTGCTGGCAGGGCTTCGTCAGCGTGCTGAGGACCTGGGAGTCAGCCGCGTGTTCTGCCTGACCTTCGAAGTCGACTTCTTCATCCGCCACGGCTTCGAAATCATGGCTGAGGCGCCGCCGGTGGACCCTGAGGTCTACGTGGAGCTGCTGCGCTCACCCGATGAAGGTGTCGCCGAGTTCCTCGACCTTGCCCGGGTGAAGCCCAACACCTTGGGCAACACCCGAATGCTGCTGCAGCTGAACCGCTGAACTGCGCAGGTGAGGCGCATTCGCCCCGCCCACTGACAGCTAAACCGTTTAGTCCTGCGCTGTTCACCGACGGTTCATCTCACCAGCAACCTCTCGTCACTTTGTGGCCCTACTGTGATCCACGGTCCGCCGAGCGCACCTGTGAACCTCTCCCCGTGAGAGTGAAGAAGGCCGGCGTACCTCACGCAAGAGCACCAAAGACTTTCAGCGCGAGCAGCGCGCTGTGGGTGAAACCTCAGAGAGGGACATAGTGAAAGCAACAAGCTTGGGCCGCGCAGCGGCCATCCTGTCCGTAGCCTCGCTGGCCCTGGTGGCCTGTGGTGAAGGAAACGCCGACAGCGGAGCCGGCGGCGACACTGCTGCCGAAGAGAACGGCAGCGGTGAGCAGACCGACGAGGGCAACGGCGGCGGCTCCGCATCCGGTGAGCTGATCGGCGGAGGCGCATCCTCGCAGGAGGCCGCCATGACTGCCTGGACGCAGAGCATCTCCGATGTTCAGCCGGACCTGACCGTCAGCTACGACCCGGTGGGCTCCGGCTCCGGGCGCGAGGGCTTCATCAACGGCCAGTACACCTTCGCCGGCTCCGATGCCGCGATGGACGGTGACGAGCAGTCCCAGGCTGAGGCAGTCTGCGGCCCGGACGGCGTCTTCCACACCCCGTCCTACATCTCCCCGGTCGCCATCGCCTACAACCTGCCCGGCGTCGAGGAGCAGATCAACATGGACGCTGCCACACTCGGCGAGGTCTTCGCCGGGGAAGTCACCAACTGGAGCGACGACGCCATCGCCGAGCACAACGAAGGCGTCGAGCTGCCGGACCAGGAAATCACCGTGGTCCACCGCGCGGACGACTCCGGCACCACTGAGAACTTCACCGACTACCTGTCTCAGGCCGCAGGTGAAGAGGCATGGGGCTTCGGCATGTTCGAAACCTGGCCTGACGAGATCACCGCTGAGTCGGCTCAGCAGACCTCCGGGGTGGTCAGCCTGACCTCCGAGACCGAAGGCGCGATCACCTACGCCGACGCTTCACAGGTCGGGGATCTGGGCACTGTCGCCGTCCAGGTCGGCGAAGAGTACGTGCCGTACTCCGCTGAGGCCGCCGCTGCAGCGGTGGAGAACTCTGAGCCGAATGAAGAGGCTGAGGGCGCGGTCAACCTGGAGCGTGACACCACCGAAGCGGGCTCCTACCCGATCGTGCTGGTTTCGTACCACATCTTCTGCCACAGCTACCAGGACCAGGAGACCGCTGATCAGGTCCAGGCATTCGGCGAGTACGTGCTCTCCGAGGATGGCCAGCAGGCTGCTGCCGAGTCCGCAGGAAATGCCCCGATCTCCGAGGGCATCCGCGAATCGGCGATGGAGCGGCTGAGCGCCGTGGGCGTTCAGGAGTAATCCTTCCGCCTTGCTTGCGCAGCCCGATGCAGCCGCAGGTCTCGCACACCAGCGCTGAGGCCTGCGGCTCATCGTGCTGCGGCGGATGAGTCCGCACTCTGCCCCGCATTGCCCCTGCTCACCACTGATCTCCGAGGGGAGACCCCGTGTCCTCAACCGACACCGCACCAGACCGCACCAGCCGGCTGAAGGCGAAGAGCGGCGACGCCGGAGACAAGGTGTTCTCCGGGCTTGCCCTGGCCGCGGGCGTGACGATCCTGCTGGTGCTGGCATTCGTCGCCATCTTCCTGGTCATCGAGTCCCTGCCGGCCCTCTCACCGACACTGTTCTCCGATCAGGACGGCATCGACAGCGCGGACAGCTTCTGGGACTACGTGTGGCCGCTGATGGCAGGTACGGTGATGGCTTCTGCCTTCGCCCTGCTGATGGCCACACCGGTTGCCATCGGCATCGCGCTGTACATTTCGCACTACGCCCCCCGCCGGATCGCGACCCCGGTCGGTTACGTCATCGATCTGTTGGCGGCGATCCCCTCAGTGGTCTACGGGGCCTGGGGAATGACCTTCCTCGCCCCGCTGATGGTGCCCATCTACCAGTGGCTGAACACCTATTTCGGGTGGATCCCGCTGTTCGCCGAAGCTGATGGCGCGTCGGTGACCACCACCGGTCGCACTCTGCTGACCGCCAGCATCGTCTTGGCGGTGATGGTGCTGCCGATCACCACCGCGCTGTGCCGTGAGATCTTCCTACAGACCCCCAAGCTGCACCAGGAGGCCGCTCAGGCGCTGGGGGCCACACGCTGGGAGATGATCAAGATGACCGTCTTCCCCTTCGCGCGAGCCGGCATCGTCTCTGCGGTGATGCTCGCGCTGGGGCGCGCGCTGGGCGAGACGATGGCGGTGACCATGGTGCTCTCCCCGGGCGTGTTCTCCCTGTCACTGGTCACCTCCGGACGCAACGGCACGATCCCGGCCGAAATCGCACTGAACTTCCCTGAGGCCTTCGGGATGCGCCAGGCCGAGCTCATCGCCGCCGGGCTGATGCTGTTCATCATCACCCTGATCGTGAACATGACCGCCCGCTGGATCGTCAGCCGGCACAAAGAATTCTCAGGAGCGAACTGATGATCCGGACCAGCTCAGAGCCCACGACGACGCCCACTCTCCAGAAACCCGCCAGCAACTCGCTGACGATCGGCCTGATGCCGCGATGGACGTGGATCGTCGTCGCCGCCGCTGCCGCCGTGCTCAGTGCGGCGACCACCGTGGTCCTCAGCGACCAGTTCAACGTCGTCGGGTGGGTGGTGCTCGCTGGGGCGCTCTACATCGTGGGGATGCACCTGACCACCATGACCTTGGAGACACGGCGGCGGGCCACAGACATGCTGTGGAAGAACCTGGTCTGGACCGCGTTCTTCATCGCCCTGGTGCCCCTGATCTCGGTGATCTGGACGGTGGTGGCCAATGGTCTGCCCACGCTGATCAACAATCCCGGAATCCTCAGCGACGATATGTCCGATGTGGTCGGCGCCGACGACCAGGCGACCCAGGCCGGAGACGCGCCCCTGATGGGCGGGATCCTGCACGGCCTGGTCGGCACGCTGATGATCACCCTGATGGCCACAGTGATCTCCGTGCCGGTCGGGCTGCTCGCCTCGGTCTATCTGGTGGAGTACGGCACCGACAACTGGTTCTCGAAGGCGATTCGGTTCTTCGTCGACGTCATGACCGGCATCCCCTCCATCGTCGCCGGTCTGTTCGCCTTTTCGGGTATGACTCTGTTCGTCAGCACCTTCATCAGCGACAATCCGGCAGCGCTGCAGTCGGTGAAGATGGGGCTGACGGCCGCGATCGCGCTCAGCGTGCTGATGATCCCGGTGGTGGTCCGATCCACCGAAGAGATGCTGCGCGTAGTGCCCAATGAGCTGCGTGAAGCTTCCTACGCCCTGGGGGTGCGCAAATGGCGGACCATCATGAAAGTCGTGCTTCCGACAGCGATGTCCGGCATCGCCTCCGGCGTCACGCTTGCCATCGCCCGGGTCACCGGTGAAACGGCACCTATTCTGGTCACTGCAGGGTATGCGGTATCGGTGAGCTGGAACGTGTTCAGCGGTTGGGTGACTGCGCTGCCGGTGTACATCTATCGTCAGCTGATCAACCCGACGGCGCCGGCTGCGCCCGATCCGTCGGCCGACCGTGCCTGGGCCGGCGCGCTTGTGCTGATCGTCATCGTCATGGCGCTCAACCTCATTGCCCGCCTGGTCGCCCACTACTTCGCAGCACACAAATCCGGGCGCTGAGATCGATTCGGCCCCTGAGCAAGAGATAAGAGAGAGTCACCTATGTCCAAGAGCATCACCGCCAAGGACCTCAACGTCTACTACGGCGACTTCCGTGCCGTAGCGGATGTGAACATTGAGATCGCCGCACGTTCAGTGACTGCGTTCATCGGACCCTCCGGCTGCGGCAAGACGACGTTCCTGCGGAGCCTGAACCGCATGCACGAGGTGCTGCCCGGTGCCGGGGTCGAGGGCGGGCTCTACCTCGACGACGACAACATCTACAGCCCCGGGGTGGACCCGGTGACAGTGCGATCCATGGTCGGCATGGTCTTTCAGCGCCCCAACCCGTTTCCGACGATGAGCATCCGGGAGAATGTGTTGGCCGGACACAAGCTCAACGGCACTCGGCTCACTAAGTCCCAGGCCGATGACATCGTGGAACGGGCCCTGCACGGGGCCAACCTCTTCAACGAGGTGAAGGACCGTTTGGACAGGCCCGGCTCCGGGCTCTCCGGCGGACAGCAGCAGCGGCTGTGCATCGCGCGCACCGTGGCTGTGGAGCCGGATGTGATCCTGATGGATGAGCCCTGCTCTGCGCTGGACCCGATCTCCACGCTGGCCATCGAGGACCTCATCGCTGATCTGAAGGAGCAGTACACAGTGGTGATTGTCACGCACAACATGCAGCAGGCCGCGCGGGTGAGCGAGAAGACGGCCTTCTTCAACATCTCCGGTGTGGGGGAGCCGGGACGCATGGTCGAGTACGACGAGACCAGCGTGATCTTCAACAACCCGGCCAATGAGCAGACCGAACGCTATGTCGCCGGCAAATTCGGCTGATCAGCCAATGCTCAGTTCCACTGCACCAGCGGGACCAGGCTGGCGGTGAGGATCGCCGCGACCGCAGCGGCGGCCAGGGGAGTGGCGGCCCAAAAGAGCCCGATGCGTCGCATCTGCCTCCAGTTCAGGGTTGCGAAGCGCTGATTCGATCCCGCGCCGATGATGGCGCTGGCCGACGTCAGCGACGTCGACAGCGGCAGCGCCAGCCCCAGCGAACCGATGAACAGCAGCCCGGAGGTCGTTGCAGTGGCCACCATGCCGCGCAGCGGATCGATCGTCACCAGCCGGTGTGCCAACACATGGCCGATGCGCCAGCCGCCGTGCCATGCGCCAGCTCCGATGAGCAGCGCGAACCCGAGGTAGGCCCACCCCATCCAGAACTCCACATCGGCCACACCGGCAGCGCCCATAGCCACGATCAGCAGAAACGCGAACCGCTGCCCCTGCTGGAACCCGGTGCCCAACGAGGTCACACCCACTGAGATGGACTGGAGCCCGCGTGCGACCCGGTTGACGTCGTCCGGATCCTCTCCGCGAGAGATCCGCACCGCGAGGAAGACCATCAGATAGGCCACGCCGAAAGCCACCAGCGGCGAGACCAGCAGGGTCAGCAGCGGGCTGAGCCACGGCAGCCCGAGAATCTGCGAGACGGACATGTCCGCAGCCAGCACCGCCGCCAGGGACCCTCCGAGCAGCGCGGCCAACAGCGCGTGCGTCGTCGACGTCGGCATTCCCCGGAAGTAGGTGAACAGGTTCCACCCCAGCACGGTGATCAGCGCCGAGAGGATCACCGCCAGGGTCAGCCCGGGGTCCATCTGCGGAAAGTCGAACCAGTTGAACAGATAGACCCCCAGTGGAAGCGCCATCAGCACGCCCAGCGCGTTGAACGCAGCGGCGACACGCACTGCTAAGCGCGGCGTCAGTGCCCGGGTGCGCACGGGGACGGCGATCGAGTTGGGCACATCGTGCAGGCCGGCGACATAGAGTGAGGGCACCATGACCACGCCGATCAGGCTGATCAGCAGAATCTCCACAGCGACTCAGGACTCCCGCACAATGATCGAACCGCAGATGACCGCGACCTCCCGCTGAGCGTGGACGGCGCGCAGAACTTCCCCGGAGAGCTCAGACTGCTGCATGGCGATATTGGGCTGGAAGCTGCTGTCGGTCGCCGTCACCCATTCGCGGTGGGTGCGGTTGGCCTGTTTGGCCAGTCGCTGCATCCTGACCCAGTAGTCCTCCAAGAAGTCGAAGTCCTCCAGCCGGCTCATGGCCGCACCGGTCAGCTCCACCTGACGCTGCAGGGTCTCCACCTGGTTCTGGCTCGCCGCCGGAAGCTGCAGGGTGTCCCGGGCCAGGATCAGGTCTCCGGAGGCCACCACGTGCTCCATGGTCCGGTTCAGCTGCTGGGAGAGAGCGTAGATGTCCTCCCGCGGCAGGGGGGTGAGGAACACGCTGCGGATATGGGTCATCAGCGTGAAGTGCAGATCCATCGCCCGGCCTTCGAGACCGAGCAGGTCCTCCCGGTGGGCGGTGCGCTTGCCCGCCGGGGTGCCCAGCAGCTGGGCAAGCAGGCTCACCCCAACGCGGACCTCCTGGGCGATCTGGGTCAGCAGGTCCGTGGACTGGGCATGGCGGGATCGTTTGATCATGGGCTAGGTGCTTCCCTTGCAGTGCGTATCTGAGGCAGACCCTGCCCCAGGGTGAACGGCAGGTGTCTCTCTGCTGATGAGTGTATAGCCAGCAGGTGAATGCCCGGCAATACGCTGCCTCACAGTGCGGAGAAGGCTCTGATCAGCCGTTCCAGCTGAGCGCCCCATGGGTCCCACAGAACGTGAATGTGGCCGCAGGCGGGTGCGCACATATCGAAGTGGGCGGTGTCGGGCTGGGAACGCCTCACGGCGCGTGGCCGCTCGAAGCGGCTAAAGGTTGGAGCCCGGGGGTTACCTGCAGCCCGACACCTGTCCCCAAGTGTGCCGGTGCGGCCCCGAGCAGGTCAACTCGCTCGCCCGCCACCTGCCGCCGCTTTATCACCGTTATATCGGACTATCACCCTCGCAAAGCATTGGGTGAATCCGATAAGACGGTGATAAAGCGCAGATGCGGGCTTTTTCCCGCACCGGAGGCTCTATTTGATGTAGGGCACACCTTCGGCCGCCGGCGGGCGGACTCGTCCGACGAATCCGGCCACTGCGAAGATGGTGATGATGTAGGGGATCATCAGCAGCATCTCGCTGGGCACCGGGGTGCCGATCGTGGAGAGCACGTTGCCGATGGAGGTGGAGAAGCCGAACAGCAGGGCTGCGCACAGTGCCCCTACAGGGTTCCACCGTCCCAGGATCATCGCTGCCAGTGCGATGAACCCCTGTCCGGCCGACATCTCCTGCCCGAAGGCCAAACCCTGGCCCACGGTGAAGAACGCGCCGCCTAGGCCCGCGATGCTTCCGGCGAAGATGGTGTTGATGGTGCGGGTCCGGTTGACGTTGATGCCCACGGTGTCGGCGGCCTTGGGGTGCTCACCCACTGAGCGCATGCGCAGTCCCCAGCGGGATCTGAAGACGAAGATCTGCAACAGGATGACGATGGCGTACATCAGGTACACCAGGATGGTCTGGTTGAACATGACCGGACCGATGATCGGGATCTGGCTGAGGACGGGGATCGGCAGGTCCGGCAGCTGTTGGCGTGCGTTCCAGATCTCCGGGTTCTGGGTGAGCACAGTGGAGAAGAGGAAGCTGGTCAGCCCGATCACCAGCACGTTGAGAACGACGCCGACGATGATCTGGTTGACGTGGTACTTCACGGAGAACCACACCAGCAGTGCCCCCACTGCGGCGCCGGCGAACGGTGCGGCAAGCAGCCCCACATAGGCGGAGGTGAAGAAGGAGGCGACGACGGCGGCCAGAAACGCTCCGGCCAGCAGCTGGGCCTCAATAGCAATGTTGATGATGCCGGAGCGTTCGCCGACGAGCCCGCACATGGCCCCGAAGATCAGCGGAACCGAGAGCGCCAGGGCTCCGGTGAGCACTGTCACCAGGGGGATGACCGCACCGCGGCCTGCGCCGGCCCACACCAGGAAGGCAAGGACGAACAGCACGCCGAAGACAATGGGATGCCACACCCCGAGCTTATTGCGCTGCACTGCCCGGTGTAGAGCCAATGCAGCCAGAGCCGCCAGAGCCAGGCCCAGCACCCAGGTAGTCGGTGCTGAGGCAACCGTGATTGCGGGAATGGTGAAGAAGTCGGTTGCGGTGGCCAGGCGGAACTGCGTCTGGGAACCGGCAGGGGTCAGCAGCGCGAAGACTGCCAGCGAGATCACCGTAAGAATCGCGTAGGTGATGGGGAACTTCCACCGGATCGGTCGCAGCCGTGCCTCGGCCTGCTCCCGCGGATCTGCCTGGACTGTGGTGGGGGATTCGGTGCTCATCGGTGGCTCCCTTGCTCCTGCTGATGCTCATCCGGTGCCTGGTCTGTGGACTGTTCGGCTGGGGCCGCAGCTGAGCGGGGCGGATCCGACTTCGGTCTGCGGCGGCGCAGCCGTGCCCGCGGTTGTCCGTCCGGACGTGGGAGGAAGAAGATGGCGCGAACCAGCGGGGGAGCGGCGATGAGCAGCACGATCACCGACTGCAGCACTAGGACGATATCGATGGGGGTGCCGGTCTGGGCCTGCATCAGCACGCCTCCGGCGGTGAGGCCGCCGAACAGCAGCCCTGCAAGGAATGTGCCCAAGGGTTTTGAACGGCCCAGCAGGGCCACAGTGATCGCGTCGAACCCGATGGTCCCGGCGATGCCGGGGGTGAGCCGGTGCTCAGTGCCCAGCAGCATCGTTGCACCGCCGAGCCCGCAGAGTGCACCGCCGATGATCAGCACCAGCGCCGTCGCCTTGCCCACTGAGATGCCGGCGGTCCGCGCGGCGTGCGGGTTCTCGCCGATGGCGCGGAACTCAAAGCCCAGCGTTGAGCGTTCCATCAGCCACCACACGAAGACCGTGGCGAGGATGGCCACCAGGAAGCCGGCATGCACCCGGAACCCATCACCCAGCAGGCCGAAGAGGCGAGCCGAATCGTCCACCGGCGCTGACTGGGGCTGATTGGAGTCGTTCTGAGTGAACCACTGCTGCCTCAGCAGCCAGGCGAGCAGGAAGAGGGCGATGTTGTTGAGCATGATCGTCACGATCACCTCGTTGGCTCCGGTGCGAGCCTTGAGCACACCGGCAATACCGCCCCAGATGGCTCCGCCCAGCACGCCGCCGGCCAGGGCCAGCAGCACGTGGGCTCCCAGCGGCAGACCGAATGCGTAACCGATGAAACCGGCGAAGGAAGCCCCCAGGATGACCTGGCCCTGACCACCGATGTTCAGCATCCCGGAGCGGAACCCGATGGCGATTCCCAATCCGGCTAAGATCAGCGGTATCGAATTGACCATCGTCTCGGTGATGGGTCGAATCGAACGCTGAGCACTGGGCGCCTGCCAGTCGAAGACGGCGCCGCGGAAGAGCGCGGAGTAGGCATCGCGGATCACTTGGAAGCTGGTGGAGAAGAAGTCTCCGGGTTGGGCGAAGAAATACCCCAGAGTGGACTGCACCGCCGGGTTGGCCGCCAGAATCAGCACCGCACCCACCACCAGGGCGACGACGACGGCGAGCACCGAGATCAGCCATGACGACTGGCCCAGCTGACGCAGGGCGTAGTGCGCTCGACCTTCGGCGTCCTTCAGCGCTCCCGCGGGCTGTGCCGACTCCTGGGTCCCCTGCACGCTCACAGTTCCTCCTCCTCGGCGACTTCGTCGGCCTCACTGAGAGTGGTCTTGTGGGCTGCCGCCTGAGTTGCAGCCTCCTCCGCGGGAACCCCGGCCATCATCAGCCCCAGAACATCGCGCGGAGTGTCAGCGCCGACGACGCCCACGATCCTGCCGCGGTACATCACCGCGATCCGGTCGGCGAGGTTGGAGACCTCATCCAGCTCCGTGGAGACGATCATGCACGGGGTGCCCTTATCGCGCTCTTCAATGATGGTGCGGTGGACAAACTCAATGGAGCCGACGTCCAGACCACGGGTGGGCTGACTGGCGACCAGCACCTTCAGGTCACGGCTCATCTCTCGAGCCAGCACAACCTTCTGCTGGTTGCCGCCGGAGAGTGTGGAGACCGGGTCATCCACTGTGCCCAGACGCACGTCGAAGCGGTCCGTCTGCTCCACGGCGGCGGCTCGCATCACCGCAGGCTTCATCGCCATCCCGTTCGCATAGGGAGGTTGGTCGTACATGTCGAGCACAAAGTTTTCGGTGATGGAGAAGCCGGTGATGACCCCATCGGTGGATCGGTCCTCCGGCACAAAGCCCAGGCCGGAGTTGAGCCGCTCCTTCACGTTCAGCTTGGACCAGTCGGTGCCGTCCAGGGCGATCCGTCCTGACGCAGCCGCCCGGGTTCCCAGGATCGCTTGAGCCAATTCGGTCTGACCGTTGCCGTCAACCCCGGCGACGGCAAGAATCTCGCCTCGGCGCACGGAGAGGCTGACGTCATCCAGCAGGACGTGGCCGGAGCCGTCGAGGACGCTGAGGTTCTGCACCTGCAGGGCGTCGTCGCCGGGGTCGGCGTCCTCCTTGTCCGTGGTGAGGCTGACTTCGCGGCCCACCATGAGGCTGGCCAGTTCGGTCTCGGTGGATTCGGCAGTGGCCTCTCCGACGACTCTGCCGCGGCGGATCACAGTGATCCGGTCGGCGATCGCGCGGACCTCACGCAGCTTATGGGTGATGAACACGATCGAGGTGCCGGCTTCCTTGAGCTGCCTCATGATGGTGATCAGCTCGTCGGTCTCCTGCGGTGTGAGGACCGCGGTGGGCTCATCCAGAATGAGGATCTTGGCGTCGCGGGAGAGTGCTTTGATGATCTCCACCCGCTGTTGGACACCCACCGGCAGGTTCTCAATGTAGGCGTCGGGGTCCACGTCGAACCCGAAGCGGGCGGAGATTTCGGTGACGCGTTCGCGAGCGGTGGCGAAGTCGATCAGACCCGCGCCCTTCGTGGGCTCGTAGCCCAGCATCACCGATTCGGTGACGGTGAAGACCGGCACCAGCATGAAGTGCTGATGCACCATGCCGATGCCGGCCGCCACAGCGTCACCAGGGCCGTCGAAGCTGACCGAGTCGCCATCGAGCAGCATCTTCCCCTCGTTCGGCTGGTATAGCCCATAGATGGTATTCATCAGTGTGGACTTGCCAGCCCCGTTCTCGCCCAGCAGCGCGTGGATCTCGCCGGGTTGGACGGTCAGGTCGATCTGATCGTTGGCGGTGAAGGTGCCGAATCGTTTGGTGACACCTTGGAGCTCTAACTTCACTACAACGGGCCCTAGTTTCTCAGTCGGTCAGCGGGTTCAGGCTTCTGGAGCGTTGTCGGTCTCGACGACCGTCTCACCGCTGATGATCTCCTCGCGCAGCTGCTCGACCTTATCTTTGACCTCGTCCGGGACATCGCCCTCGTAGTCGTGGAAGGGCGCCAGGCCGACTCCCTCGTTCTCCAGGTCGCCGATGTAGGGCTCGGAGCTGAACTCGCCGTTGAGGCCCTCTTCGATGGTGTCGAAGGTCGCCTGGGGAATCTGCTTCAGCACTGAGGTCAGCACAATGTCACCGTAGTCGGTGGACTCGTAACCGTCGGAGTCGACCCAGATCAGCAGGCCGTCAGACTCTTCAAGGGCGGGGCCCGCGCCCAGGCCCGCGCCGCCGGCCACCGGCATGATGATGTCAGCATCCTGGGCGATCAGCTGTTCGGTCAGGGTGGCACCGGCGGACTGGTCGGAGAAGTCTCCGGAGAAGGAGCCGTTCTGCTCCTCCTTGTCCCAGCCCACCAGGGAGACGTCGTCGTCGTTGTCCTCGTTGTAGCGATCCACACCGTCGGCGTAGCCGTCCATGAAGACGGTGACCGAGGGGATCTGCATTCCGCCCCAGGTTCCAACGGTGCCGGTCTCGCTCATCGCAGCGGCCACGTATCCGGCCAGGTAGGCACCTTCGGAGGTGTTGAAGACCACCGACTTGGCATTGTCGTTGGACTCGTCGGCGTACTCATCGATGAGCGCGAAGTTCATGTCCTCGTTGGCCGAAGCAGCCTCATCGATGGCGTCCTTGAGCAGGTAGCCGACGCCGAAGGTGATGTTGCAGCCCTGCTGCACCATGGAGTCCACGTTGGGCCCGAACTCGGACTCGGAGCTCGATTCGGCGTCCGCATGGTCGATGTTGAGCTCGTCGACGGCGTTCATCAGCCCCTCGTAGGCGGACTGGTTGAAGGACTGATCGTTCCAGCCGCCATCATCTGAGACGACGCAGGCGGTGTAGTCGACTTCCTCCTGGGCTGCTGCGTCATCGCCGTTGCCGTTGGACTCTTCCTCATCAGGTGCTTCGCCGCAGGCGGTCAGTGCCAGTGCGGCTGCGCCGAGCAGGGCAAAGCCAGCGCGCGAGGGGGTGCTCCTCATCATGGTGATTCTCCTGGTGTTTCGAGTGAATGATGCCGTGCGTTCCCTGGTACGAGTGCGAGCGCGTCCGGGAACAGTGGACTATATCCTACGCCCTGATGCGTTGCTGGTGATGCAGCTCACCGATGCGGGACCTGGGTCCTGACCATACCGGTGAGGCGGCCGCTGATGCGATGCCGCCCATAGGGTGTGGCGCAAGGTCGCTGGCTTGTCAGTCCAGCGTGCCGGCGCGGTGCGCCCGGGCGCAGGACTCCAGCTCGTCGGCGGTCCTGATCAGTTGATCGGCCTTGGAGGTGAGGCGCTTGGCGTCGTCGTCGGAGTTCTCGGAGCGGGCGTCGACCCAGAGGGCCTGTCCACGGGCGATGACCCGGCAGAAGGCCCCGGCGCGGTCAAAGGCGACGTCAATCTCTCCGGAGTACATTCCGGCGAGGATCATGTCTGCCAGCCGGATCATCTCATCGGCGGTCGGCGGTTCGGGTACCCCAGCAATGGCCGCCGGTGCCGAATGCGAGCGGCCCAGGCGGTAGTACTCGCTCATCCGTTCCGGTGACTTCTGCACCGCCTCGCGCAGCGCATAGATCCGCCACAGGCCCCCGGCCAAGGAGTGCGGTGGGGAGTGGGACCACAGTTCGGCGATGGCTTGGATCCCCTCGGTCTCTGCCAGGCGGATGAACCGTTCGGTCGTTTCCCGGTCTGCGGAGCTGCGTCCCCGCCCGACGACGGCGTGGGCGGTGTCGTGGGCCGCCTGCGAGATATCGGCCGGGTCGGCTCCGCCCTCCCGTCGGTCGAAGGTGGCAGGATCCTGATAGGCCGGGCGGCGGAATTGCTGGCTCATGGTGTGACAGCTCCTTTCGCAGTCCCCATTATGCCTGCGGCCCGTGCTGACGTCACCCGCG
>JBQCZP010000039.1:0-7732 GCA_052089225.1 Nesterenkonia sp.
GTCACGCGGCGGGCCGCTAAGGCCGCGAAGGCGCCGTCGTCGTTCAGCAGTGTGCTCGGCGCCCCGGACTCGATGACCCTTCCGGACTCCAGCACCACGACCTTGTCGGCATCCAGGACCGTGTCGAGCCGATGGGCGATCAGCAGTGTCGTCCGCTGCTGGGCCAGCTTGTTCAGAGCCTGCTGGACCTGGGCTTCGGTGGTGTTGTCCAAAGCGGAGGTGGCCTCGTCCAGCACCAGGATCGGTGGGTTGCGCAGGATCGTGCGGGCGATCGCCAACCGCTGCTGCTCGCCGCCGGAGAATCGGTGCCCGCGAGCACCGACGAGGGTGTCCAGACCCTCCGGCAGACCGCGGACGGTGTCTGCCAGGGCCGCGTTCTCCAAGGCTGACCACAGCTCGGCCTCGGAGGACTCGGGGCGGGCCAGCAGCAGGTTCTCCCGGATGGTGGCATGGATCAGGTAGGTCTCCTGAGAGACCACTCCGACAAGCTGGGTCAGATCCTGGGGGTGAATCTGATCCACCGGGACGCCGTCAATGGTGACTGTGCCGGCGGTGGGATCGTACAACCGGGGCAGCAGGGCCGCCAGCGTCGATTTCCCGGAGCCGGTGGGCCCCACGACTGCAACCGTCCGACCGGCTGGAATGTGCAGGTCGACGGCGTGCAGCACATTCGTGCTGTGGGGCGCGGCGTCGTTGGAGAGGTCCGATCGGTTGGAGACGTTCGCCCCGTAGGAGAAATCCACACCGCAGATGCGCACCTCACCAGCCAGGTCCGCCGGTTTCATGCGGATCGGGTTCGCAGCGGGTGTCAGGTCCGGCACCAGGTCCAGATACTCGAAGATGCGGGAGAAGAACGCCAGGGCGGTGAACCACTGCACCCCAATGTTGAGCAGCCCCATCATGGGCCGGAAGACCTGGGACTGCAGTGCGGTGAAGGCGACGACGGTGCCGATAGTCATGGTCTCGGCGGCGAAGGGCAGTCCTGCGGCGAAGTAGATGACTGCCGGAATAGCGGCGAAGACGATCTGCATGGTGGCCATGCGCCAGCGGCCGGCCAGCTGGCTGCGGACTTCCAAGCCGATCAGGTCACGCGAGCGGGAAGTGAACTTCTCAGCATCGCGCTCGGTGGTGCCCAGAGTCTTGGCCAGTCGGGCTCCGGAGACGCTGAGTCCCTCCTCGACCTGGGTGTGGAGACCAGCCAGGGCCTGTTGACGCTGATCGGTGAACTGCCGACGAAGCCTCGCCACCTGCCGCGAGAGCCAGATGGCCGCAGGCAGCACGATCACTGAGATCATCGTCAGGCTCGGCGACAGGGCAAGCATGGCCACGAATGTGGCCACCACGGTGGTGATGTTCGCCGCGACGCCGGTGGCGGTGGTGGTCACGACCTGCTGCATACCGGAGATGTCGTTCATCAGCCGGGACTGGACCTCGCCGGAACGTGTACGGGTGAAGAACCGCAGGGACTGAGCCTGCAGATGGGTGAAGAGGCTGACCCGCAGTCCGTGCATCACCCGTTGGCCCATCAGGGTCGACATCCAGGTCTGCACCACGCCGATCACCGCAGTCAGAGCTGCGATGACGATCATCGCTGTGGTCAGCCATGCCAGCAGGGCCAGGTTCTGATTCGGCAGCGCGTTGTCGATCACCTCGCGCACCAGGAACGGCTGGGCGATGGTGATGGCCGAGGACGCCGTGATGAGGGCGACCACCAGTGTGATGGTTCCTCGGTGGGGAGCGAAGAGCTGGGCAATGCGCCGCAGTGAGACCGGATGCTGATTCAGCTGTTGGCGGTCTTCCGGGGCAATCTTTGCGTCGCTGGGGTGGGTCGGCCCGCGCGCCTGAGCTGTCAGAGTCATTATATAAGGAGGTTACCTCACTAAGAGGTATCCAGGCAATATGGGTAGTATGGCGGAGTGACTTATAGAACGCAGCATCCAGAGCTCTCCGACCAACTTCACGCAGTCAACCGCAGGCTGCGCCGCGGGTGGATGGACCAACTGACCCCGTTCGACCTCAGTCCGCACCAGTACCGCGCACTGGCGGCCCTGGTGCGTTCGACGATGCATGATGGCGCGGCAGCCCGGGAGCATCCGGACGGTATGCGGCTCAGCGAGATCGCTGAACGCCTGCGCATAGCACCTCGATCGGCTACCGAAGTCATTGACCTGCTGGAGACCAAACTGCTGGTGCGCCGCGAGCCGGACCCTGCGGATCGGCGGGCCACGCGGGTCAACGTCACGCAGCAGGGCCAGCGGCTCTTCGGACTCATTCGCAGCGAACGGCTCAAACAGGCCGAGGGCTTCTTCGCGGTGCTCGGTGAGGCCGACCGAGCGGAGCTCTCCCGATTATTGGAGCTGCTGATTGAGGCCCATCCCCGAAGCTCACAGGCCTAAGGGGTTTCTGGGGCCTTCCCCCGGCGTTCGTGGAGCTTCAGCCAACGGCTCAGCGGTGCGGTGGAAGCCCCATGGATCAGCACAGAGGCGGTGATCGCCACAGTTACCCATACAAAGAGGTCCTGGTTGCCGGTGTGGTCCTGGGCCACCATGGTGTAGTACAGCGCGGAGATCCCGATGGGGCCGAACCAGCTGAGGAACAGCGTCTCAGACCGATCGTGCAGCGGCTTCAGCAGCGGGCGCAGCCCCCACAGTGCGACCAGCCGCCGGGCGAACACTGCCACCACGATCACTGCGGCCACGAGCCATCCCTCCTGGACCCACCGGTCCAGGGGCAGCGCGGCACCCAGCAGCACGAACACCGGCAGCAGCAGGAGCTGATTCACCGCGTCGTCGATCTTGTCCTCTTCGTCCTCGTCCCGCTGCGGTATCACCTGGCCGAACACCGCCGAGCCCAGGAATACGGCCAAGAGCCCCTCAGCGTTCAACAGAGCTGCTGAGCCCAGCAGAAAGAGGCTGAACGGCAGGAGGAAGACCAGGTAGGACGACTCATCCATCAGCCCCCTCTTCTTCACGCGGATGAACAGGTGGCCCATCAGGAACCCAAGAATCATGCCGAAGACCGAACCGCCGATCACTTCCCACAGCAGAACGGCCGCGAAATCACCGCCAGCGGTGGCTGGGCTGGTCAGCAGCAGCACCATCAGCATCACGAATACGTGGCCCAGTCCGTCATTGATGCCGCTCTCCGCTGAGAGGTTGTGCCGCAGCCGTTGGGGAATTCGCTCCTCGGCGACTGGCCCAGTGACGATCGGGGTGGTGACCACAGGGTCAGTAGGGGTGATGATTGCGGCGAACAGCAGCGCCACCAGCAGCGGCACCTGCAGGCCTGCCCAGAGCACCCCGGCAGCGGCTAAGAGCATTGCGGCCATGCCCAGTCCGATGATGACGGCAACCCAGCGGATATTGCGCCGCCAGTACCCGTGCGGAAGCCGCAGCGCGATCCCGGAAAGACTCATAGCCAGGGTGATGCGCGCGGCCTGCTCCAGCAGGGTGCTGGGCGGCAGCCCGAAATCTTCCAATCGGATCAGATCCAGGGCAAAGGGCCCGACCAGCACACCAAAGGCCAGGCATATGGTCGGCCCCGGCAGCGACAGGCGCTGAAGCAGGACGGAGAACAGGCAGAAGACGATGACGACGCTGGTGACCAGCGTCAGCACGACGTTGATGTCCACCGTGACCCCTCAGTAGTCGTAGAGCTCGTAGTACTCGCGGGCCAGCTGGAAGCCGTTGCCGCTCTGTTGGGACCAGCATTCGAAGTGGGTCTGCGTGGCCTCACAGGCGAAGTCGTCATTGCCGGTGGTCTCACCGTAGGCCAGGTTCTCACCCTGAGGGTCGACATTCTCATCGCAGGCAGTTTCGGCGGAGCCGTCGCTGCCGACTCGCACAGTCACTGTGTCATCACAGCCGGACGGCGCATCAAAGAAGTGCTCATCGATGGTGCAGAGGACATCACTGTCATTGAGCGTGCAGTGAATGTTGCCGCTGGGCGCGGAGAAGGCAGTGATGTCCAGGGAATCGTCCGGGGCCGGTCGGGCCTGCTCTTCCTCGTCCGCGTCCTCTTCAGCTGCGTCCTCGGTGGGGGAGGGGGAGTCTTCGGGCGAGGCCGCATCGCCCTGCGGCTGGCCCCCATCGGGGTCGGCCTCCTGCTGCTGTTCGGTGGGGGCGGACTCCTCATCGCTGCTCAGCGGGTTGCCGAAGAGCAGAAGGTAGCTGGCAGCCAGCGCGGCTGCGGTGATCAGCCCCAGCAGCAGGACGATGACGCATCCACCGCCTCGGCGACGGCGCGGCTGTGCCTCCGGCTCGGCGAGGGGCGCCGGTGCGTATTCGTATCCCTGCGGCGGATAGGCGGAGCGGGGGTGTTGGGCGTAGACCGGCTGCTGGGGGCGCTCCGGGGCGCTGTGTGCAGCTGCCGGGGCGCCGTAGACCTGCTGGTCGAAATCGGAGGGCGGCGTCTGTGCCGAATGCGCCGGTTCGCTGTGGGGCTGCTGGACGGCGCCGAACTCCTCGGTCTGCTCGGCGGGTGTGCCGGCTGATACGGCGTCGTCAGCATTGAGGGGGCGAGTCTGGCCGGCAGCACCTCGGCGGGCCAGGGCGGCATCCACCTCAGGGTCATTCAGCCCGCCCAGCCACTCCAGCAGCTGCGGATAGGTGTTCGGATTCTCTGCGATGAGGGGCCGAAGCTCTGGTCGGGACGCGGACAGCTGATGCAGCTCAGTCTGCGGAGTGCTGGGGTCCGCGGCTCGTGCTGCGGGGTCCGACTCGTCCCCAGGCTGCGCTTGCTGGCTCATAGATCTCCTGATTCCTCGCCGCACGTCGGGCAGATTCAGCCGACCAAAGACATCATGCCAAAGTGGACGAGCCGGCGCATTAGGATTGAGGTTATGTCCAGGGCGCGTCCAGGCAGTTTCAAGATGGGGTTCTGCGTCCTGTGAACCCGCCGGATGGATGGAACCGAAGAGGACGGCGAGGTGTGGGGCAGCTGGATCGAGAAGAACTGCGAGGTCCAGGACCTATGAGCTGATCATTGGACGCCGAACGCCTCAGTGGGTCGCCGCGATCTCAGCAAAGAGTCGATGAACACCGGTGTCCTCGGTCAGCTCCGGGTGGAAGCTGGTGGCCAACAGGTTGCCCCGGCGCACGGCTGCGGCAGTTCCCCGAGACTCAGCGAGTACCTCGACGTCATCGCTGAGAACCTGCTCAATGATCGGTGCCCGGATGAACACCGCGGTCATCGGGGACTCAAGGCCGCGGATCTCCAGATGCTCCTCAAAGGAATCCCGCTGGGTGCCGTATGCGTTGCGGCGCACCAGGACCTGAAGTCCCCCGATCCGGTCGAAACCCTGCAGGCCGGCGTCGTCTGAGACTTCATCGGCCAGCAGGATCAGTCCGGCGCAGGTGCCGAAGACTGCCATGCCCTGATCATGGTGCTTTCGGACAGCAGGCATGAGGCTGGTGGCAGCTGCCAGTCGTGCCATGGCAGTGGACTCGCCTCCAGGAACGATCAGCCCGTCCAGGCCCTCCAGCTCAGCAGGGCGACGCACCAGACGTGTGGTGGCCCCGACTGCGTGCAGAGCGCGTTGATGCTCAGCCACAGCCCCCTGAAGGGCCAGGACCCCGATCAGCGGGGTCGCGGTCACCAGCCGCGTTCAGAGAGTCGGTGCGGAGCAGGCAGGTCTGCGACGTTGAGGCCGACCATGGCTTCGCCCAGGCCGCGGGAGACCTCGGTGATGACCGCAGGGTCGTCGTAGTGTGTGGTGGCCTGCACAATTGCTGCAGCCCGTTCTTCCGGGTTGCCCGACTTGAATATTCCAGAGCCGACGAAGACGCCGTCCGCGCCCAGCTGCATCATCATGGCCGCATCGGCCGGTGTGGCCACACCGCCGGCCACAAACATCACCACGGGCAGACGGCCCTCGGCGGCGACCTGCTTCACCAGATCGTAGGGGGCCCGCAGCTCCTTGGCGGCGACAAAGAGCTCATCGTCACTCATGGCGGTAAGGCTTGCGATCTCCGAGTTGATCGTGCGGATATGCTTCATCGCCTCGGAGACATCTCCGGTGCCGGCCTCACCCTTGGATCGGATCATGGATGCGCCCTCGGTGATCCGGCGCAGGGCCTCACCCAAGTTGGTGGCACCGCAGACGAAGGGCACTGTGAACTTTGACTTGTTGATGTGGTGGACGTAGTCCGCCGGGGAGAGCACCTCGGACTCATCGATGTAGTCCACCTGCAGGTGCTCAAGCATCTGAGCCTCAACGAAGTGGCCGATGCGGGCCTTAGCCATCACCGGCACCGAGACGGTGTTGATGATGCCGGTGATCAGTTCCGGGTCAGACATACGGGCCAGGCCGCCGGTGGCGCGGATATCTGCGGGCACGCGCTCCAGGGCCATCACGGCCACGGCGCCGGCGTTCTCGGCGATCTTCGCCTGCTCGGGGGTAACCACGTCCATGATGACGCCGCCCTTGAGCATCTGCGCCAGGCCGGTGTTGACTGAGGCGACACCGGTCTGGGCGGCCGAATCGGTGGCGTTGCCGTTGGTCTTTGAGTCAGCGGTCACGAGATATCTCCTACAGACATGCGAATGGGGAGTGAACTGTCAGTCCACTCCCCATTACATCAGAGTCGCACCGGAACAGCGCTATCGAGCGTGCCGGGTTCGCCCTGGGAATACGCCGCAGAGTCAGGCCCGGTTCTGCTCCGTGTTCAGCGCAGCCAGATCGTCTTCGGTGACACCGGTGCCTGAGGCTCCGGCGCCGATTTCAGCGGGGGAGGAGTCCCCACCCTTCAGTGCGGCCAAGCGAGCGTCAATCTCGGCCTGCTCGCCCAGATCCTCAAGCTGCTCGAACTGCGAATCCAGGCTGGAGGCGTCAAGCTCGTTCTGCCCGCGCACCCGTGCCTCTTCGCGGCGGATCTTCTCCTCGAACCGGCCCACCTCGGAGGTGGGGTCCATGATGTCGATGGACTTCACCGCGTCGTGCACCTGGGACTGAGCATGAGCAGCCTTGGACCGGGCCACCAGCTCGTCGCGCTTGGAGATCAGCTGCTGGCGCTTGGTCTTCATCTGCTCCAGGCCGGTGCGCAGCTGCTCCACCACGTCGCGCTGAGACTGGATGGCCGGCTCGGCGTTCTTCGCCGAACCTTCCGCGTCCATCTGCCGCTGAATGGCCACCTTGGCCAGGTTGTCGAACTTCTCGGCGTTCTGCTCATTGTCGTCGGCGCGGAACTCATCGGACTTCTTCGAGGCCGCCAGAGCCTTCTGCCCCCAGGATCGGGAAGTGTCCAGGTCCTCCTTGTAGTCGTCCTCCATCATGCGCAGGTTGCCGATGGTCTGGGCGACGGCCTCCTCAGCCTCACGGATATTGTCGGTGAAGTCGCGAACCATCTGGTCCAGCATCTTCTCCGGGTCCTCGGCACTGTCCAGCATGGCGTTCACATTGGCGCGGACCAATTGGGACATCCGCCCGAAAATGGACTGCTTATTCACGTTGATCACCTTTCCTCGAAGGGCGTAGGGCTGTATCTGTTGACTACCTATCGATACTAACTGCCAAGTCCCAGGCGGCATCAGCCCCCGGGATGAATTTTCTCCGACGCTGACGTGGCGCGCTCACCAACGTCGGCGCCTGCTGGCGCGGGCGGCCATCCGCATCCCCATGCCCAATCCGGAACGACGACGCCCATAGCCGTAGCCGCGCTGCTGCGGCGTTCCGGGGCCGTGGCCGTGTCCGAACCCGCCGAACCCGCCGCCGGTGCCGTAGCCGCCGCCCATG
>JBQCZP010000039.1:7832-14091 GCA_052089225.1 Nesterenkonia sp.
CCGCCGCCCATGCCCTGCATGCCTGCGGTGGCCGCCTCACGCTCAGCGATCTGGGCGGCCTGGACGGCCAGTCCCTTGGCCTGCTGCGCCAGCTCCACTGCCCGCGAGGGCTGGGAGGAGCCCGTTGATTCTGCCTCGGTCAGGCACCGCTCGGCCTCAGCCATCCGGGTCCGCGCCGTGGAGGAGACCCCGTAGCGGCGTGAGCGCAGGTAGTCCAAGGACGACTGCACCTGGTTGCGGGCGGTCAGCACCTCATGATCAAGCATCTGCCGCGCACGCCGGTCTCTGGCCTGGCGGTCGCGCACCGCGTTGAGCGGGGTGTCCAATTCGCGGTGGGCCAGCTCCAGGGCCTGCAGCAGCTCCAACGGGGCGATGCGCTCCTGGGACCGCAGGGCGCGCTCAGTGCGGGCCACAGTGGTTTCGGCGGCAGCGATCGGCCCTGCAAGCTCGGGTGCCTGACCGGCCTCGTAGGTGGCCTTCGCCTGAGCGATGTCCTGCTGGGTCTGGGCAACACCGATGTCCAGGTTGCGCCGGGCCGTTGCCAATCGCTCCTGGGTCTGCTCCATGGATTCGATGAGGCTTCGCGCGTCAGCTGCCGCCTGCTCTCCGGAATGGATCGCCAGCACCGCCTCTGCCGTATCGCCGGAGGAAGCGGTCTCTGCGGCCTCGCTCTGGGCCGATTGGGCATCGTCCAGCACCTGGGCGGACTGGGAGAGATTGTCCCGGTACTGGTGCAGAGCCTCGTCTGCGTACTGGGTGCGCAGGTTCTCCAGAGCCGATTCGCAGCGTGCGCGGCGCGGGGTGAGCGCATCCAGCTGCTGCTGCAGCTCTTCCACGGCTGGCTGCGGGTTGCGCTCCAGATCACGCATACCGTCGAACTCCTCCTGGTGCGACTGCAGCGTCTCGTTGACCTTCTCTGCGGAGCGGACGATCTGTTTCAGCAGGTGCCGGGTCTGAGCATCGTCCTCGGCGTCAGCGGCGTCGGCCTGCTGCTGCAGTCGGAACGACTCCCGCAGATGCTCCTTGGCGGATCCGAGGTCCTCTTCGAAGGTGGCTACCTGCTCCTCACCGTAGGAGGCGGAGGCGAACAGCAGCTCCTGCTCACTGGACTGCACAGCGTTGTCGGCGGCGACCAGCATCTCACCGGCCTTCAGGCGCAGCTCCTCGGTGCTCTCGTCATCAAGGGGGTCGCGCTGACCCTGCTCGACTCTGCCCTGCTGCCGATCGGCGGCGAAGCGTTTGGAGCGTTTGTTTCCGCCGGAGAGATACACTGCTCCCACGCCGATCAGGGCCAGCACGGCTGCACCGATGATCAGCGGGCCCACGATGATCGCGCCGGTCACCGTCGGGATTGTCAGGAGAGTCTCTGGCACCATGTCTAGGAGTCTATAAGGCGTGTATGTCATGGTCTATTACTGGACTGCCACCACTACAGATCGCAAGGTAGGAGCAACAGCTGCGCATGTCACAGGACCCGCAAGACCCATCTCAGCCGCATGAAGAGCACGACGCCGCCGCGAACCGGCCACCGTCGGGCGCGGGTGACGAACCGACCCGGCGCCTGCCAGAGAACACCGATGGTGCCGGTGAGCCTGCTGCCGGCTCGGGGTCGACGCCGCCCCCTGAGCCACACTCCGATCCTGCGGCGCAGTCTGCTTCCGCCCCACACTTCGGTCAGGGGGTCTATGCGGAACGACCCGCGCACCCGGAGCAGGAGGCAGCGGCTGATTCGACAGCGCAGACTCCCGGCTGGGGCGCTCAGCAGTCCGGATCCTGGGACCAGTCGGCAGCGGCGGCACCGGCGCAGAAGAAGAAGCGCCGCGGCATCGGTTTCGGAACGTTCGCGCTGGGCATAATTTTGGCCGCACTGCTCGGCGGCGGCGTCGCGGTGGTGGGCGGCCAGGCGCTCCTGGACGATCCGGCCTCCGAGGTCGGCGACTCCGACTCCGGCCCTGGCATCGAGATCAACGATCCGGAGGATGCCTCCCCGGTCACTGCCGCGGCCGACCAAGCCTCTCCCTCAGTGGTCACGCTCGCAGTCGGCGGCCAGGGCGGCTCCGGATCCGGCTCCGGCATTATTCTGGACGATGAGGGCCACGTGCTCACCAACACCCACGTGGTGACCCTCGGCGGCTCAGAGGCCCAACCGGACATTCAGGTCCAGCTCAACGACGGCCGGGTCACCACCGCCGAGATCGTCGGCACCGATCCGCTCAGCGATCTGGCCGTCATCCAGCTGGAGGACACCGAGAATCTCACCCCCGCCGAGCTCGGCTCCTCCAGCGACCTCAACGTCGGGGATCAGACCATCGCCATCGGGGCCCCGCTGAGCCTGGCCGGAACGGTCACCACGGGAATCGTCTCCACCCTGGACCGCACCATCCAAGTGGCCTCGGCCGCGGTGGAGCCCGGCGAAACTGAACCGACTCCCGAGCTGTTCGAGGACCTGGAGTCGGAGGGTCAGGAGCAGAGCCCCGAGGGCGAGGGAGGCGGCGAGGAAGGATTCGAGTTCTTCTTCCCCGACCAGGAGCAGTCGCCCAGCCAGGGCAGCATCTACCTCAACGTCATCCAGACGGACGCGGCCATCAACCAGGGCAACTCCGGCGGTGCCCTGGTGGACTCTGAGGGCAGGGTCATCGGAGTCAACGTCGCCATTGCCTCCACCGGAGGCGGAGGCATGCCGGGCGGAGGCGGTGCCGGCAGCATCGGGGTCGGCTTCTCCATCCCGATCGACTACGCCGAGCGCATTGCCACCGACCTGATCGAAAATGGCGAGACCTCACACGGGCTGTTGGGCGTCCAAGTGCTGCCAGCACACCCCGACGCGGAGGTGAACCAGCAGATGCTCGGCGCCTCAGAGGGCGAGCAGCTGCCGTCGATGGGCTTCCCCGCAGGCGGACTGGTCACCGCAGTCTCTGAGCAGTCTCCTGCCTCAGAGGCAGGCCTTCAGGAGGGCGACGTCATCGAGGCCGTCGAGGGCCGCCAGATCCAGGACGGCACCTCACTGACCGCCACCGTGCGTGAGTATGCCAGCGGCGAGACCATCACCCTGACCGTCCTGCGTGACGGGGAGCGTCAGGACATCGACGTCGACCTCGCATCGCTGTAGGAGGGAGCCGCTGATGACTTCCCCTGATGCTGCGGTGCAGGGCCTCATCGACCCGGATGAACTGGTGCGCCGCCTGGGGCTGCGCCGGGTGGTGGCCTTCGCCGCCCACCCCGACGACGTCGACTTCGGCGCCTCAGCCACCCTGGCGGCGCTGACCGACCGCGGTGTTGAGGCGACGCTGTGCCTGCTCACCTCCGGCGACGCCGGAGGGTTCGACGCTGAACGCTCCCCGCAGGAGACTGCCCGGCTGCGCGAGCAGGAGCAGCAGGAGGCCGCCGGCGTCGTCGGTTTTCAACGGGTCATCCAGCTCAACGAGCGCGACGGATTCCTCAGGCCCACTGACGAGCTGATCGAACAAATTGTGGAGGTGATGCGCGCCCAGCGCCCCGATGCGGTGTTCAGCATGCACCCTGAACGGGCGTGGGACCGGCTGCAGAAGTCCCACCCGGACCATCTGGCCTGCGGTGAGGCCGTGGTGCGCGCCTGCTACCCGGCGGTGGAGAACCCCTTCGCCTATCCGGAGCTGGCCGCATCGGGGCTTGAGGCCTTCAAGATCCGCCACCTGCTGATGATGGGTGCACCGAAGCACCTGGCGCAGACCACAGTGGACGTCGACGGGTACCGAGATCGCAAGATTGCCGCACTGAACCGGCACTTCAGCCAACACCGCGACGCCGAGGCCATGGTGGAGTTCGTCACGGCCGCCCTGGCTGAGGCGCACGGCGCCGGCGGCAGTGCTGAGGAGTTCCACCACGTGGTGGTCAACAGCGCGGAGACGATCTCAGGGTTCTGAACTGGTCCCGGCGGCGGGGGAACCCCGCTCGCTCCCTGGCGTGGCCCACTCCAACGCTGCGCGTTGGTGCGGGGCCCAGACGTCAGGCGTTCGCCTCGTCCGGCATGCGCAGAAGGAACTCGGCGACCGTGTCCCCGCCCGGGCGTTCCTGACCACGGATCTGCTCCTCAGTGATCATCAGCGCCCGGTACTGCGCCAAGCCCTGGACCTCCACGTTGTCGCTCTGCAGCTCCTCAGCGGTGAAGTTGCCCAGCGACGAGGGGGCCCCGGTGCCGGTGGGCATCAGCCACACCTGGTAGGTCGCACCGTCGTCGAGCTCGGGAACGTCTTCGAACTCCATGTAGCCGACGTCCTCCTCCTCGGAGAACGCCGCATCGATCTGTCCGCCGTTGGCCATCTCATAGCCGTCCAACACGTAGGCCTGCGGATCAGCCTGCGCGACCGACTCGATGTCGCGGGGGACCGAGACCTGCCAGATGACGAGTCCGCCCACCAGCAGCACCAGCAGCAAGCCGGCGATGACCATCCAGCGTTTGAGCACCGGCCTGCGGCGGACCTCCTCACCGGTGTGGTTGGAGAACTCCTCCACCAGGCCCACACCGACCTCTTGGTCGCCGACGCTCTGCAGCACCTCATCGAGCAGGTGGCTGGGCGGGGGCACCGGGTCTGCGGCGAAGATCTCTGAGACCGTGCGGCGGGCGGCCAGCACGCGAGTGTCCCAGCGCTGGGCCTCACCGGCCTCGGCTGTCAGGGCCTTCTCATCAAGCAGCGCACGCTCGCGGTCGTCCAGTCCGTCCAGGGCATAGAGCTCGGCCAGCTCCACCAGCAGGCCCTTGTCCAGGTCGGCGGCGATCGCATTGGTGAAGTTGCGGTTCACCCCACCGGAGCGCGCCACATCCTCACGGGTCACCGCCGCACGCAGAATCGGATCGGAGTCGGCCCTGCGCTCACTGCGCTGAGCGTGCATCCGCGTCATCGCATCACGCAGCCTGGACTTGACGCTGGGCACTGCGGCACCGACCCGTTCGGCCACCTGCTGGTGGGTCAGGCCGGCCAAATAGGTCAGCGCCACCGCCTGCGCCTGCGAGTCCGACAGCGCCAGCAGGTCCTCCAGCACCTCCTCGGGGAGGCCGGCGACCCCGCCCTGATCCTGGGGCACCGGATCCAGCGGGATAGCTGTGGCCGTCCCCTCGCGGAACCGTTCCACGAATATCCGGTGCGTCAGCGGGACCAGCCACTCCAGGACCAGCTCGTACTCATTGGGCCGGTAGGTGTCCGTCTCAGCGGCAGATTCGGCGTCGTTGAGTCCGGCATACTCGTGGGTCAGGGTGACCGAGGCCTGGGTCTGCAGCCGCAGGTCGCGGGCTCGGGCGTCGGCCTGATCCCACAGATGCTGGTAGACCGCCACAGTGGCGGCGTGGGCCCCTTCGGCATCGGCGTGGACCAGCAGGGCCAGACCGTAGACGACGTCGGCGGTGGACTCGAAGAACGCAGAGAATGACGCCGTCTCGCCCCGGGCCGTGCCGGCCAGCAGCTCCGCGAGACTCGGCTCCTGCTGCAGGTCACGGGCATCCGTCGGCACCTGCTCGGAGGATTCGGCGGAACCGGGCTGGGCAGGCGCATCGTCGCGGGGGGCGCCCCCTGGCGTCTGGCTCATTGTGCTCTCGCTTCCCGCCCCTTGCTTCGGGCTGCGTCGGATCCCCGGCTCACTCTGTGGGTGATTCTAGTCAGCTCGGCTGGGCACACCGGTGACCAACACCCGCAGCGCTGATCAGCCGGCGCCGGCGAATCCGCGCTGACGCCAGGCCTCGTAGACGGCCACCGTGACCGAATTGGCCAGATTGAGGCTGCGCAGCCCCGGCAGCATCGGAATCCGAACTCGGGCAGTGACACGCTCATCGTAGGCGACCTGGTGATCCAAGCCTGTGGACTCGCGGCCGAACAGCAGCACATC
Organism: Nesterenkonia sp.; assembly: GCA_052089225.1. Classification (GTDB taxonomy): domain Bacteria; phylum Actinomycetota; class Actinomycetes; order Actinomycetales; family Micrococcaceae; genus Nesterenkonia. The sequence continues at coordinate 13,689 of JBQCZP010000039.1, forward strand.
GGAGTCGCGGAAATCGATGTCAGTGTGGGCGGTGTCGCCGCCGCCGGTGAACGCAAAGATGCGCTGCGGCCCCATGTGCGCGTAGGCCGTTTCCAAGTCGGTGTGCTCGGTCATCACCGCCAGATCGTGGTAGTCCAAACCGGCGCGCCTGAGCCTGGAGTCGGAGAAGTCGAAGAGGGTGGGCCCGGCGATGTGCAGCTCGAATCCGACGACGGCGGCCAGCCGGATCAGATTTCCGGTGTTTCCGGGGATCTCAGGCCGATCAAGGAGAACACGCAGCGGAAGAGCCATAGGTTCCAGCCTAGCGGTCGCAAAGGGGCAGGCGCCGCCCCGTTCTGAAGTGATCAACACTCGACCCGGGAGGGCGGCGTTCGGGTCGGTGGCGCCGGCCGGCGGGGTATCG
>JBQCZP010000039.1:14191-21139 GCA_052089225.1 Nesterenkonia sp.
CACTCGACCCGGGAGGGCGGCGTTCGGGTCGGTGGCGCCGGCCGGCGGGGTATCGGGCGTGGGGGAGTCAGCGGCGGCGTTCGTCAGCGCTGCAGTGCCCGCCGCCGGGTCGGGACGGCGGCTGGTCAGTCGGCTTCGGGGGCGACCAGCTGATCCCGCAGCGCGGCCATGAGCCGGCGGTCCACCAGGTTCGCCCGGTCGGAGGACCCCAACACATTGGCGATGTGGCCGATCGCCCGTCCCGCTGCCAGCGGTGCTGAACCGTGCCGGCCGGGGCCCACGGACTCCACCACAGGATGGAACAGGTCGCCGTCTGCGCAGAGCAGCACATGCTGGAAGTCCAGGCTCAGCGACGCGTCGTGGCCGTAGGCGGACTGCAGGCGGGCAGTGAGCACGTTGCGCAGCTTCTTCGCCTGGGCCGAAAGGTCGGGCAGCGGAATGCTCCTGCCGGCGGCCCGCAGGCTGCGCCCGTTCCAGGAGGCGGTGTGCGCGGGGATCTCCAGGCAGCTGATCAGCATCAGAGTATGGCCGCACAGCAGCACATGGTCGACCCGCTCGGCACCCTTGGCCGGCCGGCGTCGTCCCTTCCTGTCCGTGGTGAGAGCGCTGACGTAGACGTCGTTGAACAGTCGGGCGGCTGAGAGGTCGCTGAGCACGTGCTTCTCCAGGATCTCGGTGCTGCGCCGGTGTCGCCGGGCGGCTCTGCCGCCGCCGAAGAGACCGCGTGCGGGGAAGTGGCCGTGGACCCGCTGGCTGGTCAGCGGCAGACGCAGCGGCTCGGGCTCCGACAGCGGCGGATCATAGACCGGCGGGCGTTGGGCGCTGGCTGAGCGCGACGGGCTTCCGCGACGAGTGCCGGCGCCAGAGCGCTCATGCCCGCTGCGACCTGAGCTGGTGCGCGAGTAGGTGAAGCCTGCGCCCTCTTCGGTCGGTGCCGGCGAGTCGGCGGAGGCGGCCGAGGATCCGCGCCTGCGATCATAGTCGGCCCGGGACTGCGGGGTGCCCAGCACCTCCCAAGCCTCTTGGATGCGATGGAACTGGTCGGCAGAACCGCCGCGGTCAGGGTGGTGTTCACGGGCGGCACGCCGATACGCGGCACGAATGGCGCGGTCATCGGCGTCGGGGTCCAGACCCAGCACGGAGTAGAAGTCCTGCTCTCTCATCAGATGCCTACCTTACCGCTGCCGAGTAGAATCGGGGGACGATGACCCGCTACTTCGATCACGCCTCCACCACGCCGGTGAAGCCCACTGCAGTGAAAGTGCTCACCGAGCTGATGCCGCAGCTGGCCAACCCCTCATCGCTGCACGGCTCCGGACGCCGGTCCCGGCTGGCGGTGGACTCTGCCCGTGAGCAGCTGGCCGCTGCAGTGGGCGCCCACTCCTCAGAGGTGATCTTCACCTCCGGGGGGACCGAAGCCGACAACCTGGCGCTCAAAGGGCTCTGGTGGCAGCGCCGGACCGAGGATCCGAGACGACGCCGGGTGCTGCTGACCGGGGTTGAGCACCATGCCGTGCTGGACACCGCCGAATGGTTGGAGGCCCACGAGGGCGCTGAACTGGTGATGGTCAACGTCGACGCTGAGGGCAGGGTCGACGTCGACGCGTTCGAAGCTCTGCTGGCCGAAGACCCGGAGACGATCGCGCTGGCCACGGTGATGTGGGCCAACAGTGAGGTCGGCGCCGTCCAGCCCATCACCGAGGTGGCGCGGCTGTGCGCGGGATACGGGGTTCCCTTCCACACTGATGCGGTCCAGGCCTTCGGCGCGCTTCCGGTGAGCTTCGCCGATTCGGCCGCCACCACTATGGCCATCAGCGGACACAAGATCGGTGCTCCGGTGGGCATCGGGGCACTGTTGGTTCGCCGCGACGCTAAGCTCACCCCGGTGCTGCACGGGGGCGGTCAGGAGCGCGATATCCGCTCCGGCACCTTGGACGCACCGGGCATCTGCGCCTTCGCCGCCGTGGCCGAGGAGGTGATCGCCGAGCGCGAGCAGGAGACGGTGCGGCTCGCCGCACTGCGCAACCAGCTGCTGGAGGCCGTCGTCGGGCTTGACGGCGTCACCCTGCGCGGGCCCGACCCGCGGAGGGCACCCGATCTGCGGCTGCCCAATAACCTGCACATCACCGTCGACGACGCAGAGGGGGATTCGCTGCTGTTCATGTTGGACATGGCCGGTTTCGACACCGCCACCGGCTCGGCCTGCACCGCCGGGGTGCCGCGACCTTCTCACGTGCTGCTGGCCATGGGGCTCAGCGAGGCCCAGGCCCGCGGCGCCCAGCGCTTCACCCTGGGATGGACCACCACCGAAGACGACGTCGCCGCGCTGGCTGAGGCGCTGCCGGGGATCATCACGCAGTCCCGCAGTGCCGGCCTGGCCGCCAGCCGCCGCTGATCCCGCCGCGGCTGAGCAGCTCCACCCCTGCCGCAGAATCACCCTCTTAACGCTTCATCACCCTCGTACAGGACGGTGATTACGTGAAATGAGGGTGATAATCGGCGTTCTCAGCTGTGGAGTCGGCCGAGCTCCTCGACGATGTGCCCTGCACGCATCACATGCGGCACGCTGGGGGCGTACTGAGAGACAAGACGAGGAGGAACGATGAAGACTGAACTGCAGCCTGGGGAAAGTCACATCAAGTCCGGCGGGGCGAACCTGCAGCGGGGCCTCGAGACCGTCGGAGGCCACCTGCACCTGACCAGCCAGCGCCTGGTGTTCGAATCGCATAGGGTCAACGTCCAGCGCGGCAGCACAGAGATTCCCCTGACAGAGATCGGGGAGATTCAGCCGGTGTGGACCAAATTCCTGAACCTGATTCCGCTGGCACCCAACTCTCTGGCGGTTGTCACACGCAGTGGTGAGGAGCACCGATTCGTGCTGAGCGGTCGCGGCAAGTGGCAGGCCGCCATAGACCAGGCGAGCCACGCGTGAGCAGCTCACCGCAGGACCCGTCGCATTGACCATAATACCCCCACGGGGTATCACTGGAAGTGGTCCACAAGGGCAGCCGCCCCTGTGCGGCAGATCGCTGGTGCTGACCGGAGGCCGCCGATGTCTGACCACCACAACCACGACCATCACGACCACAGCGACCATGTGGGACAGTTCCGTCGGATGTTCTGGGTCATGCTGGTCTTCGCAGTGCCGGTGGTTGCCTTCAACCAGATGTTCGTCGACCTGCTCGGCTACACTCTGCCCGACGCAGAGTGGGTGTGGTGGGTCTCGCCGCTGCTGGGCAGCGTCATGTACGTCTGGGGCGGTCGGCCGTTCCTGACTGGGGCGGTCGACGAGCTGCGTTCGCGCGCCCCTGGGATGATGCTGCTCATCGGCTTGGCGATCACCGTCGCGTTCCTCGCCTCCTGGGGTGCCACCCTTGAAGTGCTCGACCCTGAGCTGAACTTCTGGTGGGAGCTGGCGCTGCTGGTGGTCATCATGCTGCTGGGCCACTGGATCGAGATGGGCTCAGTCGCGCGGACATCCTCGGCGCTGGACTCGCTGGCGGCCCTGCTGCCGGATGAGGCGCAGAAAGTCACCGACGGCGGCGTGGTCACCGTCTCCCCCGATGAGCTCAGCCGCGACGACGTGGTGGTGGTCCGCCCCGGCGCCGCGGTTCCGGCCGACGGTGTGGTGATCGAGGGCAGCGCCAGCATGGATGAGTCCATGGTCACCGGTGAGTCCAAGCCGGTGCGCCGCGACGTCGAGGATCCGGTGGTGGCCGGCACCGTCGCCACTGACTCCGGGCTGCGCGTGCGGATCACCGCCACCGGCGACGAGACTGCGCTGGCCGGCATTCAGCGGCTGGTCGCCGATGCCCAGGGGTCCTCCTCCCGGGCGCAGCGGATCGCTGACACCGCCGCCGGGTGGCTGTTCTGGTTCGCGCTGATCGCAGCGGTGGTCACCGCGATCGCCTGGATGCTGCTGGGCGCACCCGATGCCGCAGTGGTGCGGACCATCACCGTGCTGGTGATCGCCTGCCCGCACGCCCTGGGACTGGCGATCCCGCTGGTGGTCTCTATCGCCACGGAGCGTGCCGCCCGCGGCGGGGTGCTGGTCAAAGACCGCCTCGCCCTGGAGGCGATGCGCACAGTGGACTCCGTGCTCTTCGACAAGACCGGGACCCTCACCAAGGGCGAGCCCACGGTCACCGGAGTCGAGGCGACCCGGGGCCGCTCCGACGAGCAGGTGCTGGCACTGGCCGCCGCCGCTGAGTCAGACAGTGAGCACCCGCTGGCCCGTGCCATCGTCAGCGCGGCCGCACACCGCGGGCTTGAGGTGCCGGCCGCCGCTGATTTCTCCTCTTCCCCGGCCGTGGGAGTCCGCGCCGTCGTCGACGGTGTGCTCATTCAGGTCGGCGGCCCCTACCTGTTGGAGCAGGACAGTCTGGACGAGCTGGGCGTCGCTGAGCAGTGGCGCGGCGAGGGAGCGATCATCCTGCACGTGGTGGCTGATGGTCAGGTGGTCGGCGCGCTGCGGCTGGACGATGAGATCCGTGCCGAATCACAGGAGACGGTGAAGGCGCTGCACACGGTGGGTTCCCAAGTGGTGATGATCACCGGCGATGCGCAGGCAGTCGCCGACACCGTCGCCGCCGAGCTGGGCATAGACCGGGTATTCGCCGGGGTTCGACCTGAGGACAAGGCCGCCAAGGTCCAGCAGCTGCAGGGGGAGGGGCGCCGGGTGGCTATGGTCGGCGACGGCGTCAACGATGCGCCCGCCCTTGCGCAGGCCGATGTGGGGATCGCCATCGGTGCAGGAACTGACGTGGCGATCGCCTCTGCCGGGGTGATCCTCGCCAGCTCGGATCCGCGCTCGGTCCTCTCGGTCATCGACCTCTCCCTCGCCAGCTACCGCAAGATGAAGCAGAACCTCTGGTGGGCCGCCGGCTACAACCTGATCGCGGTGCCGCTGGCCGCAGGCATTCTGGCGCCCATCGGGTTCGTGCTGCCGATGAGCGTCGGCGCGATCCTGATGTCGGCCTCCACAGTCGTCGTCGCGCTCAATGCCCAGCTGCTGCGCCGCCTGGACCTGCGCCCCCAGGTCAGCGCAGCGGCCTTGGGCGCTGGGCAGGGGTAGGCGGTCCCGTCGGCACCACTCTGGGCGGGCCTGCTGCGGTGAAAGGTCGCAGGCTGCGGGACTCATGCGCTTGCTCCGGCGAACGAGCGGATCCTTACTCCGGCTGTTTCAAGGGCAGCTCGAGTGGACTGCGCGATCGCTACGGCACCGGCACTGTCACCGTGGACGCAGACCGAATCCGCCTGCACCGTGACATCAGTGCCATCGACGGATTCCACCACTCCTTCCTGAGCCATGCGCACGACGCGCTGGGCGATCAGCTCGGGAGCATGCAGGACTGCTCCGGGCTCAGTGCGCGAAACCAACATGCCCTCGGGCGTGTAGGCCCGGTCAGCGAAGACTTCAGCGGCGGTCTTCAGCCCCGCCTGCTCAGCAAGATCCAGCACTACGCTTCCGGAGAGGCCCAGCAGGACCAGCGACGGGTCGATCGCCCTGACCGCACTGACCACGTCTTTGGCTTGGCGGGTGTCGTGGGCGATGGCGCTGTAGAGGGCGCCATGGGGTTTGACGTAGTCGACTCGTCCGCCGACTGATCTGGCCATAGCCTGCAGTGCGCCCAGCTGGTACTCCACGTGAGCCTGCAGGGTGGCCGAATCGATCTCCATGGGAGTGCGGCCGAAATTCTCATAGTCGCGATAACCAGGGTGCGCCCCGATCGACACACCGTTGGAGACCGCCCCTGAGAGCGTCGACTTGATCTCATCCGGGCTTCCGGCGTGGAACCCGCAGGACACGTTGGCGCTGGTGACTATGCGCAGCATGGCTTCGTCGTCGCTGACGATGCGCTCAGCAGTGTTCTCTCCGAGGTCGGAGTTCAGATCTGTGGTGGTCACGGTTTGGCCCTTTCGCTAGTTGGGTGGGGCTTGCACGCCGAGGCTCAGGACATCAGAGATCGACCCCGATGGACCGAACCCCCATCTTCGGCCGCGGCTGCGGCGCCTAGGATCAGCAGCGACTTGGGGTACCTGCAGCCTCCCAGCAGGTCCCGGCGGAACCATCTGATGTACATGAGGATCACCATACCGATCGGCAGGATCAGGCCGTTGAAGCCGCCGACGAACACCAACAGGGCCGCAGGAGCCGTGCCGATCAGCACATGGATCACCAGGGCGGTCCCGATGAATGCCACGGTGGCCAGGCGCAGTCCCCACCCTTCGGCCAGGCGTCAGCCGCGAAGCCGGTGTGCTTACCGGCGGGGAGAGGGCCGACGCATCTCCAGCGGGGCTTCCTTGTCGATGCTGAAGTAGGTGCTCGGACCGCCGCCGCGCAGCAGGGGATCAGCTGCGGCAGTTTGGTAGATGCCCTCGTGGAGCAGGCCGCGGTCGATGTGGACCCCGACCACCTCGCCGAAGACCACGCTGGTCACTGTGGGCTCATCGGCTGCACTGACCAGCGGCACGATCTGAGTGGTGCGGCACTCGAAGGCCACCCGGGCCTGACCGACATGCGGAGCCCTCACGATGCGAGACTCCGCCGGGGTGAGGCCGGCCAGAGCGAACTCATCAAGGTCGGCGGCCGCCTCCACGGAGGTCTCATTCATCGCCTCGGCCAGGTCACGGCTGACCAGGTTCCAGCAGAACTCCCCGGTGGCCCCAGCATTGGCCAGGCTGTCCTTGGCCCCGTTGCTGGCGAAGCCGATAATGGGCGGGGAATAGTTGAACGCGTTGAAGAAGCTGTAGGGAGCCAGATTCAGCACCCCCTGTGCGCTGCGGGTGGAGATCCAGCCGATCGGCCGTGGTGCGATGATCGAGTTGAACGGCGAATGCGGCAGGCCGTGGCCGGTGTGGGGCTGGTAGAAGTGGACATTGTCTGCGGTGCTCATCACCTCCAGTATGCGGCAGAGGTGCGGTGAGGTCCGGCTGGCGACGGCGTGG
>JBQCZP010000040.1:0-21069 GCA_052089225.1 Nesterenkonia sp.
GATGTCCCATCCCACGTACTCCATGAACGCCAACCGGCCGGCGGCCTCCAGCACCAGTTCCTTGGTCTCCTCCCAGAAGGGCACCTGGTGTCCTTGGATGCGCGCGCCGCTGTCGGGGTGCTCGGAGAACCAGTGCAGCTGATTGCCTTCAGGAAGCTGCGCAGCGGCGGAGAGCGTGCCGTCCTCGAGGTCCACGTTGGCGCTCAGCCCGCCCTTGGTCCAGTTGTCGATATGACCGGAGCGCAGGCTGCCGATCCGCTGTGAGGCCCGGGCGATGAAGGGGGAGAAGTCACCTTCGACGTCGGGCATGGTCAGCAGCCGGATGGTGTTGGTCGAATGCGGGTTCAGCGCAGCCTGGTCGCCGTGCTGAGTCAGGGCAGCCTCAAAGAGCAGCGGCCGGGGGAATTCGCGGACCCAGTCTGCGATCTCGGACAGCTGCACCGCACTGCCGTCCATGCGGTAGCCCTCGTCGTTGACCTTCAGCGAGCGGACTCCGTTGGCTTCGGCTCCGTGCAGTGGTTTGACGAAGATGTGGCCGCGCTCTTCCAGAGTCTGCTCCAGGAAGGTCTCCAGCTCGATGCGTCCCTTCTTCGGGAACGGCTGCACATACCCGCGGCTGTGCACCCCGAGCAGGTCGACGACGTCGCTGTCCAGGCCCAGGCTGTTGACGAGCAGGAAGAAGGAGAATTTATTGTTCAGCACCTCCTGCAGGTGCGGGCTGACCATGTTCTTGGTGCGGAAGTAGCGCTGGACATCGTTTATGTAGAGCGAGGGGTCGTTGTCCGGCAGCTGATACAGCGTCACCGACCGGGAGAGGAAGCCCCGGCGCCACCACTCGGGTTTGCGGTTGGACCAGTCAGTGGCCCAGCGGAATTCCTTGCGCAGGAACCGTCGAGCGGCGCCGAACTGACGACGGCGGTACCGGTAGGTCTTGGCCGTGCGCTCTGGGATGCCGCGGGGATCCTTGACATTGTTCAGTGCGCGCTGGGCCAGCCGCGTGGGAAAACCGGGCTTTGTCGAAGATGAGGCCGAGTCGTGGGGCATAAATTCGATCGTACAAGGCCGCCACGACATCACGGTGTATCGGCACTGGGCCCGGCCAGAAAGTATGAGGGAAGTTCGTCACAGCCCACTGCGCAGATCGGTATTCGAAGGTTCTACCATTTACCGGCCCCACCCCTCAGTCCGAGCGGCGAAGCCGGTGAGCATGACTCTTGCATCCCCTGCGGCAGTCCCCGCGTGACATAGGATCAGGTGGACGATCTCCACACACACTCCTTGGGAGGGCCGCATGCTGGGAAGCGCGAGTGATTTCGTTTTCGAGAGTCGGGAGCGAGACGTCGGACTGAAGTCCGCAGTGCTTGAATATGCGGCCTTGGCTCGCGACCTTCCAGTAGAGCGATTCGATGCGTTCATGGTTGTTGTGAAGTCTCCGAAGGCGGGGCCACTGGTTTTCCGCAACATGAACGGCCCACTTTCGAGTGTCGCGGGGAAAACAGTGTGCGACCGTAAACAGTATGCCCGCAGTCTCATTGGTGACGCGGGGCTCTCCGTGGTGCCCTCACGGTTATTTCCGCGGGGGAAGCGCCAGGCAGCTTGGCGTTATGCGCAGTCGATTGGATTGCCAGCAGTTCTGAAACCTCCGGGAATGTCGAGGAGCCGTGGCATCACTGTTGGAATCGAGACTTGGGAGGAGTTCGCTGAGGCGTGGCGGCGGGTGATGCGAGAGTACAGACGGCCAGATAACGCCGAGTTCCTTGTAGAGAAGCATATTCAGGGCGAGGACTACAGGGTGTTCGTCGTAGGAGGGAGGGTTTTTTCTGCGACTCACCGAAAGCGCGCTTCGGTTATTGGCGACGGCTCTTCGACTGTGCAACAGCTGATTGACAGCAAGAACACAGTCAGGGCCAATCACCCATCCTTGCTTGACTACCTCATTCCCGTTGAGCCGGCTGAGCTTGATGCGTTGGAAGCGTCAGGGCGCACCATGGAGAGTGTGCCAGCCACGGGGGAGGAAGTCGTCTTGCGGTCGATATCGAACCTGGCGGCAGGCGGCGACAGCATCGACGTGACTGATCAGCTGCATCCGGACTTACGTCAGGTAGCGCAGAATGCCGTTGCTGCCATTCCCGGTGTGGAGTACGCAGGTGTCGACATTATTGCTTCATCCATCAAGGGCCCTGCTTCAGCAGGTAATCATGTGGTCAGCGAAGTTGAATTCTCACCGGCGCCGATCACCAACTTCCCTGTGCGGGGCACTCCACGAGATATGGCTGGTGCTGTGCTTGATTTCTACCTGAAGCGCTACCGAGCACGCCGTTGGGCCTCGCCGGAAAAACTGCGACGGCGGGCACAGTAGCGCAGTCTCAGAGTCGCTCTCCGCTTTCAGTCCGAGCGGCTGTCCCGGCGGATGAGCACTGCGGCAAGTGCCGCGCACAGCAGATAGATGAGCCCGACGGCGACCCAGCCGGCAGGGAAGCCGCCGGGGGAGCTGACCACTGCGCCCATCCCCACCGGACCCAGCGTGAAGCCGGTGAACATGCCAGCGGTGACCATGCCGCTGGCCGAGGCCATTGAGGCTGAGGGAGTCGAGCGCATCAGCGCACTCATCAGCACCACCGAGACACCCAATGCGGAGACGCCGTGCATCGCGACTGCCACCCACAGCAGCGCGGCCCAACCGGTTGCCCAGGCGCCCAAGAAAGCGGCGGCACCGATGGTGGCCACCAGAGCCAGAAGTAAGAGCAGCCGAGGCCCTGAGGCCCCGCGGGCCATCGCTCGCGCCCACCCCACCCGTGCTGCCACGCCGAACACTCCGGCCACTGCCGCCGTCGTCCCGCCGGCCACCAAGGAGAAGTCCAGCTCGCGGACGGCAAACAGCGGAAGGTACACGTTGGTGGCTTGGACCCCGATGCCGTTGAGCAGCCCGAAGGCGGCCATGGCCCACACCATGCCGGGGTACCGAGGAGCTGATGACCGGCCACTAGCCTGATCAGCCGGGGTGTGGGCGGCGGCCTGTTCCTGAGCATGCTCTTCGTGGACAGGCGGCAGCAGCGGCACTGTCGTCAGTGACCGCCAGGTCAGCACCAGAAGCACCATGGGAATCAGCGCGGCCACCAGGGCGGCTCCCCGCCACCCCACGGCCACCGCCAGCAGCGGGAAGGCCAGACTGGCCACCAGCTGGCTGACCTGAACCCCGGACTGCTTGACCCCCACCCAGCCGATTCGGCGCGCAGCGGGGACCCGTTCCAGCAGGATCCGGTTCGTCACTCCGTTGGGAAAGGACTGCGCCAGTCCGGAGAGCCCCACCGCAACCAGCAGCAGCCAATATCCGGCGGGAACCGACACCAGCACCAGGGCGGCTATCGCCAGCAGAAAGACAATCGTCATCAGGGGCAGGTCACGATGTCGGTCAGCCAATCGTCCCAACGTGGCGTTGCCGACAGCTGCACAGCCGAAGCACACGGTGGCCAGCAGACCGAACTGCACCTCGTCGATTCCCAGGTCGCCGATGATCCTGTCACTGGTGGCGCTGAGGCCATAGAGCAGCAGCGGACCGGCCCCCACAGCACCCAGAAGAACGCTCAGCAGCCCAGGGCCCGCTGAGCGTGCCGGTCTGCCCATGGGCACCTCCAATTGGTCACCGTCGCGGTCACAGATGTGCCCGGACTCTCTCCACGCAGAACCTTAATCCATGCTGCTGGGGGCCAATGGTCTCAGAGACCCTGAGCCGGGTGCTCGAAGACAGGCGATAAGCTGGGCTGGTGAACCGGCAGTGACTCGCCGCCGAGAGGAGAGGCCCACAGTATGCACCTGAAGACGCTGACTGTGCGCGGCTTCAAATCCTTCTCCTCAGCGACTACCTTCGAGTTTGAGCCCGGAGTCACGGCAGTGGTCGGCCCCAACGGCTCCGGCAAGTCCAATGTGGTCGACGCGCTGGCCTGGGTGATGGGGGAGCAGGGCGCAAAGTCACTGCGCGGCGGGTCTATGGAAGACGTCATCTTCGCCGGCACCGCAGAGCGCCAGCCGCTGGGGCGTGCCTCCGTCAGCCTCACCATAGACAACTCCGATGCTCTGCTGCCCATCGACTACACCGAAGTGACCATCTCGCGGACCATGTTCCGCTCCGGGGGCTCGGAGTACACCATCAACGGCACCAAGTGCCGGCTGCTGGACATCCAAGAGCTGCTCTCTGACTCCGGGCTGGGTCGGGAGATGCACGTGATCGTCGGGCAGGGCCAGCTGGACCAGATTCTGCACGCCACACCGGAGCAGCGCCGCGGCTTCATCGAAGAGGCCGCCGGGGTGCTCAAACATCGCCGACGCCGCGAACGCTCGGTGCGGAAACTGGAATCGATGCAGACCAACCTCGACCGACTCGAGGACCTGACCTCTGAGATCTCCCGACAGCTGGCGCCACTGGGCAGACAGGCAAAAGTCGCCCGCCGGGCCCAGCGCATCCAGTACGACGTCCGTGACGCGCTCAGCCGGATCATCGCTGACGACCTGGTCCAAGCCGCCACTGCTCTGCAGGCCTCCAGCCGGGGCGAACAGGAAGACATTGATGCCCAAGCCCAGCTGAAGCAGAGCCTTTCGGCCCAAGACTCCCAGATCGCGGAGCTGAGCAGCCAGGCCGAGACCCTGCGGGCACGTGCTGAGAAGTTCGCCGCAGGCGGCCACCGGCTCGCCCAAGTGCAGGAACGGCTGCGCTCCGTCGCGTCACTGGCGGCCGAACGCCGCCGGAGCCTGGAAACGGCTGCCACCACAGACTTCTCCGCAGGCCGCGACCCCCAACAGCTGCGAGACCAGGCGGATCAGGTCACCGAAGAGGCCCAGGCCCAACAGCAGCAGGTGGAGGAGACCACCGCAGCCCTGGAGGCCACCAGTGCCTCACGTGCTGAGGCCGAAGAGAGCCTCAAAGCCGAGGAGTCGCGCATCACCGAACAGCTGCGGGCAGTCGCTGATCGTCGCGCTGGGCTGGCCACCCTCCATGGCCGCGTGGAGACCGCCCAGGGCCGGGTGGAGGCCGCACAGTCCAGGCGTCGTCGTGCCCAGCAGCAGCACCAGTCCGAGCAGGGGGCCGTCGAAGAGTCCCAGGCTGAACTGGCCGACTTTGAACAGCGCATGGCTGGTGTCGAAACGGAGGCCCCCGGATTGGAGGGCGCATACCAGGAGGCCCAGAAGCGGCACAGTGCACTGCGGGCCGAATACGAGGAGCAGGCAGCTCAGCAGCGCCGCCTGGAGATAGTCGTCAGTGAGCACCGGGCCCGTCTCTCCGGGCTGCAGAGCGCTCGCAGCCCCAAGGACGGCGCCGCAGCCCTGGAGGACCAGGATGCTGGATGGATCACCGGCGCCTACGCGGAGAAGCTGCAGGTGCAACGCGGCTGGGAGAAGGCCGTGGCCGCCGTGCTGGGATCGTTGGACTCCGCCCTCCTCGTAGCTGACGCGCAGGCGGCATCGGCAGCGCTGGCCTGGTTGGCGGACAATGACGGCGGACGCGCCCATCTGATCTACCCCGAGGAGCCCCAGCCCACCGATCACCCCGCCGGTGAGCTTGCCGGTGAGGCGCGCTGGGCCCTTGATGTCATCACCGTCGCCGCCGAACTGTCCGCGCCGCTGAAGTCAGCGCTGCGCGGGGTCGCGGTCGTCATTGACGAAGCAGCCGCCGAGGAGCTGCTGCGAAGCGGAGCCGTCACAGCGGCCGTGACTGCCGACGGTGTGATCCTGCGTCCGGGGGAACGCATCGGCGGGGTACGCGTGGAGAACGCTGAAGTGGCCATCAACGCCCAGATTGAGGACCTCTCCGCACGGATCAGTACCGTGGAGAAAGACTTGGAGCGCATCACTGACCAGACCCAGCGCAGCCAAGCCGAGGTGGCGGCCGTCGAGCTGGAAGTGAGCCAGACTCTGGAGGCATGGCAGGCCAACGAGACCCAGCTTGCCTCCATCGGGGAGCAGCTGAGCAGGCTCAAAGCGGAGATCGCCCGCTCGCAGCAGCGGGTCAGCAGCTTCGCTCAGGAAATCGACGACGCCGAGTCTGCCGCGGCCGATGCCGCCGAACAGCTCGAGGAAATCACCACTCGACTCCAGGCGGCGCAGAATGAGGAACTGGTCGAAGAGCCCTCCACCGGCGAGCGTGACCGGCTGAGCCAGCAGGCCTCTGCGGCACGGCGAGAAGAGGTTGACGCCAGGCTCGCCCTGCGTGCCACCGAAGAGCAGCACCAGCAGCTGCAGGAACGCGCCGCCTCGCTGCGCCGCTCCGCTCAGGCCGAGGAACACCGCCGCGAACAGGCCCAGCGTGCCGCCCGGGCGCGCAGCGAACGGGCAGCCCAAGCCGAGCAGATACGTCTTGAGGCTGAAGAGACCATCGAGGCAATCACCGAGCAGCTCACCCGAGCCGAGCAGGCCCAGCAGGCCGACTCTGAACGCCACACAGCGGTCAAGGCGCAGATCGAGGAACTCACGCAGGCTCGAGCAGGGGAGTCCCAGCAGCTGGAAGCGGTCACCGCCCGGCTGCACCAGGCTGAGGTGAAGCAGACCGAACTTCGCCTGGCCATGGAGGCAGCGGAGTCCCGGGCCGACGAGGAGCTGAGTCTGACCGCTGAGTATCTGATCGAGAACTACGGCCCCGACCAACCAGTCCCGGACTCGGAGGCAGGTCATGCTGAAGACAGCGGCACCGAGGAAGGTGCCGCCTACGACCGCACCGAACAGGAGCAGCGCCTCACTCAAGCCCGACGGGACCTGAAGGCACTGGGCAAGGTCAACCCGCTGGCGCTGGAGGAGCACGCCGCCCTGGAGGAGCGCCACACCTACCTGCAGGGCCAATTGGCGGACCTGAAGAAGTCCCGCCACGACCTGTTGGACATCATCGCCGAAGTCGACTCAGAAGTGCACAAAGTCTTCACCGCAGCCTGGGAGGACACCAGAGTTCAGTTCGAACGGGTCTTTGCCCGGCTCTTCCCCGGCGGGGAAGGGCGCCTGGAGCTGACCAACCCGGAGGACATGCTGAACACCGGCATAGAGGTGCACGCCCGCCCACCGGGCAAGCGAATCCGCAGGCTCTCGCTGCTCTCCGGCGGAGAGCGCTCGCTGACCGCGGTTGCGCTGCTGGTGGCGATCTTCAAAGCGCGCCCCTCACCGTTCTACGTGATGGACGAGGTCGAGGCCGCCCTGGATGACACCAACCTCTCCCGACTGCTGGTGATCTTCGACGAGCTGCGGGAGAACTCCCAGCTGATCGTTATCACGCACCAGAAACGCACTATGGAGATCGCCGATGCCCTCTACGGGGTGTCGATGCGTCAGGACGGCTCCACCCGGGTGGTCTCCCAGCGACTGACCGAAGCCACGGTGTGAGGGAAGACAAACAGCTCCGGGGACGTTGAGGGCTTCATGTGAGTACCCCCGTCGAAAAGCCCGCCAGGACCCGCATTCCGGCCGAGCTGAAAGTGCTGATCGCCTCAGCCTTCATCATCGCCATCGGATTCGGAATCGTGGCGCCGATTCTGCCGCAGTACGCCTCCGACTTCGGCGTCTCTGCCATGGCAGTCTCGGCCGTGGTCTCTGCGTTCGGCCTCTTCCGGCTGCTTTTCGCTCCTGCTTCAGGAAAGCTGACCCAGGCGCTGGGTGAAGTACCGGTCTATGTGGTGGGACTGCTGATTGTGGCAGTTTCGATGATTGCCACAGCCTTCGCTCCCACCTTCGAACTGTTGCTGATCTTTCGTGCTCTGGGCGGCATAGGGTCCACCTTCTTCACAGTCTCCGCCATGACATTCCTTGCCCGGAAGGCGCCGCCGGGAATCCGTGGCAGGGTCTCGGGTGCATACGCATCCGCCTTCCTGATCGGCAATGTGGCCGGCCCTCTGCTCGGCTCTGCTCTGCTGGTCTTCGGCCAGCGCGTACCGTTCCTGGTCTACGGCGGTGCGCTGATAGTCGCGGCCGCGTTCGTCTATTTCATGCTGCGTCGCTCCCAGTTGGAGGAGCGCGACACCAAAGACAGCCGAGAGAAGGCCACCCTGGCCGAGGCGTGGCGGCAGACCAGCTATCGAGCCGCACTGATCTCCGCGTTCGCCAACGGCTGGGCGACCTTCGGGGTGCGCAACGCGATCATCCCGCTGTTCGCCGCCTCAGCCTTCGTAGGCGGCGCCTGGATCATTGACTCCGACCAGCTGGCAGGTGTCGCACTGGCAGTTTTCGCAGCTGGCAACGTGTCTGTGGTGCTGACGCTGGCCAAACGATCTGACCAGTGGGGCCGACGCCCTCCGATCATGGTGGGGCTGACGATTGCCGCTGTGGCCACCGGGTTCCTGGGGCTTTCGCCTGAACCGTGGGTGCTGCTGGTGCTCAGTCTGATCGCCGGAGCGGGCACCGGGCTGATCGTGCCCGCCCAACAGGCGGCCCTGGCCGACATTGTCGGAGAGGGACGCAACGGGGGCTCGGTCGTGTCTGCGTTCCAGATGAGCCAGGACCTGGGAGGGATCGTCGGTCCGCTGCTGGCAGGATTCCTCGTCGATCAGTTCAACTATGCCTGGGCATTCGGCATCACCGGCGTCATCATGCTGATCGGCGCCGCTGCGTGGACTGCCGCACCGGAGACGCTGCCGAAGAGTTCGGAGAAGTTGTGACTGACGCGATACAGTCTCCGTGCTGCCCGGGTCCACGAGCCACCGCCGCCCCGGTGCTACGATCAGCGAAAGCTTCCCTGTCTCAAGGCATCATGACGCCATCCGAAAGCACATCACACATATGAGCCAGACCACCCTCCGCATCACCGAATCACGCGCGGTCTCGTACCGGATCCCGGCATCCGGCGCCTCGAATACTAAGCATGTGAACTATGCCGTGGCTCTCACGGCCGCCGACTCCGATGGGCGCCACGTCAAAGGCAGCGGTGAGGGCCACCCCCGGGCTTGGATCACCGGCGACAACGCTGGCAGCTCCTGGGCGTTCACCTCTGACGTCGCACGGCGACTGGAGAACGCAGAGTTGGACGTCAGTGATGCCGAGCAGGCCCTCAACTCGGTTGAGAAGCTGATGAGCGAGTTCTTCACACTGGCAGATGAGCACGCTGCCGGATCCGTCAACCAGCACCCTTTCCGCGGCAGTCTGCTGGCCGTGGAGACGGCCCTGCTGGATCTCAGCGCACGCGCGCTGCGGCTGCCGTTGGCAGACCTGGTTGCAGCCTCCTTAGGCCAGAACGCCGCGGTCGTCGCGGGACAGGCCGCTCAAGAGATCGCAGGGCCCGTCGAAGGTGCTGAAAGCGAGGAGCCATTCCAGATCTCGGCCCGCAGACCGCTGGATTGGGAAGGGGACGTCGTATCGGATCTGCAGCACGACGACCTGGTTCACGCGCTGCTCATCCTGGAAACCATTACCCGGCACTACGCCTCCGCACCGATGCCCGAGACTCTGGGCATAGACGTCGGTGGGGTCCTGGACAACGGCGCTGCCAAGGCGTTCGTGCGTCGAGTCGTGACCGCTGCCGCCGAAGGCGCGCTTCCCAAGCACGTCGTCCTCGAACGAGTTGGTCCGCGTCACAGGCGCAACAGAGTTCAGCTGCTCCAGGATGAGGCCGACGCACTGCTGAAGACTGCGGGACGCTCGGACATCACAGTCCAGCTCCACCAGCAGTGGCGCTACTGGGACCACCAAACACCCAGCCGACAGCTGGAGGCTGAAGACTACCCGTCGGTACAGGTTGTGCGACCCAGCCAGTACGGCAGCCTGCTGCGCTCTGTCCAGGCCGTTGATGCCATGCTTGCGGCACGGCCAGATTCTATGGTGATCCTTGCCGACGTGCCGGGCTCTACCAGTTTGGCCCGGGCTGCACTGCGCAGCCTGGCGCAGGCGCAGCCCCGGGCTGAAGCGCTCATCACCGACGCAGTCGACTGCGGGGAGTTTCCAGTCGGAACCGCTTCCGGAGACGCCTATGGGCACGGTGCCTACCTGGCGTACGAGGCGATCGTCGGCGATGTCCGGGAGATGACCACCTTCCCCGCGCCTGCCTCCCCGACTTATGAGGGACGGCCCGTCGCCGTCTACGACGACGTTGACCATCTGCACCCGCTGGGGCCCAACGGTTCCAAGGGCCATCTGTTGGAGCGGCAGGCCTTGGCTCTGGGACTTACCACCACCCGCTATTCCAAGGGCGCTTTCCGCGCCGGTGATGACCAGCAGGCGCCACTGATCTTCAAATGGTCACGGAACCCCCTGTCGTCGGCGGCGTCGCTTGCCCTGAGTACGCATAAGGAAGGCACCCGCATGCAGCTGCAGCGGGCCGGGCTGCCCGTACCGCAGGGCAGGACGTTCTCCAATGGCGATTTCAGCACGGCCAAACTGTTCGCGGAACGAATCGGATACCCGGTGGTCGTCAAGCCCGCTATGGGCGTACGAGGAATCGGCGTCGTCGCTGGAATCCAGAACGAGGGTGAGCTGGATGCCGCCTTCGACATCCTGGCCTCCTCCAAGCTGGGGAAGCAGGACTTTATCGTTGAGAAGCACATCAATGGGCGTGACTATCGCATCGTCGTGGTGGGTGACCAAGTCATCGCAGCCATTCAGCGTGAGCCTGCCTCGGTCTTCGGCAACGGTGAGAGCACGGTCGCAGAGCTGCTGCTGAACAAGAACATCGCCCGTAAGCGCAATCCGCACCTGTGGGCCCGGCCTGCCAAATACGATGCCGCAGCACGGCACGAACTTCAAAAGGTCGGAATGACTCTCTCATCGGTTCCGGCCGAAGGTGAACGGGTGCTGCTGGCCAACACCTGCAGCCTGTCTCAGGGCGGGGATTCCATTGACGTGCTCGATGAGCTGCACCCCAGCATCATCGACGCCTGCGTCAAGACGGTCAACGCGATCCCGCAGCTTGAGTACTGCGGTGTGGACTTCCTCCTGGAAGATCACACGAAGCCACTGGATGAGCAGGACGCCGGCATCTGCGAGCTCAACGCTCACGCGGCTATCGGAAACTGTGAGTACCCCATGTTCGGCACGGGCAGACCGGTGGCACTCACCCTCATGAGAAGAGCCGTCGAGCACTACGGTGTGAAGGCTGCCGAGACGCCTGCGAAAGAGCTAGCTCTGAAACTGACGATCCGCGGACGCGTGACCGGGGTAGGATTCCGGCGCTGGCTGCAGCGTCGAGCTCGCAGCTCTGGGGTGAATGGCTGGGTGCGCAATGTGGACCGTAAAACCATTGAGGCGGTGCTGGTCGGCGAGACTGTGGCTGCGACGGCCGTGGCGGCAGCTACGATCTTGGGCCCCAGCGCGGCCGTTCCGACCAGCTACGTCGCTGACCATATCGAAAAACCGAACGTCAACGACTTCCAGATCCGGGAACAGAGCGCGGTTCGCGTGAAGAACCTTGTGCGCAAAGTCGTGGTGAGAGCCGGCCGAGAGGCTCGCCGCTTGAAAATCTACCGGCCCAAGAATGTGGAGAAAGCAGGAGCCTGATGGATCGAGCCCTACGCGACGGTTATGAACTGCACCGGGCGGCCCTGGCGCACGGTTTCGACGTGACGCTGCTGCCACGTCAGGTGATGGAGGTCCAGGCCGCTGACGGGTCCGTGAAGACTTCTTTCAGCCACGGTGTTCCGCAACAGACGACACTGGCTGCTGTCACCTACGCGCAGGACGTGCGCATGCGCCGGGATATGGTCATGCGTGCTGGTTATGCCATACCCACCGGAGCTACGTTCTCCATGGGTGGCGGTAAGAGAGCACCGTACCGGTACGCAGAGGGAACCCTGGGTTATCCAGTCGTGATCAAACCGGCGGTGGGTGACAATACTATCGACGTCATGACAGGCATCTCAGGCCCGGAGGACTTGCAGCGAACTATTGAGTTCTTCCATACACCGCCGACGGAGCGGCCAGGTTATACCCGGGCGGCCTACGCCTTGACGGAGCTCCGTGAGCCTGGCATCAGGGATGGGCGAATGGTGGTGCCCCCTGGGTACAGGTTCTTGGTGGAGAAACAGGTCCCGGGGCAGTACTTGCGCTTCTTAGTGCTGGGCGATGAGGTCATCAACGTGTCGCTGTGCCCCGACGGACCATGGAGGTCGCAGCCGGAAACCGTGGAGGACGTGACGGGCCAGGTCCATCCGTCGCTGAAGACCATCGCAGTCGGGGTCGCTAAGGCTATTCCGGGCATTTCGGTCGCGGCCATCGACATCGTGGCTGATGATTGCCGATCCTTCACCGAGATCGATGACGCCCCGATTGTGGAATACTCAGAGCGACCTTGGTTGGCTGTGCAGCATGCGACCGATGTAGACCTTGCTGAAAGACTTGCCAATCAGATTTTAGAGTTCGGGGTAGAGCAGGAACTTCCCGAAGCGAAATCTTCGGTGGAAGTCGAATTCCTCGTAGGCGGCGCGGTACACCCCGAAGAACTTCTGAGCGCGCTGCGGGACGAATGGAAGCGAATCGGTCTTGTGGGGCAAGCAGACGTCTCCGATCCTGCGATGGGCCACATAACTGGCATGGTGCAGGGAAACCCGGCAGATATCGCATGGATAATGGAGTCGATGCTTGATGAAGGTCTCAACGGTCAGCGTGCCATGCTGGTGGAACAACGACAGACGGCTACCACAGCGTAGCGACAGCGCTGTGGGGAGGTCGGAGGCCCGGTATGCCGGAGGCGTTTAAACCAGAGAGGCAGAAGAACGTGCACCATGTCTACCAGGACTCCGAGTCTCTACTTGTGCTTGACAGACATATTCAACAGAGGAAGCAACTGGGAACAGTGTTGCTCTCGCGTGCCGCGGAGAAGGCCGGGGCAACGGTGCAGTGGCTGAATAGATTAACGTGTGTAGCCTCATTTAATAATACTAACCTGCTTATTCGTGGGTATATTCATAACCAAACGCAAGTGGCAGCAAAAATTGTTGGAAATAAATTTCTGTCTAAACAGTTGTTGTTGGCCGCCGGCGTGCCCGCACCCAAAGGTGAGATTGTACATTCCGCTGAAGACGCGATACGGGCGTGGAGAGCTGCATCCAGACCGGTAGTGATCAAGCCCCTTGGTTCATACGGTGGCAAGGGGCTTTCAGTCGACCTTGATGGCGAAGGCGAGGTCACGGAAGCATTCGTAGAGGCTGCTAAGCATGGCCCGGAAGTCCTCGTTGAAGAGTACGTCGAGGTGATCCATGAGTACCGTGCACTGGCCACTCCAGATGAGTGTGTCAGTGTGGTGAAACGGGTATTGCCCTACGTCATTGGTGACGGTCGACGCAGCATAGAAAGCCTTATTGCAGAAAAGAACGAAACTAGGAAAACTAACCCCAGTCTGGTAGGGCGCCCGATTCCTGCTGACACGGCCGCACGAAAAGCTCTTGAGAAGCGAGGTTACACTCTCGCGAGTGTTCCCCCCCCAGAGGAACGTGTGACTGTTCGCGATATCGGAGGTCTCAGCAGTGGAGGGGAAGCATACGAGTGTTTAGAAGACGTGAGCACCGACCTTCGAGAAACTGTTAGAAAGGCGGTGGCTTCTGTACCTGGTCTTACCTGGGGAGGATGTGACCTATTAGTGGATCAGGCGTCTGGGCGGTGTTTCGTAGTCGAGGTCAATTCGACTCCCGGCATCACAGGATCCATGTTTCCTACTTTGGGCCAGTCCAAGGACATCGCGGCATTAATGTGGGAACGACGTGAGAAGGACGCGATTGCGACGCCGAAGGCCACTCCTGCCCTGGTTGCTCGGGTTCCCCAGGGAGTTTCGGCCGGGGCTGCATTTGCAGAGCTAGGCATCAGTGAGAGCCGTGTGAGTCTGGGCAATTTTGGTCTTGCGTATCTTGGCAGTCGCGGCTTTCGAGTCGTGGGTTATACGGGTGGGCTAGTACAGGTGTTCCGCGGATCGGAGTCGGACACTGGCGTATGGTTCACCAATGAACTTTATGGTCCCAGTGATCTTGCTGTATCTCGGCGCGTCGTGCGTCGATACGGGAATGTGAGGGCTCTGCTGCGGCGGTCTAAAGTTCCAAGAGTGCAGGGGCGTGAAGTGTCCACCGTTGAAGAAGTCGAAGCGTTTCGTAAAGAGTGGGGATGGACCCCTGTATCGTTGCTTCCTACGCGTCGAGAGTGGAATACGTCACACACGAAACGCGCAAAAACCCGCGAGGTCATTGAACCGGATGCTTTGAACGAGTTTTCACGCTGGATCGTTCAATTGCGGCAACCAGGAACCCGGCTCCGGGTCGTGACTTCCAGGGATAGAGTTCTGTGTGTCTTGGGAAGAGACGATGGAGCTCGGCTTGATGATGACACGTTCCAGGCAGCGGGCAATCTTGCCGTACAGGCTATCCGTGCTATCCCCGAACTACGGTGGGGGAGCGTCGATATAGTTGTTCTTCCGGCCAGGGAGCCTAGTGGATTGCCCCGTGTGCTTGTCGAAGGGGTGGAGGCCTCGCCAATGTTATACGCCACGCAGCAGGTCTTGGGAGGGTCATTGTCTGAAGCAGTCGCTGGTGTATCCGAATTGGGTGTCGACGATCATAGGGAGCAGGACGGATAATAGCTCTTGGGTAGCTGCGCTGTATCGAAAGAGTTGTTTTCGTTCACAAAAAAGGAGCGAAAGATATGTGGGATTGCATAGTCAGATATCGTTTGTTTTGCGAGAACTCTGATGCGCGCTGAAGAGGGGGCGCGGGTTTTTCATGCGGATGAGGTGCCGAGATCAGTTCACGGCGGCGGTCGTCTGGCAACATTCACGATCGTACTCGAAGCATGGAGGAGGGGGCTCTCGATTACGCTTCTTGACGGGTACCCCTATCGATTCGAAATGTCAGATGGAGAGACGACTGTAGCGTTCGATCGTGCCCTTCCTGAAGAAACTACCAATGAAGCGTTCATGCTCGCTAAGGATAAATACGAGACTCTCAACCTTCTGAAGAAGTCGGGTGTGCCAACACCCGATGCGCGTCTCATTCGCGTGGAGGAAGTCACGCCTAATGATATAAAGGCGCTGGCGGAGGAGATTGGCTATCCCGTGGTGCTGAAACCGGCGTCTGCGAGCAAGGGGCGCGGAGTGTTTACCAATATTGGAGATAGCTCAGAGTTGCTCCGCTATTACTCTTACCTAGTCGATGAAGAGAAGGATAAAGAACTTATACTGGAGTCCTTTTTCGAGGGGGAGGACTACCGGGTCCAAGTCGTTGGCGGTAGGGTCGCTGGTGCAACTTGGCGTCGGGCAGCTCGTATCGTTGGTGATGGTAAACAGACGGTCCGGGAGCTTATAGCAGATAAGAATCGTGAGCGACGTGGTAACCCAGCTCTGTCGAAGGATCCGCTGAAAATTGATTTAGAAGTGGACAATTATCTGAGCAAACAAGGGTATACGTACTCCAGCGTGCCGCCTGTTGGCGCAGAAGTACGGCTCAGAGGAAAGGCAAACATCAGCACTGGGGGTGACTTAGTCGATGTCACGTCGTGGTTACCGTCTGACGTCTGCGACGCCGCGGTACGTTCAGTGGCTGCCATCCCGGGGCTCGTTTCAGCAGGTGTCGACGTGCTAATCGGGGATGGGTCTGTGGACGACGCTGAACCTCATGTCGTGATTGAACTCAACCCCCGTGCACACATGGGCGGGCACATGTTTCCTTCGGAAGGTGCCGGATATAACACAGCGGGTGTCTTTGTCGACCACTATTTTCCTGCGTCGGCTGAGAGGCACGTAACCGACGCTCGACGACTCTCGCTTCGAATCGATGACATTCTCGCCCCGTTGCGTGAAGGTTCTGTACGACGTATAGAGCTGACTCCGCCGGCTGCTCACGGTTATCCACGACGGGAGAGGGTGAGCTTCCCTGCGGTGCCGAGTTTGTCACCGGCCGCTTGCCGACGGTTGACGCATGAGGCGCGTCGACTCGGTGTCGTGGGGTCTCTGCAGCGTAGAGAGAAGATGGTTAGGTTAACCGTTGCAGGGGAGGCTGTGGCTATCGACTCCTATCTTGAGTATGTGGCCAGGACCTTGCGTAGCGAGCCCAGGCGGAGGGTGAAGTGGGACGGTGTCGTTTGGCACGGGTTCAAAGTCGATCCTGGGAACGGACGCCAGAGCGGCGGATCAACGCACGCTCAACCGTCTCCAGGTGGTGCGGGGACGGCGGCTCAGGGAGAGCGTGGATTCGTAGCTAAGGCGCTTCGTCGACTGCGACCTCGGCGTTAGCTCACCTGCTGGTGGAATTTGACCAGAATAGCGACAGGTTGTGGCTCGGGAGTGTTTGCACGTCCTGGAAGAGTCAGGAGAGTGCCGTGCTCGGGGGCCTCAACCTTGTGTGGCGCTAGTTGGCCATGTCAGTGAATATTGAATAGTAGTTGTATTCATCTCTAAATCGTATAGGGGAGATTCAAATGTCAACGGACGGGCGTCGAACTTCAAAGGATTTCAGCACGCAGAACACCTATGACGATCCCTGGTCGCAGGAAATGGCTAGTCAATGCACACAGTTCGGCCGAGTTCTTGGATCCGTGATTATTGCAGATGCGGCCCAACGGGACGGTGCTGAGGTCACTTGGATTGGATCTCGGATGGCTGTCACCGTGATCGATGGCAGGCGCGTATCGGTCGTTGGGTCTTCCGGCAGTGAGTCCGCGTTGAGCGCTGCAGTTGAGGGGGACAAGCTGCTCACCAAGCGATTGTTGGATGAAGCGGGCGTGTCGACGCCATCGGGTCGGATCGCGACCTCCGAGGAGGACACCGTTGCAGCGCAACGTGAACTTGGGCGAACCGTTGTGGTGAAGCCCCGATATGGGGCCATGGGGAGAGGCGTCACTGTCAATATTGATGATGAAGACGACCTTCGAGCGGCCTTCCGTCGGGCGCGCGGTTCAGCTGGCGATGTGCTGGTTGAGGAGTACATCAAGGGTGCTGAATATCGGGGCCATGGCTCAAGTGAAGAATGTGTGGCCGTGTTCAAGCGGCTGCTGCCCAGTGTCACCGGCAATGGTCGGGACTCGGTGACGGAACTGGTTGCCTCGAAGAACAGTGTTCGAGAACTTAACCCCAACACTATGACGAATCCCATCATATTGGATGCTGTCGCAGACGGTGCCTTGTCACGGCAGGGCCTCGATCGTGACTCCATTATTTCGGAGGGGCAGACTGTAATTGTTAGGGAGGTCAATGGCATCACCGGCGGTGGCGATTCACGGGAGTGCCTTGAGGACTGTCCTGTGAATGTCCGAACCGCTACGTCAGCTGCGATTGCGGCAATCCCCGGAATGGACTGGGGCGGGACGGATATTATCGTTAGGGACGGAACAGATGAGGCGTTCGTCATGGAAGTTAACACAGTCGCTTCCATTGGTGGTTCGGTGTTTCCCGTGTATGGAGAACCCAGAGATACAGCTGCCGAAGTGTGGCGGCGGATCCGTGAACGCGCAGTTCCAGAGGTAACCAGAAGGGATTCTATTCCGGAGGTTTATCAACGGCCTGTCAACGTGTGTGCGATAGAACGCCATGGCGTTGCGACTAACCTGACGAGCGTATTCCAGCACATCTTGAGAGCCCGAGGGTACGAAATTGATGCACAAGGGCGATCTACTTATCGAGCGCTTCATGCTAACGAGCTATTGTGGTTTGCGGGATGTCTCACCACAGCTGATGTTTCCCGTTCGCAAAGGACCATATTGAAACAGAGGGGGCTCTGGGGGCTTTTGCAAGCCCAAGAAGTCTCGCAGGTAGCGGGGCGGCGCGTGACGGACGTGGCTCAATTGAGGTCATTTACCAGGGGGCACAATGAAATGACCCTCATGATACCTGTCGGTGGACGTTTCGATGATCGGAACGTGAGGTTACTTCCTTCTCAGGCGCAGACGTCAGAGACATCGATAGCTGGGCGCCGTGCATGGTTGGTTCAGGAGTATCCGGCGGGGCGGCGTTTTACGGTTATCGCGTCTCGTGGTGATGCTTTGGCTGTGGTTGGTCGTCGCTGTGCTGAACGGGTCTCGGAGTCGGAGGTTCAGCGTGTCGCTGAGGTGGCTGTGGATGCGGTGCGTGCGGTTCCTGAACTTCGTTGGGCTGCTGTGCAGCTGGTGGTGCCGCAACTGGGTGAGGAGCCCCTGGTCGAGGGGATGACTAATCGTCCGGTCTTCTCCCCGGGGGATTACTTGGTGGCTGGTTCGT
The DNA here is from genome assembly GCA_052089225.1 of Nesterenkonia sp. Classification (GTDB taxonomy): domain Bacteria; phylum Actinomycetota; class Actinomycetes; order Actinomycetales; family Micrococcaceae; genus Nesterenkonia. Next base: position 18,125 of record JBQCZP010000040.1, read on the forward strand.
TTGAGGATTTCGCGGACTTGGTACTCGAAGGAGCTAAGCGCGGCGTCTAGCGAGACCAAATGGCGATCAGGTAGTGGTCTGTCTCAGTTTTGGTTTGCCTGTTCGTTGAGGCTGGTTCGTGCTCGGGCGACTTTGGCCAGGATTGACTCAGCGGTAGCTGTCCATACATAGGGTTTGGGGTTCTCGTTGTTGGCTTCTATGTATTCTTCGATGCTGTCGATGAGCTCGGGCACTGAGCGGAAGATCCCGCGGCGTAGGTTCTTCTCGGTCAGGTCGCGGAACCAGCGCTCGACCTGGTTCAACCAGGACGAAGAGGTCGGGGTGAAGTGGAAATGGAACCTGGGATGCTTCTCCAGCCACGCCTTGACGTTGGCGTGTTTGTGGGTGGCGTAGTTATCCATGATCAGGTGGACTTCCAGGTCATCGGGGACCTCGCGGTCGATGGTCTTGAGGAACTTCAAAAACTCCTCGTGCCGGTGCTTGGGCAGGCACTGGCCGATGACTTTGCCGGTGAGCACATCCAGGGCGGCGAATAACGTGGTGGTGCCGTTGCGTTTGTAGTCATGAGTCATCGTCCCGGCCCTTCCAGGGACCATCGGCAGCGAGGCCTGGGTACGGTCCAGCGCCTGGACGGAGGATTTTTCGTCCATGGCCAGCACCACTGCCTGCTCCGGCGGGTTGAGGTAGAGCCCGACGATATCGATGACGTTCTCATCGAAGGCCGAATCATTGGAGACCTTGAACGTATCAACCCGGTGAGGCTTCAACCCCAACTCGGTCCACACCCGATGCACCGTCGAATGCGAGACACCCAGCTCCTTGGCCAGTGAGCGGCTGGACCAGTGGGTCTCGCCCTTGGGTTTGACCTTGGTGGTCATCCGCACAATCTCAGCGACCGTCTCTGCCGGGATGGAGGGCTTGCGGCCCCGGCCCTTCTTGACCTTGCCCCAATGCTTCAGCCCCTCGGTGGCGAACGCGGAACGCCAGGCCCGTACTGTCATCGCCGAGACCCCGTGATCCGCGGCGATGGTCCGGTTGCCGGCCCCTTCAGCAGCAGCCAGCAGCACCCGGGCTCGGATGACCTCCCGATGAGCTGCCGCAGTAGAGCGGGCGACCTTCTGTAGGACCTCACGGTCAGTCTCGGTGATAGCAAGAGGCGGCGCTGGAGCAGACATACTCCAGTCTACCTCTAAACGGCCTAACTATTTGCGAGACACGCCAGTAGTTACTTGCCTCAGTGTGTTTGTGCCCATTGGGGGCGTGGTTTGCCGAGGACTGCGGTGTCGACGTCGGTGTTGGGGATGGTTTGGTTGTGGCGGTATTGGGTGGTGTAGAAGATGGCGCCGATGGCCAGCCAGGCGCCCATGGCGATGAATGATGGCATGGTCAGTTGTGCCGGTGAACCGGGCGCGAGCAGCAGGATGGTGAAGGCGATGGCTACTAGGATCCCGGCTGCGGCGAGCAGCTTCAATGGTGTGGAGGCGGAGCCGTCGACGTGCTCGCGGTGTTTCTGGTTGGTCCATTGGAACATTTTGTAGGCGCATGCGCAGGTGTAGAGGAAGGCGAAGGTGAAGCCGATGGAGGCCATGTCGACGATCCAGCTCAGTGCGTTGCGTCCGAACCAGGGGGCGATGAGGCAGACGATCATCACGAAGATCACCCCGGTGTGTGGGGTCTTGAACCTGGGGTGGATCTGGCGGAAGGCCGGCGGGATCATATGGGCCCGGCCCATGGCCAGCAGCACCCGGGATGAGGCGATGTAGAAGCCGTTGAGTCCGGTGACGATGCCGGTGCCGGCCCCGAGGCAGAGGACGATGAGTCCGGTGATGCCTAGGGAGGCGGTGACCACATCTGCGGTGGCCCAGACGGGTTGGTCGCCGAGGAGTTCTTGCCAGGGCTGGCCGGAGGCGGTGGTGGTGATCATCGCCAGGTAGATGATGGTCGCTGCCACCAGGGACCAGAAGATCAGGGGGAAGGCCTTCTTAGCGGGGAAGTCGAACTCTTCGGCGGTCTGGGGGATGTTGTCGAAGCCGATGAACGCCCAGGGAGCGATCGCCACAATCGCCAACACCCCAGCCACCGGGGCAGTATCGGGCGCGAAGAGGGGCTGCATGTTGGTCAGGTCTCCGGTGGGGGAGACGAAGAGCACCCCGATGAACATGAACAGTACTGCGGCGATCATGATCACACACAGCCAGAACTGCAACCGGGACGAGTTGCCACCACCACGGATGTTGATGACAGCGACCACCACCAGGGCTGCCATGGCGATGAGGACCTCACCGAGGAAGACATCCCAGCCGGCGATGTTATACAAGTGGACCTGCTCCGCGACCTGGGGCAGGACGTGCTTGCCCAGCAGTGCGAGCGCTGAGGCGTTCAGCGCGACGATTGAGACATAGCCCAGGGTCATGAACCAGGCACAGATGAACGCGTGGGTGCGACCGAACCCGACCAGGGTGTAGGCGAAGGCGCCACCAGAGACTGGGAAGACCCGGGCGAGGAACCCGTAGCTGACACCAACGATGATCATCAGCCCACCACCGATCGCCAGACCCAAAAGAGCGCCCAGCGGTCCGGCGGTGCCCATCCAATCAGCCGGCAGAATGAACGCACCCCACCCCACCGCTGAACCCAGGGCGATCGCCCACACCCAGTGGGGTTTAAGATTCTTCACCAAACGCGAAGACTGCGCGTGCTCCGTAGTGTCTGACATTGATGACAACCTAAGATTTCGAATCCCGCCTTGTGACGGCTCCCACTGATCCTAACGCCGACTTTCAACCAGCGATGGACGGGGCGTCGCGTTGCGGGGCCGACTTGAGAACTTCGTAGCCGGGAAATGTGCATGGGCGGGTCAACGAAAGCCACGTCGATTATGCTCGTCACTGTCCAGACCGTTTCCTATCAACAGCTAAGGTGAGACATGACCACAGAAGTCGGCA
>JBQCZP010000041.1:0-20551 GCA_052089225.1 Nesterenkonia sp.
GCGACGACGATGCTGCTAAGCAGAATCTGGCCTCGGCAGTGCAGGCCGGAGGAGTCGACGCAGTCGACGCCGGTTCGCTCAAGCGTGCCCGTGAGCTGGAGGCGATCGGCTTCCTGCAGCTCACCCTGGCCGCCGGCGAAAAGACCCAGTGGACCACCGGATTCACCCTGGTCCGCTGAATTCGCCCCTCGCCCAGCGAGGTTCAATGCAGGCTCAGCCTGTGACCAACTGGGCCATCTCGGCGTCGATGCCGGCCAGGGCCTGACGGTCATAGGTAGAGGTGGAGACCATCAGCTCGTCAGCGCCGGTGGTCTCCACCAACTGCTCCAGCCGGTTGCCCACTGCGGCGCGGGTGCCGGCGACGGCGCGGCCCATCGACTTCTCCACTCGCCGCTGCGTCTGGGCGCTCCACTTCTGGCTGCGGATCTCTTCTACGGGCTCCAGAGGACCGAACGCGCCGGTCTCTCTGGCCCGGGCCATCGCATAGATCTCCGGCAGGGCAAGCCCGCGGGCCTCGGCCTCGGTGTCGGCAAGGTAGACGTCCGTGGAGATGATCACCGCCGGTTCGGCCGCCGCCGACGACGGGATGAAGTCCCGGCGGTAGGCAGTCAGGGCCTCTGAGATGTCAGGATCCTGAAGAATCGGCCCGCCGACCACCACCGGCATCCCCAGCGCGGCGGCCGTCTTCAGGCCCTGCCCGGTGGCCAGCAGAAACACCTGCGGCACCTCGTCGGTGACCGGCCGGGCTGTCACGGCCGCTGAGCGGTCCAGATAGCTGAGCAGCTCGGCGAGATCACTCTGGTAGGTGTCGGCGTCGTCGGTGTTCTGCCTCAGCGCCCGGCGCACCGGTTCGGTGAAGCCTAGGGTCCGGCCCAGTCCCAGGTCGATCCGGCCCGGATAGAGCCCCTGGAGCATCAGGAACTGTTCAGCGACCACCAGTGGTTGGTGCTGCGGCAGCATCACCCCGCCGGAGCCCAGCCGGATGCGGGAGGTGTGTGCCCCGGCTGCTGCCAGCACTACGGCGGGGGAGCCGGAGGCGATGCCGGGCACCGCGTGGTGCTCAGCGGCCCAGAAGCGGGCATAGCCCAGCTGCTCGGCGTTCACGGCTCGCTCCACGGAATGGGTCAGCGCCGCGCTCTCGGGGTGGCCGGTGCGGGTTCGGGAACGATCGAGAAGAGAGAGTCTCACACTTCGGGCCAACTCTGGGCGCCGTCGAATCCTTCCCTCAGGCAGTCAGGAGCCGAGGAGGACGATGTGGTTGCCGTCCGGGTCGTTGAGCTGCAGGATGCGTGCTCCACCGCCAGCTTCGGGCCCGGCATGATGGAGGCCGACGTCGGTCAGCCGTTCTGCTGCAGCGTCCAGGGCGGTTTCACCGAGGACCACCGAGGAGCAGCCGGCGCGGTCGGGATCAGCCCATAGCTGCAGACCAAAGGTATCGCTGAGATGCCATTCGATCAGCCCGGCCATTGGTCGGACATCTGGACCTCGGCCGAACAGGCGGGTGTACCATTCCTGGGCCCGATTCAGGTCGGAGACCGGGCAGTTGCCGAGCAGTTGATGAATCATGATGAGGCCTCATCACTGGTTGCAGCGGGCAATTGATGCTGTGAGTCAAGCAAATGTGCTGGTGCATTGCAAGCAGTTCGTGTGAAGCTGAGAGGCATACCTGAACCGTGGGCTGCGGCTCAGGCAATCCAGAGAGGAGCACACCATGAGTGCTGAGACGTCAGCTGCGCAGGAATCAAGGATGGTGGCGCGTCGAGATGTGCAGGCGCCCCCTGAGGAGGTCTTCGCCCTGCTGCGTGACCCTTCCCGTCACCAGGCGACTGAGCCCGACGACTGGGTGGGCGAAGCCATCCACCCCGAACCGATCACCGGCGTCGGCCAGGTCTTCGGTATACAGATGTTCCATGTCAACGCCGGAGGGCACTACCGCATGGACAACACGGTCACGGCCTTCGACCCGGATGCCAGGATCGCCTGGGAGCCGGGCCAGTACGACGACGACGGAAACCTGGGCGCCGGCGGATGGGTGTGGCAATATGACCTGGCCAGCAAGGACGGCGGCACCGAAGTCACCCTGACCTATGACTGGAGCGCGGTGCCCGAATGGCTGCGCGCGGAGCTCGGCCTGCCGCCCTTCGGCCCAGAGTTCCTCGAGGAGTCCCTCGGGTCACTGGCCCGGGCGCTCTAAACCCGCTGCTGCGACCACTCCCGCCAAGCCACTTTCAGATCCCAGGCCTCCTCGGCGTGGACGGAGACCCCGCGCTCCCCAGCGCGGCGGGTGCGGCCGCGGATGATCATCAGCTGGGTGCCGAACAGCAGCGGACCGGCCTGCTGCTGGGCCTCTTCGAAGAACGCCGTGTCCGCGCAGCCGGTGCCGTCGTCGAGGCTGATGAACACTGTGCGCTTTCCTGACCGCATCGGTGGGGTCTGCGTGGCCACCCGGATGCCGGCGACGAAGACGTCAGAGTTGCTTCTGATGCTCAGCAGGTCTGCGGCGGCAGTGACCCCCAGCTGATCGAGCAGGGGCCGGTAGGCCTCGATGACGTGCTCCTCCACCTCCGCAGAGAGGCTGTCCAGCTCAGTGGCGACCTGTTCTGCGGCCGTGGGGTCGGGGATTGAGGCGTCCATGAGCTGACGGTCGTTGAACAGCCGGGGCTGGGCGGGGTCCTGATGCTGTGCCGACTTCCGGGGGGCGGCGGTCAGCTGCCGGATGTAGCTGATGATGCTTCCGCGCCCGGCCGGGCTCCGGCTCTCCCGGGCAAGCTCGTCGAAGGCGCCCAAGGAGGCCAGCCGCACCATCAGCGGCCGGGAGGGTTTGGCGCGGTGGTAGAAGTCGGTGATCGACTCATAGGGCTGATGGGCGAGGATGCGACCCAGTTCGGCTGCGCTGATGCCTCTGACATCGCGCAGCGAGAGCCGGATGCCCTTCTCCTCAGCGGAGATCCGCTCCACCCGGTACTGATCAGCGGAGGCGTTGACGTCGATGGGCAGCAGCGGGATCTGCATCCGGCGGGCCTCAGACATCATCAGCCGGCGCGGATACATCCCGGGATCGTGTTCGAAGATCCCAGTCATGAACTCCACCGGGTAGTGGGTCTTCAGCCAGGCGCTCTGGTAGGTGGGCAGGGCGAAGGCCGCACCGTGGGCCTTGCAGAAGCCGAAGCTGCCGAAGCCGCGCAGGGTCTGCCAGATCCGGTCAATATCAGCGTCGCTGAAGATTCGCCGACCCTCGTCGTCTGTGCGTTGGGCGGTGCGGGAGCGGAACTCAGGTTCGATCATGTCGACGTCGCGCTCCATGGAGCGGCGCAGCTCATCGGCGGTGGCCAGCGAGACCCCCATCGTCTCGTGCAGGATGCGCAGCACATGCTCGTGGTAGATCACCACCCCGTAGGAGTCCTGCAGAAAGTGCGCGAACCGCGGGTGCAGGTAGTCGGTTCGCTCATAGCCGTGTTTGCGGTCAATATAGGGGGCGACCATATTGCCCTTCATCGGCCCGGGCCGAAACAGCGAGATGTCTGCGATCAGGTCCTCATACTTATCCGGCTGCAGCTTGCCCAGCAGCTCGCGCTGACCGGGGGACTCGATCTGGAAGCAGCCCAGCGTGTGGGTGGTGCGGATCATGGCGAAGGTGGCTTCGTCATCGTGGGGTATGGAATCTAAGTCGATTCTGCCCCCCGCAGAGATGTAGGGGGAATCCACCGGTAACCCGCCCTCCACAGCGGCGCTGGGACCGTTGATCCGCATAATCTCGTGGACGGCGTGAGCCATGGCTGACTGCATCCTGACTCCGAGCACATCGAGTTTCAGCAGGCCCATGTCATCGATGTCGTCCTTATCGAACTGCGACATCGGAAGCCCGATCCCCGACGGCTGGGTTGCGGTGATCGAGAGCAGGTCGCTGCTGCCCAGAATGACGCCGCAGGGGTGCATCGAGATGTGCCGGGGCAGCCGGTCCAGCCGCTCGGTGAGATCGACCAGCATATCCAGCTGCGGCTCGCTCTCCACCTGCGCGGCGATGTCCCGCAGCTCCGGCTTGGTGGCCAACACTTCGCGGAACTGGCCGGCGTCGAAGCGCCAGATGCTCTCCGCGACCCGGTCCGCCTGCTCCTCGCTGAGGCCCAGGGCCTGACCGGCATCGCGTGCTGCGCCCCGGGCCCGGTAGGCGTTCTGCATGGACAGCAGCGTGACCCGGTGGTGGCCGTAGTGGTCGAAGATCGCCTCATAGACCCGGTGCCGCTGAGCAGATTCGATGTCTACATCAATATCCGGCAGCGTGCTGCGGGAGTGGCCTAAGAACCGTTCGAAGAGCAGGTCGTGCTCCAAAGGGTCCACGTTGGAGATCCGCAGCAGGTAGTTCACCAGGCTTCCGGCACCGGAGCCGCGGGCCTGAACCCGCACATCCATGCTCCGGATGAGATCGACGGTCTCGGCGACCGCCAGAAAATAGGTCTCAAAGCCGAAGTGGCGGATAGTCGCCAGTTCGTTCTCCAGCTGATCCTCGATGCGCGCCAACTGGTGGCTGCTGGCCCGAGGGTAGCGCTGGGAGATCGCAGTCTGGCAGCGTCGGCGCAGCACAGCGGCAGGATCATCATTGACGCCGATCGTCTCCAGCTCCGGAACTGTGGGCCGGCGCCATCCCACATCAGTGGCCGGGTCCAGCCGGCAGCGCTCGGCCAGCTGCTCGGTGCTGCTGAGCAGCTCCACCGCAGCAGCACTGCCCAGCCCGGCATATTCGGTGATGGTGTGCGCCAGCTGCCGCATCTGCTCGCCGGGCTTCAGCCAGGCCTGGGCATTGGGCTGCGGCTGAAAATCACCCAGCGGCAGCAGATGCGCCGCCGAATCCAGCACATCGCCGGTGACCGCGTCGTCGGGCTCCAAATACCGCACAGCGTTGGTCAGCACCGCAGGGACGCCGACGGCGCGGGCCAGCTGCAGCATGGCGGCGGCGTGCTTGAGGCTTCCCGCACTTCCGGGCTTGGTGTGGTGACAGACGATCTCCACCGCCACACCGCCGACAAGCCGCTGCTGCCACCCGGTAAGCAGCCGGTGGGCTCCGGCGTCGTCATCGGCCAGCACTGCCCGGCCCACGTCAGATCCGGGTCCCAGCAGCACTGTTCCGGTGGTGCCGGACTCTCCGGTGAGGAAGAGCTCGGGGCGTGTGGGGCTCACCCAGGCGGTGCGGTTCGCAGTGCCGTGGGGTGCGCGCTTGGAGCCGCGGCGCGCCGATGAGTGCGCCGAGGAGATCAGCCGGACCAGCGACGCCCAACCAGCGCCGGCGTTGTGACCATGGGCCAGCACTGTGATCTCTGAAGCCGTGGCCTCCGAGCGGGACTCAGCGTCCTTGACCTGCAGGTTGACCCCCACGATGGGGGAGAGGCCGGCTTCGCGGCAGGCGCGGATATGGCGCACCGCACCATAGATCCCGTCCCGATCAGTGATCGCAGCCGCATGGGCGCCGGAGGCTTGGGCGGCGTCCACCAGCGCTTCGGGGCGCGCAGTGCCGTAGTGCGCGGAGAAGGCACTGGCGACATTGAGATGGGTGAAACGGTCCATAGGACTCCAGCTAGTCGTAGATCGCAGTGATCGGCCATTGGTCGCCGCTGCTGACGGCCAGGTCGAAGAGCAGCAGCTCAGCGTTGTCCAGCGCCTTGGCGGTGACCTGCCACATGGGACGCTCCACCGCCTGAGCAGCCTGCCCCGCAGCAACGCGCACCGGCGACTCCCACCAGGAGGTGCGGTCCATCCACGCAATAGGCTTGGCGACCACCACGAAGCGCCGACCGGCCCACACCAGGCGATGCGGTGCACCGGCAGGGGTCGTCCAGACTGTGGCGACCCGCTGATGGAGCGCCGGCTCGGCAGTCATCGCTGAACACCCGAATAATCGAACATACTTTCGAGTGTAAGTCGGAACCCGGACGCCGCCAAGTGGCAGAGTCCTCCCAAGCCTGAGGCCCCTTGCCAGAGCGCGGATGGCGGTGTAGACCTTTCATATGCGAGAGGATAAAAAACTGCCTCAGCGAGGCACCCCCAGAGTGCTTGCCGGAACCTTGGCCGGGGCACTGATCCTCACCGTGGCAGCCTGCAGCCCCGAGGAGGACGAGGACTCCCAGGAAGTTCCGCACCACAGCTTTGTCAGCCGCCCGGACCTGAAGCCGGCCCAAGTGGAGATCACCCAGGGTGAGGGCTGGACCTCGGAGTACCAGGACGCGGACGAGTACATTCTTTGGACCCCGAACTACGGTTCGGAGACCCCCTCTTCCGGGGCGAAGATCTTTGATCTTGAGGGGGAGCCGGTCTGGGTGGCCCCAGATGATCCGGACGACTCGGAGGACAACTACTTCGACCTGCGGGTCCAGCAGTACCGCGGTGAACCCGTCCTGACCTACTACCAGGGCCCCAGCGAGGGGGGCCGGGGCTACGGTGACATCTTCATCCTCGACGAGTCGTACCAGGAGGTCGCTCAGGTCACCACGACAGGCGACCTCGGACCGGGCAACGCCGACTTCCACGACACCACCATCACCGAGGACGACACGATGCTGATCGCCTCCTATGTGCCCGCCCAGGCTGATCTCAGCGAAGTGGGCGGCCCAGCGGAGGGGTGGGTCGATGAGGCGGTGATCCAGGAGATCGACATCGCCAGCGGCGAGCTGGTCTTTGAGTGGAGCTCCCTGGACCACGTCCCCGTCACCCACGCGAGGAACGACTTCGACGACGAGCAGGAGGAGCTGGACGAGGAGGCGGAGGAGGATGAGGAGCCCGCGGAGCTCGGCAGCGAAGAGGAGCCCTTCGACTACTTCCACATCAACTCGATGACCGAAGACCACGACGGATCCATCCTGGTCTCGGCCCGGCACACCCACGCGGTCTACAAGCTGGACCGTCAGACCGGGGAGCTGGACTGGACCTTGGGCGGTGTTGGCAGCGACTTCGAGATGGAGGACGACGCCGTCTTCGCCTGGCAGCATGATGCCCAGCGGGCCGATGACGGCACGCTGACGCTGCTGGACAACCACGCCAACGGCAGCGACGACGACGAAACCTCACGAGGGCTGCGGCTTGACCTGGATGAGGAGGCGATGACCGCCTCGCTGGTCACTGAATACACCCCGCCGGATGACCGTTCGGCCGGCAGCATGGCCAACGCGAACCCGCTGCCGGGCGGCAATATGCTCATCGGCTGGGGAGCAGAGCCCCACTATTCGGAGTACACCAAGGACGGCGAGCTGATCTACGACGTCTGCCACGGCGCCGGCTGCTACGGAGACGACTTCCACGGCGGCGGGGGCAGCTACCGGGCGTATAAGGCCCCGTGGGAGGGTCAGCCGGTCACTGAGCCGGATGTGGTGATCGAGGCCGACGACGACGGACGCCTCGCCCACGTCTCCTGGAACGGAGCCACCCAGGTCGACCAATGGCGACTGCTGACCGGCGAGGACCAGTCCAGTGCCGCTGCCCACACCACTGTGGAGCAGGACTCCTTCGAAACTGCGATTCCCGTCCCTGAGGATGCGCAGTACACTGCGGTTGAGGCCCTGGACGAGGACGGGGAGGTGCTCGCCGTCGCCGAGCCGGAGGATCCTGAAGAGAACAGCTCGAACGAGGAGAGTCCATGAGCGAGAACTCAGCGAACCTGCACGTGAACGACACCGGCGGCACCGGCCGAGCCGTGGTGCTCATCCACGGCTGGCCGCTGGCCGGCGAATCCTGGTCACCGCAGATCGGCCCGCTTCAGGACGCCGGGTACCGAGTGATCACCTACGACCGGCGCGGCTTCGGCAAGTCGCAGAAGCCGGCCACCGGATACGACTACAACACCTTCGCCGATGACCTGCACGACGTGCTGGAGTCGCTGCAGCTGCAGGACGTCACCCTGGTGGGCTTCTCCATGGGCGGCGGCGAGGTGGCCCGCTACGCTCACCGGCACGGAACGGCCCGGCTGCGCTCAGTGGTGTTCGCCGCCGCGGTCCCTCCCTACCTGCTGCAGAGCAGCGAAAACCCAGACGGCCCGCTGGACGAGGAGAGCTTCAACCAGCTGCGCGGTTCCCTGGAGCAGGACCGGGAGGCCTTCATCGATGACTTCATCACCGGTTTCTTCTCCGTCGACGGTGAGCTCGCCGTCACTGCGCAGCAGCATCAGGATGCGGTGGAGATGGCCAGGGAGTCGGATCAGGCCGCGGCCCTGGCCTCGATGGATGCCTGGGCCAAGACCGACTTTCGCGATGACCTGCGGGCCGTGGACGTGCCCACCCTGGTGCTGCACGGCGACAGCGACACCACCGTGCCGCTGGAAGGTTCTGGCCAGCGCACCCATGAGGCGGTGGCCGACTCGGAGTTGACGGTGATCCAGGGCGCTCCCCACGGGCTCAACGTCAGCCACGCCGAGGCCTTCAACGAGGCGCTGCTGAACTTCCTGCAGCGCTGAGTTTCCTGCAGCGCTGGGCTTCCTCCCACACGGAGCTTCCTCCCGCACTTGGGGCGACGTCGTGCTCATCGGTGCTCTGCGGTAGCCTCAGCAGTATGTGCGGACGCTACGTCATCGCCCGAGCCACCGGTGAGCTGGTTCCCCTGCTCGAGGCCGAGCCGGGCCAGACCTATCAGGAGCGCATCTCCTGGAACATCGGCATCACCAGCAGCGTTCCGATCCTGCTTGAACGCCTCGACGACGACGCCGAAGTCCACCGGGAGCTGCACACTGCCCGGTGGGGGCTGCTGCCGGTCTGGGCGAAGGACCGCACGTTCTCCAACCGGGCCTTCAACGCCAGAAGCGAGACCGTCACGCAGAAGCCGACGTTCCGCTCGGCGGTGCGGGCGCGGCGCTGCGCGGTGCTCGCCGACGCCTACTACGAATGGACCGGCCCCAAGGGCGCCAAGCAGCCCTATGCCGTGCGGCCGGCCGATCATGGGCTCATCACCTTCGCCGGGCTCTACGAGTGGTGGAAGGACCCGGCCGCTGAGCAGTGGGTGCTCTCCTGCACCATCCTCACCGGAGCGTCGCCGCAGACCGGAGCCGGCGGCAGCCTCGATGAGCTGGCCCAGCTGCACGACCGCATCCCGCTGGCGATGCATCCTGAGACTCAGCAGGACTGGCTGAGCCCCGGCAAACTCACTGCCGATGAGGCAGAGGCCATGGTCGAACGGATCCGGACCGAGTCGTTCGACGTCGCCGCAGGCTGGGAGGTCTACCCGGTGGACAGAGCCGTCGGCAACGTCCGCAACGAGGGCCCGCAGCTGATGGAGCCCATCACGACCCCAGGAACATCTGCCAGCCTGCCTGAGTTGTGACTGAATGTGCGACGACGCCCATCGCGCGACTGCGCACGCGGCTGATCGCCGTCGTCGTCTGAATTTTTCTGTGTGACTGAAAGAGGACTGCCTGCATGTCTGTGCTGATGGAACCGCTGAACCTCGGTTCGCTGAGCATCCCGAACCGGATCATCATGGCGCCGCTGACCCGCGCTCGGGCCGGGGATGCGCGGGTTCCCACCGACCTGATGGTCCAGTACTACACCCAGCGGGCCGGTGCCGGGCTGATCATCAGCGAGGCCACCTCCGTCAGCCCCCAGGGGGTCGGCTATCACGGCACCCCGGGCATCTGGAACGAGGAGCAGGTCGCCGGGTGGCAGCGGGTCACCGAGGCGGTCCATGCTGCCGGTGGGCGGATCGTGCTGCAGCTGTGGCACGTAGGACGGATCTCCGATCCGGAGCTGCTCGGCGGCGAACTGCCGGTGGCGCCCAGCGCGATCGCCGCTGCCGGGAGGGTGAAGCGCCTGCGCCCCCGCCGGCCCTACCCCCAGCCCCGTGCGTTGGAGACTGAGGAGATCCCCGGCATCATCGAGGACTTCCGGCGTGGGGCGCAGAACGCCGCACGCGCCGGCTTCGACGGGGTGGAGATTCACGCGGCCAACGGCTACCTGATCGATCAGTTCCTGCAGGACAGCACCAACCTCCGAACAGATCACTACGGCGGATCGGCGCAGAACCGGGCCCGGTTTCTGCTGGAGCTCACTGACGCGGTCACCGAGGTGTGGGGCCCAGACCGGGTCGGGGTGCACCTGCGCCCGCGCGGGGAGGAGCATGACATGGGCGACTCCGATCCCAGCTCGGTGTTCGGCTACGCGGCCCACGAGCTGGGGCGCCGCGGCGTCGCCTTCCTGTTCGTCAGGGAGGTCGAAGCCGATGACAGCCTCATCGGCCACATGCGCCGCAGCTTCGGCGGACCGGTGATCGCCAACGATGAGATGACCAGCGAGAGCGGAGAGCGGCTGATCGAATCGGGTACGGCTGATGCGGTGGCCTTCGGCCGCGACTACATCGCGACACCGGACCTGGCCGAGCGGATCGCGCTGGGGGCGGAGCTGAACACACCGAACCCGGCCACCTTCTACCCGGACTCCGGCGAAGAGCTCGCAGTCGGCTACACCGACTACCCGGCCCTGATGCAGCAACCGGCGTAGGGGGGGCACCTCTCGTCGGGCCTGATGCGCCTCAGGTGTGGAAGCAGCCGGTGAGCACCGCGTGAGCGTAGGGCAGGTGCACTGCCGCGCTGACAGCCAGCAGCGCCAGGCCCGCTGTGACCACGGCAACGGTTGAGGCGGTGGCCCCGGCACTGTGCTGCGGTGCCACCAGCTGACGGATCCTGTCGGTGCCGGCAGCGTGCAGCGCGAGCGGTTCGGAGACTGCTGGGGCCGGCTGTTTGGGGGTTTCACCGATCTTCAGCAGTGCGCTGGCCAACACAGCAGTGCCCGCATGTCCGCGGGCAGTGTTGTCCGCAGCGACCTCCAGGTAGTGCGGAACGGCAGCAGAGACTGTGTGGACCAGCGGAACGGCTCGCAGCGGCCGGCTGATGCTCTCCAACAGAGTCAGGATCAGGTGATGGCGCTGGCGCAGGTGGGCCTGCTCATGGGTGAGCACAGCAGCCAGCTCACCGGGTGTCAGGGTTTCCATGAGGCGGCGGGAGACCACGATCGCCCGGCAGCGGCGGGGGAGGGCATAGGCCACCGGGTCCGGATCCTCCACCACCATGACGTCGAACCCCTGAACAGTCTCAGCGGCGGCTGCCCCCGAGAGGCGCTGGCAGAGGGCGCGCATTGATGATCTGCGACGGCTGTAGGACCGCATTGCTGAGATCAGCAGGGCGCTCACCAGGACCACCGGTGCCCCCAGCAGCGGAATCGCCGGTATCAGCGTTTCCATCCCGGCGGCGGGTCCCAGGGGGCTGGCCGCGTCCAAACATCGTTGACAGACTTCACCGACCCGGCCGGGCAGCACGGTGCTGGAGCTGGTGGTGACCCAGGCCAGCATCGGGCCGACGGCGGCGATCCCCAGCAGCCAGAGCGTCAGCACAGCAGAAAGCACTCCTACTGCGACCCGTGGGGTGCGCATCAGCTTTGGAGCCGCCCAGCGGATGATGGGTGCCCCGTAGACCCCCATCAGTGCAAGGACGGCAGTGAACACCGCTGCGGCGGAAGCGAGGCTCACGATGCCTCCTGGTCATCAGTCGGGGACTGGTCGAGGTAGTGGCGCAGCATGGACAGCTCGTCGTCGGGCATGTCTTTGACGAAGTGCAGGATGGAGGCGGCGCGGTCACTGCTGGATTCCAAGGCGTGACGCATCATCTGGGCAGTATGGGCTTCCCGCGTCACTTCCGGAAGATAGGAGACGGCTCGTCCCTGGTGTTGGGAGCCCACAAGGCCTTTGCGCTGCAGATTCTGCATCACCGTGGCAATTGTCGTGTAGGCCGGCCGCTGCTCAAGGGCGTCCATCACGTCCCGAACGCTGCACGGGCCCTGGCTCCACAGCAGGTCCATCACCTGGGCCTCAAGTGCGCCCAGCTGCGGTGCACGAGAGCCGGTGTCCTGTGGCGTCTCGGCGGTCATGCTCCCATCCTACCCGCAGCGGCTGCGGGGGACTGTCGGGGTGCCGCACACAGGACCTGACCCTTGAGCCGGACGACCAGGGCGACGGCGCAGAGGATCACTGCCGCACCTGCAAGGTAGGGCTGGATCGGAGCGAACCAGGTGATCGCCCCTGAGTAGCCCAGGGCCAGCAGTGCGATCTTATTGCAGACCGGGCACCCCACGGCGAACCAGGCCAGCACCGTGCCGGCCGCCCCGAATCGGCTGCTGCGCTTTTGGCTGGAGGCATCGCCCGCGGCCTGCGCAGCAGGGGCTGCACGGTGCGGACGCACATAGGTGGCGATGAGCATGCCGGTCAGCCCAGCGGTGAGGATCCAGATCGGATAGTTCCACCACACCGGCTCAATGTCACGGGCGAAGACCGGGTTGGGGATCAGCACGGTGGCGATGCCGATGACAACTGCCACTGCCGCGGCGCTGAGCACAGCGGCAGCGACCTGTCGCGGGGTCCACATGCGCAGCCCCTGCCCCGCCAGGTGGAGCAGCGTGCGCAGCTGATCTGTACGTCGAATTCGCGGTGCCATGGTGTCCTCTACTGTGCCGGAGCGTGACGAACTTGCATAGTTACTATGCCACATAGTTACTATATGAGGTAGTAATCAAAACTTCTGACCGCTTCTGTGAAGGAACCCAAACATGTCCGATAAGCCTGCCCTGACTGGACGCAGCTGGCTGCTGCCGGTGATCGTGCTCGCTGCCGCCGCCGTCGTCATCGCTGTGCTGCTGTGGCCCGATGACGACGTCGAGCCGAGCCCCGCAGGCCAGGCGGCCGATCAGCAGGGCCAGACTCAGCCGAATCAGAGCCCCCAGGAGGATGCTCCTGCTGATGTGGTCAACCCCGATGAGTACGAGGATCCGGACCAGACCGACTTCAGCTACGTGGAGGCCCGCGATGAGCAGGACCCGCTGGCCGCCGGTGATCTGGACGCACCGGTGGGGCTGGTGGTCTTCTCCGACTACCAGTGCCCCTTCTGCGCAACCTGGAGCCATGAGACGCTGCCGGCGATGATGGACTACGTCGAGGCCGGCGAGCTGCGGATCGAATGGCGTGACCTCAACGTCTTCGGCCCCGCCTCGGAGAGGGCGTCACAGGCGGCCTACGCCGCCGCGCTGCAGGGCGAGTTCTGGCAGTACCACGATGAGCTCTTCGTCGAGGGCGAGACCCGGTCCGAATCGGAACTCAGTGAAGAGGCACTGACCGAACTGGCCGACGAGCTGGGATTGGATGTGGAACAGTTCAGCCAGGACATGCACTCTGAAGCGGTCATTGAGCAGATCGAAGCGAACCAGCAGGTGGGCTTCGACCTGGGCGCCCACTCCACCCCGGTCTTCGTCCTTGACGGGGACCCGGTGGTCGGGGCCCAGCCCACTGACGTGTTCACCGACGCCGTCGACGAGGCCCTGGAAGCCTCCCAGGAGTAGATACCCATGGACATCAGCCTGCTGGCCGCCTTCCTCGGCGGAATACTGGCCCTGCTCAGCCCCTGCGGAGCCCTGCTGCTTCCAGCATTCTTCGCCTCAACCCTGGGCAGCGGTATGCGACTGCTGCTGCACGGGGGCATCTTCTACCTCGGACTGAGCATCACCCTGGTCCCCCTGGGACTGGGCCTGGGCGCCCTGGGTTCGCTGGTGACCGCCTACTGGAACGTGCTGGTGATCGGCACCGCCGTGCTGCTGATCGTGCTGGGAGCGGCCCAGGCACTGGGCTTCGGCTTCGATGTGGCCAAGTACCTGCCCGGGGCGGATCGGCTGCAGCAGCAGGCCCACAGCCGCACCGGGGCCGTCCGGACCCTGCTGCTGGGAGCGGCCAGCGGTGTAGCCGGCTTCTGTGCCGGCCCCATCCTGGGGGCCATTCTCACCCTCGCCATGGCCCAAGGCGGATCCTTAGAAGCCGGACTGATGCTGGCGGTCTACGGGCTGGGCATGGTGGTGCCGCTGACCCTGTTGGCCGCTGTCTGGACCAGGCTCAGCCCGCGGACCATCAGGATGATCCGCGGACGCGGATTCCGGTTCCTGGGCCGGCAGCTGCACACCACCTCAGTGGTCACCGGGCTGCTGATCATCGCCATCGGGGCGCTCTTCTGGGTCACCAACGGCCTGGTCGACGCACCCTCACTGGTGCCGGCCAGCGTCCAACGCTGGCTGCAGTCCGGCACCGGCGGCCTCTCGTCACCGGTATGGGACGCGGTTCTGGTCGCCGTCGTCGCTGCGGTGATCATCGGGCTCTGGGCACTTGGCCGCAGACGGTCGCCCTCGGGTTCGGCGGACCAGAGTCGCTCGGCGGACCAAAGCCGGCCCGTCAGGCAGTCGCGATGAGCCGATTCCTCCGGCCCGTCCCACGTGGTGTCACAGCTGCCGTGCTGCTGGCGGCAGGACTGGTCCTTGCCGCCTGCGGCGGACAGGCACCCGATACTGGGCAGGAAGACAACACGGCTGCCGACGAGGTGCCGGACTATGAGCCCTCCCCGGTCACCGTTGCGGAACAGGCCCCGGCAGCAGAGGTCGGCGAGCTGCGGCTGCCGTATCAGTTGGATGACCGTCCGCTGCTGGACCCTACCTGGGATGCTGCCCCCAAGTCTGCTGACGAGATTTTCCTCGCCCCCGGCGACACCGGAGGCATCCTCACGTTCACCGCTGCGGACGCTGAGGGCGACATCCTATGGCAGGCGGAACGGCCCCGGGCATGCTCCGGGTTCACCATCACCGATGACGGCGAGCGTCCGTTGGCGGTGCTGACCGACATCGACCCAGAAGAAGGATCCTTCGGCAGCCCCACCGCCACTGCCTACGACCTGCACACTGGTGAGGAGGTGTGGGGCCCGGTCGAGGTGCCCGGCCCGCACCAAGGTCCAGGCACAGTCTTTGCCGCACCGCCGGAGGAGCAGCTCGGCGAGGTCGGCCCCCGAATGGTGCTCGACCCCGCCACCGGAGAGATCCTCGCTGATGAGAGCGCGGATGACTCAGTGCAGGTCGTCGGCGAATACCGCGGCGCTGTCCTGCTGGCAGATGACACCCATCTGCACGCCTACCACCACGGCGCTGAAACGGCTGACTGGAGCCTGCCGCTGCAGGACTACGGCTGGGAGGCAGACACGCTGCACAGCTGGGACACCGCCGGCCCCGAAGGTGGTGACGCGGCGCTGGTCGGTGGGGAGTCGGACGACCGGGTCCTGATCGATCTTGAGACTGGAGACCCCATCGCCGAAGACGTGCGCGACGCCGCATTTGAGGCCACTTCAGGAACCTGGATCGCCCTCGGTGATGAGCTCACCGGATACGACGACGCCGGCGAGCAGCTCTTCAGCAACTCAGAAGCACAGAGCCTGCAGCTGGAGGGCACCGGGGGAGTGATGGTCTACCTCCGCACGGCTGAGGGCCAGCTGCAGGTCCACAATGCGGTCACCGGCGACATCGCCGAAGCCTACGACCCCGATGGTGAAGGTTCTCTGACCGTTCCGTTCCACATCACCGAGACCGGCGGCGGAATCGTGCGCAGTCAGCAGAGTCTGCTGCTGGTGCCGATTGATGAGCCAGCTACTGCCAGTTGACGCTTCTGAGCCCGTAGGTGCCCTTCACGATGATGAGGATGAAGTCGATGAGCTGCCAGACTCCGAAGGTGGCCCAGCTCAGCAGCAGTTTGGCGATTCCCACACCCGCGTGGCCGAGGTAGAAGCGGTCGATGCCGAAGGTTCCGAGGAAGAAGGACAGCAGGATCGCCGCCGCATGACTCTTCGGCGGCCGAAATCCACCCGGGTAGGGCATATACCCCTGGTAGCGGGGATCCCCCTGGGGGTAATAGGGTTCCGCCTGGTAGTAGCGGGGGTCTCCTTGATGGTAGTAGGGGTGGTCGTGGGGGCGGTACGGCTCCTCGCCGAACGGCTGCGACATGGACTGCTCCTTCAGAGTGAGTGATTCCACCGGGCGAAGGCTGTGCCCGCTGCCTCTCAGTCTGCCTGATTCCCCGGTGGACTGCGAGAATGCAGTCGTGACCACACCGAGCACTGTCGAGCAGTACTGCGGACAGTTCTCCGCAGACGCTGCCGATGCTCTGTCCGAGCTGTGCAGGGTGAGCAGGAGCGCGGCCCCTGCAGCCACGGAAGCGATCAAGTGGGGCCACCCGACCTTCCTGCACCCGCAGGGCACCATTCTGTTCGTGTTCAGCGGCCATAAGAAGCACGCCAACTTCGTCTTCACCCCCAGCACCCGCGAGGCGTTCGCCGAAGAGCTGGTCGGATTCACCACCGGCAAGGGCCGTGTTCAGCTGCCCTACGGAGAACCGGTGCCGGCCGAGCTGCTGCAGCGCATGATCCGTTTTCGGATCGAGGAGTTCGAGCAGCACGGCGTGAAGTGGATGTAGTACTTGCTATAAACAAGTGTGCAATTCATGATTACAAGTATGCGGAGCTATTCGGATGCGTGTGGGATCACTCGGGCCCTCGATGTGATTGGGGAGCGCTGGGCTGTGCCGGTGGTGCGCGAACTGATCTTCGGGCCGCGTCGTTATTCCGACCTTGCCGCCGCGCTGCCGAAGGTGAGCACCAACATCCTGGGGGCCAGGCTCAAAGAGCTCACTGCAGCAGGTGTGACGAACAAACGCCGATTGACTCCTCCGGCTGCGACGACCGTCTACGAACTGACTGCCTGGGGCGCCGCACTGGAGCCGGCCCTGATCGCCCTGGGGCGCTGGGCCGCCCACACGCCGACTGATCTGGGGCACCAGTCCTTCAGTGCGTCGTCGTTCGCGTTGTCATTGAAGACGACCTTCGCCCCCGACGCGGCGGCCGGGAAGAATTGTGCGCTGCGCTTGGTGATGGGCGCCGATGTCTTTGACGCACAGGTCACCGAGGGAGACTTCACGATCCGGCGGGCTGACCCCACCGGCGTCGACGATTTCGCCGACCTTGGCGACGGCGCCGTCACTCACGTGGAGGCGGAGCCTAAGACGATGGCGGCGCTGGTCTATCAGCGTCTGGACCCGATCAATGACTTCGACAGCGGCGAAGTGCGCATCGACGGCCCGCTGCACTCATGGGAGACCTTCGCCCAATGCTTCACGCTGCCCGATCCCCCGAGGAAGGAAATCCTATGAGCACCGTCGTCGCAGATATTTCGATGTCCCTGGACGGTTATGTCACCGGCCCATATCCCGGTTCCGAAAGCGGCCTGGGCTGCGGCGGTGAGGCGATTCAGCAGTGGGTGTTCCAGTCGCACTCCTCGCCGCAGGACCGGCAGTTCCTGGAGGCATCAGCGGAGGCCACCGGCGCCGTCATCATGGGTCGCAGGACCTTTGACTTCATCGATGGCCCCAACGGTTGGGACGATCAGGTCAGTTACGCCTACGACCATCAGACCCCATCCCGTCCTCCCGTCTTTGTGGTGACCCACCAGGTGCCGCAGCAGAGCCGACTGACTGAAGGGTTCACCTTCGTCACCGATGGCCTGGAAGCAGCGGTGACCGCGGCGCGCGCGGCCGCTGGAGCCGGCGAGACCGTCATTATGGGTGGGGCCGAGATGATCGGCCAGGCGCTCGCCGGGGGACTGGTCGGCCAGCTGCGCATCCACCTCTCACCGGTTCTGATGGGGTCGGGCACGCGCCTGTTCGATCTGGTGGGCGAGCGACTGCTGCTGACCCAGGCCGACGTCGTCGTCACCCCCAACGCCACGCACCTCACCTACCTGATGGGGCCAGATGAAAGGCCGCAGCCATGAAACTCAGCGTCAACCTGTTTATGACCCTCGACGGCGTCTCCCAGTCACCGGGCAGCCCCGAGGAGGACACCCGCGGCAGCTTCACCCGGGGAGGGTGGCTGATGTCGGTGTTCGATGAGGGCTGCGGCACTGCAGTGGACGGCTGGTTCTCCCACACCTCGGCACTGCTGCTGGGCCGCCGAACCTACGACACGTTTGCCGGCCACTGGCCGCAGGTGTCCGACCCTGAGGATCGTGTCGCCGCTCAGATCAACAACGGCCCCAAGTATGTGGTCACCTCGTCCCCGGTCGGCGAAACCTGGGCGAGCACTACTGCCGTGCTCGGCGAGGATTTCGTTGAACAGATTCGGGACCTCAAGCTGCTGCCCGGTGACGAGCTGCAGGTGCACGGCAGCATCCGGCTCGCGCGTGCGCTTCACCAGGCAGGGATGGTCGACGTCTATCGGTTCCTGCTGGCACCGGTCGTGGTGGGCGGGGGAGACGGCATATTCGGTGCTGAAGGCCCCGCCCTGACGATGACGACGTCGGCCAGCACCGTCACAGAGAACGGCGTGATCGCGCTGGAGCTGACGCCAGGTGAGTTCCGTACAGCGAACGCCACAGTGGAGGAGGGCAAGGACACGATCGAGCGTCCGGCATAGTTGGGCCCTATCGCAGGATGACCGCGCCGAAACACTCAGGTGGCCCACCGAATGGCGCCGCTGCTGCCAGTTCCAGCACGGTTAAACCGCAGCAGGGAGGCGAGTCTCGTCCAAGCCCTATGATCCCGACGCAGAGTTTCGTCGGCACAATTACGGTCGCGACTGACTTGATATTCTGGTTGGTGGCACTGCCTGTGCCCTCGCGCAGTCGATGACGAAGTGCTCGTCTGACACATTCGCGGAGAGGACTGACATCGGTCAGGACACGTCCGCGGTGGAGATTGCGCAACCGGCCCCGCCCTGGGGTTGGGTTGTGTTCACCATGCCGCGAATGCGGCGCGAGAGAAGGGCCTACTCACCATGTCCATCATGAAGACCGACAAGACCGCCAAAGATCTGCAGGCGGTCGTCGACAAAATCGCCACAATGCCGGAACCGTACGCGACGATCGGTGCACGGCTGCACGAGACGATCCTCAGTGCCGGGCGGAAGCTCAAGCCGCGACTCTGGTACGGCATGCCCGGCTATGCCACCGGACGCAGTGCGCCGGTGCTGGTGTTCTTCCGTCTCGACGACGGAGTGATGTCGTTCGGCATTTCCGAGAAGGCGAGGATCGAACGCGAACCCGACAGCACGCTGTACCCGAGTGCCTGGTTCCTCGATGAGCTCGACGACGCCACTGCCGCGAAGGTCGCAGACCTGGTGCGCACCGCGTTCCGCTGATTCTTCCATGCACAAAGGTGAAGGGCCCTGGTCAGCAGACCAGGGCCCTTCAAATGGGGTGAGCGACGGGGCTTGAACCCGCGACCCTCGCGACCACAACGCGATGCTCTACCAGCTGAGCTACGCCCACCATATGCGTGCTGAAAGGGTTCTCACCCGCTCAAAGCACCAATACAGCATACACCCTGACCGAGGGGAAAGCACATTGATCCGACGCCGCGGAATGCGCTGTGTGGGTTCGCCGTTGGAGCAGGTATGAGCCCGATTCGTATTGATGTATGGAGTGACTTCGTCTGCCCGTTCTGCTACATGGGAGAAGCCCTGCTGGAGCAGGCGCTGAAAGACTGCGACGACGCCGAGAAGGTCTCCATCCACTACCACAGCTACCAGCTGATGCCCGATCTGCCCGCTGATTCTGCGATGAACTCCACCGAGATGCTGGTGCAGGAGAAGGGTATGGCCCGCGAGCAGGCCGAGTCCGCCAACGCCCAGATCACCGAGCGTGCCGCCACCCTCGGGTTGGACTACCAGCTGGATAAGTCCATCGCCACCAACACCCGGGCCGCGCACCGACTGACCCACTACGCCGCGGAGCACGGCAAGCAGCACGCCCTGGTGCGCAGGCTCTTCCCCGCGCACTTCACCGAAGGGCTCAACGTCGGTGACGCTGACACTCTGGCCGACCTCGCCGCCGAAGTGGGTCTGGACCGGGATGAGGCCCGCGCCGTCGTCGTCGGTGATGATTTCGGTGCTGAGGTCGATGCCGATATCGCCCAGGCGAAGCAGATCGGGGTGAGCGGAGTGCCGTTCTTCGTGTTCAACCAGCGCCTGGCGCTCTCCGGGGCCCAGCCGGTGGAGGCGTTCCATGATGCGCTGCGGCAGGCTGCTGAAGAGCCGGCAGAAAGTAGATGAGGCAACCGCGGTTCGCCTCGGTCATTGTGATCGGGGCAGGTCAGGCTGGGCTCTCGGCCGGCTATCACCTGCAGCGCAGCGGGTACCGCCACGCCACCGAACAATACGACGACGGCACCGAGACCTTCGCGGTCTTTGACACCAACCCTGCCCCCGGCGGCGCCTGGCAGCACCGCTGGGAGTCACTGACCATGGCCACGGTCAACGGGATCTTCGACCTGCCCGGACTCTCCAAACCCGAGCAGGAACCCCAGAGCCCTGCGCGGACGGCGGTGCCGCAATACTTTGCGCAGTTCGAAGAGAAGATGCGGCTGCCCATCGAGCGCCCGGTGCAGGTGACCGAGGTACGTCCAGCAGATGAGGGTCCCGACGGCGATCTGCTGGTCATCACTGACGCCGGCCAGTGGTGCACTCGGGCGGTCATCAACGCCACCGGCACATGGAACAACCCGCTGCTGCCGGACTACCCCGGCAAGGAGACCTTCACCGGGGTCCAGCTGCACACCCGGGACTACGTCTCTCATCAGGATTTCACCGGCGAGCGGGTAGCGATCGTCGGCGGCGGGATCTCAGCGCTGCAGCACTTAGCCTCAATCCACCGATGTGCTGTCGTGGTGTCATGATCAAGTGATTGTTGGC
>JBQCZP010000042.1:0-19056 GCA_052089225.1 Nesterenkonia sp.
AGCCCCGGCGTCATTGTGCGCGAGAAGTTCATGGGCCGCTCGTCATATCTCTGCCCGGTCTGCCACCCAAGGCCCCGCAACGGCCAATGGTGAAACGGGCGGCCCTCGACACCGTTGTATACGATGACGTAAACTGGACTTAGCGTATACAGGAGGCTGGTGTGGCAACTATCGAACTGGAGATCCCCGACGGTCTTGACCCCGAGCTGACCAAGCGCCGGCTTGAGGCAGAGCTGAGCCACGGGGCTGCCGTTCAGGAACTGGCTGACATGCTGCAGCGCAGCGACCACGCCATCAGTCCCGCCGCAGCAGCCTCCGCCGCCGGGGTGGAGCAGTTCTGGCGCAGGATGATCGCCACCTATGGCATCTACACCGCCGCTGAGATCGCTGCGCTGCGCGGGTCGAATCCGAAGAACCGGTCAGTGGCAGCCAACTTCGCCAAACGCCATGGTGTGCTGGGCGTCCTTCGCGGCAGGGCCAAGGTCTACCCGCGCTTCCAATTTCGAGGCCCGGAAGTCCATCCCGACTGGACACGCCTGAGCGCATCGCTGCACGAAGCGGGCTGGTCAGCTGCACGGATCCTCTATTGGGCGGGTTCGCCGAACGGCTACGTGGAGAACCGCGAGCCTGCTGCGCTCATCGGCACCGCAGACATCGACGACGCTGTGGATGCGGCACAGGACTCTGCCCACGGATTCACCGGGTGAAGGGGTCCTCAGGGTGAGCAGCGCGGTGCCGACACCGCCAGGTGATTTTGCTCCGCTGACCGAGACTCTGCACCCGGGCACGGTGCTGTACCGGGCCCACGCCACGGTGGTGAGCGGAAATGTGCAGAACGACGGAACCCTTCCCAACCCGGGTGTGGGTCAGCGCACCCGCTTCGGATTCTTCGGAGACCCCACGGTGCCCATCCTCTACGCCGCCAGCTCCCCAGAGGCCGCAGTGCACGAGTCCCTGCTGCACTCCATGGGGCCGGGGGCCGTTCTGCCCATGTCGGCGGTGACGCACTGGGCCATCACCCCGTTGGAGGTCACCCGGCCGCTGACCCTGGTCTCCTACCGCGGCGCAGGACTGCGCCGCTTCGGACTGTATCCGCGCGACCTGACAGACACCCTGGCCGCTGAGTACAGCGCGACGGTCCGGTGGGCTGAAGCGGCGTGGATCTACGGCGCCGACGGTGTGGGGTATATGTGCCGCCACTTCAATCACACGGCGGCGTACTGCCTCTTCGGCGCAGACCACAGCAGTGCTCTGCGCGCCCAGAGCGGCTTCCCTCCCCGTCGGCACCCCGGGCTGCTGCAGCGCGATCGGGAATGGCTGGCCGCCGTCGCCGCCGAGGTGGGCGTTCATATGGACTTCATGGCCTAACGCTGTGGTGACCGTTACTCGGGGAACTCCTTCTGGGCTTCCATGCTGGGGTCTTTCCAGCGGCCGCTCCTGACCCCGCGGTGGTAGATCATGCCGCCGGTGATGGAGACGAGGAAGACGATCGCCATCGGCACCAGGATCCAGTAGACGCTGCCGGTGGCGACCATGACGGGGATCGAGATCGCGGTGATCAGCCCGCCGCCGAAGAAGGGCTCGAAGATCAGCTGCTTATAGCCGAAGGCTTCCAGCGCCGGTGACTTATTCTCCGGGTCGGCGGCCTTCAGCAGCGCCAGCCCGGTGGCGGTGACGCCCATGGACTGGCCGAAGTCTGCGATGCCGCGCTCCAACCAGAAGGCGGGGATGATCCGCGGGGTGAAGAGAAGCAGCATCATCACGCAGAACAGAATGCCCGCCACCGAGAGCACCAGGAACGTCTCCCAGTACTCGCCGATGACGCTGAGCGAGATGGTGGCCAGTGCGGCGACGATCAGTATGTCCAGCGCCAGGCCCTGAACCCGCTTCATCAGCCCGACATCGAGCAGGTGGGTGCGTCCGGTCCTGTCCAGGAAGATCTGGATGATCACCCCGCCGATCATGGCCAGGGGGAACAGCGGCACATAGCCCAGCAGGGTGGTCCCCTCACCGTCGGCACCTGGCCAGACTGACTCCGGCTGGCCCCAGAGCAGATCCTCAATGAGGACCAGCCCCTCCAGGATCAGCCAGCCGATGATGATGGCCAGCCCCACCACTGCCACGTGGAGGGTCAGCGGCTCAATGGAGCCCGGACGCGTGGTCAGCCGCCCCGCCCGGACGTCGTCGCTCGCGGAGTAGAGGCCGCGCAGCTCGCCGTCGGACTGCTCGGAGGTGTGGCTGAGGACCTGTGTGCGCCCGGTGCGCACGCCCCAGTTGATGACGGCCACCCCGACGACGATGCCGGTGACCAGGCCCACTGTGGCCATCGCCACCGCCAGGTCAGCTGCCTCGGGGATGCCCATTTCCTCGAAGGCCGGGGTCATGCCGGCCGCGGTGCCGTGGCCGCCCTCGAACGCGATCTCGATCAGCGCGCCGAAGAAGGCGTCGACGCCGAAGAACGGGCTCAGCACCAGGATGCCCAGCAGGATGCCGATCACATACTGGCCGGAACCGTAGGCGAAGCCGATGGAGACCTGCGGCCCGGCAAGTTGGACCACCCGCTTGGGTGAGGGAATCCGTGTCCCAAGGAAGAGGGTGGCAAAGACCACAGAGATCAGCAGCCCCGGAAGCGCGCTCCAAATGTCGAGGATCTCGGTGGTGAAGAGCCCGCCGTCCTCAAGCCACGTCCACCCGGTGATTCCGCTGAGCTGACCCAGGACCCCTGGACCTAAGATCAGCCCGATGAACCCGGCCACAATGGAGCTGGGCAGCAGAAGCTTCTGCACCCAGGGCACCTTGACCCGAATGAGCTTGCCGATCAGCATGACCGCTGCCAAAAGGACTATGGCAAAACCTATGGATTCCGGCGTCATCGTCTTGAGTCCTGTTCGTCAATCACTGGTGGAGAACTGTTCGGTTGTTGACCCCTTCACGGTGCTGCGGTGCGCTCAGTCTAGAGTGCGTGAACTGTCGGGGACAGAGCTGGTGCCGCAAGCGCGCAGTTCAGGCGCGGTCGCAGTGGTCGGTAAGCTGGAACAATGACCGTCATCAGGCGCGCGCTGGGCTCCCGCAGGCTGATCGAGGAGAACGCGGCCCTGGCGCTGCTGCGCTCGGCCAATGCCCCGGCGGCCATTGCCATCCTCGGTGAGCATCTGGCCGGTGAGACGCGCGAGCTGCCGGCCGCCGAACTGTTCGAAGCCGCCGAGGCTGACCTGAGCGAACTGCGCGACACCGGCCGTTTCGAGCTGCCCCAAACGGCGGTGCAGTACGTGCGCACCTGGCTGACCCAGGGGTTTCTCATCCGGCGAGCCGGCCAGGCCCGCGAAGAGTTCTACGCGCTCTCCGAGGGCGCCCTGGCGGCCATCCGGTTCGTCCAGGAGCTGACCGCCCCGCGCAGCAGTGTGACCGAATCCAGGCTCTCCACCATTGTTGACCGGGTGCATCGGCTGACGGTGGACACCGACCCGGACACCACCCGGCGAATCGAGGCTCTGCGCGGCGAGCGGGAGAAGCTGGATCAGCGCATCGCCGCCCTGGAGGCCGGGGAAGTGGAGACGCTGTCCCAATTTGCCGCCTCCGAGCAGGCCACCGACGTGCTGGCCCTGGCCTCGGAGCTGCCCGAAGATTTTGTGCGCCTGCGCAGCGAGCTCGAAGAGATCAACCGCGGCCTGCGCGTTCAGCTGATCGAAGAGCCCGACTCTCGCGGGGCTGTGCTGGACGATATCTTCCGCGGCGTCGACCTGCTGCAGGAGTCCGAAGCCGGCAAATCGTTCACCGCCTTCTACGCCCTGATCCTTGATCCCGAACGCACCGCAGCGGTGGAGGACGACGTCGACCAGCTGCTGCAGCGACCCTTCGCCAACTCCCTGACCCCGGGCCAGCGGCACGGACTGCGTCGACTGCTGCCGGCGATGCAGGACTCGTCGTCGGAGATTCATGCGGTGATGACCTCGCTCTCCCGCAGCCTGCGCCGATTCGTCCAGTCCCAGGAGCTCGCCGAGGATCGGATGGTCAATGACCTGATCCGCCGCGGCCTGGCCGAAGCGAACCAAGTCTTCGCCGCAGGGGTTCAGCCGTATCAGGTGCTGGACCTAGAGTTGGGACTCACCGGGGTGCCGGTGTCCAGCGTCTCGGCGCTGAAGCTGCACAACCCCGCAGACAGTGCCGGTGCGGAGGCCGCCACCACCGCCGAGGCGCCGCCGGTGGACCTGGAGCAGCTGCGTGCCAGCGTCCGCGAGGCCGAGATTGATATGACCGAACTGAAGACCAACGTTGCCGAGGTGCTCAACGAGCGCGGAACCTCCACGATCGCCGAGATCCTGCACCACCGCCCAGCGACCCAGGGGGCAGCCTCAGTGATCGGGCTGCTGGTGCTGGCCGAGGAGCTGGGCTCCCGGGCCGCCGAGGGCAGCGAAGAGATCACCTGGAGCCCGGCCCACAGTCCACAGACGCAGCGCTGGGGAACAGTCCCCCTCTACCTGTTCGAAAGGAGCAGCCTTGACTGAGCTCACCGACCAGGATGAGTCCTCCGACCCGGATGCGGCCACCGCTCAGGCGGGCGACGCTCAGGCCGTCGACGACGGCGTCGTCGTACCTGAGGAGCAGGTGAGCACCCGGCTGTGGGAGCGTGACACCGGCACCCTGCGCAGCGGTTCGCGAACCGTTCTGGCCGCGCTGATCAAGGGCCCCTATGTGTCGGCGAAGCGGCATCCGAGGAACTGGCGCGCCCTGCTGGCCGACACGGATGAGATCCGCTCCCGACTGGCCGATATGTTCTTGGACCTGGTGATCGACGATGAGCGTGGGGTCGCCTTCGTCCGCAACGCTGAAACCTATGACCAGGATGCCCCGCAGGTGGTGCGCACCTCCCCACTGACCCTGATGGACACCGCCATGCTGCTGCAGCTGCGCCGCGAACTGGTCTCGGCCACCGGCGGCGGACGGGTCATTGTGGGCAGAGAGGAGATCTACGAGCACCTGCAGGCCTATCGCTCCCAGGTCTCCACCGACGATGCTGGCTTCGCCAAACGCATCAACGCCTCGTGGAACAAGATGGACAGCCTGGGCATCCTGCAGCGCACCGCTACCTCCCACGTGGACGGGCGTTTTGAGATTTCGCCGGTGCTGCGGCTGGTCTTCGGTCCCGAGCAGATCCAAGCGGTCCGCGATGAGTACGCCCAGCTGCGCGGCGAGCACAACGGAGAGGCAGCCGACGACGACGTCGACCGTGTCCGTGCCGCAGGGCAGACTGAGGAGGACGCGGGGTTCGAAGACGCTGACGAGCAGTTCCACGGAGGGGGCGGAGCATGACCATGGAAGCACCAGCAGCCGCCCCACGGCAGGCGGTGGCACAGCCGGGGCAGTGGCGGCTGGACCGGATTGAGCTGGTCAACTGGGGCACCTTCGACGGCCACCACGCTCTGGAGGTCCCGCGCAGCGGCTTTCTGCTCACCGGCCACTCTGGGTCCGGCAAATCTTCAGTGGTTGATGCGATCACCGCAGTGCTGACCCCGCGGATGCGCGCCACATTCAACGCAGCCGCCGCCGACGGCTCCTCGCGCGGCAATGACCGGACCGTACTGACCTATGTCCGCGGTGCTCACAGCCGCGGCACCGACAGTGACACCGGCGAGATCACGACCCAGTACCTGCGCCCGGCCAAGGACGCAACCGGCAAGGAGACCGGCGGCACCTGGTCGGGACTGCTGCTGCGCTACAGCAGCGGCACCGGCAAGCACCAGCATCTGGTCAAGCTCTTCCACGCCAAACGCGGGGCATCGGTGCCGGCAGACGTCTCCGAGCTGCACATGATCACCGCCGAAGATATTGAACTGCTGGATCTGCAGCCCTACGCCATCAACGGGCTGAAGGAGCGTGAGCTGAAGAAGGCCCACCCCCAGGCCTATGTGCACAAGCAGCACTCCCGGTTCGCCGCCCGGTTCAGCCGGGAGCTGGGCAATCTGGGTGAGCGCGCCACCGTGCTGCTGCACCGGACCCAGGCGGCCAAGAACCTAGGCAGCCTCGATGACCTGTTCCGTGACTTCATGCTGGATGAGCCGGAGACCTTTGTGCTGGCAGACCGCGCCGTCGAGCAGTTCACCGAACTCTCTGAGGCGCACCGGGCAGTGGTCCGTGCCCGGGAGCAGATCGGTCTGCTGCAGCCGTTGGAGCCGGCTGCGGCCCAGTATGAGGCGGCTGTGGCCGAGCAGCAGCAGACCGAGCAGCTCAACGATGCGCTCGAAGACTTTACCCACACCTGGAAGGTGCAGCTGACCGAACAGGCCCAGCAGGAGGCGGCGCAGACGAGCAGTGAGGCCGAGGCGGCCCACACTCAGACGGAATCCGCACTGGCCGCCGCCGACCAGTCTCAGCGTGATGCCGCTGCAGCGGTAGATGCCCGCGGCGGCGCCCAGCTGGAAGCCCTGGAAGAACGCATCAGCGCACGCCGGGAGAGACTGAGCGCTGCCCGGGACCGGCACGCGCAGATGAGCCGGGTGCTGGCGGATGCTGACCTGCCGACTCCGGAGAACCAGGCCGAAATGGCGCAGCTGCACTCCACCGCTGAACAGATGGTCACAGAAGCCTCGGCCACTGCCGAGCAGAACCAGCAGCAGGCCCAAGAGGTCATGGCGCGCAAAGCTGAGGCGCAGCAGCAGCTGGCCGGTGTCGACGCCGAACTTCAGGCGCTGCGCAAGAGCCGCTCCAACGTGGGGCAGCGTCTGTTGGCTGCCCGCACACTCATCGCCGAGGCCGCCGGTGTGCCGGAGAGATCGCTGCCCTTCGCTGCAGAGCTGCTGCAGGTCAGAGGCGACTACGCCGACTGGACCGGAGCCATCGAGCGGGTGCTGCGGCCCGTGGCTGCGGTGATGCTGGTCCCGGCCGCCCAGGAGTTCGCCGTCTCGGCAGCCGCAGATGCCCACCACCTGGGAGCCCGGCTGCAGTTCAGCACCGTGCCGGCCGAATCAGGGTCACCGGCAAAACCAGCCAGTGAAGACTCCCTGATCTACCGGGTGGAGGTCAGCGACACGGCCTCATCGTCGATCCAGGGCTGGCTGCACCACGAGCTGGGCCGCAGGTTCGACTACCCGTGCGTGGAGTCCGCCGAACAGCTGGGCGGCCTCGATCGCGGAGTCACCCGTGCCGGACAGGTCAAACGTGGTCCGCGCACCTATGAGAAGGACGACACCTTCGAAGTCACCGACCGGTCCCGGTGGGTGCTGGGCTTCGGCAACGAGGACAAGACCGAGCACTTCTTGGCGCTGCGCCGACAGCTGGATGAGCAGATCACAGCCATCGATAAGGATCTCGGAGCTGCCATCAGCGCCCAGCACGCCCACCGCGACCGGCTGCGAGCATTGCAGCAGGTGCAGAGCCTCACCTGGGACGAGGTCGACGCCGCAGCACGGCAGACGGAGCTTCAGCAGGCCGAGACCGCCCGGACCACGCTGCTGGCCGGCGACGGAGACCTGAGAAGGGCCCAGAAGCAGCTTCAGGAGGCCGAGCAGCAGCGCAGAGCAGCAGCAGATCAGGAGCGGGAGGCGGCCAAACAGCTGCTGGCCGCGCAGGCCGAACTGGAGCGTCTGCAACGATCACTGGAGCAGCTGCGCAGCACTGAGGTGCCGGCGCTGGAGGCCGAAGTCACGGCCGCTCTGGAAGAGGTCTTCGCCAGCCACCGCACCCAACGCAGCGTGACCCACGCCAGCATCGACGCCGACGCCCGCCAGGTCGGCAGGGCCCTCAACGAGCAGATCCGCCGATCCTCCGGTCAGCAGTCCCAGGCGGCCGAGCAGATCGCCCGGATCACCTTCGAATTCCGCAGCCGTTGGCCCGCTGCCGCCGGAGACCTCAGTGACGGGGTGGAGACCCGCGCCGACTACCTGGAGGTGCTGCAGAGTCTGCGCGCGGATCGGCTGCCGGACTTCGAGCAGCGGTTCTTCCAGATGCTGCGGGACCAGTCGCAGCAGAACATCGGACTGCTGGCCGAACGCATCCGCCGGGCACCCACGGAGATTCGCCGACGGGTGGACCCGATCAACGAGTCGCTGATGCGCAGCCGCTTCGACCACCGCGGCCGATGGCTGCAGATCCAAGTCAAAGAAGCCCGTCCCGCAGTGGCCCGCGAGTTTCTGGCCGACCTGAACACCATCGCATCCGGGGGGCTGGCCATCGGCGAAGAGACGGCGGAGCAGATGGAGGAACGGTTCGCGGTGCTGGCCCGGGTCATGCGGCAGCTGGGATCCTCCGAAGCCGCCGACAGAACTTGGCGCGGACACTGCCTGGACACCCGCCGCCACGTGCAGTTCCTGGGGTTGGAGAAGGACGCTGAGGGCGTCGTCGTCGACTATCACGAATCCGGACGCGGCCGCTCCGGCGGCCAGAAGCAGAAACTGGTGATCTTCTGCCTGGCCGCCGCGCTGCGCTACCAGCTGACCCGCGAGACGGAGGAGACCCCCAGCTACGGTTCGATCGTGATGGACGAGGCCTTCGACAAGGCCGACGCCCGGTTCACCCGCATGGCACTGGACATCTTCGCCGAATTCGGGTTCCACATGATCCTGGCCACCCCGCTGAAGATGCTGCAGGTGCTGGAGGACTATGTGGGCGGCATCGCGCTGGTCACCAGCACCGACGGCATGAAGTCCTACGCCTCAGAAGTCAGCATCGACGACCGGCGGCTGGGTGCTGTTGGGGACGGGGCTGTCGGGACCGGTGCAGTCGGTGCCGGTGATGCTGCGACCGGGCCGGCAGCAGAGCACCACAGAGAGGACGCGGAGCACCGCTCGCCGGAGCAGAACGGGTTCGCTGAGGCCGACAACGACCAGCAGATGCTCTTCGGAGACGATACGTGATCACCGTCGAGCAGGCCCGGCATAAGGCGCAGAATCTCTACGACCGGAAGTTTGCTGAATGGGCGGTGGTCGGATGCGAAGCCCCGCCGATGGATGCTCCTCTGCATCCGCCCACCCAAGAAACGGTGCTGGCGGATGCCACGGCTGCGGCTGACTGGGTCGCGCACTGGCGGGCTGAAGAGCAGAAGCTGAGCCGCGGGGCCACGATCACCTGGGAGTCCCGGCAGTGGGCCAGCGCGGGAACCCAGCGCGTCCCGGCCCGGTTGGCGCTCCATGAGCCGGCCGATGCGGCGGCCTTCGCCGGAAGGCAGAAACATTGGGCGGCAGCTGCGCACCGCGCTGAGGAGCTGGTGGACCTGCTGCGCCGTCACAGTGCCGAGGCCACCACCCCGGTCGAGGACGTGCCGGACGCGGTGCGGCGTCGGCTGAAGAAGATTACCGAGCTCACCGTCGTGGAATACACGCGGCTGCGTGATGCCCTGGACTGGCTGCTGACTCACCCGTCGCCGGGGATCTATCCGCGCCAGATGCCCATCCGCGGGGTCGACAGCAAGTGGTTGGAGAAGCATTCCTCCATCGTCGAGCCGCTCTACTCGGCAGCCACCGGGTCGGCGTCGTTGGGCCTGCTCAGAGGCCCCGGTCTGATCCGGCTGCGCTTCCTGGACCACGGTTCAGCACCTGCAGGGCTGCGCGACCTTTCGGCACCGGTGGAAGAGCTGAACCGCTTGGAGGTGGCGCCGCGGGCGGTGATCATGGTGGAGAACCTCCAGACGCTGCTCGCCCTGCCGCAGATGTCCGGGGTGATCGCCGTCCACAGTGCGGGCTATGCGGCCAAGAGTCCCGCCGCGATCAGCTGGCTGCGCGAGTGCCCGGTCATCTACTGGGGAGATCTCGACGTCGACGGCTTCCGCATCCTGTCCATAGTTCGGGCTGCCCTGCCCCAGACGTCCTCGGTGCTGATGGACCGCGGCACGCTGAAAGAGCACCTGGATCTGGCCGGCCCCGACCGCAAAGACGCTCCCAGAACCCTGCCCGACCACCTCACCGGTCCCGAACGAGACGGGTTCGCCGCTCTGCAGGAGTTCGGCGAGGTCAGACTCGAACAGGAACGCATCCCGTGGGATTTCGCGCTCGCTGCCATCGAGCGAGCACTGGATGAACACCAGTGACCCAGGCGGCAACCGGGCTCCTCAGAGTTCGAGGACGAATCGCAATGCCTGCTCGATGAGTCGGAAAGAGTCCGGAGCGAGGATCCCTCGACGAAAACTGAGACGATCGGCTGACACAACTCTGAGCTGGTCGCAGCGTGCGTACGAGGTGTGGTCCAGACCGCTGGCACCAGGCTCCAATTCGATGTGGCTTCGCAGCCCATAGGCTGCAGTGGTGACTGGGACGACGACCACCAGCCCGCCGGGGCCGTTGTTAAGAATGTCGGAGGAAATCACCACAGCCGGCCTCACAAAACCGGGTTCGTGGCCGACGGGCTGGCCCAGATCGATGTCGTGGACCTCTCCCCTCCAGATCACGCCAGAGTGTCCCACTCCTGGCGCTCTTCCACATACTCTCGCCAGCGCTCAGGGTCGGCGCGAAGTCGCTGGTAGTCCTCATTGAGTCCGCGCAGGAAGTTCTGACGCTCCAGAGCGTCGATGGCTGAGTGAAGCGTCTCAACCACTGTTGTCTGGTGGTCTTTCGCCAGGGACTGCAGCCGTTCGGAGTCCGGGCGGCGGATCCTGACAGTGGTGGTGTCCTCAGAAGCCATATTCCCAGTGTAGACAATTTGTAGACCGCGGTCCATACCGCCGGGCTCGCGTGAGGCTGCCAGGGAGAATGCCTCAGACCAGCGGCCAGGGGAACGCCATGCCGGTGAGGTCCTCCGGAAACCGCCGGCAGGCTAGGACCTCGCGGACACGGTCAGTCAGGGCGACCTCCTCAAGCCAGGTCAGGTGCGCGGCGACGTCGTCGGGGATCTGCTCTGCCACCGGTTCCAGAGCCGCGAGCAGCTCGGGGTCGATAGTTTCACCGGCGAAGTCCCACAGCACGGTGCGCAGCTTCGGTTCTGCTGAGAAGCACAGGCCATGGTCGATCGCCCAGAGGTGTCCGTCGTCGCCGCGCAGGACGTGGCCGGCCTTGCGGTCGGCGTTATTGGTGATCAGATCAAACAGCGCGATCCGGCGCAGCTGATTGTGAGTATCGGAGACTCCCGCAGGGGCAGGGGCGCCGGGCAGCAGAGTGAAGGCATGCTCGTTGGGGTCGTGGACCATGAAGTGCTGCAGCGAGCCGGGACCGAAAGGCCCGTCGTCGCGGATGATGGTCGTCGGAACGATGCCCCAACCCAGGGCCTCGCTGAGCAGGTAGGCGGCGCGCTCGCGGCGGTGGAGCCCGGGTGGGAAGTCGGCCAGCGGGCGCTCGCCCAGCTCAGGCTTGTAGATGGCCCAGTGCTGGGCGTCGTCGTAGGTGAGCTCGACGAGGAACGTCTCGTTCGAGGACTGTGCGAGCTGACCCAGCAGCTCAATCGCGCCCTGCTGCAGGACCTCCGATTCAACCTTCATAGTCAAGCGTTCAGGATGGCCGAAGATCAGCCAGTGAATCGTGGGTCGAGTTGACCGTGAGGACACTGTGGCCGTCATCGGGCGGTTGGACTGCGGCGTCGTTATTGCCCGTGGGCTGCGGATAGGCGATCGCGGAGACTGAGCAGGGGCTGATGCTGATGCGCTGGAAGGCGTTGAGCGGGCTGCCCAGAGCCTCGGAGACGGTGATGCGAATCGGGTCAGCGTGGGAGAAGCAGACCACGGTTCCACCGGGGTGCTCGCGGCGGATGCGGGCCAGCGTGGCGGTCATCCGGTCGCGGATCTCCACGAAGCTCTCCCCGTTGGGGAAGCGGAAGTCGGCCGGTCGCTGCTGGACCGTGCTCCACTGCGGCAGCTTGGCCAGCTCGGTGAGTTTGGCGCCGGTCCAGTCACCGAACTCGCCCTCCAGCAGACCGGGGTCCTCTCTCACCGTCAGCCCGGCACGCTCGGCGGTAGGGGCAGCGGTCTCCAGCGTCCGCTCCAACGGGGAGGAGCAGACCGCGCTCAGGTCCATCACCGAGAGGCGTTCGGCAACCCGCTCGGCCTGTTCGCGGCCGTGCTCGGAGAGGTGCAGCCCGGGTGCGCGGCCGGGCAGCACCTGGCCGGTGGTCGGGGTCTGACCGTGCCGCACCAGCAGGATCACCGTCGGCGGATTCTGGGTCTGCTCTGCCATCACCGTCTCAGTCTAGGCACCGCCGCAGCCTGCCCGGGTTCTGGGCTGAAGTGCAGCAGATCCGCCGGTGAACGGCGCTACCTCGCTCAGTGGCCGATTCTGCCTCTAGAACCTCGGCCTTCCGCGGCTTACATGGGCAGAATCGGCCACTCAAGACGCGGAGGGGGACGGACGGCGCGGAGGGGTTGGACGGCGGCTGGGACGCGGCTCAGCTGAGCGCCGTCCCTCTGAGCACCGTGTTCGCCACAAGCCTCTCGACTCCCACGCGAACCGGGGCTAGCGTGAAGAACGTGAGCACTGCCGAGATTCCTGAGATCAGCACCCTGGGTGAGCTGCGAGCCTCCGGGCACCGCCAGAGATCGCTGCGCGCAGAGATGCGCGAAAACCTCCTCACTGCTCTGGCGGCGGGCCGAGACCCCTGGCAGGGGCTGCATGGTTTCGAGCGCACCGTCATCCCGCAGCTGGAGCGGGCTCTGATCGCCGGGCACGACGTGGTGCTGCTGGGCGAGCGCGGGCAGGGCAAGACCCGCATCCTGCGCACCCTGGAAACGCTGCTTGATGAGTGGTCGCCGGTGATCGCCGGATCCGAACTCAACGAGCACCCCTTCGAGCCGATCACCACCGAGTCGATCCGCCGTGCGCAGGCCGAGGGAGAGCAGCTGCAGGTGGCCTGGCAGCACCGCTCAGAGCGCTACGTCGAAAAGCTCTCCACCCCGGATACGGCAGTGGCGGACCTGATCGGCGACGTCGACCCGATGCGGGTGGCCGAAGGTCGGCGGCTGGGCGATCCGGAGACCATCCACTACGGGCTGGTGCCGCGGGCCAACCGGGGCATCGTCGCCCTGAACGAGCTGCCGGACCTGGCCGAACGGATCCAGGTCGCGCTGCTGAATGTGATGGAGGAGCGCGACATCCAGATCCGCGGCTACGTGCTGCGGCTGCCGCTGGATGTGCTGATGGTGGCCTCGGCCAACCCGGAGGACTACACCAATCGTGGGCGGATCATCACCCCGCTGAAGGACCGGTTCGGCGCCGAAATCCGCACCCACTACCCCCTCGAGCTCGACGACGAAATCGCGGTGATCCGCCAGGAGGCCAACCTGACCGCCGAAGTGTCGGATGTGCTGCTGGAGATCCTCGCCCGGTTCACCCGCGCGCTGCGCGCCTCGCCTGCGGTCAACCAGTCCTCCGGGGTCTCTGCACGGTTCGCGATCGCCGGGGCAGAGACGATCGCGGCGGCGGCGCTGCACCGGGCCACCGTGCGCAGCGGCGGCGATGGAGCTCACGACGGCGAGGAGGAGCCGGTCGCCCGCCTGGTCGACCTCGACACCGCAGTTGAGGTGCTGTCGGGAAAGATCGAGTTCGAATCCGGTGAGGAGGGCCGTGAGGACGCCGTCCTGCAGCATCTGCTGCGCACCGCCGTCGCGCAGGCCGCCCGCGCACGGTTCGCAGGGCTCGACTTCGGGCCGCTGATCGACGCCTTCGACGGGTCGCAGACCATCACCACCGGCGAGCGCGTCACCGCCGGCGAATTCCTGGCAGAGCTTCCGGACCTGTCTGAGAGCCAAGCGCCGAACCTCTACCAGGAGATTGCCGCACGCCTGGCCAACGGTGTCCCCGACGACGACGCCGATGAGGCGGATGCCCGCGCGGAGGAGCTCAGCCCGGGGGTGCGGGCCGGTGCGGTCGAACTGGCCCTTGAAGGGCTCTACCTCGCCCAAGAACTGTCGAAGGAATCGGGGGAGGGACAGACCATATACGGCTGACCAGAGCTCCTGGCCGCTGCTGGGGCTCCTCGCACCAGCGCAGGCCTGAGCCATCAGCACGGCCCTGAGCCGTCAGCCCAGCCCTGAGCTGTCAGCCCAGCGCCACCACGTGGCAGAAAGGATCGGTATGCGTCCCGGACGATCATCGCGATACGGACGCTACACCGGCGGTCCGGATCCGCTTGCCCCGCCGGTTGACCTCTCGGAGGCGCTGGAAGAGATCGCCGATGAGGTGATGGCCGGATACTCTCCCGAGCAGGCGATGCGCGAATATCTGCGCCGCGGCAGCCGCAGCACCACCGGTCTCGACGATCTGGCCCGCCGGGTGGCCCAGCGGCGTCAGGACATTCTGAGCCGCCATCACCTCGACGGGACTCTGCAGGAGATCAAGCAGCTGCTCGACGAGGCGGTTCTGGAGGAGCGCAAGCAGCTGGTCCGCGACGTCCGGATGGACAAGACCGACCGGTCCTTCCGCGAGATGCAGATGGAGAGCCTGCCTGACTCGACGGCGGCCGCGGTCTCCGAACTCTCCGGCTACGACTGGCAGTCGAGCACCGCCCGGCAGAAGTACGAGCAGATCAAAGACCTGCTGGGACGCGAAATGCTCGATCAGCGCTTCGCCGGGATGAAGAGCGCCATGCAGAACGCCACCGTTGATGACCGGGCGGCAATCTCCGAGATGCTCAGTGATCTCAACGATCTGCTCGACAAGCACGCCCGCGGCGAAGACACCCAAGCCGACTTCGATCAATTCATGGCCCGCCACGGTGGCCAGTTCCCGGAGAACCCGCAGAACATCGATGAGCTCATCGACACCCTGGCAAAACGTTCGGCAGCGGCGGCGCGGATGATGGCCTCGATGAGCCCCGAACAGCGCGAGGAACTGATGGAGCTCTCCGCCCAGGCATTCGGCTCCCAGCAGCTGATGGACCAGCTGAACCGGCTGGACGCCAACCTGCAGGGCCTGCGCCCCGGGGAGGACTGGAGCGGATCCGAGCAGTTCGACGGCGACCAGGGCCTGGGTCTGGGTGACGGCACCGGAGCGCTGCAGGACCTGGCTGACCTGGACGAACTGGGCGAGCAGCTCTCCCAGTCGTATCCGGGGTCCACGCTCTCCGATATCGACGTCGACAAGCTCTCCCGCCAGCTCGACGAGACGGCCGCTGTTGATGCGCGCACTTTGGCCGATTTGGAGAAGGCGCTGCGCGATTCCGGGCTGCTGCGCCGCGGATCCGACGGCGACCTGCGGCTCTCCCCGGCTGCCATGCGCCGATTAGGAAAGTCGCTGCTGCGCGATGCCGCCGGCCGACTCTCAGGCAGAGCGGGAGAGCGCGATACCCGCCACGCCGGGGCCGCCGGTGAGCTCACCGGATCCTCACGACCGTGGCAGTTCGGCGACGTCGAGCCCTGGGACATCCCACGGACCGTCACCAACGCGCTCACCCGAACCGCAGCAGCCGGTGAGGACCCGCGGGCCGGGCTGCGCCTGCACATCGAAGACGTCGAAGTCCAGCAGACCGAGGCCCGCACCCAGGCCGCCGTCGCTCTGTTGGTGGACACCTCGTTCTCGATGGCCGCTGAGGGTCGGTGGGTGCCGATGAAGCGCACCGCACTGGCACTGCACCACCTGGTCTCTACCCGGTTCCGCGGCGATGCGATGCAGCTGATCAACTTCGGCCGGTACGCCCAGCGGGTGGGCATCGACGAGCTCACCGGCCTCTCCCCGTGGAGGGAGCAGGGCACAAACCTGCACCACGGGCTGCTGCTGGCGGCCCGGTTCTTCCGCTCCCATCCCACGATGCAGCCGGTGCTGCTGGTAGTCACCGACGGCGAGCCGACCGCGCACCTGCTGCGCCACGGTGAGGCGTGGTTCTCCTACCCCCCGGAACCGGAGACCCTGCGCTCGACCGTAGCCGAGTTGGACCGGGTAGGACGGCACGGCACAGAGACCACCTTCTTCCGGCTCGGCGACGACCCAGGGCTGGAGCAGTTCCTCGATGCGATGGCATCCAGGGTCAGGGGCCGCGTCGTCGCACCTGACCCGGAAGACCTGGGGGCGGCCGTGGTCAGCGAGTTCCTACGCTCGCGATACCCGGACTCTCCCCAGTCCTACGGCGGCTGGGGCGAGCCCGGCTGATCAGACTGGAGTCTCGCCGGGAAGGGCAGCCGAGCCGCGGATCATCGGCTGTCCCGGCACCCAGGGATGATCGGGGAAGGAGAACCGTTCAAGGGCGGACATGGCGAACCCAGCACCTTCAATGGCCGAAGCCGTGTCGCGACCTTGCCGACACCCGGCGTTGAGCTTGGCCGAGATCGGGCTGATCAGATCCTGGAACCGGGCCCCCATGCGGTTCCGGGCACGTACGTGTTCCAGGAACCGCAGCTGCCCACCCGGGCGCAGCACCCTGCGGATCTCGTCCACCGCCGCCGGATAGTGCCGGAAATTCAGGCCGTTGCCGCAGCCGACCTCGATGACCCGTCCGGCCAGGCCGGCCAATGTCTGCTCCCGGAGCCCGGCCAAGCCTCGGTGCTCGAGTCCAGCGCTCAGCCTGATCCAGCGCCGGGCGAACCGCGGATGCTGAAAGTGCTTCAGCTGATTCATTTGCGCTCCCCAGCGGCTGTGCTCCGATGCTGCAGCTGCCTCCGCCTCCGCACCTAGTCGGAATCATCGTCGTCGTTGTTGTGCAGTGCGTCCAGGCTGATGCCGAGCGGAACTCCGAAGGCCACACCCATGGCCGCGCCGAAGCCGATGTTCTCCAGGAACAGCAGCCCCATCGCCGCGCCGATCAGCAGCCCGAACGCGACTGCGTGGGAGAGATAGTGGTGGGAGTCCGCCGCACTGTGCTCCATGTCACTACGCTAGTGGTGATTCTGGACGATTTGAAGGCCCGGCCAGCACGCAGCTGCAGCTGGTGCCGCTGCTTGCCTCAGTCGTCCCAGTCAGTTCACTCCAGCCGTTGAATCGGCGGTGAGACGCCCGCCGCCGATGGGCGGTCGTGATCAGCGGGGTCAGTCGCTCTCCTCTTTCTGGTGGCCCACTGTCCGATCGCAACGCACAGCCAGCCGATGAACACGCCGGCAACGCTGTCTACCAAGTAGTGCCAGCCGAAATAGAGGGTCGACAGAAAGGTCAGGCCGAAGAAGGCCCACGCAGACCATCGCAGCACTGCATTCTGAACCGTCTTGTGCGCGAACAGCGCCATCGCAAAAGTCACCGAACAGTGCAGTGAGGCGAAGGCGGCCACACCGTGGATCACATCGG
This sequence comes from Nesterenkonia sp., assembly GCA_052089225.1. Classification (GTDB taxonomy): domain Bacteria; phylum Actinomycetota; class Actinomycetes; order Actinomycetales; family Micrococcaceae; genus Nesterenkonia. The sequence continues at coordinate 17,118 of JBQCZP010000042.1, forward strand.
TAGCAACGGGGTCGGCCAAAAACTCTGTTCTGTTCTCCCACAGGGAAGCCTGCAGGCCGCTGGTGCCGGTCTCGGGAAGCGCCTGGTAGTACTGCGGCTGATAGTAGATCGGCCCTACGGCGGGCAGAGCATAGTAGCTGAGGACCCCCATCACCCAGTTCAGGCTGATGGCAGTGGCGTACCAGGCGCCGACATACAGATCACGGCAGGCCACCAGAACCACCCCGACGCTGATAGGTACCAGCGGCAGGTAGGCCAGATAGATGAAGGAGAGGAACACGGCGCTGAGGTCCACTCCGAAGATGTCCTGGAAGATGAAGGCTGGATTGACCCCGCCGAATATCCACTGATCAAGCTGAGCCAGCTCGGTGTCCCAGAGCACCTTGTCAGTGTAGATGGGGAGGACGCTTTTGAGGTTGCGGTACCCGACGTAGCAGAGGTAGAACGCCAGCAGACCAGTGCAGATGTGGAGCACTCTTTTGAAAGTCCACTCATACCGCACCACTTCCACCATCCCGCGGGGAGCCGAGCGCCAGCCGCACCGCCGAATTCCCGCTGGGAGGAGAGCTACCCCGAAGATCAGTGCCGCCAGGAGAGGAAGTCGGATGTAGGCAGGGCCCATAAACCCTTCCGGATCTCTGAGCGGGACGCCAGTCACAATCGAGGAGCCGATGGCTGCGATCCCGGTGAGGACCGCAACGCTGATGATGAATGTATAGGGTGACTTGCGCAGGTGCTTCGTCTGAAGAAGTATGTGCTTAGCCTGCTGTATGACCCGCAGTGATCTTCTCGACCGGGTAGGTCGGTGCTGCTGAGCTGATGTCGATGGCTGCGTCATGGTGTTATTGCCTAAGTCGTGTCTTCCCGGAGGGGATCGCGCCCAGATGACAGCCCGTTCCTACGCGTCGAGCCCTCCGCTTACTGCGCGAATGGATTTTGATAGTCCAGTGTAAACGGTGATGTTCCGTAGTTTGAGGACGATCTCCGCTCGTGGAGCAACATCGGCTCGGTTCCATCGGCGCACATCGATATGGTGGAGAGGCGGCGCCGAACGTGGCGCTGGTCAGACGCAGGCACTACCATAAGGAGGCCTTTCGTGGCTGAGAAGACCCCGCACCAGAACATCACTTTCGACCTGCCCGCCTCAGATGTCACCGACACCGGGCACGGCTATTTGGCCACACCGCCCTCGGGATCCGGTCCCGGAGTCATCGTCATCCAAGAGTGGTGGGGACTGACTGACCACATCAAAGAGGTCGCCGATCGACTGGCCACGGAGGGCTTCGTGGCGCTGGCGCCTGACCTCTACGGCGGCTGGATCACCCACGACGGCGACGAGGCCGGCGAGATGATGTCCAAACTTCCCGCCGAGGAGGGAGCCCGGCAGTTGGCCGGAGCCACGGACTTCCTGCTGGCCCACCAGGATGTGACCTCCAAGACCGTGGGCACCATCGGCTTCTGCATGGGCGGAGGCTTTGTGCTGGCCCAGGCCGCCCAGCAGGGTGAGAAGATCTCTGCCGCCGTGCCCTTCTACGGGGTGGGTCAGGCCCTGCCGGAGACCTACACGGGTCTGAAGGCCGCCGTGCAGGGACACTACGCCAATCAGGACCAGATGTACCCGCCGGAGAAGGCCGAGGCGCTGCAGGAGCAGATCCGCCGTGAGTCCGATGCTGAGGTGGAGTTCTTCTTCTATGAGGGCGGCCACGCCTTCCACAACGACGAGAACCTTATGGGCACCTACGACGCCGATTTGGCGAAGCTGGCCTGGGACCGAGCGGTGGACTTCCTGCGCAAAACGGTCGCCTGAGTCCTTCACCGCTCCGACCCGCCGCTTCCTGCTCGCGCCCGCCGCACCCACGCTTGGCGGCTTCAGTGGCCGATTCTGCCGCTTCGTTGGGCTGATCGTGTCCGTTGTATGGGCAGAATCGGCCACTGAAGC
>JBQCZP010000043.1:0-11851 GCA_052089225.1 Nesterenkonia sp.
TTCACTATTTACTTCCATCTACAACTATCTTGGGGCTCAGAATGTTCCCCACGTGATGGACAGCACTGTTGACGGGTCCACTGTTCAGTCCCAGCGCAGGATTCTTGGTTACGGTGTGCCTCATATTTATACCGTGGTTACTTATCACCACTGTTGTAGCACCACTGTACGGAAGGAACACCATGAATCATCGAGACAGTTCAGCCCCGGCCGCCTTGGAACGCCGAGCCCTCGTGCGAGCCCTGCGCGAGAAGGGCCCGGCGGCAGAGACCCTGTGCGAAGGCTGGAAGACCCGCGATCTGGCAGTTCACATCGTGGCCCGTGATTCTCGTCCCGACACCATCTTCGGCCACGGGCTGCCGGTGGTGGGCGACAAGGCCGCGCGTGCCTACCAGCAGCTCGAGCAGCTGGGCTTCGAAGCGCTGCTCCAGCGAATCAAGGTCGGCCCGCCCCAGTGGTCCCCGGCCCGGCTGCGGGCGGTGGACAATGTGATGAACACCTTGGAGTTCTACGTCCACACCGAAGACGTGCTGCGTGCCGACCCCGAAGCCGAGCAGCAGCCCCGGCGCAGCGTGGCCGACTCGGTGCGGGCCGCCCTGTGGAATCAGGCGTCGCGGACCCTGTTCATCCCAGCAGCACGCAAAGCAGGACGACGCATCACCTTCCTCAGCCCCGGGGTGGGTGCGGTGACCCACGGCCGATCAGGCGACCCGATGCTGGTCCTGGAAGGCGCCCCTGAGGAGCTGGTGCTGTGGGCCTTCGGCCGCCAGGAGGCCGCCGAGGTCACCATGCGTGAGCCCTGACCCGCCGAGGGCAGCCGCGCGCGCCGTCATCCAGCTCGCCCCATCCATTGCTGGATTCTTGGCGCTTTGAGCCGCGATGGCATCGGATTCCACCTGGAATCCAGCAATGGATGGGCGCAGGCGTCACCTGGTGATGCGCAGCGGGCAAGCCCGAGCTGGTTCGCTGCTCAGCTGCTGCCGCTGCGCAGGTAGACGGTGGTGGTGTGGGTGAAGAAGTCCTTGGCCGCCTGGCCCTGCTCCTTCGGGCCGTAGCCGGAGCCCTTGGCCCCGCCGAAAGGAACGTGCGGATCCGCGCCGGCTGACTCGGAGTTCACGTGCAGAATTCCGACGTCGAGTTCCTCCATCGCCTCCAGGATGTGACCGACGTCTTCGGTGAAGATCGCTGAGGTGAGACCAAATTTGCCCTGGTTGGCCAGGTCGAATGCCTCCTGAGCGCCGCTGACCCGGCGCATGGTCAATACTGGGCCGAAGAACTCGTCCCACCAGGCGGAGTTCGCCTCGGCGGCATCAGCATCGCGCGGCAGCTCCAGGATGGTAGCGGGCAGGAACGCATCCTGGTCCTCGGAGCTCTGAGGCACAGCGCCTCGGTAGGTGAGGCTGGCGCCCTGATCGATCGCAGTCTGCACCCCTCGGCGCACCTCAGCGGCAGCCTCGGCGTGGATCAGCGGACCCATATGCACTGCCGGGTCGGTGGGGTCACCGACTACCCAGCGCTCCAGCCGGGCCTTCAGCCGTGCGATGAAGTCATCGGCCACCGACTCGTCCACGATCAGCCGGGAGGTTGCGGTGCATTTCTGCCCGGTGGAGCGGAACGCGCCGAAGAGCACCTGCTCCGCGGCCGTCTCCAGATCGGCGTCAGCCAGTACGACGGCGGCATTCTTCCCGCCCATTTCAGCCTGCATCGGGACCCCGCGCTCAGCCGCCGCCGCAGCCAACCGACGGCCGACGGCGGTGGAGCCGGTAAAAGTCAGCCCGGCCAGCTTTGAGTGTTGGGTGATCGCTGAGCCCAGGGCTCCGCCGCCAAAGACCAGGTTCAGCACCCCGGCCGGCAGCCCGGCCTCGTGCAGCGCCTCCGCCAGTCGCATCGCCAGCAGCGGCACTGTGCTGGCCGGCTTCCACACCACGGTGTTGCCGTGCACCAGGGCCGGTGCGATCTTCCAGGCGGGTATGGCGATGGGGAAGTTGAACGGAGTGATGACCCCCACTGTGCCCAGCGGTTTGCGGGTGACGAGGATCTTCTCCCCGGGCCGGGGGGAGTGGAAGACCTCTCCGGCCTGACGCTCGCCTTCGGCTGCCTGGTAGCGCAGAATCTGAGCGGCCCGCCGGACTTCGCCGACGCCCTCAGCTGCCGTCTTGCCTTCTTCGCGGGAGAGTTCCATGCCGAACTGCTCCGCACCGGCCTCCAGCAGCTCGGCAGCCCGCAGCAGAATCACCCCACGCTGCTGAACTGGGGTCCGCGCCCATTGAGGTCCCGCGGCAGCGGCAGCGGCAAAGGCTCGGTCGACGTCGTCCTCGGTGGCTTGGCGGCCTTCGGCCACCGTCTGCTCGGGGTGGGCAGGATTGGCGGAAATCAGGGCAGCGGACGTGCCCTCCTGCCAGGTGCCGTTGATCAGCAGCCGCAGAGCGGCAGGGGCGGGATGCGTGTCTTGGGTCATCGTGGTCCTTCTGGGCTCGGGTCAGGTTCAGCTCAGGCGGCGGCATCGAGGATCGCGGCCCGCAGTACGTTCAGTCCCTCGCGCAGCAGGCTCTCGTCGATCACCAGCGGCGGCAGCAGCCGGATCACGTTGCCGTGGGTGCCGCAGGTCAGGGTCAGCACGCCCTGAGCGTGGCAGTGATCGGAGATCTTCTTCGCGAGGTCCGGCCGGGGCTTCAGGGTCTGGGCGTCTGCGAACTCCAGGGCGAGCATGGCCCCGCGGCCGCGGAACTGCGCCACGATGGAGGTCTGCTCCACCACGTCGGCGAGCACCTGCGTGGCGACGTCTTCGATCATTTGCGCGTTGGCCAGCAGGCTGCCGTCCTCGAATTCCTCGAACACCGCGAGCGCTGCCTCACAGGCCAGCGGGTTTCCGGCATAGGTGCCGCCCAGGCCGCCGGGGTGGACCGCGTTCATCAGTTCGGTGCGCCCAGTGACTGCCGAGAGTGGCAGACCGCCGGCCAGCGCCTTGGCCGAGAGGATAATGTCTGCGGCGACGCCCTCGTGTTCGCTGGCGTAGAGGGCCCCGGTGCGGCCCATGCCGGCCTGGATCTCATCGAGGACCAGGACGATGCCGTACCGGTCGGCGATCTCGCGCAGCCCGGCGATGAAGCCCGGTGCCGGGACCACGAACCCGCCCTCGCCCTGAATCGGCTCGATCACCATGGCCGCAAAGGAATCAGCACCGTGCTCCGCCAGCGTCTCCTCCACGGAGGCCAGTGCCCGGGCGGCCACCTCGTCCGCCGAACCCTCAGGCGCTCCCTTGCCCGACTCCAGACGCAGAGGGTTGGCGGAGGCGGCGCGTACGAATTCGGTGGGCATGGGCCCAAAGTTCAGCCGGTAGGGGTTCTCCTTCGCCGTCATCGCCATGGTCATCAGAGTCCGGCCGTGGTATCCCTCGTCGAAGACCAGCACATTGGGCCGTCCGGTGGCCGAACGCGCAATCTTCACTGCGTTCTCCACGGCCTCAGCACCGGTGGTGAACAGCGCCGTGCGCTTGTCGAAGCTGCCGGGAGTATTGGCATTGAGCCAGCGGCACACTTCGGTGAAGGACTCATACTCGGTGACCATGAAACAGGTGTGGGTGAAGCGCTGAAGCTGGGCTGTGACCCGCTCACGGACCCGCGGGTTGGCAGCTCCCACGCTGGTGACCGCGATGCCGGAGGCGAAGTCGATCAGCCGGTTGCCGTCCACGTCCTCGATGATGCCGCCGTCGGCCCGGCTGACGAAGACCGGAAGTGCGGTGCCGAATCCTGCGGTCACCTGCGAGGCGCGATCAGCGTGGAGCTGCTGGGATCGGGGTCCGGGCACCTCGGTGGCCAGGTGGCGGGACTGTGGAAGGGGCGCAGTGTGGGCAGGGGTGTGGGAAAGTGTCTGGCTCATGGGTACACGCTAGAACCGCCCCACCGATCCATCATTGAACACTATGACTACGCGCCGCTTTGTGGTGGATAATACATCCATGGTGACTCTTCTGGAACTCAGCACCGAACTCGGCTCCGACCTGCAGCCGGTCCACGGAGGACAGCCAGCCTCCCGAGACCTCACCGGCGTCCACGTCTCGGAGCTGGAAGACCCGACCCCCTATTTGGAGGGCGGGGAGCTGCTGCTGACCACCGGAATGCCGCTGGGGGAGGCAGGCTCCATCCGCGACTACGTCTTACGGCTGCGCGCCAGAGGCGTCCACGGGCTGGGCCTCGGTTTGGGTCCCTGGCTGTTGTACGTGCCCGAACACCTCAGCGAGGCCTGCATCGAAGCGGGCATCGACCTGCTGATCATTCCGGACCGGGTGCCGTTCCAAAGCATCTCCCGTGCGTTCTGGGGGATCTCGGCCCGCAGCGGCAAAGCCGACCTGATGGGCAGCCTGGGCACCCAGACTGCCCTCGCCCGGGCGGCGATGCGCTTAGACGCTGCTTCCGCAGTGATCCGCGGCCTGGCCCAGGAGCTCGACGGATGGGCCGCCTATCTGCCTGCTGATTCCAGCGCCGAAACCGAATGGCCAGCCACTTTCTGGCCAGCCAGTGTGCAGAGTCTGCTGCCGCGGCTGCGAGCGGAGACGCTGCGGCTCAACCGCACCGGCGTGCACTCTGCTGCGACTTTTCAGCTGAAGGGCCGGCCGGTGGTGGAGTACCCCATCGCCGACGGCGAGAATATCCTCGGATTCCTGGCCGTGGGGCCCGGGCGAGCGATCACCGCCGCTGATCGGCAGATCATTCTGACCGTCTGCACCCTGCTGGCCATCAAAACTAGGCAGCGCCACGCTGCGGTGAGCACTGCGGCAACCTTCGCCGCGTCGGTGGCGAAGCTGCTGTTGCAGGGCCACCCGGAGGCCGCCCGAACCGTGGCGGAAGATGCCGGCCTGCCGGATCTGCCGCCTCGGGTGAGGATCCTAGCGCTGCAGCGCCCGCACACCCACACACCGCACGCCCACACCCCGCACCCCTACACACCGCACGACGACGCCGCCCTGCTGCGCACCGCAGCCGCTTTGCCCAGGGCCGATGGTCTGCCGCCATTGGGGCCGAGGCTGGAGACCTGCCAGCTGCGGCACCACGAGTCTGACGTCGTCTTCCTGGTGCTCACAGACCACCAGACGACAGCGAGCTCTGAGTCGGCGCCGGGCCCCGATCAGGGGGTCGATCCAGAGTCTTCGGAGCTGGCTGGGGGACTGGCTGCGGCGCTGAGTGAACCCATCCTCCTCAGTGAGGCGGCCAGTGAGATGGCGAACCTGCGGCGTGCACTGCGCCACGCTCCGGCAGGCACAGTGGTGGGCACCGCTGATGCGGGGCAGACGCGCGCCCAAGGGTGGGTGAGGACCTTATCGCAGCACCGGGGCCCGGATTTGGTGAGCACCGTCGCGGCCTATCTGCGGCACCGCGGGCACTGGGAGAACGTGGCCCGCGAGCTCAGCCTGCATCGCAACTCCGTGCGCCACCGCATCGGCATCGCGCAGTCCCTCTTGGGCGTCGACCTCAACGATCCGGACGTGTTCGCGCCCCTGTGGCTGGCGCTGCGCTAGTGTCCCGCGCCGTTAATTCGTTATTTATGTCTTAGAAGGGGGTATGACACGAACGGGGCGTCCCAAAACTGATCTGACCCTTACCGATGGTGAGCGTGAGCAGCTTGTCCGCTGGTCTCGGCGGAGGAAGTCCTCACAGGCCCTGGTGTTGCGTTCGCGGATTGTGCTTGAGTGCGCGGGCGGGGACGCGAATACGGTGGTAGCCCAGCGGCTCGGGGTCGGCCGCCAACGGTCGGGAAGTGGCGGTCCCGGTTCGTGGAGCATCGCCTTGACGGTCTCGGGGACGATCCCCGCCCTGGGAGGCCGGCAACGGTGACTGCCGACCAGGTCGAAGATGGCCGAGCGCACCGGCCTGTCGAAGTCGACGATCGGGCGGGTGTGGAAGGCGTTCGACCTCAAACCCCACCGCACGGATGGGTTCAAACTCTCCAACGACCCGTTGTTCGTGGAGACGGCACAGTGATCGCCTCCACCCACCGGCGGCACCGGGCCACGGAGTTCAAGAAGTTCCTGGCCAAGATCGACAAGAACGTGCCCAAGCACCTCGATATCCACGTGGTCTGCGACAACTGCGGCACCCATAAACACCCGACGGTGAAGACCTGGCTGGCCAAGCATCCCCGGTTCCACATGCACTTCACGCCCACCTACATCGTCCTGGACCAATCAGGTCGAGCGGCTCCTCGCCGAGGTCACCCGCGACCTTCTCCAACGCGGTGATCACCGCAGCGTGCAAGCGCTGGAGAAGGACCTCCGCGAATGGGCCAAGGCCTGGAACGAGAACCCCAAGCCCTTCATCTGGACCAAGACCGCAGAAGAGATCCTCGAATCTCTCGGACGACTATTGCAACGAACTAACGGCGCGGGACACTAGCGGCGCGTCGCCTTGGGGCCCCGGCCCATGGAGGCCAGCTTGTTGACCAGGTCCTCTTCGGCGTTGACGCCAGGCTTCACGCCCCTGGGAATGCGGACCAGGAAGATAATTCCCAGCAGCCACCACAGGCCGAACATGACGTAGGTCGGCACGTCGAGGCCCGCCGGCATGCCCGGCAGGTAGAGCAGCAGCAGCCCGATGGTCAGCACCACGGCGGCGCCGCCTACGACCATGCCCAAGGTGTTGCCCCGCTGTCCGCCGATCCGCATGGGGCGGTGCATGTCCGGTTCGCGCTTGCGCAGAATCAGGAACACCACGGAGACCAGGATGTAGGTGAGCACGATCGACGGGGAGCCGGAGTCCACCAGCCAGACCATCATCTGCTCGCCGAAGAACGGGGCGATGACGGAGAGCCCGCCGATGAACAGCAGTGCGTTGACCGGGGTCCGGTGCTTGGGGTGCAGTTTGGCGAACCAGGTGGGCAGCATCCCGGAGTTGGACATAGCCCAAATGAGGCGGGAAGCGCCGATGAGGAAGGCATTCCAGGAGGTCAGCAGGCCAGCCAGGCCGCCCGCGACCACCACGTTGGACCAGAATTCTCCGCCGGCCAACACTCCCATGGCGTCGGCGGTAGCCAGATCGAAGTCACCCATTTCGGCGGCCGGAAGAGCGGAGGAGGTCGTCAGCAGGATGGTCACATAGAACAGGCCCGCCATGATGACGGCGAACACGACCAGGCGACCGATGCGCTGCGGCGCGATCTTGACCTCTTCGGCGGACTGCGGAATCACGTCGAAGCCGACAAACATGAAGGGCACCACCACCAGAACGGCGATGATCCCCGCGCCGCCTCCAGTGAACAGGGGCTCCATGTTTCCGCGTTCCCCGTCGAGGAAGGACAGCGCGATCAGGGCCAGCGCCATGACGATGACGAACAGGACGACGGAGGTCTGGAAGAAGCTGGCCTGCTTGATGCCACGGATATTCAGCGCGGTCAGCAGGATAGCGGTGACCACGCCGATCAGAGCCCATACCAGGTGCACTTCGAAACCCGCGACAGTCCACAGCGGAATCGAGTTGACCTGGGGAATGATGTAGGCGACGGTCCGCGGAATGGCCACAGCCTCGAAGGCCACCACCCAGATGTAGCCGCCCACGATCCCCCAGGAACCGATGAACGCTAGGCGAGGGCCGAAGCCGCGCAGCAGGTAGTTGTGCTCACCGCCGGCAAGCGGCATAGCGGAGACCAGCTCGGAGTAGACCAGACCCACCAGGGCCATGATGCCGGTGCCGATGACGAAGGCCGATACCGCGCCCAGGGTGCCGGCGTCGTTGAGCCATCCGGCAGTCAGGGTGACCCAGCCGAAGCCGATCATCGCTCCGAATCCGATGAAGAAGATCTCCAGCGAGCCCAGGCTCCGCTTGAAACGGCCCTCCACTGGGGGTGTGTGGTGTGAAGCTTCTTGCGTCATGGCCCGTCCTTCGATGTGGTCAGTGTGAATGAGATGTCATCGACGTGAGCCTACTCACACACCCGGGAGTCTGCTAAAAAGATGAGCCCAACGCATTAATCCGGTCCACGCGGTGGCATAGTCGGCACCCGGCCCCACCCGTTGAGGGGCAAGAACGAAGCGATCACCACTGCTGCAAGTTCCGAGGCCCCATGATCGGACTCGACACCACCGTCGTGACCCGCTGCTTGGTCCAGGATGATCCCGCACAGGCAGAGGCTGCCTCAGCCATCTTCGACCTGGTCGGCAGTCACCGTTGCCGGCCTCCCAGGGCGGGGATCGTCCCCGAGACCGTCAAGGCGATGCTCCACGAACCGGGACCGCCACTTCCCGACCGTCGGACGGCTGACCCCGTCATGACGTCGTCATTCTGAGCTGCGCTTCAGTTCGATCTCCACGAAACTGCACTCAGTGTGTGATTCATTGACCACATTGTGTGTGGACCCCGCAGACCTCTGATAGCTGGACCCTGGAACCAGATGATTATCGGCGGTGCCACCAGCAGTCTTGACCTTCAGGGTGCCGGGGGAGACAGGCACCACCACATAGTCGTACTCATGGGTGTGAGTTCCTGTCTGCGTGCCAGGAGGAAAATCCCACCTGGTGACCCGGACCTGGTCGTCGTCGATCTGAACAGTTGCCCTCGCCGTTGCACTCTCGCTCATACGATGAACTGTACTCAAGGCACCCTCGTCTTCAACCACGGCTCTGGCAGGCAACGACGTTCCTCGATAGACCAGTCAGCTCCTCAGCGGTGGGAACTGCCGGTGCGTGAGCGGGACACGAAGCGTCGAGCCCCGCGCAGCCGCGGCATCAGCCGCAGAGACAAAATGGCCGCACCCGGGGCAGTGGAGACCAGCGCCAACACCCCATAACCGACGGAGACCCTGACCCCGGCTTCGGAGGCGAGCCCGTTGAGGGAGAAGCTCCACGCCGCTGCGACCTCTCGGATGCCCCAGCCTCCCACCCCTACCGGCACTGACATCCCGGCCAAGGCCGCCGCCGCGGAGCTGGGCATCACCGTCACCGGTGCGGAGGGGGCCAGCACGGCAACCGACACCATGAAGAGAGACGCGAAGCACATCCACCCCAGCACGGAGAGCAGCACCACCTGCACGATCGCCGCCCAGGGAAGACGACGCAGCCAACGGGTGACGATCAGCACAGCCACCAGTGCCGCGGTCAGACACCCGATCCCGGCCAGTGGGGCAAGGGGCAGCAGCACCGCGCCGCCAGCGGTGAACACCACAGCACTGCCGACCAGCCGCTCAGTGGCCATGGCGGCGAACCCTCTGGCCAATGCACCACGGCGTGAGGAGGCTTTGGCATCGGTGCTGTCATCGGCGGCTCGCAGCGCGTCGCCGGCGATTCCTCCGGGCAGCACACTGTTGAGAAACGCCGCCTGCCAACAACGAGCCACAGCCGCGCCGACGCCGACGTCTATGCCGTGGTGCCGGGCCACGATCCGCCACCGAGCGGCTTGGGTCACCACCCCGGCGCCGCCGAGCACCCCTGCCACAGCGAAAGTCCACCAGGGCAGCCCGCGAAGCGCAGAGGTGAAGTTCTCCGGACCCCACAGTGCGACGACGACCCACAGGATCGCCGCTGTCAGAAGCACCTGGCCGGCACCGACTGCCACCGTGCGCCAGGACGGGCGTGCGGCCCGGTTTCGGTGGGTCTGCCCGCGGGCGATCATCGCTCAGCCCGCAGACGTGCTTGCCGGGGCATCCGGGACACTGACCACATCGTGGTGTCCCACACGCACGCTCAACTCGTCGCGCCGCAGCTGCTGCACACGCCGCTGCACCCACTGCTGAGCCGCTTCGGCCAGCGCGGGGTCGAACTCCGCGGCAGCTTGGGCACGATCCCTCAGGTACCGTTTGACAAACTCGGCTCGTGAGGCATCGAGCAGCCAGTCGGTCTGCGCAAGCTCCACGTGTGTTCCGAGGTCCCTCAGCTGCGCGGCGAGAGTCTCAGCAGCGTCGGGTCCCAACAGGTCTCCGCGGCGCTGATGGGCATCGAAGGCCGCAGCAATCCTCTGATCCGCAGGGTCGGCAGGGGTGAGGGAGACTTCGCCGGTGACCGTCAGGCTCAGCACGGCCGCCGCCCCGGATGCGCTGATCGTCTCAGCGATCAGCGCGGTCTGCCGGGCTGAGAGCAGGTCCAGCAGTGCCGCGCAGGTGACCAGCGCCGGAGCCTGCGCAGGCATCAGCTGCGGCAGCTGATCCACTGAGCCCACCATACGAGTCGTCGCAGCCACCTGCTCAACATCGGTGGCTGTGCTCGATTCCAGAAGGTCGGCATCATGGTCCAGCAGAATCCACCGCTGGGGCACCTGCAGCCGCGGAGCCAACCACGCCTGATTCGACCCGGTGCCGGCTCCCAGATCAATCACCACCGCCGCCTCATGGGAACCGAGGCTCTCGCGCAGCCACGAGCTGACACGATCAACCAGGTGGGCAGAGCTCTGCCGCGCCCGGTGGTCTGCTTCGCGCCTGAACCCCAGCCAATCAGCGGCAACGGGACGGCTCACCACTGCAGCGCGCTGCGAAGCTGCGTCGCGGTCTGCCTCCATGTGCGGAGTCTATCCCGCAGCGCTGCGGCATTGGCACGCCATCGGGATCGCAGCTCGGAGTGCTGAAGCCACTGCTCCAGCGCTTCAGTCCACGCGGCCGCGTCACGGGGGTCCACCGCCCGGCCCGGCAGGCTCCAGAAATGTTCAGAGCACGCCGGATCCTGCCCGGCCGCCAGCGCTTCCTCAGCCCCGGTGCCGGCACCCACCAGTGCCGGCACCCCGCGGGCGAGACCCTCGGTGACGACCATGCCGTAGGTCTCCGCCAGCGAGGGCAGAACCAGCAGGTCAGCCGCATTCCACAGGCGCTGAAGTCGCCCACCGGTGACAGCCCCGGTCAGCTGCACCCGGCCGCGGCACCGTTGGGCGGCTGCGGTCACCGAGTGCACATAGTCCTGGTCCGGACCAGCAGGTCCGGCGATAGTCAGCTGCCAGCCAACAGAGTCCAGCGGTTCAAGGGCCTGCAGAAGCAGCAGCGGGTTCTTTCTTGGGGTGATCGCCCCCAGGAACAGCAGCCGTGGAGGTGAGCTGCCGTCAGCCAGCGGGGCAGGATCGGTGCCCGGTGCGGCCACCTGCGTGGGCAGCGCCCCATAACGAGCCCGCAGGTCCTTGCGCGCCCATTCACTGGTGCACACCACAGTGCTCGCCTGCTGCAGCGCGTGACGCTCCATCGCTTCTGCCGAGGCCCGTTCTGCAGCGCTGAGGCCGGTCTCGGCCGGCAGCGGCAGGTGCATCAGCACGCTCACCTGTACCCCAGACGCCCGAGCACCAGCAATCTGCTGTGGTGCCGCCGAGGCGATGATCCCATCGACCAGCACCGAGCTGTACCGCAGCAGAAGCTCACTCAGCGCCCGCCGCGCGTGCTCATCAGGGTCAGGCCACGCGCCCTCGAGCCTCTCCTGGACCACATCCAACCCGTCCTCCTTCCAGACCTTCAGGACCTCACGGTTGTAGGTCAGCCCGCCGCTGGGACCGGGGAGATCTCGCGGCACGACGACGGCGCGGCCAGTGCCACTGCGCCCAGCCCGGGTGCGCGGCGCCTCGGCAGGCAGACTCATCGGCAGCTACCCGGCCTGTCCCTGGGTCTCTCCCGGGGCGGGGCCGTCGGTGCGGGCCTCGCGTTCTAAGGCGAACACGTCTCGGCCGAAGGACAGAAGCAGGGCACCCAGTGCGGCAGCGGCCAGGCCAGTGGCCAACACCACCGGCACCATAGGTGCCAGTCCAACGACCAGCGCGGTGGCCTGGAACCCGGCCACGGCCTTGCGGAAACGGCTGAAGGTGCTTGGTCTCTGCCACACGGGCCGGATGAGCGACACCGCGAGGAACAGGTAGCGCATCAGCCCAATCAGCAGCACCCACCAGCCCACGGTCATCGCCAG
>JBQCZP010000043.1:11951-18168 GCA_052089225.1 Nesterenkonia sp.
CGCCTGCTCGCCTCCTCGCCTGCTCGCCAGCTCGTGGCAGCCGTGGGGTCGGCAGACCGGACCGCCCCCGGACCCTTCCGCGCGGCTCCGAGGGACGATTGCATACCCCCGGGGGTATACGGCATACTAGTAATCAATACCCCCTAGGGTATGTAAATGAACTCGATAGAAGGGAACCCTTCCCATGCTTTTGGAGCGTATCTACGACGAAGATCTTGCCCAAGCCAGCTACCTCATCGGCTGCCAGTCCACCGGCGAAGCCATTGTGATCGATGGCCGCCGCGACGCCGGGCAGTACTTCGACCTCGCGGCAAACCACGGCATGCGGATTACCAAAGTGGCCGAGACCCACATCCACGCCGACTATCTCTCCGGGACTCGTGAGATCGCTGCCGCTGCCGGTGTGCCGCTCTACGTCTCCGGAGAAGGCGGTCAGGACTGGCAGTACGGCTTCGAAGCCAACCGCCTGCACCACGGTGACGCGATCACCCTGGGCAACATTCGTATCGAAGCTCGGCACACCCCGGGCCACACCCCAGAGCACCTGATCTTCCTGGTCACCGACGGGGCCTTCAGCGACGACCCGGGCTACATGATCTCCGGTGACTTCGTCTTCGCCGGGGACCTGGGCCGACCGGATCTGCTGGATGAGGCCGCTGGCGGTCAGGACACCCGCTTCGAAGGTGCCAAGCAGATCTTCAAGAGCCTGAAGAACGAATTCATCACCCTGCCGGATCACATCCTGGTCTACCCGGGACACGGCGCCGGCAGCGCATGCGGCAAGGCCCTCGGGGCCCTGCCGGCCACCTCAGTGGGCTACGAACGGCTCAACGCCTGGTGGAGCAAGTACCTGGAGAACGACGACGAGCAGGGCTTCATCGATGAGCTGCTCGACGGCCAGCCCGACGCCCACGCCTACTTCGGGCGGATGAAGCGGGAGAACCGCGACGGACCCCAGGTGCTCGGCGAACGCACGCCGCTTCCGGAGATGACCGCCCACCAGGTGCGCACCGCCATCGAAGAGGACCGTATCGTCTTCGTCGATACCCGCAGCCACCCCCAGGTCCACGAGGGCACGGTGCTGGGATCCATCAACGTTCCTGCCGACGGCAAGACCGCAAGCTTCGGCGCCTGGGCCTATGACCCGGAGCGGCACACTCGTCCGCTGGTAGTCCTGGCTGAAGATGCCGAGGACGCAGAGCGCCAGCGTGCACACTTCATGCGAGTCGGCATCGACAGCGTGGCAGGGTTCGTCACCTCCCTGGACGGGCTTCCGCTGACCCAGCCATCAACGATCACCCCGCAGGAGCTGGAAGACTTCGACCCGGCTCTGCTGCTGGATGTGCGCAACAAATCCGAGCACTCCGACGGCCACATCCCAGGATCCACGCAGCTCAGTGCCGGACGCGTGCTGTGGAACCTGGACGAGCTGCCCGACAGCGGCCCGATCGTGACCTACTGCCAGTCCGGACGCCGCAACTCTGCCGCCGCCAGCGCCCTGCGCCGGGAAGGCTACGACGTGCGCGAGCTTCTCGGCAGCTACGCCGGCTGGCAGGAAGCCCAGGCAGCCGCCTGAGCCTGCCTCATCAGCGCTGAACCCTACGACCCCTCTGTGAAAGGAACACCCCAGATGCCGACTGCGACAACCACCGCACCGACCACCTCAGCAACACCCATCAGCCCAACAGAGCTGGCTGAACGCTTGGACGCTCAGACGCCGCCCCTGCTGATGGACGTCCGGACGGCCGTTGAATACGACACTCTGCGGATCCCCGGCTCGCACAACGTCCCGCTGGATCTGCTGCAGAAGAACTGCTCGGCGCTCGCCGAACAGCTGGACGGCGAAGTGGTGCTGATCTGCCAGACCGGCAACAGGGCGAACCAGGCCAGGCAGCACCTGCAGGATGCCGGCGTGGAGTCAGTCCGCGTGCTGGAAGGCGGAGTGGCCGCCATGGAGAGTGCCCGCGCCGAGCACACTCGGCGCGGAAGCAGCCGTTGGGCTATGGACCGCCAGGTGCGCATGGTGGCCGGGTCACTGGTGCTCACGGGATTCTTGGGCAGCAAGCTCATCTCGCCGAAGCTGGGCTACCTGGCTGGCGCCATCGGCGCCGGACTGACGTTCTCAGCACTGACGAACTCCTGCGCCATGGCATCCGCCCTGCAGAAGATGCCGTGGAACCAGGTGGACGCTGATCCCACCCTCCAGAAGCTCATCGATGAGATCCCCGTCTCGCTGCAGGTGCAGGTTCCGCAGCCGTGAGCACCGGACTCATCGTCGCGTTGGTCCTCGCCGTCGGGATCGGACTCTCTCTGGGTCTGCTCGGCGGCGGGGGCACTATCCTGGCGGTGCCCCTGCTCACCTATGTGGCGGGAATGTCACCGCAGGAGGCCATCGCCTCATCGATGTTCATCATCGGGGTGACCGCACTGATCAGCGTCGGGGCCCACGCCCGGCGCGGCAACGTGCACTGGCGCACCGGACTGATCTTCGCAGTCGCCAGTATGGTCGGCGCCTTCGGCGGCGGAGCCCTGGGCAGCCAGCTGCCGGGAGTGGTGCTGATGGTCGCTTTCAGCATCATGATGCTGGTCACGGCGCTGGCCATGGTGGTCGACCGCCGAACTCCCTCTGCGGCCAAGAAGGAGAAGCCGCCCATCCTGAAGATTGCCGCTGAAGGTCTGGTGGTCGGCCTCGTCACCGGTATGGTCGGCGCAGGCGGCGGCTTCCTGGTGGTGCCTGCCTTGGTGCTGCTGGGCGGACTGGCGATGCCGGCGGCGGTGGGAACATCGCTGCTGATCATCGCCTTGAAATCTTTCAGCGGCATGGCCGGCTATTTGACCTCGGTGAGCATCGACTGGACCCCGGTGCTGATGATCACTGCGGTGACGGTCGTCGGCGCCGTGGCCGGATCGGCGCTGAGCAAGCACGTGCCGGAGCAGGCTCTGAAGACGGCCTTCGGCTACTTCGTGCTGGGCATGGGCGTCGTCGTGCTTATCCAAGAGCTGCCTATGATCTATGGGGTGAGCACGGCCGCGTGCATCGTGGTGCTGCTGATGGGGCTGCGGCTGCGCCGCCGTCGTAGGATCAGCTCATCGGCTGACGGGGATGAAACGGATCAACTCAGCAAGATTGCTGCCGGAGCAAGGAGGAACTTATGAAGGAAGCCAACCCGGAGACACAGCGCAAGATTGCGAATCGGTTGAAGCGGGCGCGGGGCCAACTGGACTCGGTCATCCGAGCAGTTGAGGACGGTGACAGCTGCCGCGACGTGGTGACCCAACTCGCCGCCGTCTCCACCGCACTGGACCGGGCCGGATTCAGCGTCGTCTCCTCGGCCATGCAGTTCTGCCTCGACCAGCCCGATGCGGCCAAAGAATCTGAGGATGGCCTCACGGTCGAAGAGTTGGAGAAGCTGTTCCTGTCGCTGGCCTGACGCCGGGCCGCTGATTCCCCCGGGGTGGGGAATCTATGCGGTGAGATGTCATCTGTTCCCAGGTCACCAAGGAAATGTGTGTAGGGTCGCACCGTCGCATCCAGGCCGTCGACGCATTCTGGAGGAACGATTATGACGCAGCCATCGGCGCATCACAGCCCAGTCGAGGGGGGGCCGCTTCAAGCGCACCCTGGGGTGGCTGGAGATCTTCTTCATCGGTTTCGGGGCCATGATCGGCTTCGGCTGGGTTACCCTGACCAGCGGCTGGCTCAACGACGCCGGCACCCTGGGAACGGTCCTCGCCTTCGTCATCGGCGGCCTCATCATGGCCCTGGTCGGCCTGGTCTACTCCGAACTGGTTTCGGCGATGCCGCTGGCCGGAGGCGAGCACAACTATCTGTTGCGCGGCTTCAACCCGCGTCTGGCGTTCATCGGCTCCTGGGGCATCATCGGCGGCTACGTCACGGTGGTGGCCTTCGAAGCCGTAGCGATTCCCAGGACCGTCGCCTACATCATCCCGCAGGTCAACTCGATCCCCCTGTGGACCATCGCCGGATTCGAGGTGCACCTGGTCTGGGCGCTGATCGGGGTGGTGACCGCCGTGCTGCTCACCGCACTGAATATCCGCGGGATCAAACAGGCCAGCTTCCTGCAGACCTCGGTGGTGCTGTACGTCGTCGTTATGGCTCTGGCGCTGGTGGCACTGGCCCTCTTCGAAGGTGAGGCCGGGCACGCTGAGCCACTGTTCACCGGCGGGGGTGCCGGAATCATCACGGTGCTGGTGATGGTGCCGTTCCTGTTCGTGGGCTTCGATGTGATCCCGCAGTCCGCTGAGGAGGTCAAGGTCCCGCCGCGCAAGATCGGGGCACTGGTGGTGTTCTCGGTGACCATGGCGGCCCTCTTCTACATCGCCATCGTGCTGACCACCTCAGTGGCCCTGCCGGCGGCAGAGATGGGCGACTTCGACCTGGCCACCGCTGATGCGATGGGTGCGCTGGCCGGCAACGAATTCTGGTCCAACGTGGTGGTCGCAGGTGGCCTGGCCGGGCTGCTGACCTCCTGGAACGCCTTCCTCATCGGGGCCTCCCGGCTGATCTGGGCGATGGCGAACTCTGGGATGCTGCCCGCTTGGTTCGCGAAGCTTCACCCCAAGCACCGGACCCCGGTCAACGCGCTGCTGTTCATCGGTGGGCTCTCCGCAATCGCACCGTTCTTCGGTGAGTACATGATGGTGTGGCTGGTCGACTCCGGCTCGCCCTCCATCGTGATCACCTACATTCTGGTCGCCGTGGTCTTCCTGGTGCTGCGCAGGCGGGAACCGAACATGGAGCGCCCCATGCGCATCGGCGGCCAGCGCAGCAACACCTTCGGAACGGTGATCGGTGTGCTCACTGTGGTGCTCACCATTGCGCTGCTGCTGCTCTACGTGCCTGGGATGCCGGCCGCCCTGGATGTCCAGCCCTACATCATGTTCGGACTTTGGTGGCTGCTGGGACTTGTCTTCCTGGTGCGCATCCCCGGTGGGATCAAACCCGGGCCCGACGCCGAAAAGGACCTGGTCAACGCACTCGCGTCCCAGGGGCGGGGCCCCGGCGTCGCCCGGAAGTGACCAGACGCAGAAGTGACCAGACACTGAAGTGACCGGACAACGCACGCACCTGAGGGCGACCGCGGCGCTGGCCTCAGTGCTCCTCATCTCCGTGGTGGGTTGCGGGACCGGAGGGAGCAGCCCGGAGGCCGAAAGCCCCAGCCCTGAGTCCGCCAACCCTGTGCCCACCAGCCCCGCGCCGTCGGACGCGCAGGAGAGTGCCGAGGCCGGAGAGGACCCGACCCCCGAGCGGACGCCGGAGGCCGCACCCGAACTGCCCGGCGGAGGCGAGACGGTCTTTCCTGACCGACGGCTGGTGGCGGCCTACGGCTCGCCCGACGCCCCGGAGTTGGGAATCCTGGGTGAGGGCACCATCGACGACGCCGTGGACCAGGTCCACCAGTACGCCCAGGACTATCAGCAGTTCTCCGAGGTGCCGGTCGTCCCGGCTTTCGAAATCATTGCCACCGTGGCCGCCGCCCACCCGGGCCCGGAGGGCACTTACACCAATAAGATCGACCCGGAGGTCATCGAGCCCTGGGTCGAGGCCGCAGCGCAGGAGGAGATCTATGTGATCCTCGACCTGCAGCCGGGTCACGAGGACTTCCTCTCCCAGGCGAAGACCTATGAGGACCTGCTGAGCGAACCGCATGTCGGTCTGGCCCTGGATCCGGAGTGGCGGCTCGCCGAAGGCCAGCGCCACATGGAACAGATCGGCTCGGTCGACGCCGCTGAGGTCAACGACGTCGCCCACTGGCTCGCCGAGCTCACCCACGCGCAGGACCTTCCGCAGAAGGTGCTGATGCTGCACCAGTTCAAACCCCAGATGATCACCAACCGCGAAGACATCAACACCTCCTACCAGGAGCTGGCGATGGTCCTCCACGTGGACGGCCGCGGCCCGCCAGAGATCAAAATGGACTCGTGGCAGATCCAGCGCGAGGATCTCTCCGAGGACTTTTGGATGGGTTGGAAGAACTTCTATGACGAGGACTTCCCAACCTTCACCCCGCAGCAGACCTACGGCATCGACCCACAGCCCTGGTTCGTCTCCTACCAGTAAGACACCGCGGTCAGGTGTTCAGCCGAGGGGACGTCGGATCACTCAATGAAGCACTGACATGGCGTTCCTGCGACATCGAGGAGGAACACTCCTTACTGATCTCGCGGAGCGAGCCTACCCAAGAACGCTGAACCC
>JBQCZP010000044.1:0-18140 GCA_052089225.1 Nesterenkonia sp.
ACGGTCAGCGGGAAGAAGTCGAAGCCCTCCCGCGGGGACTTGCCGACCGCGGTGGTCGACAGGATGCTGGTTTCCTCGTCGAGGGTGACCAGCGTGGAGCCGGCGGCCTGCTTAGCCAGGCGTCCGGTCTCGAAACGGATAGTGGATGTGCCGAAGCGACCATTGTCGATCACGGCTTCGGCATAGTGAACCTCAGGTCCCTGCATAGGGTGGTTCCTCTCTTCTTTCGGTTGCATTGCGAAGCAGCTCGGCCGGAAGAGGTGAATCTGTGCACGGTCTTCGATCGAAGCCCACGGGTGCTGCGTTCTCACGCGCCCCGGAGGCCACTACCGAGGACCGGTACAGGTCGACTCAGTCTCAACCGGCGGCTGCTGGACACTAGTGTCCCATACAAAACGGGTGACCCTTAAGCAAGAGCCACCCGTCTCATCAGCTTGGTTTCGGCGCGTCACCGCCGAAATTTCTTATCGGCGCAGTCCCAGGCGCTTGATCAGCGCACGGTAGCGCTCGATGTCCTTGGACTCCAGGTACTTCAACATACGACGACGACGCCCGACCAGGACCATCAGCCCGCGACGGGTGTGGTGGTCCTGCTTGTGGTCCTTGAGGTGCTCAGTGAGATCGGAGATCCGACGGGTCATCACTGCGATCTGCACCTCAGGGGATCCGGTGTCGCCCTCGTGGGTTGCGTGCTCCTGCATGATCTGCTGCTTGACAGCGCGATCCAAAGCCATAGAAAAGCTCCTTGATGTTGTACCGCGAACAGAGACTGGCCTTCCCCTTGGGAAAGGCCCCGTGCCAGCCACCGCGGACTGCAGCGTGGCATCGTCGTCATGATGACAACCACTCCACTTTACCGCAGGATCCCGCTGTCTGCTACTGCTGACCCTGATGCCGCACCCAGAGCGGCGGACATGGCTTCACCCCAGGCGGCCGGACATGCGGGCGCGCATGGCGCGACTGGCGATGTTCATCCCAGTGATTTCGACGGATTTTCCGTAGTGCCGGTACTTCTCTTCCACGGAGTCCAGGGCTGCGATGGTCGAGGCATCCCACAGATGCGACTGCGTGAAGTCGATACTGATGCGCTGGGGGTCCTCTGCATAGTCGAACCGAGTGTAAAGGTCGTTGGATGAGGCGAAGAACAGCTCTCCGACCACGGTGTACCGAGCAACAGCCTCTTCGCCTGCGCCGGTCACTGTACGGGTGACGTCTGCGAAGCGCGAGACCCGCTGGGCGAAGAGCACCATCGCCGTGATCACTCCCAGTCCCACCCCGACTGCCAAATTGTGCGTCGCAACTGTTCCTGCGACGGTGACGACCATAACGGCCGTCTCGGACTTTGGCATGAACTTCAGGGTGGAGAAGCGGATGCTGTGCCAGTCGAAGGTGGCGATGGCGACAAAGATCATCACCGCCACCAAGGCTGCCATTGGGATCATCGCCACCACATCACCCAGGGACACGGCCAACACCAGGATCAGCACTCCCGCCACGAATGTGGAGATTCTGGTGCGGGCTCCGGAGGCCTTGACATTGATCATGGTCTGCCCGACCATCGCGCAGCCGCCCATCCCGCCGAAGAAGCCGGTGATCACGTTGGCCGCACCCTGGCCCCAGGATTCTCGGACTTTATCGGAATGGGTATCTGTGACGTCGTCGACCAGTTTGGCCGTCATCAGCGACTCCAGCAGGCCCACCAGAGCCATGCCCAATGCGTAGGGCGCAATGATCTGAAAAGTCTCGACGGTCAGTGGCACCGCGGGAATGAACAGTGTGGGCAGGGACTCTGGCAGTTCACCCTTATCGCCCACTGTGGGCACGTTCCACGCGAAGATCACCGCGAGGGCGGTCAGGACCACAATGGCCACCAGCGGGGCTGGCACCACTGTGGTCACCCGCGGAAGCAGGTAGATGATCACCAGGCCGACTACGGTCATTGGGTAGACCAACCACGGCACCCCGATCAGGTCCGGCAGCTGGGAGGTGAAGATCAGAATCGCCAGGGCATTGACGAATCCAATCATCACCGACCGGGGAATGAACCGCATCACTTTGGCCACCCCCAGCACACCGAACAGCACCTGGAAGATTCCCGCCAGGATCACCGCCGCGATGAAGTAGTCCATCCCATGAGAGGCCATCAGCGGGGCGATCACCAGGGCGGTGGCAGCGGTGGCCGCGGAGATCATTGCCGGCCGTCCGCCCAAGAACGCGATGGAGACTGCCATGGTGAATGAGGCGAAGAGCCCCACCCGTGGGTCGACTCCGGCGATCAGGGAGAACGCGACCGCCTCTGGGATCAGCGCCAGGGCGACCACCAGTCCGGCCAACACCTCGGTCTTCAGCATGCGCGGAGACTTCAACGTTCGCCACACGGACTGCCGCTGCTCCGGTGCTATCCCCTCCGGCGGGGCCGAATGAATCGTGGTCGACAACCTGATGCTCCCATCACTTCACACACAATTGTCCAACCCGAAACTCTACCCTAACGTGAGGGTAGAGTTTCTCGATCAGCACTGCTCCGGCAGGATTTCTAGGTGATTCTGCTCACAGTTGCCCCGCTGTGTGGGGTATCTCAGCTCTGCTGGCGCTGCTGCAGCGCGTCGATGAGCTCATCGGCCTGCTGCAGCTTCCGTGCCAGCTTCTGCCTGGCTGTCCGCGCCTGCTCAAGGAACTCACTCAGCCCCTCGCGCGGACCATCATCGGCCTCTAGGATGCTCAAAACCTCGGCAGTCTCCTCCAGACTGAAGCCCAGCGGGGTGATCCTCCGGATGTGATTCAACCGTTGCACATCCGCCTCGGTGTAGAGCCGGAATCCGCCCTCGGTACGTGCGGAAGGCGGCGCCAAACCCACCTGATCGTAGTGCCGGATGGTGCGCAGCGACAGGTGTGTCCGTTCAGCGACCTCCCCGATCTGCATCGTGCTCAGACTCTTATCCTGCACCACGTATGTGCCTCTCATTCACGTCTTCCCCCCCCCGGTCCCGAACCTGGGTATGCGGCACCCCTCACCCTACCGCTGCAGATCTTGATCGCCTGGGGCAGTGTGCCGCAGCCGGGCAGTGTGCAGCACGGTGATCTGCGGAAGCTCAACCGTGTCCGTGGCGCTGAGACCGAGCTCGCGGTGCAGATAGTCCTGCAGATTCGCGCGACGGCGAGCGCGCGCGTCGTCGTCGGCGGCCAGCCACGAGCTCAGCGTGGTCGCATAGCGGAGGACCTGCCCCACGGTGAGCGTGCGGCTCCAGCGGTGCTCGACGGTCTGGGGCTCAGTGAATTTTTCGGTGTCCAATGCGGGCCGCCAACCGGGCCGATACACGTCCCCGGCGCGCATGATGCGGGTCAGCCGGTGGACGGTGGCGTCGGCGGTGTCCAAGTAGTTCCAGATCAGCGCCAGTCCGCCGCCTGCGGTCAGCAGTCGACGCACTTCAGCCTGCACCGCCTGCGGGTCGAACCAGTGCCAAGCCTGGGCTGCCACCACGATGTCCGCCTCACCATCGGGCAGCCCGGTGTGCTCGGCGTCGGCGTTGCTGACCTGCAGCCGCTCGGCACGGTCTGCCGCTGGGCTCTCCAGCACCTGCGTCATTGCCGCACTGGGCTCCACCGCGTGCACCGACGCGCCCGCGGCAAGCAGCTGACGGCTCAGGATCCCGGTGCCGGCCCCCAGGTCGACCACCCGAGGGCTTCCGCTGCCAGGAGCAGCAAGGTCGAGGATCTGCTGCACCGCCTGGGCCGGGTAGCGGGGGCGGATCGCGTCGTACTCTTGGGCTTCGGTCAGCGACTGCTGCCGGGCGAAGGAGCCGCCGAGCCGTCGTCGTCGCTGCTCTGCGGTGATCAGCGGGTCTGCGTCGGAGCGGGCCTTCGGCCGGTTCGGCGCGACCCTCTTAGCCGCAACCCTCTCAGTCGCAGCCCCGTCCGCCGCGGACCGGGTCACTGCAGCCTCACCGCGCGGATCGGTCCATGCTGGCCGGTGCCTCGGAGAGTACGCTGCGAGCCTTCTCGACGTCCTGATGCATCTGTGTCACCAGCTTGTCCACGCCCTCGTAGGCGACCATGCCGCGCAGCCGCTGCAAGAACTCCACCCGCATCTGCTGGCCATAGAGGTCAAAGTCCTCCACCTGCTCATCGGGCCGGTCGATCACGTGGGCCTCCACCACCCGCTGCACCCCCTGGAACGTGGGGTTGGAGCCGACCGAGACGGCAGCCGGCCAGCGCCGGTGCTCCGAATCGGTGACCCAGCCGGCATAGACCCCGTCGGCCGGGACCATACCTTCGGAGTCCTGCCCAAGATTGGCGGTGGGGAATCCCAGTTCACGCCCGCGCGCCTCACCGTGGACCACCTCACCGACCACCGAGTGCGGCCGGCCCAGCATCTCGGCGGCGATTGCCGCATCCCCGTGGTGAAGCGCCCCACGGATGGCAGTGGAGGAGCAGCGGGTGCCCAAACGGTGCTGGTCGGGGCCGGGAATCCCGTAGTCGTCCACCCCGACGACGTCGAAGCCGTACTGCTGCCCCAGGGCCAGCAGCGTGTTGAAGTTTCCTGCGTTGTCCCGGCCGAATCGCACGTCATAGCCGACCACGATCACTGCGGGCTTCAGCGCCTGCACAAAGTAGGTCCTGATGAAATCTTCAGCCGTGTGGGCGGCCAGCTCTTCGGTGTACCGCAGCACCAGGGCGGCGTCGAGCCCTGCGGCCTGCAGGCGGGACAGCTTCTCCGAGGTGCCGGTGAGCAGGTCCGGGGTGGCTTCCGGGCGGTGGATGAACGCCGGGTGCGGATCGAAGGTGACCGCCACCGTGTGCGCGCCGCGGCGCTGAGCCTGGTCGATCACCTGCTCCAGCACGTGTTGGTGGCCCAGATGGACGCCGTCGAAGTTGCCGATGGTCACCGCAGTGGCCCCCAGATCGGCGGGGACCTCGTCGAGCCCGTGGTAAATCTGCACGCGCTCTATCCTACGCCTGGGACCCGGGCCGATGCTTCAGCAGCCAGAACAGTCCGATGAACGGCAGCAGCAGCGGCACCCAGCCGTAGTCGCGCCCAAACTCGCCCCAGACGGTGGCGACTTCGAACATCTCCGGCTGCACGAGGGACCAGAGCCCGACGGTGAGAACCCCGGTCAGCTCCACCAGCACAGCGGCCAGGGCGACTCTCCAGGCGCGCGTCGAGCTGCGGGCCAGCGCCACGGTCGCGACGATGTAGACCGCAGCGGCCAACGCTGAGAGGCTAAGCGCCAGTGGGGCGTCGAGGAACTGGACCTTGTCCTCGTCCGGGAAGGGCACGATCTGGTAGAAGGCCCGAGCGAAGGAGCTGATGGCGAAGATGCCGTAGGCGGTGATAATCAGCATTCCCACCCCACGGTTGCGCGGGGTCGGTCCATCTGAAGCAGCTGACTCGTCAGCGCTCTTGTTCTCAGAACTCATGTCTTCGGCACTCACAGCGCGCTGCCCCACCAAATCTCCTCCAAACGGTAGACCATGACGAACACCACCAGACCCACGAAGCTCATCACCAGGTTCGACCAGCGGGTCTTATCGATCACCGCCCAGATGAACACGCCCACCGGAAGCAGCACCACGGTGAGGATGTAGCCCCAGAACTCCCACACCGGGCCGGTGACCGAGGCCCCCGTCGATTGACGGATCCCGGCATAGACGGCGTAGACGATGAGGTAGAGCTCGATGGCGGCCAAGCTGATGATCGATGAGTCGGCCGGGTGGCTGCGCACGGCGGTCATCGTCCAGCAGGTCAGCACCGAGAGGGCACAGATGACTGTGCCGATGATGAACATGGCGCTCACTGGGCGAAGACCAACTCTGGTTTGGCCTGCAGCACGGCCGGACCGGCCACGGCGGCTTCGGCGGCATCCGGCGACGACGACGCCCCCGGTTTGGCAGGGACGTCGCGCAGCAGGGCGATCAGCTCCCCGTCGGGGGCGAAGGCGGCCGTCAGCTCCTGCCGCTGCGGGGCGATCAGCTCTGGGCCGGCGTCGCCGGTGCTGCGTTCGGCGGTGCTGCGTTCAGCGGCGTCGCTGGCGGTGATGCGGCGTCCGTGCCGCAGATGCTCGGCCTCCTCTGCGCTCAGCGTGCGGGCCGGAAACAGCTGCGCGGCGGCCTCGGCCAGGCCGATGTAGCCGAAGGCGGCCTCGTCGGCGTCGTCGTCGCCCCCGATATCACTGTCCCCGTCGCTGTTGACGCTGCCCAGCTCATCAAGCCTCAGGCACTGGTCCTGGCTGTAGGGGCCCACCGCGGTGCGGCGCAGGGCGGTGAGGTGCGCCCCGGTGTCCAGAAGTTCGCCCAGGTCGCGGGCCAGCGCGCGCACATAGGTGCCGGAGGAGACGAGGACTTCGACGTCGAGGTCGATCAGCTTGCCGCCGTCGACCCGGCGAATGTGCTGGACGTCGAAGCGTGAAACGGTGACCGGCCGGGCGTCGAGCTCGACCTCTTCACCCTGCCTGACCCGGTCGTAGGCGCGGCGTCCGTCGACTTTGACGGCGCTGACGCTGCTGGGGACCTGCATGATCTCCCCGGTCAGACGCTGCACGGCCTCGGCGACGTCGTCCTTGGTGATCGCATTGGCGAAACGGGTGGCGGTGACCTCACCCTCGGCGTCGTCGGTGGTGGTCGCCTCCCCCAGCCGCACGGTGGCGGTGTAGGTCTTGTCCACCCCAACGATGTGGGTCAGCAGGCGGGTGGCACGGTTGATGCCGACCACCAGCACACCGGTGGCCGCCGGGTCCAAGGTGCCGGCATGACCGACTTTTCGGGTGCCAGCCAGCTTGCGGACGCGCCCGACGACGTCGTGGCTGGTCCAGCCGGTCGGCTTATCCACCAGGACGATGCCTGAACCGACCGCAGTCTCTTCCGGCCGCTGCCGTTTTCCCATGGGTGCTCTGCTCCGCCTGCGCTAACCGTCTTCAGGACCTGGGCGATCGCCCTCGGCGTTGGCTTCGCCAGCATCGGCGTCGGTCCGGTAGGGGGATTCGACCACCGGTTTGGCGCCTTCGCGCTTGGCCGCCACAGCCTCGTCCTGCTCACGGGCTTTGCGCAGCAGGTCCTCCAGGTGGGCCGCCGACTCCGGGATCTCGTCGGGGACGAACTCCACTGTGGGCGTCAGCCGAATGCTCAGCTGGCGCCCGAGCTCACCGCGAAGACGCCCCTGGTTGGCGGCCAGCAGCTGCTCGACGCCGGCCTTGGTCTCCTCGTCCGGGGCGAGCACGGTGTAGTAGACGGTGGCATGCTGCAGGTCGTTGGTGACGCGGGTGTCGGTGACCGTGATCATTTCGGCGCGCTCGTCCTTGACGGTGCGACGAAGCGCCTCAGCCATGATCACCCT
This sequence comes from Nesterenkonia sp., assembly GCA_052089225.1. Classification (GTDB taxonomy): domain Bacteria; phylum Actinomycetota; class Actinomycetes; order Actinomycetales; family Micrococcaceae; genus Nesterenkonia. The sequence continues at coordinate 7,331 of JBQCZP010000044.1, forward strand.
GACACGCGAGGCCAGTCGTGCGGCACGTGCGGGATCAGCCATGATTCTTCCCTTCAAAAGTCCTCTGCTCAGCCTAGCTGAGCACCTGAGCCTGGCCCTCAGTGGCCGATTCTTCCGCTACAACCGGCTGTTCAGCGCCGGAGTATGGGCAGAATCGGCCACTGAAGCTGCGGGCCGGGCGTCACCGAATCAGGTGCGCGGGATCTCGCGCATCTCCCAGGTTTCGATGATGTCGCCTTCACGGATGTTGTTGAAGGAGCCCAGGCCGATGCCGCACTCGAATCCGTCGCGGACCTCGGTGGCGTCATCCTTGAAGCGCTTCAGCGACTCGATGGTGAGCTTATCGCTGACCACAGTCCCCTCACGCACCAACCGTGCCTTGGTGTTGCGGCGGATGGTGCCCGAGCGGACGATCGAGCCGGCGATGTTGCCGAACTTGGAGGAGCGGAAGACCTCGCGGACCTCCGCGCTGCCCAGTGCGGCCTCTTCGTACTCTGGCTTCAGCATGCCCTTCAGCGCGGCCTCGATATCATCGATGGCTGCGTAGATGACCGAGTAGAAGCGCATGTCGACGCCTTCACGCTCGGCCAGGTCGGTCACCCGCTCTGCCGGGCGGACGTTGAAGCCGATGATCACCGCGTTGTCCACCGTGGCCAGGTTGACGTCGTTCTGGGTGATCGCACCCACCCCGCGGTGAATGACCCGCAGCTGAACGTCCGCGCCGACGTCGATCTTCAGCAGGGCGTCCTCCAGGGCCTCTACGGCACCGGCGACGTCGCCCTTGAGGATCAGGTTCAGCGTATCGATCTTGCCCTCGGCCACGGCCTGGTCGAAGTCCTCCAGGGTGATGCGCTTGCGACGCTTGGCCAGCATGGCGTTGCGCTCCACCGCCTCGCGCTTCTCAGCGATCTGGCGGGAGGTCCGTTCGTCACTGGTGACCAGGAAGCCGTCGCCGGCGCCGGGCACCGTGGACAGACCCAGCACCTGCACCGGTCGGGAGGGCTCGGCCGATGTGACGTTCTCACCGTTCTCATCGAACATGGCACGCACACGGCCATGGGCCGTACCGGCAACAATGTTGTCGCCCACGCGCAGGGTGCCGCTCTGGACCAGCACAGTGGCCACCGGGCCGCGGCCCTTGTCCAGATTGGCCTCAATCGCCACGCCGCGGGCCTTCTTCTCAGGGTTGGCCCGCAGCTCCAGGGCGGCGTCGGAGGTCAGCAGCACTGCCTCCAGCAGCTCATCGATGTTCAGGTTCTGCCGCGCCGAGACGTCGACGAACATCGTGTCGCCGCCGTACTCCTCGGGGATCAGCTCGTACTCGGTGAGCTGGCCGCGGATCTTGTCCGGAGCGGCCGTGTCCTTATCGACCTTGTTGACGGCGACGACGACGGGCACGTTGGCCGCTTTGGCGTGGTTGAGCGCCTCCACGGTCTGCGGCATGACGCCGTCGTCGGCGGCGACCACCAGCACGGCGATGTCGGTGACCTTCGCACCACGGGCACGCATGGCGGTGAACGCCTCGTGACCGGGGGTGTCGATGAAGGTCAGCGCCCGGTCGGCACCCTCATGCGGGACGCTGACCTGGTAGGCACCGATGTGCTGGGTGATGCCTCCGGCCTCACCCTCGGTGACCTCGGAGGAGCGCACCGCGTCCAGCAGTCGGGTCTTGCCGTGGTCGACGTGGCCCATCACAGTGACCACCGGAGCACGGGGGCGAAGGTCATCGGCGGCCTCGGCGGCCTCCTCGTCCTCCAGGTTGATGTCGAAGGACTCCAGCAGCTCGCGGTCCTCGTCCTCCGGGGACACGATCTGGATCTTGTACCCGAGCTCCTCGCCCAGCAGCTGGAACGTCTCCTCGTCCAGTGACTGGTTGGCCGTGGCCATCTCACCGAGCTTCATCATCACGGTGATCAGGGCTGCCGGCTCGGCGTTGATCTTCTCGGCGAAGTCGCCCAGGGAGGAGCCGCGGCGCAGCTGGATGACGGTGGTGCCGTCGCCCTTGGGGACGCGCACTCCGCCGATCTCACGGGTGTGCTTCTGCTCCAGCTCCTGGCGCTTGGCGCGCTTGGACTTGCGCGCCTTGGACTTCGAGCCTCCGCGGCCGAAGGCGCCGGCGGCTCCGCCGCGTCCGCGTCCGCCGCGGCCACGTGGTGGGCCGCCGGCGGGAGCGCCCCCACGTCCGGGGGCCGACGGTGGTGGGGCCTGGCCGGGCATCATCGAGGGCTTGGGGGCGCCCGGACGTGGTCCGGGACGTCCCTCTGATGCACCGGGACGTTGGCCGGGCCGGGGGGCACCGCCGCGGTCGGCCGGTCGCATGCCCTGCTTGGAGGCATAGGGGTTGTTGCCCGGGCGTGGTGCACCAGGGCGCGGTGCACCGGGACGGGCCCCCCCCTGGCGGGGTCCGCCCGGACGAGGCGCGGGCCGATCCTGGGAAATGCCGAAGGGGTTGTTTCCGCTGGAGCTTCTCGAGGCCGGCTTGGGGCCGGGCTTCGGTCCCGGCTTCGGCCCGGTGCGCGAATCAGCCGAGGGCTTGGGCTCCTCCTCCGAAGGCGCGGGATCCTGGTCCGACTCGGCGTCGGGCTTCGCCTCTGGTTTCGGCGTCTCAGCCGGGGCTTCAGAGCTCGCGGCTTCAGTGGTCGGGGTCTCGTCCTTGGTCTGCTTCGGGGCAGGTTTGGGAGCGGGCTTGGGGGAGGCCGATGTGGTGGCGGGCTTCGCCGCCTCGTCCGACTTCTCCTCGGTCTTCTCCGGCTGCGGGACTGCTTTTCGCAGCTTCTTCGCCACCGGCGGCTCAATAGTGGATGAGGGGGACTTTACAAACTCCCCCAGTTCCTGGAGCTTGGCGAGCGCCTCCTTGGAGGTGATGCCCAGCTCTTTGGCAATCTCGTGTACGCGGGCCTTGGCCACTGTTCTCCTTGTCTGGCCCACGCGATCCCCCGCTGATCTCAGCGGGGCCGAGGTCAGCGGATCATCGGGACAGGGCCGTTGTGCCTGTTCTGTTCCGAGACGGAATGAAAAGTGCTCATCACTGGGCGCTCATCCGTCGGTACTCATCGGGTGTTCATCTCTTCCAACCCGCTTTCGTGTGATCCGGACATGTTTACGACGTCGTCAAACGTCAGGTGCGCAGTGTCGACCTGCTGGCGGAAGGCCCGGTGAAAGGCCCTTCGTTTCAGCGCGGTCTCAAAGCATTCGCTCTGCACATGCAGCCAGGCTCCGCGGCCGGGTTCCCGGCGGTCTGCATCCACAAGGACGCGCGGAGGGTGCTGACTGTTGTCGAGGGCAAACCTCACAACGCTGTTCTGTTCGGCCCGTCGGCGGCAGCCGATGCAGGTCCTTACGGGAACCATACGATTCTAGCAGTCAGGTCAAACTGCGGTGGTGGCATCAGTCATGATGTCGATCCGCCAACCGGTGAGCTTTGCTGCCAGCCGTGCGTTCTGCCCCTCTTTGCCGATGGCCAGCGACAGCTGGTTCTCCGGCACCACGGCGCGGGCAGACCGCGTTGCCTCGTCCAGCACCTCCACCGACGTCACTTTGGAGGGTGAGAGCGCGTTGGCGATGAACTCCGCCGGGTCATCGGAGTGGTTGATGATGTCGATCTTCTCATCGTTCAGCTCCGTCATCACTGCCCGCACGCGTGCCCCCATCGCCCCGATGCAGGCACCCTTGGCGTTGATGCCGGGCTCGTGGGCCTTCACCGCAATTTTGGTGCGGTGCCCAGCCTCCCGGGCGACGGCGGTGATCTCCACTGTGCCGTCGGCGATCTCGGGCACCTCATGGACGAAGAGCTTCTTCACCAACCCCGGGTGGGAGCGCGAAAGCGTAATGGAGGGCCCGCGGAAACCGCGGTGGACGTCGATCACGAAGGCACGCAGGCGCGCACCGTGGCGGTAGTCCTCGCCGGGGACGTGCTCCTGGGCCGGAAGGTCAGCTTCGACGCCGCCGATGTCGACGTTGACCGTGTGCGGGTTGCGGCCCTGCTGGACGATGCCGGAGATCAGCTCGCCCTCCTTGGACTTGAACTCGCCGATGACGACGTCGTCCTCCGCGTCGCGGATGCGCTGCATGATGACCTGCCGGGCCGTGGAAGCGGCCACACGACCGAAGTCCTTCGGCGTGTCGTCGAACTCCCCGATGACCGCGCCGGTCTCGTCCAGCTCCTTGGCCATGATGCTGACCTGGCCCGTCTTCTCATCAATCTCCGCCCGGGCCTGCGGCAGTGCGCCCGGACTCTTGCGATAGGCCAGAACGAGCGCCTGCTCAATAGCAGGCATCAGCCTGTCCAGGGGGATGTCGCGTTCTTGGACGAGCATGCGCAGGGCGCTCATGTCGATATCCACTTGTGCCTCCGGTCCGTCTGCTGCCCTTGATGGTCCAGGCCGCACGTCACTGTTCTGTGTGGGAAAACTCTACCTGCACCCGGGCACGGTTGATGGATCCAAACTCCACGTGTGTGTCCGGTTCAATCTTGGGCGTCATGCCCTTCTTCGGCGCAGGCCTTACTTCTGCGACGGTGATGCCCGAGCTGTCGACATCCTTCAGCCGGGCGGTCATGGTCGGCTCTCCGTGGCGATCAATCTCCAGCAGGCGGCCGATGCTGCGGCGGAAATGCCGGGGCTCAGTGAGCGGACGCGTGGCCCCGGGGGTGCTGACCTGCAGCTCGTACTGCTCCACGTGCGCCAGCGGCCCGGCGTCGTCGTCGGTGTCAAGCACGGCGCTCAGCGCCTCAGACAGGCCGGCAAGTGTGTCCAGATCCACACTGTCGGTGCCGGTCTCATAGTCGACGACGACCATCACCTGGGTGCGCGCCGAGCTGCCGGTGAGCGTCAGCTCCTCCAGGTACAGCCCGTGAGCGGTGACGGTCGGCTCGATGAGCGCTGCGATCTTCGCGGCACGCTCATCAGCGAATCGGGAGTCGGCTGAGGCGCGGGGTGGGGTTGCCATGTCTTCATTCTGTCAAAGAACTGCGGGCACAGCCGATATGTCATCCCAGCCGAGCGCTGCCCCCGATTAGACTCATGGCATGACCACACGCTTGTCCCACCTGTTCCTGCGCACCCTGCGCGATAATCCTGTAGACGCCGAGGTTCCCAGCCACCAGCTGCTGGTCCGGGCCGGCTATATCCGCCGTACCGCACCGGGAATCTACTCCTGGCTGCCGTTGGGGCTGTCGGTGCTGCGCAGACTGGAGCAGATCGTGCGCGAAGAGATGGCCGCCATCGGCGCCCAGGAGGTCCACTTCCCGGCGCTGCTGCCCAAAGAGCCCTATGAAACCACCGGCCGGTGGGAGGCCTACGGCGACGGCATCTTCCGGGTCGGTGACCGCAAGGCTGAGGAGGTCGAACCGGGGGTGCGCCGACCCAACTATCTGCTCGCACCCACCCACGAGGAGGTCTTCACCCTGCTGGTGAAGGACCTCTACAGCTCCTATAAGGACCTGCCGCTGAACATCTATCAGATCCAGAACAAATACCGCGACGAGGCCCGTCCGCGCGCCGGGCTGCTGCGCGGCCGGGAGTTCATCATGAAGGACTCCTACTCCTTCTGCCTCACCGAGGAGGACCAGCAGGCCGCCTACGACGCCCACCGGGCAGCCTATGTGCGGATCTTTGAGCGCCTGGCGCTGGACGCCCTGCCGGTGGATGCCGTCTCCGGGGCCATGGGCGGATCGGCCTCCGAGGAGTTCCTCTACCCCAGCGACGTCGGCGAGGACACGTTCGTGGAGTCCCCCGGCGGCTACCGGGCCAATGTAGAGGCGGTCACCTCGGTGGCGCCGGAACCGCGCGAGCACCAGCACCTGCCTGCCGCCGAAGTCCACGACACCCCGGACACCGACACCATCGAGACCCTGGTCGCAGCGGCCAACGCCAAGTTCCCGCAGGACGACGACGCGTGGGGCGCAGCCGACACCCTGAAGAACGTCGTCGTCGCAGTGATCAGCCCTGACGGTAAGCGCCAGGTGGTCGTCATCGGCGTGCCCGGTGACCGGGAGGTGGACTTCAAGCGCGCCGAGGCCACGATCGGAGCCCTGCTGGGAATCGCCGGTGAGGTCTCGGTGGAAGCCGCCGCGCCGCAGGATCTGGCCCAGTACCCAGGCAGCATCGTGCCCGGCTACATCGGCCCGGGACTGTCCCTGGAGCATCCGCAGCTGGGCGCCGACTCGGCCACCGGCATCCCCTACCTGGTGGACCCGCGCGTCGTGGAGGGCACCAGCTGGATCACCGGCGCCAACCGGGCCGGCCAGCACGTCTTCGGCCTGGTGGCCGGCCGCGACTTCACCTGGGACGCCACCATCGAATCGGTGCTGGTGCGCGACGGCGACCCCGCGCCGGACGGATCCGGTCCGCTGACCACCCGGCGCGGCATCGAGATGGGCCACATCTTCATGCTCGGCACCAAGTACGCCGATGCCCTGGGCCTTCAGGTGCTGGACGAGAACGGCAAGCTGTCCACCGTCACCATGGGATCCTACGGCTTCGGCGTCACCCGCGCCCTAGCCGCCCTGGTGGAGGCCAACCATGATGACAAGGGGATCATCTGGCCGGCTTCGGTGGCCCCGGCGGACATTCACCTGGTGGCCACGGGCAAGGGTGATGAGGTCTACCAGGCGGCCGAGAAGCTGGCTGCCGAGGTCGAAGGAGCGGGCCTGAGCGTGATCTACGACGACCGGCCCAAAGTTTCTCCCGGTGTGAAGTTCGGCGACGCCGAGCTGCTGGGTGTCCCCACCATCGTGGTGGTCGGCCGCGGCCTGGCCGAGGGCAATGTGGAAGTCAAGGACCGTCGCTCCGGGGAGGCCGTGCAGATTCCCGTCGGCGAGGCGGTCGCGCACCTGAGGGAGCGCGCCGCCACGCTGGTCTGAGGCGCACCCGCGCCACCAGAGCCGCGCCGCCCAGTCCGCACCCCACCGGGTTCCGCACCATCCACCGCATTCAGTGTGTCGGAACTTAGGAAATAGCCGCCTCGAGAGCGCCATTTCCTAAGTTCTGGCACACTCAACGGCTTGCCAGGCTGCATGCGCGGCCGCAGCCTCAGTCGTCGGAGTCAGCTTCCTGATCGGCGTCGTCCTCGTCGCTGCTCTCGCCGCCCGCATCACTGTCGCTGTCCTCGCCGTTATCCTCACCCTCTTCGTCGTCCTCGGGCTCAGGTTCGGGAGCGGTGAACTCTTCACCGGTGAGCGCGGAGAGCACCGAGGCCGCTTGGGCCTCCAGGTCCACGACGAGCTCCTGACGGGGTTCGTCTTCCAGCGGCTCGCCCAGGGTCGCGGCGTTGATGACCACCGTGGACCCATAGCGCAGCAGCACGGTGAGGCCCCGTTGGGTCTCCCCCTCAGCCTCCATCGCGTGGCTGACGGCTAGGGCGTCCTCGGCTCCGGAGAGGACCTCCACCTCATCCAGGGCGGTTTCGGTCTCGATCTGCTCATCGTCGTCGAGTTCGCGGGTCACGGTGTGCCCATCACACTTCTGCGCACCGTCTGCCTCCTGCTCCGCATGAGCTTGGGCCTCATCGACGTCCTCGAAGCTGTAGATCGCCGTCTGCCGCTGATCATGCTGGGCGATCGCTGTCAGCGCACCGGACGGGACCGGCAGGGCGGAGGCGGTGACGAAGGACTTGCACTCGGCCGGGTCGACCCGCAGCTTCTGCAGCTCACGGTTCAGATCGCGCAGCGACTCCCACCACTCATCAGTGTCGGTGATCTCGGCGCCGTCGATGCTTTCCTCCAGGGCCTCGCGCATCTGATCGTGGGAATGCTGATCACCGGTGGGATCCGGCGCCATCGCTTGAACCTGGTCCATGCCGCCGTCGGCCGCGCCGCCGCCGGTGTCCTGCTCCGGTTCCTCCTGCGCCGCGGTCCCGCAGGCGGATAGGAGCAGCGCCATGCTGAAGGCTGAGGTGCTGGCGGCGATGGTGTGCGGATTGAGCCTGCTTGTCATCACCGCTCAGCTTAGCCGCGCGCACAGCCCAGCCGGTTCAGGCGTGCGGGCAGGAGCGGGGATTCGGACCGCCGAACTCACCGTCCGACACCGTTCCGTCCTATCCCCCAGCGTCCTCCAACTCATAGTCGGCCTCGGGATCGTAGTCTTCGGGTTGGACCGTGATCACCACCCGCCGGTTCTGCTGCCTGCCCTCATCGGAGTCATTATCAGTGCGCGGGTAGTCCTCCCCCAGCCCCTCGGCGGAGATGGTGCTCTCATCCACCTCGGCATTGTCGATCAGCCAGTCGACCACGGACTCCGCCCGCAGCTCGGAGAGCTTATAGTTGTCGTCGTAGACGCTGGTAGGAAGGTCATCGGTGTGGCCCTCCACCTCGATGACGTAGTCGTCGTCGCGCTGGGCAATATCATCGGCCACCGCCTGCAGCTCCGACTCAGCATCAGCACGCAGCTCATACTCGTCACTGTCGAAGAGCACGTCCCCCTCAGTGGTGTAGGAGACGGATTCGTCCTCGCCCGCACGCTCGGTGTTCTCTGCGCCATCCAACTTGTAGCTTTCCAGACTCTGCGAGTCCACGCTCACTGAATCCAGGCTCATACTGTCGCTGCTGTAGTTGTTCAGGCTCATCGAAGGAGTGCGCTCTGCGCCGCCGGCTGTTTCCTCAGCCCAGCGGGTCTCACCCCATGCGGTCTCGCCCCACTGGGTTGATCCCCAGCGAGTCTCACCCCACCGAGTCACGCCCCAGACAGTGTCACCAGTCTCGGCGTCCTCATCATCCTGGCACACCTGATCTGCGGAGACTGCGGCGATATGAACCGGGTCGACAGTGATCCGGTTCTGGGTGAGCTCTTCGACCACGGTCCCCTCCGGCAGTTCGAAGCCCGGCAGTGTGCGTTCGGGAAGGACGTAGCCGGGGATGAATGCGTCGCTGATCTGAAAACCGGAGATGCATCCTCCGGGAGTCGAATACTCGATGATGCAGCCGGCCTGCCCCACTCGTTCAGGCAGGACGACGGCGGGCGCGCCCGGCAGCTCAACCTGCTCCCCATTGACCTCCATGGTTTCGCCCGGAACAGCCTCCGCCAAGGTCTCCTCCGGGAAGACGACGTCCTCAAGCCAAGTCACAGTCGCCTCATCGGACTCCTCGGCCTCTTCACACTCTTCGAACACGACCGGATCATCCACCTCGGCGACGAGAGTCTCGGAACTGCCCCGGCTCTCATCGGCTCCCTCGTTCGATTCAGCAGAAGCCGCCGGTGTCGACTCATCGCTCTGCTCCTCGGTGGGATCCTGCGTCGGCTCCTCCGCCGCAGCGGGTTCCCCCTCCTCGAACTCAGCTGCGTCCTCCGGCGCACAGGCCGTCAGCGCCAAGGCGGACACCACCAGTGCAGCGGGAAACTGCCACCTCACTGCATCAGTCATAACGAATCTCCACTCGTCGGTTGGCGGCGAAAGTGTCTGGATCTTCCTCGTCCTCTTCGACGGCTGGCTGGTCCTCGCCGAAGCCTTCCACACTCAGCTCAAGATCAGGCCGCTCATCGCCCAGCACCTCGGCCACCGCCTCAGCACGGTTCTCCGAAAGCACCTGATTATCAAAATCGTGCCCCTCCGGCACCGGATTCGAATCCGTATGCCCGTTGACCTCGACGGCAACCCCCTCAGGAACCTCCTCCACCAGCTCACCGATCTTAGAACCAGCAGGCCCCGGAAGTTCCCACTCCATCGCGGCGAAGAGAATATCGGTCTCCAAGACGATGACATCCTCCTCCTCAGATTCGGCGGAACCGAGCGACTCGATGAAATCCGCAGGGTCATAGGAACTGATGAACTCATTCTCATCGTAGGAGGTGATGAACTCCCCGTAGTCGCCGATGTCCCCTTCGGGCTCGGGCAGGACAGACGCATCTGCAGCCGCAGTCGGTGCGGCACTTGCCATGAGCAGGGCACCCGCACTCACCAGAGCGACGACGCTCGGCGCCGAAACGTAAGTGATGTGCCGGCTCATGCCTCGTCCTCGCCGTCGCCGGCCTGAAGGTCACCGATGAGCTCCACGGACTCAAACGTGACGCCGATTTCGGGAAGGGAAACGTCCACCTGGTCGATCGGGTCCTGCGGTGCCGCGAAGTAGGCGAAGAAGGGGACGGCTTCTCCCGCTGGGGCAAAGAGACCTTCACCGGAGTACCCCAGCATGGTCATCCAATAGTTGTTGTGCGCGCCAGCGTCCCATTGCAGAACGTGGTGGGAGTTCAGGTTCTCCCGGTCAGCGATGATCGGGCGAAGCCACTGCGCATTGCCGAGGTTCTGTCCGCGAGCGTGCAGCGCATTGAACTGGACCGGCCCGTCTTCCGGCTCCTCATAGTCCGGGGTGAAGGAGAGCTGCAGTTGCATCGTCTCGCCCTCCACGGTGACTGCATGCACACCGACGGTGATCTCGCCTTCCACCTCGCCGGATTCGTGGGCGATGGGGTAGGCGTAGGTCTGCAGCGCATCGGCCGGGTCGAGGGTGACGTCTTCAGCATTGCCGGAGGTGTCGCCGTCCTCCTCCTGTGCGGCTTCTGCATCAGCGGATTCGGTGTCAGTGGCTTCAGCCTCAGCCGGCTCCTCCTGCTGGGTCTGTTCACCATCGTCCTCACCGGGTTCGCCACCACCACCGGTGGCCTGAGTCTGAGCAGCGGGCTCGGAATCTTCAAACTCCGCAGCGTCATCGTCCGGGGCGCAGGCAGTCAGCGCCAATGCCGCCAGCGCGGCAACCCCGGGTGCCGTCCGCCAAAACCTGGTGCGAGTGGTCCTAACCATTGGTGATCTCCTCAGCTGTTCGCTTCCGTTCTCGTCATAACACCCATGAGTCGCCCCCCGACGCCGAAAAGTTGCACGG
>JBQCZP010000045.1:0-8871 GCA_052089225.1 Nesterenkonia sp.
GCTTGATTGAGTGCTAATCCAGTCATATAGTTTCTATTAGCACTCAGCACACCTGGGTGCTAATTCCTGCAGGGTCGTCAACCCCGCAGGGGTTCAAGCCTGAAGGACGCGCCACCGGCACCCGCGACGACGGTTGGTTCACTCCCAAGGCGAGCAACAGTCAAGGAAAGATTTCGACTCCAAGCAAAGGAGAGAACTGACGTGTCAGTCTCCATCAAGCCTCTCGAGGATCGCATTGTTGTCCGCCCATTGGAGGCCGAGCAGACCACCGCTTCCGGCCTGGTTATCCCGGACACCGCCAAGGAAAAGCCGCAGGAGGGCGAAGTGGTCGCCGTCGGCCCCGGCAAGTTCGACGATTCCGGAAACCGCATCCCTGTGGATGTGGCCACCGGTGATGTAGTCATCTACTCCAAGTTCGGCGGCACCGAGGTCAAGGTCTCGGGCGAAGAGTACCTGGTGCTCAATGCCCGCGACGTCCTCGCCAAGGTCGAGAAGTAAACCTCTTCGACTCGACTTTTCTTAAGGAGTACTACCTATGGCAAAAGAGCTGCTGTATGACGATGCCGCCCGCAAAGCACTCGAGGACGGCATCAACAAGCTCGCCGACACCGTCAAGGTCACGCTGGGTCCCAAGGGCCGCAACGTGGTGCTGGACAAGTCCTGGGGCGCGCCCACCATCACCAACGATGGTGTGACGATCGCCCGCGAGGTGGAGATCGAGGATCCCTACGAGAACCTCGGTGCCCAGCTGGCCAAGGAAGTCGCCACCAAGACCAACGACGTCGCCGGCGACGGAACCACTACTGCCACGGTGCTGGCTCAGGCCCTGGTCAAAGAGGGCCTGCGCAACGTGGCCGCAGGAGCTGCCCCCGGAGAGATCAAGCGCGGCATCGAGGTCGTCGTCGACGCGGTGACTCGTCGGCTGCGTGAGAACGCCCGGGAGATCTCCGGACAGCAGGAGGTTGCCTACGTCGGCGCAATCTCCGCGCAGGACGACGAGGTCGGCGACCTGCTGGCCCGTGCCTTCGACGCCGTCGGAACTGATGGTGTCATCACGATCGAGGAAGGCTCCACCACTTCGACGGAGCTGGACATCACCGAGGGCATGCAGTTCGACAAGGGCTTCCTCTCGCCGCACTTCGTCACTGACGCTGAGCGTCAGGAAGCTGTGCTGGAGGACCCGCTGATCCTGATCCACCAGGGCAAGATCTCCAATATGCAGGAGTTCCTCCCGGTGCTGGAGAAGGTTATGCAGGCCAAGAAGCCGCTGTTCATCATCGCCGAGGACGTTGAGGGCGAGGCCCTGTCCACCCTGGTGGTGAACAAGCTCCGGGGCACCCTGCAGGTGGCTGCGGTGAAGGCACCGGGCTTCGGCGACCGCCGCAAGGCCATGCTGGAAGACATCGCCACCCTCACCGGCGGCACAGTCATCACCCAGGACCTGGGCCTGAAGCTGGACCAGGTCGGCATGGAGGACCTGGGCACTGCCCGTCGCGTAACGGTTACCAAGGACGAGACCACCATCGTCGACGGCGCAGGCAGCAAGGCCGACGTCGAAGCTCGTGCCGCACAGATCAAGGCGCAGGCGGATGCTTCGGACTCCGAGTGGGACCGTGAGAAGCTCCAGGAGCGGCTGGCCAAGCTGGCCGGCGGCATCGGCGTCATCAAGGTCGGCGCAGCCACCGAGGTGGAGCTGAAGGAGCGCAAGGCCCGCATCGAGGATGCTGTGGCCTCCACGCGCGCTGCGCTGGAGGAGGGCATCGTCGCCGGCGGCGGCACCGCCCTGATCAACGCCCTGGCCGCTCTGGACCAGGACGAGCAGATCACCGGCCTCACCGGTGACGCTGCGGCTGCGGTGGGCATCGTCAAGCGTGCTCTGGTCCAGCCGCTGCGCTGGATCGCCCAGAACGCCGGCGAGGACGGGTTCGTCGTCGCCTCCAAGGTTGCGGAGCTGGAGCCGAACCACGGCTACAACGCCAAGACCGGCGAATACGGCGATCTGATTGCAGCCGGCGTCGTCGACCCGGTGAAGGTGACCCGGTCTGCCCTGCAGAACGCGGCCTCCATCGCCGCCCTGGTTCTCACCACCGAAACACTGGTGGTGGAGAAGCAGGAGGACGAGGACGACGACTGACCCTGCTCAGTCAGTATCCGCACTGAGGCCCCGGCTCCTTTGAGTCGGGGCCTCAGTCGTGTGGGCGCCCAGCTTCGTGATGCGAGGATGGAACCCATGTCCAGCCGCTATTCACAGGAGAGGCAGAACGATGAATGACAGTGCTGATGCCCCGCAGAACGCTTTTCACTGTGAGCTGCAGCTGCGGTGGAGTGACCAGGACCTGCTGGGTCACGTGAACAACGCCCGAACGGTGACGCTTGCCGAAGAGGCCCGGGTGCGCGCGGACACGGCGTGGTTCGGCGACGCAGCGAAGGTCGGCTCCCGGGTGGTGCGCACTCAGCGCATAGATTTCGACGCGCCCATTCACTACGGGCCACCGGTGCAGGCGGCAGTCTGGGTGTCTCGCATCGGGCGCACCTCCTTCACCCTGATCCATGACCTGTGGCAGCAGGGCCACCGGTGCGCACTGATCGAAGCAGTCATGGTCGATGTGGACGCGCAGACCGGCCGCCCGGTGCCGATCAGCGACGAGGACCGCAGTCTGCTTGAGGCCCATGCGTCGGAAGCGGCCGATGGCTGAGGTGGGTTCCCGCCGCTTCTACGCATGGGAGGTCGGCATCGTGCTGGCGCTCTCGCTGGGGCGTTCGGCGATCTACGCGGTGCTGCAGCTGGCTGAGCGGCTGAGCATCGCGCCGCTGGCGGATCAGACCGCCACCGTGCAGCGCTCACAGTCCCGCAGCGAGGTCTTCGACTTCACGTTCCAGATCCTGGACTCCCTCTTCGCACTGGCGCCGGTGGTGCTGGTGATCTACCTGGTCTTCCTCACCGGGGGCAGCCCCTTCCGGCGGTGGGGTCTGGACTTCAGACGTCCGGGCCGCGACTGGGTCCTGGGGGCAGGCCTGTTCGTGCTCATTGGACTGGGCACTGTGGGCATCTACTTCCTTGGTCGCAGCCTGGGCGTCACAGCCCAGATCATCCCCGCAGACGTCACCGCCTACTGGTGGAGCACACCGGTGCTGCTGCTCTCCGCGCTGCGGCACTCGCTGCTGGAGGAGGTGATCATGGTCGCCTACCTCTTCGACCGTGCCCGGCGCATCTGGCCGCAGCTGGGCAGCGCAGGCAGCGTCAGCGGCGGCGGAGTCTGGGTGATGATCATCGGATCCGCGCTGCTGCGCGGGACCTATCACCTCTACCAGGGATTCGGCCCCGGCATCGGCAATGCGATCATGGGCGTGATCTTCGGCTGGCTCTACCTCCGGTACGGCAGGGTGATGCCGCTGGTGATCGCTCACTTCCTGCTCGACGCCGTCGCGTTCCTCGGGTTTCCGCTGGTGCTGCGGATCTTCGGACTCGAGACCCTCTGACCGGTGCTCTCCGGTGGGATGGCAACCAGGAACAGTGCGGCCGGTAGACTGGTTGTCACTTCTGGACCTGCCGTGCACGAACTGTGAGAGGCGTCGCCTGTGAGCCACACCCACCCTGAGGGGCACGATCCCTTTGCCCTGATCGGACTGACCTATGATGATGTTCTGCTGCTTCCCGGAGAGACTGACGTCATCCCCTCGGAGGCGGATACGGCCACCAGGCTGACCCGCAACATTTGGATCAGCTCCCCGGTGGCCTCCGCTGCGATGGACACCGTCACCGAGGCGCCGATGGCCATCGCCCTGGCTCGACTGGGCGGGATGGGAATCATTCACCGCAACATCTCCATCGAGGACCAGGCCAAGCAGGTCGATCGGGTGAAACGGTCCGAGTCCGGGATGATCACCGATCCGGTGACCATCTCCCCGGGCGCCAGCCTCGCCGACCTCGATGACCTCTGTGCCCACTACCACATCTCCGGGCTGCCGGTGGTCGACGCTGAGGGCACGCTGGTGGGCATCATCACCAACCGTGACATCCGCTTCATCCCCACCGAGGAGTACGCGAGCACCCGGGTGGAGGAGAAGATGACCCGGCAGCCGCTGGTCACGGCCAGGATGGGCATCCCGAACTCTGAAGTGCTGCGGATCTTCAGCGAGCACCGGGTGGAGAAGCTGCCGCTGGTCGACGACGCCGGCAGGCTGACCGGGCTGATCACCATCAAAGACTTCGACAAGGCGGATAAGTTCCCGCAGGCCACCAAGGACGAGGAGGGCCGCCTGCGCGTCGGGGCGGCCGTGGGCTTCTTCGGCGAGGGCTTCGACCGAGCCATGGCGCTCATCGACGCCGGTGTGGACGCCCTGGTGGTCGACACCGCCAATGGCCACACCCGAGGCGTGCTGGACATGATCGCCAAGCTGAAGGCCGAGCCCGCCGCGGCCGGGGTGGACATCATCGGAGGGCAGGCGGCCACCACCGCCGGTGCCCAGGCGCTCATCGATGCCGGCGCCGACGCGATCAAAGTCGGCGTCGGGCCAGGTTCCATCTGCACCACCCGGCTGGTCGCCGGCGTGGGCGTCCCGCAGATCACCGCCATATACGAAACCTCCAAAGCCGCCATGCCCGCCGGTGTGCCCCTGATCGCCGACGGCGGGCTGCAGCACCCCGGGGATATCGGCAAAGCCCTGGTTGCCGGCGCCGACTCAGTTATGCTGGGCTCTCTGCTGGCCGGTGCGGCGGAATCCCCCGGCGATCTGGTCTTCTATCAGGGCAAACAGTTCAAGACCTACCGGGGGATGGGCTCCCTGGGGGCTATGCAGACCCGTGGGAAGAACACCAGCTACTCCAAAGACCGGTACTTCCAGGCAGATGTGCCCAACGATGAGAAGCTCATCCCCGAAGGGATCGAAGGTCAGGTGCCCTACCGCGGGCCGCTGGCGGCCGTGCTGCACCAGCTCACCGGCGGGCTGCGCCAGACCATGTTCTATGTCGGAGCCCACACCATCGCGGATCTGAAGTCCAAGGGCCAGTTTGTGCGGATCACCTCCGCAGGACTGAAGGAATCCCACCCCCACGATGTGATGATGACCGTCGAAGCCCCGAACTACCGCGGAAAGTAGGCTCACCAGAAGTGAATGAGATCTCTGTCGGGATGGCCAAGACCGGGCGCCGCGCCTGGGCGCTGGACGACATCAACATCGTGCCCAACCGCCGCACCCGCTCGCCGCAGGATGTCAGCCTGGACTGGCGGATCGACGCCTATACGTTCTCCATGCCGGTGATCGGTGCACCCATGGACTCGGTGATGTCACCGCAGACGGCGATCACCCTGGGCCGGCTCGGCGGTCTCGGCGTGCTGAACCTCGAGGGCCTCTGGACCCGGTATGCGAATCCCGAACCGGTCTTGGAGGAGATCGCGCACTTGGAGAACAAGGAGATCTCTCCGACCAACACCCGGAGGCTGCAGCAGATCTACTCCGAGCCGATCAAGGCCGAGCTCATCACCCAACGGCTGGAGGAGGTGCGGGAGTCCGGCGTCGTGGTCTCCGGGTCGCTGACGCCCCAGCACACCCAGGAGTTCTACCAGACGGTGGTGGACGCCGGGGTGGACATGTTCGTCATCCGCGGCACCACAGTCTCAGCAGAGCACGTCTCTGAGCATCTGGATCCGCTGAACCTCAAAGAGTTCATCTACGAGCTCGACGTGCCGGTGATCGTCGGCGGCGCAGCCGGGTACACCCCAGCGCTGCACCTGATGCGCACCGGTGCCGCCGGTGTGCTGGCCGGCTTCGGCGGAGGTTCGGCCACCACCACTCACCGGGCGCTGGGCATCCGGGTGCCGATGGCCACCGCCATCGCAGATATCGCCGCCGCCCGCCGCGACTATCTGGACGAGTCCGGAGGACGCTACGTCCACGTGATCGCCGACGGCGGCCTGGGAACCTCCGGCGACATCGTGAAGACCCTGGCCATGGGCGCCGACGCCGTGATGCTCGGGGCCGCTCTGGCGCGGGCCGAGGAGGCCCCCGGCGCCGGCTGGCACTGGGGCTTGGAAGCCGTCCACCCCAACTTCCCGCGCGGTCACCGCACCCAGGTGGGGACGGTGGCGCCGCTGGAGGAGGTCCTGATCGGACCCGGTCACCACACCGATGGGACCTCCAACCTGATGGGCGGGCTGCGACACGCCATGGCCTCCTGCGGTTACGTCGACCTCAAGTCCTTCCAACGGGTCGACACCACGGTCTCCCCGCTGTAGAGCTGCCTCGCCGCAGCGGCGAGCCGACGCTCAGGCCTTGCTGCGGCGCGAACGCAGGGCGAAGTAGACAATCAGGGCGATGAGACCCAGAGCGGCCGCGCCGAGGGCCACCAAAGACCACGTCTGGCCGGTTTGGGTCAGCTTGTCGTCGCTGGTCTGCTCAGCGGAGGCGGTGCCGCTGGGCTGCTCATCCGCCGGCTCGCTGGTATCGGAACCATTGGTTTCAGCCTCAGTGGGCTCAGCCTCGCCAGTTGCCGTCTCGCTGGCTGTCGACGAGGAGGTCGGCTGCGAATCGCCCGGATACTGCGTGGTGGGGGTCTGCCCGGGGACATCAAGGGTGCTGTCCACGGTGACATCGGTCCATCCGAAGACCTGATCGGTCGTGGTAGCTGCCAGGGAGTATGAGCCGTCGTCGACGCTGTTCGGCACCTGAATGGGCAGCACGATCCGGTTGGTGTAGTCCTGCTGGGTATTGTGGATGTCTTCGTACCAGTGCTCCACGCCCTCGGTCTCCGCGATGTGGATGGGGCTGTTCGGCTCGGACTCGGGGACCAGCCAGAGCTCAGCAGGTGTGCCGGAGTCCACATACGAGCCCAGCGCGGTGTAGACCAGCAGGTCCGTCGCCACCGGTATCGGGCCGGTGCCTCCCTCGCCCAAGCTGATCTGGTTCTGAGTCTCGCTCGTCAGGTCGTCACCGGTGGGCCCCAGCGGGTCTATGGGGTCAGCCGGCGCCTCGTACTCGACCGCGTTGCCGTAGGTCCAGCCCACAAGTTCTCCGTCATCGGTGGAGACCGCCACTGTGTTGGTCTCATCCAGGGCGACGTCGGGCGGATCGATGGTCGTTTCCAGCCGGCCGTCCTCCGGGCTGGCGCTGCCGGTCCACGTTGCCTCGACATCTTCGGGCATCTGGGCGGGGTAGACCCAAATGTCCAGATCCTCACCGGTGAGGTCCTCCTCGGTCTCCAGGTAGATTCTCAGGTCCTTCAAACCGGCTGGGATGGTGCCCCCGCCTTCGCCCAGATGGGCGGCGCCGAAGGTCTCGTCGGTGAAGTCCTCCGCAGCGGGGGCGTCGCCGGGATCGGGGCTCTGGGTGCTCGCCGCCGCGGCCGTGGGCAGGCCCAGCGCCAGGCAGCTGCCGAGGACCAGGGCGGCGGCTGGGCGGCCGGAGGAGGGGAGCGCTGATGGGTGCTGAGTCGTTGAAGGATGCTTAGTCGGTGCTGCGCGCGGCATGGGTGAATCGTTCCTTGCGTGTGGTGCCGACGATCGAATCGTGGGCGTCGTCAAAGGTGTGTGCCAGCGAAGCTACGGAGTGCGCCGGGGTTGTTCAAGAGGTTTCTGATGCCCATTGAATAACTATTCGCAGAAACGCGTAACGATCCCATCAAGCCTGCCGTCAGGCCTCCAGATATCGGATCCCCTCGGTGCCCAGGCGGCGTCGCATGGTCTCCACGGCCTCTGCACTGTGGTCGACCATGACGAAGCGTCGGTCCAACTGGCTGGCGACGGCTGCGGCAGTGCCGCTGCCGGCGAAGAAGTCCAGCACCCAGTCGCCGGGGGCAGAGGAGGCCTGCACGATCCGCCGCAGGATGCCTTCAGGCTTCTGGTGCGGGTACCCGGTCTTCTCCCGACCGTTGGTGGTGACGATGGTGTGCCACCACACATCGGTGGGCAGTTTGCCGCGGGCCGCCTTCTCAGCGCTGACCAATTCTGGGGCCATGTAGGGGATCCGGTCCACGGCCTCCTGATCGAAGTAGTGGCCTTTGCGCGTCTTGGTGTAGACCAGGATCGTCTCGTGCTTGGCCGGCCAGCGGTCCTTGGCCCGGCCGCCGTAGTCGTAGGCCCAGATGATCTCGTTGAGGAAGTTCTCCCGGCCGAAGATGTCATCCAGCAGCACTTTGCAGTAGTGGGCCTCACGGTAGTCGATGTGGAAGTAGAGCGTGCCAGAGGCTTTCAGCAGCCGGTGGGCCTCCTCCAGCTTCGGCGCAATGAATGCCAGGTAGTCGTCGTAGGCGTCCAAGTAGCCCACCCTGCGGGTCTCCTGGGCGGTGTAGCTGGTGCCGCGAAACCCGGCCCGGGCCTCAGCGCCGTCGGGGTTCTTCTGCAGGGTTCGGCGCTGCTGGATGATTCCGGTGTTGAACGGGGGGTCGATGTAGATCAGCTGGAACGACTCATCGGCGAGCTGGGGGAGCACCTGGGCATTGTCACCGAGGACGACGACGCCGCGATCGGCGCCCCGATCGACCAGCCCTGTGCCTTCGATCAGCCCTGCCACTTCGGTCAATCCTGGCCTTTCGCGGTAGCGCTGCAGAAAACGGGCTGAGTCCCGAGCTGCTGCCCGGATCTCAGCCCGTCGTCGTATTCTGCGGTGCGGGTGGGATTTGAACCCACGGTAGGGGGTTGCCCTACACAACGATTCCAGCGTTGCACCTTCGGCCGCTCGGACACCGCACCTGGCTGCTCGATCATCGTGTGACGACGAATGAGCAGACTACAGCTTAGCTGATTCGTCCCCGGTGATGCACATCGAATCAGTTCACCAGCTTCTGGTGCAGCCTGCCCACCAGCGTATCGGGGTCAGCGGTGTGGGAGATCAGGTCCATCAGGCCCGGTTCTCCGCCCAGATCGGTGAGCATAG
>JBQCZP010000045.1:8971-17671 GCA_052089225.1 Nesterenkonia sp.
ATGACCGCATACATGTTCTGCTCAGTGGCCGCGTAGTCCTCCACGATCACGTTGCGGCCTGCTCCGAGCAGTGCGAGCACCACGGCCGCCAGGATCCCGGTGCGGTCCTTGCCCGCCGCGCAGTGGAAGAGCACACCGCCGTCGGCGGTGCCGATGATCCGCAGCGCGCGGACGACTTCCTGCAGGTGGTTGCGCACCAGCCCCGCATACCAGCGCCCGACGTCGGCCGGTGACTGCATGCTGGGTGCCGCTCGGACCAGCGCCAGCGGGTGCACTGCGGACTCGGCCAGCGGCAGATGGTGATGGGCGATTCCCAGCTCGGCGGCCGTGCGGTGCGGGGACGCTGAGGCTTCCGGTGTGGAACGCAGGTCCAACATGGCGGCCAGCCCCTGGCCGGCGAGAGTCTGCAGCTCGGTGCGCGGCGAGATCGTGGGGTCATCTGCCCGCCACAGCACCCCGGGACGCACCCTTCCGGAGGAGACTGCGATCCCGCCGAGATCACGAAGGTTCCCCAACGGGTGGGTGCCCGCGTCGGCGTCGTGCTGGTGGGAACTGCGCGGCTCTGCTCGGTGGTGCGGTGCTGAGGGGTGGTTCTGCGCGGAGGCGGAGGGCATTGGTCCATTCTAGTCGGCCGTCTGCTCACTCTGGTTCGCCAACTCTCCCGGCGACGCGATACCCTAGAGGCTGGCCCCACGCGTGGTGTCATCCTGCTGAACTCCCCCAGGACCGGAAGGTAGCAAGGGTAAGTGGGCTCTGGCAGGTGCGCGTGGGGCTCTTCTGTGCTTCACCGGGTTAGCGGCGGGTCAGCGCCATAGGATGGGCACCGGAGAAGAACTACTGCGAGGTCGAGACCAAGAATGGGTGGCAGGAAGCTGGAGCAGCGGGCTTTGAGTCGGAAGCAGCGGCGCATACTGACAGTGGCGCTGGTTCCGCTCTTCATGTCGTTGATCAGCGTCTCGATCGTCAACGTGGTGCTGCCCTCGGTCCAGGAGAGCATCGGCGCCAGCGACTCCGGACTGCAGTGGGTGCTCTCCGGCTACGCACTGGCCTTCGGCGTGCTGCTGGTGCCCGCCGGCCGGGCCGGCGATCTCTACGGCCGCGGCAGACTCTTCATCGTGGGAGTGGGGCTGTTCGGCGTCGCCTCCCTGGTGGCCGGGCTGGCGCCCGATGAGATCGTGCTCAACATCGCCCGTGTCTTCATGGGCTTCGGATCCGGGCTGCTCAACCCTCAGTCGATCGGTCTGATCCAGCAGTACTTCGACGGCGAGCAGCGCGGGCGGGCCTTCGGCATGTTCGGTTCGGTGGTCGGGGTCTCAGTGGCCATCGGCCCGGTGCTCGGCGGACTCTTCATCGCAGTCCTCGGCCCGGACTGGGGCTGGCGCACCTCGTTTCTGATCAACGTCCCCACCGCGGCAGCGGCGATCCTCACCGCAGCGGTCTGGCTGCCGGCCTCGTCCTGGCGTGCGCTGCCGGAGGCCCTGGGACCTGGCCAGAGCCGCGGACGCCCCGACCTGGACCCGGTGGGCATCCTCCTGCTGGGTCTGGCGACCCTGGCCATCATGCTGCCCTTCCTGCAGTCCGGGGCCGGCTGGTGGATCTGGACCCTGGTGGGCGTGGGCATCCTGGCTGCGGTGCTGTGGCTGCGCTGGGAGGCCCGGTACAAAGCCCGCGGGCGCTCACCGATGGTCGATCTGAACCTGTTCCGGATCCGCAGCTTCGCCAACGGGTCGCTGCTGATCGGCATCTACTTCACCGGGATGACCAGCGTGTGGGTCATCGTCGCCCTCTATATGCAGCTGGGCCAGGGCTACACCGCCCTGGAAGCTGGTCTGGTGGGACTGCCCTCGGCGATATTCTCCGCAGTCTCGGCCGCGCTCGCCGGTCGGGGCGTGGTCAGAGTGGGCCGCCGGCTGGTGCTGGGCGGAATGGCGGTGCTGCTGCTGGGCGTGGCCTCAAGCGTACTGGTGATCATCCTGCACGACCGGCTGGGCATCAGCATCTGGTGGCTGCTGCTGAGCCTCTCCTTCGTGGGGATGGGCCAGGGGCACGTGGTCAGCCCGAACCAGACGCTGACTCTGCGGCAGGTGCCGCTGTCCTACGCAGGATCTGCCGCCGGGGTGCTGCAGACCGGCCAGCGCATGGGCACTGCTGTGGGGATCGCGATGAACACGGCCCTGCTGTTCGCCGTGCAGGCGGCCTTCGGGTGGACCACGGCCGCAGTGGTGGTGTTCGCCGCGATCGCGGCAATCGTCCTGATCTCGTCGGTGGTGGGAGTGGTCGACTATCAGCAGGAGCGCCGCGCACCGGGAATCGAGAGCTAGATTTTCGGCGTTCCCAGCCAACACCCCCGGGGGTCATAGCGCCGAGAATCCAGCATTCGAGGTGGCCGATTGCCTACGCTGGGGACTATGAGCCACGACGACGCCGCACCCCATCACGCCGCGCAGCACGACGACGCCGAGACCTCATCCCGGTCCTTCGATATCCTGCGTGACCCGTGGGTCCAGGGTGCGCTGACCGGCGCACTTGCTCTGATTCCGGCACGGAAGTATCCCGGCTGGCTGCGCCGGGGCATCATCTGGGCACCGACCGTTGTAGGTGCGCTCGGCCTGGGCTTCCTCGCGGCGAATCCGGATGCTCAGCGCAGGTTCGCCGTCGCCGTGGGCGCGGGTCAGCAGAATGACCAGGAGCCGGAGGAGAACCCTGAGGGGAACGCAGCGCAGCAGGCTGATGCTCCCACCATCCTGAAGGTTGCTGCGGCAGGAGCCGCAGGAGGTGGCGTCGCATCTGCGGCGATAGCCGTGAGCTTCTGGGCCGATGAGAAGCTCGAGCGCGGCCTGCGCCGAGTGGGAGTGCCCTTCCCGCGTGCGGTGCTGGCGGCTCTCTCCGGTGCGGCCACCGGGTGGATGGTCACCCAGGAGAACGCACGCGAGTCCACCCAGCAGAGCCGCCAGTGTCGGCGCGGATAGTGTGAAGCCTATGTCCACCACCCGAAAGCTGCTGCTGTGGGCGGCGGTGGTGGTGCTGGCGATCCTCGCCGCCGCGGCACTCAACTGGCTGCAGAACCGCGAGCCGGAAGTCCCGGACGGACATTCGCCGGATGCCGAGGCCGCCACTGTGGTCCGGGTGGTGGACGCAGACACCATCGTCGTGGAGCGTGCGGGAGTCGAGGAGCGGGTGCGGCTGCTGAACATCGACACCCCGGAGACGGTGCACCCGAACGAGGAGGTCGAATGCGGCGGGCCGCAGGCCAGCGAACGGATCAGCGAACTGGTGGAGCCCGGCGACGTCGTCGTGCTGGAGTTCGATCAGGAAGTCCGCGATCAGTACGACCGGCTGCTGGCCGGGGTCTACGTCGACGATGTCTTCATCAATGAGCGGCTGGCACGCGAGGGGTGGGGCGAACCGGCGCACTATGCGCCCAACGACCGCTTCCTGGAACAGATCGAAGCGGCGTGGGAATCGGCCGAGGCCGAAGAGGTCGGGGTCTTCTCCCAGGAGTTGGACTGCGCCCCAGGCTGAGTCAGTGCCTGGTGAGCCGGCGCCGCACCGGCCGAGCACGTCACCAGTACGCTGCGGCCTCGTGCATCGCCCGGTCGGCCACGCGGTAGGCGTCGCGGGTCATCGCTTTCCAAATGTCCACCGCGATCGAGGGGCGGACCTGGCTGACGTGGTCCAGGGCCTCGGCGGAGAATTTCAGCAGCGTCACCGGGGTGGCGGCGCGGACCCGGGCCTCCTGCAGGTCGTCCCTGGCCAGGGCGAGTTCGCCGAAGGATGTGCCCACTGACATGGTGACCGGGGTGGAGCCGTCGGTGTGGGCGTAGTCGAACTCCGCCACAGCTTCCCCGGCGGTCACAATATGGATCCCGGAGAAGGGCTCGCCGGCTTCGAGGATGACCTCGTCGGCGGCGAAGTGCAGCACGTCGAAATGTGTGCGCATGTAGCGCCGTGCCGCCGCTGACATCTGCTGCAGCAGCGGGTGCTCCTCCACCTGTTGGTGGTCCACCTCTTCGTCGGCTCCGTGACGGCGCAGCAGCTCATCCTCGCACCAGCGCATCGCAGCTTCCAGATCATCCATGATGCGAATGCCGTTGGGCTCGTCGTCGCGGATGGGCAGTGCGTCCTCCGGGTCCACCAGGACGGCTTCACCGCCGGCGGCCCGGATCCGATCGCCGACGGAGAGCAGGGTCATCCTGGCCACCTCGGCCACGTCGTTGACCCTGCGCATATCCAGCACGGCGAACTCCGGTGAGTCTTCGACCATCTGCCGCACCACCGATTCCACACCGCTGAAGTTCAGGTCCCCCTGCAGCTCGTAGATGCGGCACTGCTCACCAAGAGTGTCCAGCAGAATCTGGTGAGGCTCAGGACGACGACGCCGCGAGGGGCGCTCGGCCAAACTGTAGGTGTCGCGCACTGCGGTGCGTGAGCTGCGGGTGACCTGCATCAGGTGCAGCTCCATCTGCTCAGAGATGTGCTCGAACACCGCCACTCCGCGTGCGCTGTGCCCGTGGGCGTCCAACCGTGGGGAAAAGACCGCCAGTCCCAGCTGGCCCGGCAGCACGCCGATGATCCCGCCGCTCACCCCGCTCTTGGCGGGCACCCCCACCGAGGTGATCCAGTCGCCGGCGGTGTCATACATCCCGCAGGAGGTCATCACGCTGAGCACGTGTTCGACGACGTTGGGCTCGGCCACCCGCTCCCCGGTGGCCGGCTGGACTCCGCCGTTGGCCAAGGTGGCGGCCATCCGGGCTAAGTCCTGGGTGGTCACCGTCATCGCACACTGACGGATGTACTGGTCCAGGAAGTCCTCGGGGTCGGACTCCAGGACCTCAAACTCGCGCAGCATATGGGCGATGGCGCGGTTGCGGTGAGCGGCGCCCAGCTCGGACTCATACATCTGCTGGTCGAAGGTCAGCGGGCTTCCGGCGAAGTCGGAGAACCACTGCTGGACCCGGTCAAAGCGTTCCTGCCGGTCCTTGCCGGCCACCAGTGAGGCCGCGGTGATGGCGCCGGCGTTGATCATCGGGTTGCTGGGCCGTTTGGTTCCCGGATCCAGGCTGATCTCGTTGAAGGCATCGCCGGAGGGTTCGACGTCGATCTTCTGAGCCACCGCTGCCGGCCCCCGATCCTGCAGCGCCAGCGCGTAGGTGAAGGGCTTGGAGATGGACTGGATGCTGTAGGGGAACTGCCCGTCACCGACGGTGTAGAGATGGCCGTCCACAGTAGCGATGCACAGTGCGAAGCGATCCGGGTCGGCCGCCGCCAGTTCGGGGATGTAGCTGGCCACCTTGCCGACGGCGTAGTGGCCGTGGTCGGCCAGCGACTCCAGGTAATCCTGAATGGGGTTGCGCACGGAGCCTCCTCATCGAATCAGACCGGTGGGCCGAGCACCACCAGGACTGTGAACACTACCGCGACGCCGAGGAAACCTACGACCAGGCTCTTGGCCGGGTGGCGAATGACCAAGCGCATCAGCCGGTCATGCCAGAGGTGATCCCGCGGATCCTCAGTGGCTGCAAGACGCCACGGGCCCTGCAGTCGGCCCGAACGGTTCAGCCAGATGTCGGCCGGAATGGTGGCGTAGGGGACGACGGCGCTGACGATGGCCACTGCGGTGGGGTAGGGCTTCCACCGTTGGTTCTTGGCGACCAGCACGGCCGTGGTGCCGTAGGCCAGGAAGACGAATCCGTGGATGCCGCCGCCGATGCTCACCGCGATGTCCCAATCGGCTGCTGCGCGCAGGATCAGGCCGCCGAGCAGCAGCGACCAGGAAATGGCCTCGGCGATTCCGAAGGTGCGGAACAGCGCGTGGGGTGTTCTGAACACAGTTCTCCTAGCGGGGGAGGCGGTGGGCATCAGTTGAGTCTATCGGGCTGGCAGCCTGAGCAGGTGGTCGCCGGCAACCTCTGACGAGGTGGTGCGCCGGTGATGAGCATGTACCTGCTGCTCTGAGCCCGGCACTTTCGGGCCAGCCTGGTGTCAGCTGTTCTTCCAGCGCCGGGCAGCGATGAAGCTGCGCACGCCCAGCACCAGGTAGACCACCAGTACGATCAGCGACACCAGGGCGGCGATCACCGCGCCGGGGTTGTCGGCGTCGCCGGCGAAGAGCGCTCCCAGATCCTGCAGGGGCATGAACATTCCCAGCGCTCCGATCAGCGCGATCACCAGAGCGATGTGGATGCCGACCATGAGCTTCTTCACCGCGATCCAGCCGCTGATCAGCAGCAGCAGGCCGATGAACGAGGGGATCATGGCAGTCACGGAGGCGAAGCCGGTGGCGATGTAGCCGATAAGTCCCACCACCACGAGGATCCCACCGGTGGTGAAGGTCAGCTTCGGCATCGGGCTGGACGTGTTCTCGGCGCTCATGATGCTCCCATGCATTGTTGATCAGGGCCCGATCCAGTCTACATGCCTTTTCTACACGTTGTAGAAATCGGTCGACTTCCGGCACTTCTTCTCGTTTGCGAAAGAAATGCAGATATTTTTTGCCAATTGACTGGATATGGGGTTGCACGGTGCCCAAAACTGGAGTTGTCCGCAAAACCGCGGACCCCGATACAGCGGACATTGGATCGAAGGGGATTCACCATGACGCAGACAATGCCAACTGCACAGACAGCCAACGGCGCCACCGCCGGTTCCTTCCAGCCTGAAGCCCGCGACGTCTTCGAAGAGAAGGTCCAGGCGCTGCAGCACGAATGGGACACCAACCCACGGTGGTCCCACATTCAGCGTGACTACACCGCCGAAGAGGTGGTGAGACTGCAGGGAACCGTGCAGGAGGAGAACACGCTGGCCAAGCGCGGCTCCGAGAAGCTGTGGGATCAGCTCACCAGCGAGTACTCCCAGGGCAAGTACACCAACTCCCTGGGCGCGCTGACCGGAAACCAGGCGGTTCAGCAGGTCAAGGCCGGGCTGCGCGCCATCTACCTCTCCGGATGGCAGGTCGCAGGCGATGCCAACATCTCCGGCCAGACCTACCCTGATCAGTCCCTCTACCCAGTCAACTCGGTGCCCACGGTGGTGCGCCGGATCAACAACGCGCTGCTTCGGGCCGATCAGATCGAATACCTGGAGGGCAGGCGCACCGTCGAGGACTGGATGGTGCCGATCGTCGCCGATGCTGAGGCCGGCTTCGGCGGACCGCTGAACGCCTATGAGCTGATGAAGCAGATGATCTCCTCCGGGGCCGCCGGCGTGCACTGGGAGGACCAGCTCGCCTCAGAGAAGAAGTGCGGACACTTGGGCGGCAAGGTGCTGGTCCCCACCGGTCAGCACATTCGCACTCTGCAGGCTGCTCGGCTGGCAGCCGACGTCAGCAGCACTCCCAGCGTCATCGTCGCCCGCACCGACGCCGAGGCAGCAACCCTGATCACCTCCGACATCGACGAGCGTGATGCGCAGTTCCTCACCGGCGAGCGCACTGCGGAGGGCTTCTACAAGGTGCGCAACGGCATCGAGCCATGCATCGCACGGGCCAAGGCCTACGCCCCCTACTCCGACCTGATCTGGATGGAGACCGGGACTCCGGACCTGGAGGTGGCCAGGCAGTTCGCCGAGGCCGTCAAAGCCGAGCACCCCGACCAGATGCTGGCCTACAACTGCTCACCCTCGTTCAACTGGAGGAAGCACCTCGACGACGCCACCATCGCGAAGTTCCAGCGCGAACTGGGAGCGATGGGCTTCACCTTCCAGTTCATCACCCTGGCCGGATTCCACGCCCTGAACTACTCGATGTTCGAGCTGGCCAAGGGCTACAACGAATCTCAGATGAAGGCCTACGTGGAGCTGCAGGAGAAGGAGTTCGCCGCGGAGGCTGACGGCTACACCGCCACCAAGCATCAGCGTGAAGTCGGCACCGGCTACTTCGACGCGATCTCCACCACCCTGAACCCCGAGTCCTCAACAGTTGCGCTGAAGGGCTCCACTGAAGAAGGCCAATTCTGAACTGATCGTCGGTTCGCCACATGGTGCGGACCAAAGGAGTGAAGAAAGATGATGACCAGACCTGAATGCAGCATCAACGGAGTCTCCCTGATGGGCCCAGCTGTTCTGCGGCAGAACGAACTGTTCACCGCAGACGCGCTGGCATTCCTCGCGGAGCTGCACCGTGAGTTCGGCCCCAGGATTGAAGAGCTGAACTCGGCTGTGACCCCGCAGCCAGCCAACCCGGCCGATCGCTGGAGGGCTCTGGTGGAGAAGAACCTGGCCGAGCCGCCGAGCACATTCGTCTGCCCGCGGCGTCTGGGCGCGCAGGAGCACATGATCATCTGCGACGGAACTGCCCTCTCAGCAGGGATCGTGGACTTCGGTCTGCACATCCACCGCAATGCGCGCAGACTGCTCAGCGAGGGCCGGGCCCCATTCATGTCACTCCTCGGGATGGAGAGCGAGGACGAACTGCAGCTGTGGAAGGAGCTCTTCATCCGTTCGGAACAGCTGCTGGACCTTCCGGACTGCTCCATCCGAGCGATCCACATGCAGGCCGGTGAACCGGTGATGGACGACGACGAGGACGGTGCGGCCAGCAGCGCTGCGGTGCTGATGAATCGCACCAGTGCCGCACCCGTGCCGGCCGCGGTGTGAGCGGTCCGTGATGAGACTGCTGCGCCCCAGGGGATTCGAAGTCACCCTGGGGCGCCCGAGGAATCATGTCAAGATGCCCGGCTGAGTTTCTTCGAAGAATCATTTGAT
>JBQCZP010000046.1:0-15714 GCA_052089225.1 Nesterenkonia sp.
TGCGTGACGCCAATCTGCTATCCGACGGCGTTGCGGCGACGGCTCAGCAGCCGCTCGGCCACCCTGGTGGCAGCTCTGTGGCAGGTGGCAAAGTCAGCCTGACCGGTGGCCTCGGCAAGGCCTGCCACATAGCCGATGAGTAAGGTGGTCACCGGACCTGCAGGGTCGATGACCGCTTCGTCAGCTTGGTCCGATATCTGCACCACGGCGTCCACGTCGAGCTCGAGACCCTCGACCTCCAAATGGTGTACGAGCTCGCGGATCCATAGATTCAGCGCTTCGCGGGTGGCCGGGACCAATCCGTCGGTGTGTGCAGGCTGCTCTTCAGTCAATGAGGCTCCTTCTGAGTGGGGCGGTCGGCGTCGGGGGGGGATCAGGCGAGAGCGCGCTGATCAGCACCGGAGTATTCCAGAAACGGCATCCAGGCTTCCTGCGGAGCATCGAGCTCAGCAGGCAGCCACATGTGGTTCGTCGGAGCCTGCGGCGTCGTGCAGAGCATCCAGCCCAGCTGCTCCAGCGTCTTGTCACCCTTGCGCACGTTGCAGGGTCCGCAGCATGCCACCAGGTTCTCCCAGCTGGAGCTGCCCCCGCGTGATCTGGGGATCACGTGGTCTACGGTGGCAGCACTCTTCTCGCAGTAGCCGCATCTGCGCCGGTCCCGACGCAGAATGCCCCGGCGCGACGGCGCGGTGGGCCCACGGCGCACCACACGCACGTAGCGGTGCAGGAGGATGACTGCAGGACGCGGCAGCAGCACCGACGGCGCGGCGATGGGGGTGCCCTCCTCGGCAAGAATGCTGGCTTTTCCACGCATGACAAGCACTGCAGCGCGGCGGGAGGTCACCACACTCAGCGGTTCGTAGCCCGCATTGAGCACCAGGGTGCGCATCATCTGAAGGTCCTTACGGCTCTCACCGTCTTAGCCGGTGGTTCTGACGCGTATTCTGCCAAAACTCACTATAACCCCCAAGACGGTGATCAGCGCCAGCGCACGGGCTCGGAGACACCTGTGGGGCGTGACCCTCCCGGATCACACCCCACACGGTGAAGTTTCGTACAGCTGCTCGCCGGATTTAGCCCGGGCGGTGGTAGCTGTTCACGTTGTGCCAGCCTTCATGCAGCCCGTGCACGCGGATGCCCTGGCTAGCGGTGCTGGAGATGACCTGGCCGTTGCCGATGTAGATCGCGGCGTGGCTGCCACCGTTGGAGATGACGATGTCACCGGGGGCCGGGCTGGAGACCTGCGGCAGAGTCATTTGGCCGTAGGTGTCGCGCGGAACGCTGATCCCAGCCTGAGCGTAGGCGTTCTGCACCAGAGCTGAGCAGTCCATCTGGCCCCATGGGATGCCGATGTAGCCGTATGCCGCACCGACCACACTGGAGTGGCCGCCACTGGACGCCGGCTCCGGTTCTGGCTCTGGCTCTGGCTCCGGTGCCGGCTCTGGCTCCGGTGCCGGCTCTGGCTCCGGTGCCGGCTCTGGTTCCGGCTGGGTCTGCTGCTGGGGCTGGGTCTGCTGCTGAGGCTGAGCAGGCTGCTCGGTCGTCTGGGAAACCGGGGTGGCCTCCACAGCAGGCTCTGGTTCCGGCTCAGGCGCGGGCTGCGGCTCGGGAGCGGGCTGCGGCTCGGGGGCGGCCTCGGAGCTGACGACCGGACGGTCAAAGCTCAGCTCGACGTCGCTGGAAGCGGTGACAGCCACAGCTTCATTCTGTGAAGCCCGCTCCACGTTGAGCTCAGCGGTGTTGAGCTGAACTGTTGCGGACTCACGGCCCTCATCGGAGCCTTCAGTGGCGTTGGCCGCCACGCCGGTGGTGATGACGAGGCCGGAAGCCGCAAGAACTGCGGCGGTGCTGCGCCCTGCGGCGAACGCGTGGAGGCCTGCGGAGCTCTTGCTGGCAGCGCGGCGACGCGCACGACGCGTGGTGTGAGTGATGGTGTCTGTCACGTTTAGGAACCTTTCCCTGCTGTTGCGGTAGGTCTGAGTAAGTGCCCGTACCGGCTTGCAGGGTCTGGACCGGAGTTGGGCATTCGGGGCATTTCGGACATCTGCCCCGAGCACGGGCACAACGTTATAACAAATCAATATAGTTGTCACGCTTAGGTCACGACAAACGGTGCTTCTGCCCTGGATAACCTGGGTTTTGGCTGAATCTTCGTGGCTGAAGGCCCCGAAAACGTGCCG
Source organism: Nesterenkonia sp. (assembly GCA_052089225.1). Classification (GTDB taxonomy): domain Bacteria; phylum Actinomycetota; class Actinomycetes; order Actinomycetales; family Micrococcaceae; genus Nesterenkonia. The sequence goes on from JBQCZP010000046.1 coordinate 2,181, forward strand.
AATGTCACGACTTGGTACATCGGCAGTCGAGTTTGTCACGAAAGTGTCACACAGCAAAAAGTCAGTGTGTCGCCTCGTTGACGAAGATGTGCTGGGCGACCTCCAGAGGAAGTTCCACCTCCAGGCCGCCCTGCAGCTCATCACTGACCCTCAGCAGGGCATATGCCTCAGTCAGGCCGGTGACCTCCACCTCGACGCCGGGCCGCAGCCCGACGTCCAACAGCTGTTCAAGAACCTCGGGCTCAACCTGAATGGATTCGGCCAGCCACTGGACCTGCCACAACGGACCTGCAGCCCCGCCCGCATTGTGTCCCGGGGCCGGAGCCGCATCCGAGGACTCCGGTGAATTCTGCTCTCGGCTCAATCGCTCCTGGTGCTCCTGGGCGGCCTCACGCAGCGTCTTTCGCGCCAACAGAGCCGGATGCGCTCCATGCGTGGATCCCAGCTGCTCCAATCCCGGAATCGGGTTGCCGTACGGCGAGACGACCGGGTTCTCCAGGATGTCCACCAGGCGGCGCTCCACCCGCTCGCTCATCACGTGCTCCCAGCGGCAGGCCTCTTCGTGGATGTATGGCCACTCCAAACCGATCACATCGGAGAGCAGCCGTTCTGCCAACCGGTGCTTGCGCGTGACCTGCACCGCTCGCTCACGACCCTGGTCAGTCAGCTCCAGGTGTCGTGACTCGGTCAGCCGCAGCAGGTCATCACGCTCCATGCGCGCCACCGTCTGCGAGACCGTCGGCCCGGAATGTTCCAGCCGCTCAGCGATCCGTGCCCGCAGCGGAACGATTCCTTCCTCCTCCAAGTCAAGGATGGTCCGCAGGTACATCTCCGTGGTGTCGATCAGATCGCTCAACGTCGGGTCTCTCCTTGGTACTGTGATCACCGTCGGTCCTTGCGGCTTCGGCGGCGCTCACGTGTGTTGAAGCCGGATGCGCCCCTCAAGCATAACGGGGCATCGGCCGATGACCACTCCCTTAGGAGCCCGTGCACTTGATTGAGGAGAGCCTGTGGCCACTTCCGTAAATATCCCCACTCACCTGCTGCCTGCCGACGGCCGCTTCGGCGCCGGGCCCTCCCGGGTGCGCGCGGACCAGGTGCGTGACCTGTCCGAGGCCGGTTCTGCGCTGCTGGGCACCTCACATCGGCAAGCACCGGTGAAGAACCTTGTCGGCAGCATCCGTGAGGGTCTCGCCGAGCTGTTCTCCCTGCCTGAGGGGTATGAAGTGGTGCTGGGGGTGGGCGGCTCCACCGCGTTCTGGGACGCGGCAAGCTTCGGGCTGGTCGAGTCCAAGGCCCAGCACCTCTCGTTCGGCGAGTTCGGCGCCAAGTTCGCCAAGGCCACCGACAGGGCGCCGTTCCTGCAGGCTTCCTCGATCCTCGCTTCCGATCCCGGAACGCGGCCGGTGCCGCAGGCTGAGCCTGGGGTGGACGTCTACGCGTGGCCGCAGAATGAGACCTCGACCGGCGTGGCAGCACCGGTGCATCGGGTAGCCGGAGCCGACGACGACGCCCTCGTCGTCATCGATGCCACCTCGGCCGCCGGAGGGCTGAACGTAGACATTGCCGATACCGACGTCTACTACTTCGCTCCGCAGAAGAACTTCGCCTCCGACGGTGGACTGTGGCTGGCCGTGATGTCCCCGGCTGCATTGGCCCGGGCGCAGAAGGTCGCCGCCGAGCGCTGGGTCCCCGATTTTCTGAGCCTGACCACCGCGATCGACAATTCCAGGAAGAACCAGACGTACAATACACCGGCGCTGGCCACGCTGGTCACCCTGGAGGCGCAGATCCGCTGGCTCAACGAGTCCGGGGGGATGGACTTCGCCGCCGGGCGCACCGCCGAGTCGGCCTCTCTCATTTATCGGTGGGCTGAGGCCCACCGCCTGGCGGAGCCTTTCGTACAGGATCCTCAGGACCGCTCGAACGTCATCGCCGCTGTGGACTTCGATGAGAGCGTCGACGCCGCAGCGCTGGCCTCGACCCTGCGCGCCAACGGAATCGTCGACGTCGAGCCCTACCGGAAGCTGGGCCGCAATCAGCTGCGCGTCGCGACCTTTGTGGCCACACCCCCTGAGGATGTGTCGGCCCTGCTGGCCTGCATCGACTACGTTCTGGATCGCTGAGCTCTGGACTGCTGAATCCCGCGGCCCGAGCCGCACGCCGGTGGGCTATGCCTTCGCGGAGTGCTTCTCGTCCTCGGTGACCCGTTCTGCCCACGGCACCCATTCCGGGGCCAGCAGTGCGCCCTCCCCCGGCAGCAGGCCCACTTCGCAGACGGTGACCTTCTTGCTGCGCGGGGCGCGGGCCAGGGTGACGAACCATTCCCACCCCAGGTAGCCGGGGCGGTCGGCGGCGAACCGGTGGGAGACCAGGCGATCTCCCTGCGCAGAGGCGCTGAGATGGCCGCCGACCTGCTCGTCCTCAGCAATGTCGGTCAGCGCTGCGCGGGCGTCGTCGACGGCTTCTGCGAGCACTGCGTCCTTCTTGAAACTAGGCATCGAAATCCTCCGCCACTCGGCGCAGCAGGGCTGCGATCTTCTTTGACTGCTCAGCCTTCGGGTAATGCCCGTTGCGCAGTTGGCCTGTGGTGTTGTCCAGCATGTTCACCAGGTCCTGGACCAGTTCGCCCATCTCTGCGGCCGGCTTGCGCGAAGCCCGGGCCACTGAGGGCTGCTCCCCCAGCACACGAGCGCTCAGCGCCTGTTTGCCGCGTCGGCCGTCGGCGATCCCATACTCCAAACGAGTACCGGCCTTCACCGAGCCAGCGTCTGCGGGAAGCACTGATTTGTGAAGGTAGACCTCCTGGCCGTCGTCGCCGGTGACGAACCCGAAGCCCTTCTCGGCGTCGAACCACTTCACTTTTCCGGTGGGCACGTCTTTCTCCCTTGTCCTTTCAGAGGAGAAGGCCCCTAAGTCAGCGTGCTGCGCCACCACCTAAGAGCCTCATCCCTCACAGTCTTGCTGATGAACCAGAACTTCCAGCCTACCCCCAGCCTCAGACATTTACTGTGCCGCGATGCCCTGGAACGGCGTGGGCGGAATACCAGTGGAGGAATCGCTGACCGCTAGACTCGGACCATGTCTTCTGTTCCCAGCCCAGCCGCGCGCGCCACGCTGTTTGTGGCGGTGGCGATCACCGCGGCAGCCGTGGCCTCTGTGCTGCTGATTCTCGGCGTCTACTTTGCCGGAGGCTCGCCGCATCCTGCCCTGTTTTGGGCGGCACTGTGGGGGCTGCCTGCCGGATTTGTGCTGATGTGCGGCTACGTGGGCCTGGATCTGAGACGACGACGGCGCCTGCGCACTCGAACCTCCTGAGGACCTCCTGACCAAGGACCTCTGACGTCTCGGCCCCGCACTCGGCGCCTTTGACCGGCCTGCTGATCAAGTGAACAGGAACCATTCAGCTGACGACCAGGGTCGGCAGGGAGACTGGCGCCCGTGACTGACAATACTCCGAAGCCCAAACTGCTAGTCGTCGACGACGAACCCAACATCCGTGAACTCCTGTCCACCTCCCTGCGCTTTGCCGGCTTCGACGTTGCCGCCGCATCGAACGGGCGGGAGGCGCTGAACACCGCCGAGGAGTTCCAGCCGGATCTGGCCGTCCTGGACGTGATGCTTCCTGATATGGACGGATTCACCGTGACTCGTCGGCTGCGCGCGGCAGGCAAGCACTTCCCGGTGCTCTTCCTCACTGCACGCGACGACACCGACGATAAGATCACCGGACTGACCGTCGGCGGCGATGACTACGTGACCAAACCGTTCTCGCTGGATGAGGTGGTGGCGCGCATCAAGGCTGTGCTGCGTCGCACTGCTCCGTACAGCGACGACGACGCGATCATCACATTCGACAATCTGGAGCTGGACGACGACGCTCATGAGGTTCGCCGCGAAGGTGAGGTCATCGAACTCTCACCCACTGAGTTCAAGCTGCTGCGGTATCTGATGATGAACCCGAACCGGGTGCTGTCCAAGCAGCAGATCCTCGACCACGTCTGGGAGTACAACTTCAACGGCGACGCCTCCATCGTGGAGTCATACATCTCCTACCTGCGCCGAAAGATCGAATCGGGGGCCGAAGGGGCACCGGCCATTCACACCAAGCGTGGCGTGGGCTATGTGCTGCAGACCTGGGAGCGCCGCCAACGCAGCCGCGGACTGAGCACCTGAACCCCCTCGAGGAACGGACTTTCGCAGCTGCCTGAGGCTGTGAGCATCTAGAATTCCCCTATGCGCTTCTTCTCCGCCGTCTCCCGAACATGGCGGAGACAATCATTGCGCACCCAGCTGGTGACCATCACCACCAGCCTGCTGCTGCTGACGCTGGTCGTGACCACGTTCGTCTCCGCATCCCTGTTCCGGCAGGAGCTAATCCGGAACATGGACGAGGAGAACGCCGTCAACGCCTATGACGTGTCCTACTACCTCTCCGACGCGGGGGGCGACGAACAGCGCGGCACCATCAACTTCCTGCGGTTCTACGGCTGGCTGCTCGATGAGAACGGCGAACCGATACGCTCCACCCACCCCGCCATCGAGACTGCGGATCTGCCGGAGTTCCCTCTGCTGAGCTACGAGGAAGCCGTGGAGATGCACGGTGAGTCCTTCAGCGTACCGGGATCCCAACCGGATTCGCGCGGCTTCCGAATCCACGTCAGGGTACGCTCCGAGACCGAAGAGACCCTCATCATCGCCCAGTCGCTCAGCCAAGTTGAGACGGCAGTGGAGCGGGCCTCCTTCCTCGTGGCCACGATCGGCCTGCTGGCCACCCTGGGAGCCTCCATCATCGCCTATTCCCTGGTGACCCGGGCCTTCCGGCCCCTGCTGCGCGTAGAGAAGACTGCTGGGGCCATTGCCGGCGGCGACTTCTCCCAACGCGTGCAGACCACAGCGCCAGCCGAGACTGAGATCGGTCGCCTGGCATCGTCGCTGAACGTGATGCTCGGCGAGATCGAATCTGCGTTCCACGCCCAGGTCGAGTCCGAACAGAAGATGCGCCGCTTCATCCAGGACGCCTCCCACGAGCTGCGCACCCCATTGGTGACCATTCGCGGGTTCGCCGAGCTGCACCGTCACGGCGGGCTCGAGGACCGCCCCGAGGCGGTGGGAGCGGCCATGGGCCGGATCGAGTCTGAAGCCACCCGAATGGGCCAGCTGGTGGAGGATATGCTCACGCTGGCTCGGCTCGATGAGCAGCGTCCGCCGAAGATCACACCCATGGATCTGAACATCCTTGCCCATGAGTCGGTCATGGATCTCACCGTCAACGCTCCCGACCGCGAGGTGCGGGTCGTCGGTCTCTCCGACGACTCCCCCTCCTCGGCACCGATCCACGGCGATCAGGGTCGCATCCAGCAGGTGGTGACCAATCTGGTCACCAACGCGCTGCGCTATACGCCTGCGGGCAGCCCGATCGAACTGGCAGTCGGCACCGACATGCAGAGCAGTGAGCACCCAGAGTCCGTCCTCCAGGTCCGCGACCACGGCGAGGGAATCGATGCTGAGGACTCCGAGAAGATCTTCCAGCGCTTCTACCGAGCAGACAACTCACGACAGCGAGAGACCGGCGGCACCGGGCTGGGTCTTGCTATCTGTGCCGCCATCGCCGCCCAGCACGGCGGCAGTGTGCGCCACTCTCGCACTGAGGGCGGTGGAGCGACGATGACTCTGCGACTGCCCACAACGGAAGATCCGGAGCTGGATGAGACAGATGAGTACGACGTCGACGAGGACGAGCTGCAGCATCTGCGCGCCGCCGCCCGGGACAGCTACGAGGACTGAGCGCCCACTGCTCACCCCGGTCAGCCGCACTAGCAGGTAGGACTTTTCCCCAGGGCTGAGGCTGCACCTGCGGCCCGCGCTGAGGTGTCCACAGTCCATGCTCTGCGGCCGCCGAGGAAGCCGTGATGTTCCTAGGGTGGAAGCGGCGGAGGCATCTGGCTTCCGCTGAACCCGCCCGTCAGCCGCAGAAGGGACGAATCATGGCAATCTTTCAGATCGACACCGCTGACCTCTCCGCCAAAGCCGGCACTGTAGAAGCCACGCTGAGCCGCATCCAATCGGATGTCAGCTCCATGGAGGGCCAGCTGCGCCAGCTGCAGGAAACGTGGAAGGGATCGGCCTCCCTCGCCTTTCAGGACGTGCTGACCCAGTGGCGCTCCACCCAAGTGCAGGTGGAGCAGTCTCTGGCCAGCGTGCGTCAGGCCATGGCCATGGCGTCCCAGCAGTACGAGGACACTGAGCAGGCCAACGCCCAGATATTCGGCCGCTGAACACGTGAAGAGCCCCGCAGAGCAATGACTCTGCGGGGCTCTTCACGTGTTTCGGCGGGAACTACATCATGCCGCCCATTCCGCCCATTCCGTCGTCCATGCCTGCGCCGGCGCCGGCCGGGGTCTTCTCCGGCTTATTGGCGATCACGGCTTCAGTGGTCAGGAACAGGGAGGCGATGGACGCTGCGTTCTGCAGTGCAGAGCGGGTGACCTTCACCGGGTCAGCCACGCCTGCCTCAAGCAGGTCCTCGTACTCACCGGTTGCGGCGTTGAGACCGTGGCCGGTGGCCAGACCCCGCACCTTCTCGGCGACTACGCCGGCTTCGAGGCCGGCGTTGATGGCGATCTGCTTCAGCGGAGCCTCGACTGCGAACTTCACAATCTTGGCTCCGGTTGCCTCATCACCCTGCAGGGACAGGTTCTCGAAGGCGCGGGCGCCGGCCTGGATCAGGGAGACGCCGCCGCCGGCGACGATGCCCTCGTCCACGGCAGCCTTGGCGTTGCGCACAGCATCCTCGATGCGGTGCTTGCGCTCCTTCAGCTCCACCTCGGTGGCAGCCCCGGCCTTGATCACGGCCACACCGCCGGCCAACTTGGCCAGCCGCTCCTGCAGCTTCTCACGGTCGTAGTCGGAGTCGGAGTTCTCGATCTCCGCCTTGATCTGGCTGACCCGTCCGGAGATCTCATCAGCATCTCCGGCACCCTCGACAATGGTGGTCTCGTCCTTGGTGACGACCACCTTGCGGGCGGTGCCCAACAGGTCCATCGTCGCGTTCTCCAGGGAGAGGCCCACCTCTTCGGCGATGACCTGGCCACCGGTGAGGATGGCGATGTCAGCCAGCATGGCCTTGCGGCGGTCACCGAAGCCCGGGGCCTTGACGGCCACAGACTTGAAGGTGCCCTTGAGCTTGTTGACCACCAGGGCCGCCAGCGCTTCACCTTCGAGGTCCTCAGCAATGACCAGCAGCGGCTTGCCAGCCTGCATGACCTGCTCCAGCACGCCGATGACGTCCTTGACCGCAGAGATCTTGGAGTTGGCGATCAGGATGTAGGGATCCTCCAGCACTGCTTCCTGACGGTCGGAGTCAGTGACGAAGTAGCCGGAGAGGTATCCCTTGTCGAAGCGCATGCCCTCAGTGAGCTCCAGCTCCAGGCCGAAGGTGTTGGACTCCTCGACGGTGACCACGCCCTCCTTGCCGACTTTGTCGAGCGCCTGAGCGATCAGCTCACCGATCTGCTTGTCAGCAGCGGAGATGGAGGCTGTGTTGGCGATCTGCTCGGTCGTCTCAACCTCTTTCGCTGAGCTGAGCAGTTCGGCGGTCACAGCTTCCACGGCCTTGTCGATGCCGCGCTTGAGGCCCATGGGGTCAGCACCTGCGGCAACGTTGCGCAGGCCTTCCTTCACCAGAGCCTGAGCAAGCACAGTAGCTGTGGTAGTACCGTCACCGGCGACGTCGTCGGTCCTCTTGGCGACCTCTTTGACCAGCTCGGCGCCGATCTTCTCGTAGGGGTCCTCGAGCTCGATCTCCTTGGCGATGGAGACGCCATCGTTGGTGATCGTCGGTGCACCCCAGGACTTTTCGAGCACAACGTTGCGGCCGCGGGGGCCCAAGGTGACCTTGACGGCATCGGCGAGGCTTTTCAGGCCCCGCTCGAGGCCGCGACGGGCCTCTTCGTCGTATGCAATGGTCTTAGCCATATCGGCACATGTCCTTCCTGGACTCTTCTAGTTTCGGACGTTTCGCGTCAATGCGTGAAACCACAGTCAGATGCCCGCGACGGACGGCCGGCCCAAGAGTCACCAAGGGCGTTGTATGGCCTCACCTGAAAGGTTCGTCTTAGCAGTCTCGACACGAGAGTGCTAACTCAATTTTTAGCACTCTCCACCGGCGAGTGCAAGACACTGGTCCACAACCGGCTGCTGTCGCGGGCCCACCGGAGCCCTCCGTGCAGCCAGCACCCGCGGGCCGACGCGCTACGGCAGGCTCTCGGCGCCTACGGCCACGGCAATCACTTCGCTGCCGGTCCAGCCGTCACTGGCACAGGTGGCCGCGTCGAGCTCTTCGGCGACCACTGCGGCCAGCTCCTCCTCGGCGGGCGGGTGGACCACGACCGGTGCGTCCTCTTGGCAGGTGGTCCATCCCGGGTTCCAGTTTCGCTGACTGACGACGTTGAAGCCGGCCTCATCAAGCTGGCCGCGCACTTCTCCGGCCGCCCCGGGGGTCCCGTCGTAGTTATAGACGATGAGGCTGTAATCCATATCGACGTCAGGAGTCTCATCCTCGGTGGCCTCCTCGGTCGCTTCGGCGTCGGCGCTCTCCTCAGCCTCGCCCTCGCCCTCAGCCTGAGCCTCGTCTGTTGGGCTCTCCTCAGCGGCCTTTTCGTCGTCGGGCTCTGCAGTGGGTTCGCCCTCATCGGAGCCGAACTGGGAGACGACGAAGGCAATGGCCCCGATGACCAGCACCACGGCGGCGAGCACTCCGATCCACTTCAGGCCGCCTGATGCACCACCGCCTCCGGCGGCAGATGAACCGGGTGCACGGTGCTTGCCGACCTCGTCCGACCTGTACGGGGGGACGTCGTCGAACTCATCGTGGGGGTGCTGCGTCATCTCTTGGTCCTCATATCGGTGCTGGCTGAGGTCGAGCCCGTGCCGAGGGCTCGACGGCGATGGCCTTCAGGCACATCTTACGGCCGTGGTGGGCCACGGCTGAACACAAACGCGCGGTCCCAGCAGGTGCTCACCCCCGCGCCGGTGTCCTACAGTGGGTCGGATGAGCCTCTCCGCCTCCCTCATCGCACCGCTGGACGCCGGCTGGGAGCGCGCCCTGGCGCCGGCTGAGGAACAGTTCCACAGGGTGGGTGACCAGGTCAGACGCAGGCGCGACGACGGCGAGCACGTCCTTCCGGCGCCGGCAGATGTGCTGCGCGCCTTCCGCCAGCCGTTCGAGGACGTCAAGGTTCTGGTCATCGGCCAGGACCCCTACCCCACCCCGGGCCACCCGATCGGCATGTCCTTCGCGGTGGCCTCAGATGTGCGTCCGCTGCCGCGCAGCCTGCGAAACATCTTCACCGAGCTGCAGCAGGACCTCGGCACAGCCCCCAGCGCCCACGGGGATCTGACAGCCTGGGCGGAGCAGGGTGTGCTGATGCTCAACCGCGTGCTGACCGTAGCCGCTTCGAGCCCGGCATCCCACCGTGGGATCGGCTGGGAGGCGATCACCGAGACGGCCGTCCGCGCACTGGTGGACCGCGGCACACCGCTGGTGTCAATCCTGTGGGGCGCACAGGCACGGTCGCTGCAGCCGCTGCTCAGCGCCGGCGATCACACAGAAGTGATCACCTCTGCCCACCCCTCGCCGCTGTCAGCCTCACGGGGGTTCTTCGGCTCACGGCCGTTCTCCCGCACCAATGAGGCGCTGCGGCGCCTGGGTGCCGAGCCGGTCGACTGGCAGCTACCGCCTGCGCGTTCGTGAGCGCTCATTGGACTGCAGTCCTGCGGTGAAGGGCCGCATGAGCACGTCGCCGAGCACAATTCCGGCCGCAATGGCCATGATGATGATCATCGCGTTGAACAGCTGATACAGCCCCGACATCATGAAGGAGGCCGAGTTCTCGATGGCGATCTGATACATCCCGCGGAAGACCATGAGGCCGGGCAGCATGAACATCATGGCCGGAACCGCAATCACCAGCTGCGGCGCACCCATCCGCAGAGCGACCACACGACCCAACGCTCCGACCACTGTGGCCCCGATGATGGGCGTAAAGCGCTCCCCCAGACCCATCAGCTCCCCGGCGTAGAACGCGCAGAAGCCCAGTGCTGAGACCACTCCGGTGGGAATCAGCATGCGCCACCGGGACTGTTCCACGATGGCTGCGGCCACGGCGGCGAAGAAGACCAGCACCACCAGCAGCGTCGGGTGATAGATGCGCGTCAGCCCCTCAGCGACCTCGATGGCCGGAGCGCCGAACAGGTCAGCAATCACCACCGCGGCCATGATGCCGGCGGTCATCCCCGCGAAGGCGATCATCGATGAGACCAGTCGCCCGGCCGAGGTGAGCGGGAACCCGTTGATCGCATCCTGGATCGCCGAGACGATGCGCGCGCTGGGCAGCAGGATCATCAGGCCGCCCGCGACCACCATGGAGGGTGTGACGTCTGCTCCGAACCCGAACGCCGCCATGCCGATGGCGGTGGCGGTGAAGCCGCCGGCGGCCAGGGTGAAGAACTCCGGCACTCGCCAGGTGGTCAGCAGCCGGCTGATCCACAGCACCAGGATGGTGGCACCGAATCCGGTGGCGGCGTCGAGGATCGGCGCACCCAGGAAGGAGGCGAAGAAGCTGGCGAAGACCGCACCTGCCACGGTGACCATCCACCGCGGGTAGGTCTTCGGCTCCCGGGTGAGCTCGTTCAGCCGCTGCTCGGCCTCGGCGCGCGTGAGCCGGCCGGCGCTGATGTCGGTGACCAGCTGGTGCACCGCCATCAGCGCCTTGAAGTTGTTGGACCAGGATCGCACCACGCGAACCCGGGAGTAGGGGATCTGCCCCTCAGGAGCCCAGTTGAGGCTGATCGACTGGTTGGTGATGTCCACGTCGGTGTTCTTCATCCCGAAGGCCTGCGAGACCGCGATGATGGAGGTCTCCACCTCCAGCGCCCCGGCGCCGTAGCGGAAGAGCGCCTCACCCAGGTCGAGCACGAAGTTGATGGTCGCCAGCTCGTCGGACTCCACCGGGTGCTCTGCCTGAACCGGGTTCTGATAGGGGGTTCCGGCGAGCCTGTCGACGATGGAGGCGCTGCCGGTAGCGGGCTTCTCCGCCTCCATAATCTTATTGAAGACCCGCTGGGGCTTGACCCTGCGGTCGAACACTCTGCGATCAAAGATCGGGGCGCGTCGGGGCTGGCTTCCATTCTTCGGCTTCAGCCAGGACGGGGTCAGCACCGACGGGCGGCGCAGCGGCTCAGAGGGCAGCGCAGCGGAGGGCTCGGTGCCCGGCAGACTGATGGCTCCGGTTGCCGGCCCCGGCTGGGCGCTGTCGGCCAACGAGAAGTCGTCGGTGTACTCGTGACGGGTGATCGGGGCGTCGGCCTCCTCAGCGGCGCGGGCGGCGGCCTCGGCGTCGTACTCCTGCCATTCCAGGTGCGCTTCCTCGGCCGCGGAGCGCCACTTGGTGGCAATGGACCCGGTGAGGTGCTTCATGAAGCCCTCGTCCTCCTCGGGGGCCCCTTCAGAAGGGCGGACCACCGGTATCATGGAGGTGTCCGTCGGCGGCTCGGAGATCACCGGGTCGATGGGTGTGGTTTCGAAGGTCCCCGTCTCCGGGGCAGAATCGCCGTGCGCCTCGGCGTCGTCGGGTGCGATCGAGCTCTGAGCGTTGTGCTCGTTCTGCGACATTCAGGCCTCCTGGACTCCAGCCAACCACAATTGACCCACCGACGTGGGCTCCTAAGAGTGAAGAAAACCTCGAACCTGAGACTCAGGTTCGCACAGAGGCAGACTGCCTCATGAAGTGGATCCGAATGGACTCGAACCATCGACCTCACGCGTGTGAAGCGTGCGCTCTAACCAACTGAGCTACGGATCCTTGTAGGCCGCGCGGCGCAGGCGAACCTGGGCGGCAGCGCCGTCAAATACTAGCACCTGCCGCGGCCCAGCCCCAACTTGGGGGGCCGCCGAAGCCTCAACTGATGGCGTCGGCGATCGGGGTCTCACCGTCGTAGAAGTTGATGCGCCGGCGCACACCGGCATCGTTGACCAGCACGTGGCGGATCACTTCGGCGACGTTGTCCCGGGACGTGGAGCTGGGATCGGAACTGCCGTCGACGGCGCCGTCGTCGTCGGCGGTGAGGATCTTTCCGCTGGCCGGCTCACCGGTGAGCTTGGCGGGTCCGAGGATGGTGTATTCCAGGTCGGTCTCGGTCAGGTGCTTATCCGCCAGGTGCTTGGCCTCCGCGTAGGGATAGAAGGAGCTCTCCTTGTCTGCGGAGTGCACATCCACTGCCGCACTGACGTAGGAGACCATCACATAGCGCCGGACGCCGGCCTTCTCCGCAGCATCCATCGTGCGGATCGCGGCATCATGGTCCACCGCCCTGGTGCGCTCGGGGCTGCCTCCACCGGCGCCGGCGGAGAAGACGACCGCCTCCGCAGAGCTGAAGGCTTCGGCCAGCGCGTCGGTGTCAGCGCTCTCAATGTCCAGCAGCACCGGGTTGGCCCCGATGGCGGCGACGTCGTCGCGCTGTTCGGGGCTGCGGATGATCGAGTCCACGGTGTACCCGGCGTCGGTGAGCTTCGGTGCGGCCAGCAGAGCGATCTTGCCGTGGCCGCCGACTATGACAATTCTCTTCTGATCAGCCATAGTCAGCACAACACTGCACAGCTGACACTATTCCAGCAGCCCCACGAGCGATTATCACCCTGCTATCGGGTCATCACCCTCGTGGACGACGGTGATGATGCGATAAGACGGTGATTCTGCGAAGGGGAGGACTCGGGCCACGCCTGGGGCTAGGTCCGTACCGGAGCCTGCGCTGGTGAATCCGCCTCCTCTTCGGCGGCACCCAGATCCAGACCCATCTGCCAGAAGGCTGATTCCATGCGCGTGGCGGTGGAGAAGGTATGCGTCAGCGACGCCATGCGCTGGGGGTTGGCAACTGGGTCGCCCAGGAAGCGCTCACCCAGCTCCTCGATGGTGGCTGCTGCCTGCGCGGCTGTCTCTTGGAACGGTTCGGAGGCGTACTCGCTGATCCACTCGGCGTAGGGGTGATCGGGGTTGTCGACCAGTACGGGCTTGAGCCGGGATCCGATCTCCGCGTAACCGATGGTGCAGGGCGAGAGCGCCACGTGGATGTCCAGCAGGTCACCGCGCAGCCCGGCGTCGAGCACGTAACGAGTGTAGGCGATCGTGGCCGGGTGCTCAGCGGCAGCGTTGAGATCATCACGGCTGAGGCCCCATCCGGCGCAGAGCCGCACGTGCAGCTCAGTCTCTTCAATGATCGCCGCCAATCCGCGCTGACCAGCGATGAGGTCATCAAGGGTGTGGCCCTTATAGGCGGCGAGCGCATTGGCGCGGGCAAACTGGATGAGGAACAGATAGTCCTGGATGAGGTAGCTGCGGAAGGCCGCCAGCGGCAGTGTGCCGGCCTCGAGCTGGCGAAGAAACTCGTGTTCGGTGTAGTCGGCCCAGTCGCGGGCGGCCTCGGACTTCAGACGGTCAAAAAGCGTCACGGGATTCCCTTTCCCTACGGCGGTTCA
>JBQCZP010000047.1:0-15680 GCA_052089225.1 Nesterenkonia sp.
GTCGAGTTCCGGTTTAACGTCTAGCGTTAGGCGACAAGGGATCCGACAGGCCGTGGTGGGGTGCGCGCGTGCGCTCGGTTGACCCTAAGGTCCCTTGCTCGACCTGCAGACTCACTACGATCCCGACCTCGCCGAGGATCGTGCGGCCGAGCAGGTCGCCGCGCTCTTGACCGCTGACGTCGAGTGTCAGCGGTCAAGAGCGCGGCTCGAGACGTTCGTAAGTGCCGGAACACGGTGGCCTTCCAGTCCAACACGATGGGGTCCGTTGTCGTGACACCGATGGCGATCAAGGCCAGCGATAACCGGTCATCACATTTGAGGGTGCAGGAGTAGGAACTGCCGCTCGATCACGTCAAGATGTCACCTATCCATGCGGCAGTCCGGTCGGGGCGGTCCAGCTCTACCGGCCATCTAGACCCTTCAACTGATCGGTGATGCTGCGGGGTTCGCGCTCCAGGAGTCGCGAGAGCGTGGGGTTCGAACCCGAGAAGTGTCCGGGCGTCGTCGTGTGTTCTGTCATTGTTCTGTCTCCTATGGTGGTGAGGGGGCTGTCATTCCTTCGAGATGCGCTTCCAGGGCATCGAGCCGCAGATTCCATGTCCCCCGCTGCTCCTGAATCCAGGCTGTCGCAGCATCCAGCGGTTGGCTCTGCAGGGAGAGGGTTCGCCATTGAGCATTCACGGTTCGGGTCACCAAACCTGCCCGCTCAAGGACTTTGAGGTGTTGGGACACTGCGGGGGCGCTGATGCTCAGCGGCGCCGAGATTTCACCGACAGTCGCCGACCCCCGAGAGAGGTGCACCAGAATCTCACGGCGAGTGCGGTCGGCCAGGGCAGCGAAGACAAGACTCAGCTGCTCCTCATCTTCCATTACGCAATCTCCGTAATTAATCAATAACTTAAATATAAGGTGATCCGCGAAAAAGTCAAGAGTCTTGGATGTCGACAGGGAGAAGCTGCCGTCAGCGTGTTCGGCGGACGGCTGCTGTTGAAAATATGGCATTGCTCACGTTTTCTACGTCGTGTAGAAAAGTTCTTCTACGCTCTGTAGAATTCTTTGCGAGGCAGCACCCAAGTGCACAGTCTGCCTCCACGACATTTTTGTGCAGCCGGCCGAGGGGCCAGGTTTCAGCTGTGCAGACAGCCGCAGAAATGCCGCGCCCTACCCTGGACCCAAGTGTTGGTGTGTGATTCGTGGAAGAGTTTTTTGACCCGCTGAGCCTTGCCCGGTGGCAGTTCGGCCTGACCACCCTGTACCACTTCATCTTTGTGCCGCTGACCATCGGCATGGCGCTGATGGCCGCGATCATGCAGACAGCCTGGTACCGCACCGGCAAGAACACCTACCTGCGGCTGACCCGGCTGTTCGGCAAGATCTTCCTGATCAACTTCGCCATGGGCGTGGTCACCGGCATCGTCCAGGAGTTCCAGTTCGGGATGAACTGGTCAGAATACTCCCGGTTCGTCGGCGATGTCTTCGGCGCACCGCTTGCCATCGAGGGGCTGGCCGCCTTCTTCTTTGAGGCCACCTTCATCGGACTGTGGATCTTCGGCTGGAACAGGCTGCCCCGGCTGGCCCATCTGGCCTGCATCTGGATCGTCTTCATCGCCAGCACGCTTTCGGCATATTTCATCCTGGCAGCCAATGCGTTCATGCAGAATCCGCTGGGCTACACCATGAACACTGAGCGCGGACGTGCCGAGCTGACCAGCCTCTGGGAGGTGCTGACCAATCCGGTGGTCATCGCAGCCTTCCCGCACACCATATTCGCCGCAATCATGTTCGCCGCCACCGTGATGATCGCGGTCTCGGCCTACCACCTGCGCCGCAAACAGCATATCGAGACCATGCGACCGGCGCTGAAGACCGGCCTGTGGACCAACATCCTGGCCTTCATCGGCGTTGGGGTCTCCGGGGATCAGCTCTCGCTGGCCATGGTGGACGCCCAGCCGATGAAGATGGCTGCCGCCGAAGGGCTCTACGAGACCACCAACTCCGCCAGCTTCTCCATCTTCACCCTGGGAACGCCCGATGGTGCCTCCGAGATCTTCTCGATCCGGATCCCATACCTGCTCTCGCTACTCTCCACCCATACGCTCGACGGTGAGGTCGAGGGCATCAACGATCTCCAAGCCCAATACGTCACCCAGTTCGGCCCCGGGGACTACACCCCGATCATCTGGATCACCTACTGGTCCTTCCGCTGGATGATCGGACTGGGGGCAGTCTCTGCACTGATCTCGATGATCGGGCTGTGGATGACCCGCAGAAAGTCTGCCGAAATGCCCGAGCGCCGTGCCAACATCATTTGGCGAACCCTCATCTGGACCGCACCGCTGCCGCTGCTGGCCGCCCTGGTCGGCTGGATCTTCACCGAGATGGGCCGCCAGCCTTGGATTGTCTTCGGACTGATGAAAACCGAAGCCGCAGTCTCTCCGAACGTCGCCGGATGGCAGGTGGCCCTATCACTGGCGGCCTTCACCCTGATCTACGGCATCCTCGCGGTGGTGGAGTTCAAGCTCATCCTCAAAGCCGCCAAAGAGGGGCCGCCGGAGATTGAGGCCAGCGGCGAAGACAGCGATGACAGCCACCTGGCGATTGTGTACTGAGAGGCGAAACTATGGATATCGCACAGATCTGGTTCATCCTGGTGGCCTTCTTCTTCGTCGGCTACTTCATCCTTGACGGCTTCGACTTCGGGGTAGGCATGGCGCTGCCCCTGGTCAGCCACGACAACACCGACCGCCGCGTCACCATCAACACCATCGGCCCCGTCTGGGACCTCAACGAGACCTGGGTCATCGTGGCAGGGGCAGTGCTCTTCG
The DNA here is from genome assembly GCA_052089225.1 of Nesterenkonia sp. Classification (GTDB taxonomy): domain Bacteria; phylum Actinomycetota; class Actinomycetes; order Actinomycetales; family Micrococcaceae; genus Nesterenkonia. The sequence goes on from JBQCZP010000047.1 coordinate 2,826, forward strand.
CCGCCTTCCCTGAGTGGTACGCCTCCCTGTTCTCCGGCTTCTACCTGCCATTGCTGCTGATCCTGCTGGCGTTGATCATTCGCGGGGTGAGTTTCGAGTACCGTCACCAGCGCAAGCACCCGCAATGGGCGGCCCGCTTCGACTGGATGATCATCATCGGCTCCTACGCGCCGGCCTTCCTCTGGGGCGTGGCGTTCGCCAACATCGTGCGCGGGGTGGACATGGACGCGAACCACAACGTCACCGCCAACCTCTTCAAACTGCTCAACCCCTATGGCATGCTCGGCGGGCTCACCCTGGTGCTGCTCTGCCTGGTCCACGGCGGAATCTTCCTCTCCCTGAAGGCCGACGGCGAAGTCCGCAGCCGTGCCCGCTCCCTTGTCCTGAAAGCTGCCACCCCCACCGTGCTGGCCGCGGCCACCTTCCTGATCTGGACCGTATGGATGCGGATCGGGCTCGACGACGCCGCGGTGGCCGGTGAAATTTCCCGCGCCGTCGGGGTGCCCATCACCTGGGTGGCTGCAAGTGCCGCAGTGGCAGCCGTTGCACTGCTGGCCGCGGTGCTGCTGACCTACCGCGGATTGGAAGGCTCGGCGTTCACCGCGATGGCAGTGACCATCGGCGCCGCAATCATCACCCTGTTCCTGGCGCTGTACCCCAATGTGCTGCCCTCGAGTACCGCAGTGGGCGGGCTGACCATCGAGAATGCCAGCTCCTCGGAATACACCCTGAGAGTGATGCTCTGGGTCGCCCTGATCATGACCCCGCTGGTGCTCGGCTACCAGGGCTGGACCTACTGGGTCTTCCGCAAGCGTGTGACCCGCAGTCAGATCCCCGCCGAGGCTGCACATTGATTGCACCCCTCCTGCCTGCCACGGACACATAAGGACCTCTGATGAAGGGCGACTGTTGAAACCTGTAGACCCACGACTGCTGCGCTTCGCCTCGGCGGCCCGTGGTTTCCTCATACTGCAGGTGATCATCGGGCTGCTGCAGGTGGCCGCAGTGCTGGCCTTCAGCTGGCTGCTGGCCGCAGTGCTGGCCGCCGCTGCCACGGAGGTCTTCGGTCCACCCCTGACGGATTTTCCGGTCCCGGAGCTGGCCGGGCCCGAAGGATGGGGAATCCTCACCCAGCTGAGCCTGATTGCCGCGCTGGCACTGCTGCGCGGCGGGCTGACCTGGGCGGCTGAGCTGACGGCGGCACGTGCGGCGGCCAAGGTGAAGTCCCAGCTGCGAAGCCGCGCCGCCGAAACCACGGTCATCGCTGGACAGAATGGGCGCGCCGATGTGCTGACTGTTGCCGGCGGACCGGCCCAGGCCATGACCACCTTAGGCCCCGGCCTGGACGCACTGGATGGCTACTTCTCCCGATTCCTGCCCCAACTGGTGCTGACTGCCCTGTCGATCCCGGTGTTTCTCACCGTGCTGGCCTTCGTCGATATCACCACCGCGGTCACGGTGGCAGTCACCATGCCGCTGATCCCGGTGTTCATGGTGCTCATCGGTTGGAGCACCCAGGCCGCCCAGCGCACACAGCAGACCGGGCTCAACCGTCTGGCCAGGACCTATCTCGATGTGGTGGAGGGCCTCTCCACGCTGAAAGTCTTTAACCGGCAGCACCACCAGCGCGAGAACCTCACCCGAATCAGCGACGCCCACCGCCGCAGCACAATGAAAGTCCTGCGGATCAGCTTCCTCTCCGGATTTGTTCTGGAACTGGCCGCCAGCCTCTCAGTGGCATTGGTGGCGGTCTCCATCGGCCTTCGACTGATCGATGGCACTCTCGGGCTGTTCATCGGCCTCTTCGTCCTGCTTATCGTGCCCGAAGCCTATCTGCCGCTGCGCCAAGTCGGCGCCGCCTATCATTCGGCCACAGATGGCCAGCTCGCCGCCGAAGAGGTCCTGGACCTGATGGAATCAGCCGAAGATGACCACACCGAGAAACCGCACGACGCCCCCGCACCCAGCACTGCGCTCCTCACCGATCAGCTGCCCACCAGCCCCGGACTGTATATCCGAGACCTCGGCGTGGTCCGAGGTGAGGCTCCGGTGCTCTCGGGACTGCACCTCGACGCTCCAGCAGGGGAGATCACCGTACTGACTGGTCCCAGCGGTGCAGGAAAGTCCACCCTGTTCGCAGCCCTGCTCGGGCTGGTTCGGCATACCGGCACTGCCCAGGTGCGGATGAACCAGCTGCAGCCGAACCCTTTGTGGTCGAACCCGGGCGGTGGTTCGACTGTTGTGCTGAGCAGGGAGCTGATCGCGCACAGTGGTCAGCGCCACGGGCTGCGCTCCGGGACGGTCGCTGAGAACATTGCTCTGGGCGATGATGCCCCGGACTATGAGCTGGCTGCCGCGCTGTTGGATGAGTTGGACCTTGTCTCGGCTCTGGCACCCGACCCGTACAGCGCGCTGAATCTGAGGCTGGGCGCTGGCGGCAGCGGCCTCTCCGGGGGCCAGGCGCACCGGGTTGCCGTGGCCCGGGCAGTGTACCGCGCCCGGTGTGGTGATCTTCCTGTGCTGCTGCTTGATGAGCCCAGTGCGTCACTGGATACCCCAGCCGAACAGTGTCTGCTGGTTCTGCTGCGTACCGAGGCAGCTGCCGGACGCAGTGTGGTCGTCATCAGCCACCGTCCCGGGCTGATCGCAGCAGCCGATCACCGGGTAGAGATGAGCGCTGGGCAGATCACCTCCGATGCCGCACAGGGGGAGCACTGTGGGAGATGAAGACCACGTCAGGCAGTTCCTCCCGCTCTCTGCGGCCCGGCCATCCTGGCGGCGAATGGCCCCCGGGCTGGTCTGGGGGGTGCTCTCCGGGCTCAGCGCCGTACTGCTGATCGGTGTCTCAGCCTATCTGATCACCAGAGCTGCCGAGCAGCCGCCGATTCTCTACCTCGGCCTGCTGGTGGTGGGGGTGCGCGCCTTCGCGCTGTCCCGGGCGTTCTTCAGATACCTCGAACGGCTGAGCTCCCATGATGCTGCCTTCAGTGTCCTCGGTGGTATTCGCGCCGACGCCTTCGCTCGGCTCGAACCGCTGGCACCTGCGCAGCTGGGCCGAACCCGGCGCGGTGACCTGCTCTCGCGCCTGGTCCGCGATGTCGATGACCTGGTGGACTGGCCGGTGCGGGTTATCCAACCACTGGTCACCTCCGGCACCATCATCGTGATCACTTTGGGCATGCTGGCCTACTTCTCCCCAGCCGGGGCGCTGATACTGGCAGTCTTCCTGATGTTGGCCCTGCTGCTGGGCACTACCGTGCAGGCGCGGCTCAGCGGTAATGCAGAGTCAGCCACAGCAGGTCTTCGAGGAAAACTCGCTGATGAAATCGTGGACCTTGTGGCCAACCTGGAGGTGCTGATCACCTTCAATGCAGCGCAGGACCAGCTGCGGCGTGTGCGAGAAGCAGACCGGGACCTTCGGCGAGCAAGTCTGCGCACTGCCGCAGGAGTGGGAGTAGCATCAGCGGTGCCGGTCGCCGCTGCCGGAATCAGCGCAGCGGTGCTGCTCTGGCTGCTGATCGACCAGGCCGTTCCCGGACCGCCACTGGGCCCCGATTTCACGCTGTCGGCCGGTACTGTCGACGGACCGCTGCTGGCGGTCTTCGCCCTGGTGCCGCTGGTGGTCTTCGAACTCTTCGCGGCCGTCCCGCTGGCATGGTCGGCCCGCCGTCGCGTATTGACCAGCCTCGAGCGAATGCGGACCCTGGCCGGACCACACTCAGCGCCTGAACCAACCGCAGTTCCTGAATCGACCTCAGCCCCAGGTTCAGCCCCGGCCCAGGTGCCCGCATCCGAGGATGCCCCGGAGAGGCGCAGCATTTCGTCGCTGAGGCTCAGCATGGAAAACTTCACTGTCAGCTGGCCCGGCTCCGAGACACCAGTGAGCGCACCAGTGAATATGCAGCTCAAACCGGGGGAGACCCTGCTGGTGACCGGCCCCAGCGGAGTCGGGAAAACCGCGCTGGGCTACGGACTAGTCGGTTTCCTGGAACATTCTGGACAGTATCTGCTCAATGGCCGGCCAGCGGAGGACCTCAGCCCCGAGCAGCTGCGCCAGCAGGTGTGCTTGATTGAGCAGAACGCGCATATCTTCGACACCAGCCTGCGAGGCAATCTTGCATTGGCGCATCCCCAGGGACCGGAATCGGCCACTGATGAGGAACTGATCGAGGTGCTGCAGGACGTCGGGCTCTGGCAGTGGGCGCAGTCCCGGGAAGGGCTGAGCACCGCAGTCGGCTCCGAAGGTTCCTTGGTGTCTGGGGGACAGGTGCAGCGCATCGCGGTCGCCCGCGGACTGCTCAGCGGCGCACCTGTGCTTGTCTTGGACGAACCCACCGCCCATGTGGACCCTCAGGCCGCAGAATCCCTGGTGCTCCACCTGTTGACCGCGGCGGCCGAACGCAGCGTCATCGTGTTCTCCCATCTGCCGGTCCCCGAAGACTTGGTCGACCACCAGCTGCACCTGTTGCCCTCCGCCGCAGCTGTGCGCTGAGTGCTGGAGCCAGCTCGAGGAAGGAATCACTGCGGGTGTGCGGAGTCCTTCTCGCTGCGCGGATGGGCCTCAAGCAGCTGGTCCAGGATGCGGGAGAGTTCGAATCGATCAGCGGCACTGAGCACCGCGAAGAAGTCCTCAGCCTGTGCGCTGCGCTGCTGCCATACTCTGCCGTGCAGTTCTCGGCCGGTCTTGGTCAGTCGGACCTGAACGGCACGCCGGTCATCCGGATCGGGGCCGCGCGCCACCAGATCCTTAGCCTCGCCGATGCCGCCCCCGCGTTGCGAACCCCCAGGTCAGCATCGGTTTCGGCGGCCTGTCCGCCCCGGTTTCTGGGGCCTCTGCTGCTGGGTTGGAAGTGCCACCTCAGGGCGCGCGATTTGGCGCGCGATTTCTTGCATCTGCAAGAAATGACGCGCTCCTGGGTGGTGGTTTCTGATGGGTAAGAGCGGTCAGAGGAAGCCCTCCTACATCACCTTCTCCCAAGACCTGGTGCCGGACTACTGGCCTGGCTGGGAGCCTGCTCTGATCGAGTCTGGCGATGTCCGGGCCATCGGTGAGGAGATTCTGCGTCGGTATGAGGTGGCCGCCGGCGGCGAAGCTGCCGGGTTCTGGATCATCAAGCACGATCAGGACCTCGACGCCGAGGGGAACCCCCGCCTCGATCATGTTCACGTCATCATCGATCAGGGTCAGAGCAAGCTGCACTGCATCCAGATTGACCAGGCGATGGGTTGGAGCCCTAAGAGAGTCGTCCGCGCTCCGAAGCGTGGCGGTCGCATCTCCAACGCCCAGGGCTACCTGATCCACGCCAAGGACCCGCAGAAGCACCAGTACGGCGTTGATGAGGTGGTGACGCTGCGCGGTCTGGATTACGTAGAGGTAGAGGCCGAGCACCGCGACGCCTGGGCGCGCCGGGCGGTCATGGACCGCAAGGCGGCTGTGCCGCAGAAGGAGTGGGCGGAGCTCGGCGACGCGCTGGTGCAGCGGGTCCTCGACGGTGAAGTCGATGAGCTGGACATCCTCAAGGACAAGACCCTGGGTGACATCTACGCCCGGAACCAGCAGCGCATCGACCTGGCGCTGAAGTTCCAGGCGAAGAGGGAGATGCGCTCGGAGGTGGAGAAGCTGCGCGCCGAGGTGTTCCAGAAGACCATCGTCTGGGCGATGGGCGCTCGGAACCAGGGGAAGACCTACCTCGCAGAGAGTCTGGCGGGGGAGCTGGAAGACCGGCTCGGCTGGGACATCTTCAGGGCCACTGCGAAGAACGGACCTGATGACTACAACGGGCAGCAGGTGTTTCTGCTCAATGAGCCTGGTCCGAAGGTCATGGAGTGGGCCGACTTCCTGGGCCTGCTCGACCCCCGGAACGCATCGCCGCTCTCGGCCCGGTACATGAACAAGGGCGTGGTAGCGCCGCGGGTCATCATCATCGCCGTCTCCGTTGATCCGGTGGAGTTCGGCTTCTTCATGCCCGGGAAGCGATCCACGGATGACTCGATGGATCAGCTGCTCTGGCGCATCTCCCTGCTGGTGGAGGCGAAGAAGATCGACGACAAGCCCCACTACTGGATCAGCCGCATGGGTGAGGTGGAGCCCTACGTCCGCAAGGTGGAGATTCCGCCCGTTGCGGGGATCAGGAAGTGGGAGCACCTGCGCCTGGGCTACGGCAAGACGGAGACCACCGAGCCGGTGGCTCACGGCGAAGCGTTGGGGATGGTCCTCGGCGAACTCGCGGAGCGGTCGCCGGACGTGCAGGTGCTGCCTGCGACATCGGAGCCGGAGCCCGTGACGGCCTCGGTCTGACCACGAACACACATCGAAGGATTGGAGGCCAGCTATGGCTCATCACAACACCCCGCGAACCCTCGCCGACATCGAGCAGGGACCGGGCACGCTGCACGACGCGATCTGCGACGGGGAGCACAGCTCGGAGCTGCTGCACAGCGGCTGCACGCTGTTCCGCGACGAAGCCGAAGCCGCCGCGATGGACAGCCACAGGTGCGCTGACGTGGCGGACAAGTGGGAGTACGAGTGCTGCTGACCGGCAGCCGTACACATCAATCGATAGGAGAAGAACTATGGCGAAGACCGCTGACGACTACCGCAAGGATGTTGCCCGGCTGCGCAAGCAGCTCCGGGCAGCGGAGAAGAAGGAGCTGGAGGAGGCAGGCCAGTGGCTCGTGGACCACTTCGCGGATGCATCCGTGGACGGGACCACGGCGAAGATCGAGGCCGCGAAGGCGAAGGTGCTCGGACAGCAGACCACGGGTCTGATGGACGACGCCGACGCCGAAGAGGTGGACCACGGGGAAGCCACGGAGACGGACCACGGGTCCGGCGTAGTGGCGGACCGCTGGCAGTAGCCAGCATGGGGCGCACCGGAGCGGCGGAGCCGCGTAGGTGCCGCCCCGAGGACCGCCCACTTGATCTGGCCGAAGGCCAGGCCGAGCGCGAAGCGCGAAGGTTTTGTATCACAAGTGGAGTCGGTCCTCGCCCTCGGCCCTCCGAGAATCTGACCGAAGAGGCTCAGATTCTCGGGGAGGCCAGCCCCGCAGGGCGCACGGCTTCCGCAGGAAGCCTACTGCGTTAGCTCTCTGACGGGAGCGGCCAGAATCTCGGGAGGCGAAGCCAGGGACCCGAGTTCTGGTCAAGGAGAGGTTTCGCGGGATCAGGGACCCGTGAAAGCACGACGCAGAAGCTCTCGGCAGGGAGCTGGTGAGGACAGCATGACGTACACGATCAGTCACAGGCAGGCCGGGGTCACACGGGCGGACGTGAAGGGCCTGATCCGTCACGAGTACCGGGATGTGGACCGGAGCAACGGCAAGGAGACGGAACACTCGAACGAGCGGATCGTGCCAAGCAGAACGCCGATGAACCACTCCGTGATGTTCCGAGACGGCGAGGAAGTCCCGCTGGACAGCAGCGACCAGATCATCGAGGAGCTGGACCGCCGACTGGAGAGCGCCGGGGGCACGCGGACCAACCCGAAGACCGGGGAGACGGTCCGCACGAAGGTCCGCAAGGACGCCAAGGTTGTTCGCAACATCATCCTCCAGCTCGATCCGGACTTCACCCGATCATCTGAGCACCTGACCTCCGATGACGTGGACCCCGCCCACCAGGAGAAGGTCGCCGAACATCTGAACCAGATGGTGGACTTCTACGGCGAGGTCTACGGCAGGCACAACCTGCTCGCGGCCAGCCTCCACCTGGACGAGCGCAGTCCGCATATCCACCTCCAGGTCACGCCCATCGATGAGAAGGGGCGGGTCCGCCAGTCCAGCTTCATCGAGGACGGCAGGGGCAAGGAGTCCGGTCTGGCGAAGAACGACCGGGCGATGCGGCAGTACATGCGAGACCGGGGCTACGACGCCGACCCGGAGCCGACCGGCGCGAACCGGTCACACATGCACCAGGACGACTACGCGAAGTGGAAGCAGGCCGAGGAGGCCCAGAAGGAGCGCGAGGTCGAGCTGCAGGACAAGGAGCAGAGGCTGCTCAACCAGCAGGCCGACGCTGCCGAGGAGGCCCGGAAGCGCCGGGTAGAGCTGGAGGCCCTGGAGCGCGAGCGTGAGGAGGCCTGGCAGGCAGAGCTGGCGCGCATGACGGAGAAGCCCAGGGTCTTCGAGCACTACCTGGAGAAGAACCCGAACATCGCCGAGCACTTCGAGCAGTTCCAGGGCAAGGCTGTCCAGCAGCAGAAGGACCGGAGGCCGCAGGCTGTCCGGGCCTTCGAGGCTCGGAACGCGGACCTCCTCGGAGAGCAGCCCGAGGGCAGCGGAGGCAACGGAAACAAGCAGCCGGGAGAGTGATCAGTGGTGCCAGGTGATGGTCACGGTGTCGGGGTTGAAGGTCTTCTTGCCCCTGGGGTGAGGGTGCAGCTCCACGGAGCACAGTGCGTCGATGACGCTGCGCTGGACCCCGAGGTCTCCGGCGTCGAACGCGGCCACGGGATCGTCGGCGTTGAGCACGCCACTGGCGGAGTCGGTGGCGGTGAGCTTGGTGCGCTCGGCTTCGAGCGTGGCGATCTCGGCCTCGGCCTTCTGCCGGATGCGTTTGAGGTCCCGGCCCTCGATCACCTCGTCGTCGTAGTCCCGCTGGGCTCGGAGGACCTTCCCGCGCTGGCGGTCGATCTGCTCCTTCAGCTCGGCCAGCCGGGGCTCATCCCTGCCGGGCAGGAGGTCGGCCAGGTCGGGTTGTCCCAGCCGGGCTCGGACGGTGGTCAGGACATACTTCTCGATCTGCTCCCGGCTGCGCATGACGTGGCCTGCGCACCGGTAGCGGGAGGAGTGGGCCCGGACCTTGGCACCGCAGATGCCGCAGAGGAAGAGGCCGGAGCCGAGGTGTTTGCGCTCGGTGCCCTCGCGGTTGCTGACCCGCTCGGCGGAGTCCAGCGTCTCCTGGACCCTCCACCAGGTGTGCTCATCGATGATGGGCTCCCACAGCCCGTAGACGGGCTCGCCGTGATCGTCCCTGACGATCCGGGCCTTGTAGGACCGGCGCTTGTTGCCGTCGGCTTCGAGCTGCTTCGGCGTGTAGGTGGAGTATCCGGCGTACCGGGGATTGCGCAGCAGCATCAGCACACTGGCCGGGTTCCACGGTGTGGGCTCCGGCACGTCCCTCATCTTGTGTTGGTCCGCCGGACCACGGGACTTGTTCTCCTCGGCCCGGCGCTGGTTGCGCTCGATGGCCAGCCGCCGGGTGTGGGTCTCGGTGGTGGGCACGTTGGCCGGGATGTTCTCGCCCTCCTCGCCAGAGAGCGCCTTGGCGATGCCCCGGAGGCTGGACCCGGCCAGCAGAGCCGCGTAGACCTCCTGGACGGCCTTGGCCTCCTCGGCGATGATGTCGCCGTTCAGCGCGTAGCCCAGGGGCCGGATGCCCTTCGGTGCTCGGCCCTGCCGGGCTCGCTGGGCATGGGCGTTGCGCTGCCGGGCACCCTTGCGCTCGACCTCGGAGCGGGCCACAGCGGCCTTCATCCGGGCGAAGAGCCTGCCGCCGTCGGTGGTGAGGTCGGCCTCGCCGTTGGCGGTGACCAGGAGCAGGCCGCGCTCCTCAGCCGCGTCGATCCAGTCCTCGAGCTGCCTGGGCTGCCGGGTGAGTCGGTCCAGGTCCCAGCAGATGATCGCGGAGAACTTCCCGGCCTCGTAGTCGGCGACCATGGCGTCGTAGCCGGGCCGGACCTTCGACTTGTCCGTCGCAGAGATCGACTGGTCCACGTACTCCCGGAAGACGGTCCAGCCGCGCTCCCTGGCGATGCGCTGGCAGTCCTCCCGGTGCCGGTCGATGGTGCGGCCGTCCATCTCATGGTCGAGGCTGACGCGGAGGTAGAGTGCTGCATAAACGTGCATAGGCCGACCATACGTTGTTCGGCTTTGGAACGCGGTGGAGTTCCGGTTTTCGAACTAACCTCTGAAGTCATCCGCAGAAGAGGACTTGAGCCCTCGCACGCGAAGTCGCAACGCGTTTGCAGCGAACCTTGCGGCCTCCGGAGTTCCGAAGGCTACATGGAAGTCGGGGTTCGATTCGTACTGGTCCGCGAGACCTCGGATCATGTCGACGGACTTCGCCGTATCGCCCGCGTGGGTAGGAGTTCCTGGAATCTCCTTGAACCATTCCAGATGAACCGACGCGTGCTCTTGCGCTACGGCCGAGTCCAGTTCATGGCCGTCTTCCTGGATCTCACGCCACTGAGTCAGCAGGGCATCGGCTCTAGCTTTCCATTCCTTCTGCTGCTGGACCGATTTGCCGTGCCACCACTGATTCGATGCGTCGAATGCTTCCCGGCCCCAGCGCTCGACGACCTCTTCCTCATATCGGTCGTTGAATCCCTCAAGCATGACATCCATGCGAGGTTCGCGGCCTTGGCGGCGCATCGACAGCGTGTGCTCTACGGCCCTGATGCGTCGATCCAATGACTCGCGCTCCTGGGCGAGACTTTCCAAGTGCCCAGCAAGTGCTTCGATTTCCACCACCGGTGTCCTGGGTGCATTCAACACTGCCGCGATGTCAGCCAGCGGCATGCCCGTGTCCCGCAGGAGCAGGATTCGCTGCAGGCGGGAGACCGCGTCGGCCCCGTAGTAGCGATAGCCATTGGATCCGACGCGGTCTGGTTCGAGCAGTCCGATCTGGTGGTAGTGACGCAGCGTACGCCCGCTGATGCCCGCACGGTCTGCGAGCTCCTGCACGGTCCACTCCACGGACTGCCTCCTATTGCTTGTTGTCGTTCTCAGTCTTCCTGACTAACGCGCAAGCCCAGTCGAGGCGCGGCAACGCGCAGAACCTCGTCGACAGGCGCGGCAATGCTCTGCGCCGCGGTGGATCCCGTGGCGTCGAGGTAGGCGCGAACTAATCGGGTGCCGACTGCGTAGCCCGCACCAGTAGGTAGCCCGACTGACTCTGCGCCCAGGAGACGTGCGCTCGCATCACCATGCACCCAGGCGGTGAAGTTTTGCATGCCTGTGATGTGCAGTCCGTTTGCGACCTTCGCAAGGACGCCGTCATCGTTGTGAGTGCTTTCACTGACGAAATGCGTGTAGCCGAGGTCGCCATACAGCTCCGCAGCGAAGACGTCAGCAAGCCCTTCCGAGATCACCTGTTCGCCTACGGTGACCGTCATTGGATCCCATACGACACCGCCCGGCGAGTACCGGACATTGTGGTGCAGTTCATGAACGGCAATCGCTTCGAGGCGTTCCAGAACCTGAGGCGTGGGCCAGACGGTGATGGTGATGTAGCCGCTGATTCCGCCGAATGCAGACAGCCCCTCGATCTCGTCGACGAAGTGCTTGTTGGCGGGATCGCCTACCACGAGGAGAACCTGCAGATCGGGCACCTCGATGCCCGGGGCAGCTGCCCGGAGTGCCGCGGCTCCGGACTCGAGCGCCGTAGTGATGCGGTTCCAGGCGTCTGCCTCGACGAGACGCTCGAGGGCCCCCTGGATCGGTTCGGTTGCGCCCTCCCAGTCGAAGCCGAAGTTCTGTCGGTGCACGGTGGCCATGTCGACCCCTCCCGGGATGAAGTGGTACATCCCAGCCAGGGGAGACCACATCTCACGGACCAGATCGGTCCGGTCGTCGGGTGTCGCTGCGAGCACTTGCCGCATGCTCGACGCGCTGTCAATCACTGAAATAGTCATAGCAAGAGACGGTAAACCTTGCCGTTACGACAAGGTCAAACTTGAGGCGTAGCGAACTTCTCCAGAGGTTGGTATCTGCGGCGACGCGGTGGAGTTCCGCTTTTCAAACTAACGTCTGGTGAGGTCTGACGGGCAACGGCTGCACATCGCCACACTCCACGTCCCCGTCGATCGGGACGTCGAGCCGTCCGAGCGCATCTACGACGGCCTAGTGTTGAGTTAGGCACTCTGTACGCGCGGCGCGAATCCTGCCCGCTGGCACGGCGTTGGTTTGATCGAAGAAGGTCTCTTGTCTACCTCCTGAACCGCTGTGCGTCTCCGAAGCTCGTGGCACTCGCCTACTGCAGCTTCTCAACCCTGCTCAACCGGCCGAGCCATTCGATGAGGAGCTGGGTCTCCGCCCTGCCGAGGACATCTGGTTGTGCTGCAGCGAGCTCGATGGCAGTGGTGAGCGAGTCGTTGGCTCGTGTTCCCTTGCCGGTGATCGCCGAGATAGCGCCTTCACGGACAGTTTGAGACAGGGCAGGATCCGGCGCTGCCAGGATGATCTGACGCAATGTGACGCCGATGTTGGTCACGAGGATGTGCGCGGCAGCCTGCTCAGAGGGCACCAGAAGCCTGCCCTGTTCGGCGGCCCGCGCCGTGAGCGCGCGCAGGATCTCGCTGGGACGGGACTGCGCCTCGGGGGAGTGCCCAGGGCGGACCTTCCCGTACATCAGCGTGTAGAAACCGGGGTTGGCCAGGCCGAAGGCGACGTGAGCGTCCCAGCCGGCACGGATGTCCTGGATCGGGTCGCCGGAGGACTCCATCGACGACTTCTCGCCCAGGTATAGATCGAACCCGCGCTCGATGACTGCGTCGATCAGCCCTTGCTTGGACCCGAAGAAGTGGTAGAGCGTCGGCATCTTCACCCCGACTGCGTCGCACACCGCGCGCAGGGAGAACTCCTCGCCAGGTGAGGCAGCGATGAGGTCGGCCGCCGCGGCGATGAGCCGCTCGCGTGTATCGCTTGTCGGTGTTCCTGTCATGATGCTACTTTAGCTCATGTATCAGAGAGATACTCTTGCATACTGACGATACAGAGGGAGACTCATGGCTGAGCACACACTCAAGGACAAGAACGTTCTGATCGGGGGCGGCGCGAAGAACCTCGGCGGGCTGATCGCCCGCCAGGCGGCCGAGGCCGGCGCGAACGTCGCGATCCACTACAACTCCGACTCCA
>JBQCZP010000048.1:0-14613 GCA_052089225.1 Nesterenkonia sp.
GCCGTCGCACTCGAAGGAACTGACCAAACTCTCACTGGAGAGCTTCGGTCCCTATGTGACTTACTGCGGGACCTGAGGACCGAAGCGGCCCCGGACTCTAGTGGCCAGGACCGGCGGACCCGTCGGCCTGCCCATCCTCGGTCTCGGGATCGATCGCTGCGGGAAGTTCGGCCTCGGCGATGACCTCACCGTCGCCGCCGGTGATCTGCACCAGGCCCACGTCGTCGCGCATCACTGCGGCATTCATCCGGCACTCGATCAGCACCTCGGATCCGAAGAACGTGCCGGAGGAAAACTCTTCGCCGTCGTCGGCCACCAGCACCACGGCGAAACTCTCGCCGGGCTCCAAGCCTTCAACCTCCAGGACGGTCTCGGTGCCCCAGCATTCATCGGAGGTCTTCGGTGCGCAGCTCGATGATCAGCTGCGCCTGATCACCTGCACCGGCGAGTTCGATCACGCCCAGCACAGCTACGAGGACAACCGGGTGGTCTTCGCCACCCGGATCGACTGAGACGGCCACTGGCCGCCAGCCCGGCACGACGCCGGGTGCTTCAGGGATTCATGCCATGTTCAGTCGCCCACACAGGTGGCTTCTCCACTTGTCAGCGGCGAAGACGTCGGGCGATGCTGTTCAACGCGGTCCGTGCTTGGCGGGCAGCGGGGCTGACCCGCTCAGAGACCCGGTGGATCAGACTGGACTCGGTCTCCTCGGCCAAGACCTGCAGCTTCTGGTGCGCGGTCTCTGCCGAATCCGCCGCGGCAGTCACCGTCGTCTCCAGCTCTGCGATCCTGGCGTTCTGGGCTGAAATGCGGGCATCACGCTCAGCCAGCTGCATGGAGCTGCGCTCCTGCCCCTGACCCAACTCTTCGCCGGTGCGGACTTGGTGCTGAGCCTGTTCGGCCACCACTGCGAAGAGCTCATCCACACGTTCGGTGAGGCGTTCGACCTGCGCGGCAAAGTCCTCACCGCCGGAGACCACGTGCTCAGCGTCCTCCACGCGGGACTGCAGCCGGGCGTAGTCGACCTCGCGCACCTGCTCCAGGCGCTCATAGACGCTGCGCAGCTCAGCCACCAAGTCCTGCTGATGGCCCAAGAGAGCGGTGACCACCTGATGGGCGTTCTGGCCGATATCCTCCGACGCCGAGATCTCAGTTGACTCCTCAACGGTCTCATCGGGTGGCTTCTCTGCAGACTCCGCAGGGTCGGTGTGCTCTGTCATACCAACGATCCTACTGGGTCGCTCGGCCTCGCACAGATCGCCCATCAGCCGAAGGCCCCCGTCGCCGATGACGGGACTTGCTTCGATGAGGTCAATGCACTGCTCGATGCGCTGAGACCCCATCCGCCGACCTTCGCATAGATCACCGAAAGGTACTCGCGTCGTCATCTACAGCTAATACGCCATCAACTTCTCGCTTCGAGGGCGGAATCGTCATCAGATATGACGATCTGTAGACGATTCATTGCGAATTGGTGGAGGTTATTGGGACGAAGACGCTGACGCCTACGACGTCGAGGCTATGGGCCAGTTCTGAGTCACGGCTGATTCCGCTGCCGCTGGCGGGGGATTACCGCTGCTCCGGTCGGTGGCCGTACAGGAGCTCGTCGAAGCTTTCCGGGACGATCTGCGGCTTCGGCTTTGCCCCGGCCAACCGGGTGCGGGTTTCCCTGTCGGTGATCTGCTGGCCCAGCTCCTCCGGGACTGCTTCGGCACCGATGTGGGCGGGGACCTGAAGGGTGCGCATATCCTGGGCGGTCAGTGCCCGCAGTCCCGCCGCGGGGAAGGCGGCCAGCTGCTCCAGGAACTCCCCACGCTGGGCGAAGGAGGCGCAGCGGGCCCGGTGGGCGGCCGCTAAGGTGATCGGGTTCTCCTGGCTGCTGAGCACATCCCTGCGGCCCGTCAGGGCGCGGGCAACCCTGCGGTGGGCGTCCTCGGCGGTGGACAGATACTGCAGGTGGCCGGTCAGCGCAGCCTGGATGACACGCTCGTCACTGTGCTCAGGGTCTTCAACGGCGTCGTTATGGCTCACGCCACCACCCTATCGGTCACCAGTGATCTCCTGAGAGACTCATTCAGAGCCGCCGACGGGTGTGTAAAGTACCCAGAGACCAGGTCAGGAGAGAGACATGATCGAATTCCGCTCCGTCGGCAAGCGATTCGCAGACGGGACCCGCGCCGTCTGCGACTTCTCCCTCACTGTGCCCTCGCACACCACCACGGTGCTGGTAGGATCCTCCGGCTGCGGCAAGACCACTCTGCTGCGCAGCGTCAACCGCATGGTGGACCTCACCGAGGGTCAGATCCTCATCGACGACGACGACGTCGCCGCACGCGACCCGGTGCAGCTGCGCCGCAGCATCGGCTACGTGATGCAGCACGCCGGGCTGCTGCCGCACCGCCGCGTCATCGACAACGTGGCCACTGTGCTGCGGCTCAGCGGAGTCCCCAAGGCCCAGGCGCGGCAGCGCGGCGCCGAGGTGCTGCAGACCGTCGGGCTGGACTCATCAGTGCACCGCAAATACCCCAGTCAGCTCTCCGGCGGCCAGCAGCAGCGTGTCGGCGTCGCCCGGGGGCTGGCCAACGACCCGAACATCCTGCTGATGGACGAGCCCTTCGGCGCCGTGGACCCCATTGTCCGTGCCGAGCTGCAGCGCGAGATGCGCCGGCTGCAGCTTCAGCTGAAGAAGACCATCGTCTTCGTCACCCACGACATTGAGGAGGCCTTCGCCCTGGGGGACCAGGTGGTGATTCTGCGCAACGGGGGAGAAGTCGCCCAGGTCGGTGCCCCCGCTGAGATCCTGGCTCATCCGGCTGACGAGTTCGTGGCCAAGTTCATCGGCTTAGAGCAGGGCGGACGGCGCCTGCACGTCCGCGAGGAGAACGAACGGCGAATCGTGGTGGATGAGCACGGTCGCCCGGCCGGAGTCCTGGAGTGAGCGGGGTCCTGGAGTGAACTGGGCGCTGACCAACTACGAGCGCCTGCTGGATCTGCTGTGGCAGCACACCTGGATCAGCGGCTCCGCCATCGCGCTCGGCTTCGCCCTGGCGCTGCCGGTGGGATGGGCGGCCTACAGCATGAGACGCTCTCCACACGCGGCGGTGCGCCAGCTCAGCGGCGTCACCGTCAGCCTCAGCAGCGTGCTCTACACCATCCCCTCACTGCCGCTGTTCGTGATTATGCCGACCATCGTGGGCCTGGGGTGGCTGAACCCCATCAACGTGCTCATCGCCCTGGTGATCTACGCCTTCGCCATTATGGTCCGCGGGGTGGTGGACGCCCTGAACGCCGTACCGGGCAGCGTCCTGGACTCTGCGGAGGCCTGCGGCTACGGCAGAGGCCAGCGGGCGCTGAGCGTGACCCTGCCGCTGGCCGGGCCGGTGATGCTGGCGGCCCTGCGCGTGGTCTCGGTGAGCACCGTGAGCCTGCTGAGCATCGGTGCCCTGGTCGGCGTCAGCAATCTCGGTTCGCTGTTCACCAACGGGTTCAACCGCAACTTTCCCACCGAGATCCTCACCGGGGTGGTGCTCACCGTCGCTCTGGCCCTGGTCTTCGACCTGCTGCTGGTGGCAGCCGGGAGACTGCTGATGCCCTGGAACTCCGTGGTCTCGGCAGGAGGCAGCGCGTGAGTCTGCTGGAAGAGACCGTGGTCTGGTTCGCTGACCCCGCCCAATGGTCAGGCTCCTCCGGAATCCCGTGGCGACTGGCCCAGCACATGGGCTACACCGCACTGGCGGTGGCCGCAGCAGCTGTGGTGGCGGTTCCGCTGGGTCTCTACATCGGACACACCGGCCGGTGGAGCAACCTGGCGGTGCTCAGCACAGGAGCCCTGCGCGCCCTGCCGACCCTGGGGCTGCTCACCCTGCTGGCCCTGCAGCTGGGCATCGGCCTCTCCGCGCCGATCATCGCCCTGGCTGTGCTGTGCGTCCCCCCGCTGCTGGCCGGGATCTACTCTGGGCTGGAGGCAGTGGACGCTGCCACCGTCGACGCCGCACGGGCCCAGGGGATGACCGAGTCCCAGGTGATCCTGCGGGTGGAGCTTCCCCTGGCGATGCCGCTGATCGTCGGCGGGCTGCGCTCGGCGGTGATGCAGGTGCTGGCCACAGCCACTGTGGCGGCCTTCATCGGCGTCGGCGGCCTGGGCCGCTATATCATCGACGGACTGGCGCTCAGCGACACCGCCCGGGTGCTCGGCGGCGCCGTCGTCGTCGTGGTGCTGGCCCTGGTTCTCGATGCGCTATTCGCCGCGGCCCAACGTCTCAGCATGCACCTCGCCGATCCGGCCGCCAGCGCACCCGCGCCGAAAACCTCCCGCACCCCACATCCCCACCCCCGCACCCGCACCCGTGACGAAACGTACCCCTGACCAAGGAGAGCCCGGCATGAACATCCGATCACTGGCCATCATCAGCACCGCAGCGCTGCTGACCCTCAGCGCCTGCAGCGACCCTGAGGAGACCACACAGCAGGAGAGCGACGACGCCGAACAGTCCTCGGCGCAGACCATCGGCGTCGGCTCGGCAGACTTCCCGGAGAGCCAGATCATCGCCGAGATCTACGCCCAGGCACTGGAGGCCGAGGACTTCCAGGTGGAGAGGAACTTCCAGATCGGTGCCCGCGAGGTCTACCTGCCCGCCCTGGAGAACGCGGAGATCGACCTGCTCCCCGAATACACCGGCAACCTGCTCAGCTACCTGAACCCGGAGACCGAGGCCACCTCCGCGGAGGACATCGAGTCCGCTCTGCCGCAGGCGCTTCCCGAGGGCCTGGAGGTTCTGGACACCGCGCCCGCGCAGAACAAGGACTCGCTGAACGTCACCGCCGACTTTGCCGCCGAGAACGACGTCGAATCCATCGCAGACCTGGCCGATCTGGACAGTGTGAGCGTGGCGGCCAACCCGGAGTTCGCCGAACGCGCATACGGGGTGCCCGGCATGGAGGAGATCTACGGGATCACCGGCATCGACTTCACCCCCATCAGCGACGGCGGCGGGCCGGCCACGCTGCAGGCGCTGCTGGACGGCACGGTCGACGTCGCCGACATCTACACCACCACCCCCTCCATCGAGGAGAACGACCTGGTGACGCTGGAGGATCCGGAGGATATGATCGCCGCCCAGCACGTGGTGCCGGTAGTCCGTGCCGAGGCGATGGGCGAGTCGGCCCGGGCAATCCTCAACGAGGTCTCTGCGGCGCTGAGCACTGAGGCGCTGACACAGATGAACGGGCGCAACTCCGGCGACGACGTCGAGGAGCCGGCGACCATCGCCTCAGACTGGTTGGAGGAGAACGACCTGAACTGAAATGATCTGGGCTGAGCTTGTTACCCTAGAGCTTTGGCACCTCTGGGCTCCGTACACTGCGGCTCCGTTCATCTGGACCCCGTTCACCGGCGTCGCGTGATGCCCCAGACCGCTGCCAGCTCCATAAGACTTCTGTAAGGAAACACACCGTGTTCAACTCGCTCTCCGATCGGCTCTCCGCGACGTTCAAGAATCTGCGCGGCAAGGGAAAGCTGACTGAGGCAGACATTGACGGCACCGCCCGAGAGATCCGCCGCGCGCTGCTCGACGCCGACGTCGCCGTCGTCGTGGTGCGTGAGTTCATCGCCCGCATCAAGGCCCGCGCGTTGGGCACAGAGGTCGCCCAGTCGCTGAACCCCGGCCAACAGGTCGTCAAGATCGTCAACGAGGAGCTCGTGGCCGTCCTCGGCGGCCAGACCCGTGAGCTGCAGTTCGCCAAGCAGCCGCCGACCATCATCATGCTCGCCGGGCTGCAGGGTGCGGGCAAGACCACCCTGGCCGGCAAGCTGGCCGCACACCTGAAGAACAAGGGGCACCAGCCGATGCTGGTGGCCGCCGACCTCCAGCGCCCCAACGCAGTGGGCCAGCTGCAGGTCGGCGGTCAGCGTGCTGGGGTCCCGGTCTACGCGCCGCACCCAGGTGTCAGCTCAGAGTCCGAAGAGGCTACCGGAGACCCGGTCGCGGTGGCACAGGATTCCATCACCTATGCCAACGAGAAGCTGCACGACGTCGTCATTATCGACACCGCTGGCCGCCTCGGTGTGGATGAGGAGCTGATGACTCAGGCGGCGAACATCAAAACTGCCGTCGGCGCGCACGAGACGCTCTTCGTCATCGACGCGATGATCGGCCAGGACGCCGTCAACACTGCCCAGGCCTTCAGCGAAGGCGTGAACTTCAGCGGGGTGGTGCTCACCAAGCTCGACGGCGACGCCCGCGGCGGTGCCGCCCTGTCGGTGGCCCAGGTGACCGGCAAACCGGTCATGTACGCCTCCACCGGTGAGGGACTGAAGGACTTCGAGGTCTTCCACCCTGACCGGATGGCCCGGCGCATCCTGGACATGGGCGACATCATGAGCATCATTGAGCAGGCCGAAGCCAGCTGGGACAAGGCCGAGGCCGCCAAGATGGCCCAGAAGTTCTCCGACCAGGAGGACTTCACCCTCGAGGACTTCCGCGCCCAGATGCAGCAGCTGAAGAAGATGGGCTCGATGAAGAAGCTGCTGGGCATGATGCCCGGTGCCGCCGGTATGCGCCAGCAGCTGGAGCAGTTCGACGACAGCCAGCTGGACCGGGTGGAGGCAATCATCAACTCGATGACCCCCCATGAGCGCAATGCCCCCAAGATCATCAACGGTTCCCGCCGGGCCCGAATCGCCAAGGGCGCCGGCGTGCACGTCTCAGAGATCAACTCGCTGCTGGAGCGCTTCACCCAGGCCCAGAAGATGATGAAGAAGATGGCCGGCGGAGGCGGCGGCGACATGCCCGGCATGCCGGGCATGGGTGGGATGCCCGGTATGGGTGCCGGAGGCGGCGGCAACAGGGCGAAGAAGGGCAAGTCCAAGAAGCAGAAGCCCAAGTCCGGAAACCCCGCCAAGGCCGCCCAGCAGGCCCGCGAAGCCGAGCAGAAGCGCCAGCAGGTCGCTGAGAAGCGTATGGACGGCTCCAGCTTCGGCGCCGGCGCGGAGGACTTCAGCCCGGAGGACCTCAGCCTGCCCAAGGGCTTCGAGAAGTACCTGAAGTGATCACCGGTGTGCGCTGGGCCGAGTGATCTGGCAGAATAGTGAGGTACTTTGCTCAGCACGCCGCGGGCACCCTCTATTCTCGCGCGGCTGACGAACGTTCAGCGCCCGGTTGAGGCTGTTTGCATCACCCCACGCGGTTCTTACGACCAATGCGCACAATGACTGAGAAACAGGAGAAACCACACAAGTGGCAGCCACAATTCGTCTGAAGCGGATGGGTAAAGTCCGCAGCCCGCACTACCGTGTCGTCGTCGCCGATTCCCGCGCCAAGCGCGACGGCGCCAACATCGAAGAGATCGGTGTCTACCACCCGGTAGAAGAGCCGTCCTTCATCAAGATCAACTCTGAGCGCGCGCAGTACTGGCTCTCCGTGGGCGCACAGCCCAGCGACCGGGTGCGCAGCCTGCTGAAGGTCACCGGCGACTGGCAGAAGTTCAAGGGCCTGAGGGGCACCGAAGGCACCCTGAGGACCAAGCCGGAGGCCGAGGCGTTCGTCGCCCCTGCCACCGCAACGGTGATCAACGACAAGCCCGAGGAGAAGGCCTCCGAGGAGAAGACCGAGGTCCTCGCCGACGAGTCTGCGCCTGAGCAAGCTGAAGCTGAGGAGAAGCCCGAGGCATGAGCGACGCTGAGATCACCGACGCGCTGGAGCACATGGTCCGCGGAATCGTCGACACACCTGATGAGGTCGACGTCCGACGCCGCAACGGCCGGCGCTACGACACCCTCCAGGTCCGGGTGAATCCCGACGACCTGGGCCGGGTGATCGGCCGGGCCGGCCGCACGGCCAAGTCCCTGCGCACAGTGGTCTCAGCCCTGCCCGGCGGAGACGACGTCCGCGTCGACGTCGTCGACACAGACCGTCGCCGCTGAGCTCTAGCTCTGTGGACCACGTCCTGAAGACAGCACTGCGAAGGCACAGCCCCGATGGCGCACTCTGAGCACGATTCCGACCCGCAGAAGCACACCGCCGCCGGTGAGCGTCTGCGGGTCGCTCGTATCGGCAAGCCCCACGGCATCCGAGGCGAGGTCACTGTTCAGCTCTACACCGACGAGCCGGCCGAACGCTTTGCTGCCGGTGCGCAGCTGATCCGCGAACCCGGAGCCGAGACCCAGGACATCACCAGGACCACGCTGACTGTGGGCTCCCAACGCTGGAACAAGAAGATCTGCCTGCTGGGCTTCGAGGAGATCAGCGACCGCAACGCCGCTGAGGCTCTGCGCGGCTCGGTGCTTTTCATAGACGTCGCCGAAGAGGCCCCCGACGACGACCAGTGGTACAGCCACCAGCTGGAGGGATTCAGCTGCGTGGACGGCGCGGATCAGCCGCTGGGCGCCGTATCCGAGCTGATTCCCGGCCCGGCACAGGACCTGCTGGTGGTCGACACTGCCGCCGGCGAACAGGTCATGGTGCCCTTCGTCGACGAGCTGGTGCCCGAGATTGACGCCGAGGCCCGCACCATCCGGCTGAACCCGCCGGCCGGGCTGTTTCCGTGAGCTGTGCTGTTCCCATGAGCCGGTCCCGGTCCGTCGTCGTGCTTCTGCCCCGTCGCAGACCTCTAGCTCTACGATCGGGCAAAAGCTCTACGATCAGCGGTCACTCGTTGAGGGCAGGGGCTGATCAGCAGTGCATATAGACGCCGTCTCCATCTTCCCGCAGTTCTTCGACGTGCTGGACCTCTCGCTGATCGGTAAGGCACAGCAGGACGGTCTGCTGAGCATCAGCCGGACCGACCTGCGCGACTACACCGAGGACAGGCACCGCACGGTGGACTCCCCGCCGGTGGGCGGCGGAGCCGGCATGGTCATGAAGCCCGAACCCTGGGCGCTGGCGCTGGAGGACGTGCTGGCCCGGCGCGCCGAAGACTCCCAGCAGCGGCCTGTGCTGATCATTCCCACCCCCGCAGGGGAGGTCTTCACCCAGGCCACCGCCGAGCAGCTGGCCGAGCAGAAGCACCTGGTCTTCGCCCCCGGGCGGTTCGAAGGCATCGATGAGCGGCTCGGCGACTGGGCTGAGGAGGACTTCGAGGTCCGGCGCCTGAGCATCGGCGACTATGTGCTCAACGGGGGAGAGGCCGCCGTCGTCGTGATGGTAGAGGCCATCACCCGGCTCATCCCCGGGGTAGTGGGAAACGCGGAGTCGCTGACGGAGGAGTCGCACTCCGATGGGCTGCTGGAGTACCCGGTCTACACCAAGCCCGCCGAATGGCGAGGACATCCGGTGCCTGAGGTGCTGCTGTCGGGCCATCACGCCAACATCGCCCAGTGGCGAGACGAGCAGCAGGTCCAGCGCACCCGCAGGCTGCGCCCGGACCTCTGGGCCAAGTACGTGGTGGCGCGCGAGCGAGCCAGCGAGTAGGATATAGGTTTGTGCCTGCTGGGCGCAGACTCTGCCACAGGGGAGTCGACGCCGACACAGCCAGGTCCGGTGCGGGGGCAGCAAGCCTCGGCCGGCATCACACTTTGAAGACCAGCGCCGCAGCAGCCTACCGGCTGAGGCGGCCCGGGTCCCTGACATCAGGACCCTGACCTGTGGCAGACGTCCTGAAGGAGAACACTATGCAGAAGCTTGACTTCCTCGACAAGGACAGCCTGCGCGATGACATCCCGGAGTTCGCCCCCGGCGACACGGTCAACGTGCACGTGAACATTACTGAGGGCAAGACCACCCGTGTCCAGGTCTTCAAGGGCTACGTGCTGGGCCGGCAGGGCCGCGGCGTCGGTGAGACCTTCACCGTGCGCAAGCTGTCCTTCGGTGTGGGCATTGAGCGCACCTTCCCGGTGCACTCCCCGGTGATCGACAAGGTTGAAGTCACTGCCCGCGGTGACGTGCGTCGCGCTAAGCTCTACTACATGCGCGATCGCCACGGCAAGGCTGCACGCATCCCCGAGAAGCGCGCATCGGCTGTGGCCCGCGCCAAGGGTCAGGACGTCGAAGAGACCATCGAGGGCTGACACCGGCTTCAGCCGCCCGTCTTTTCGTGCACAAGAGCCCCGAGACTCCCGAGCCTGCCTCGGAGACTCGGGGCTCTTCGCATGCCCGGACCCGGCGACCCCGCACCCCACGATCCCGGCTGCGCCGCTGGGGGGCGGGTGCCGGCGCCGTGGTGCTGCTGGCCATGCTGATCACCATCGGGGTGCGGATCTTCGCCGTCGACCTCTACACGATCAGTCAGAACTCCATGGACCCCACTGTCAGCGACGACGAACGGGTGCTGGTGGACAAGCGCTACCCGCCCGAGGCAGGTGCTGAAGCCGGCGACGTCGTCGTCTTCGACGGTGAGGGGTCCTTCACTCCCTATCAGGGCGGTGCGAGCGTGGACCGGGTCATCGAGCAGATCGGCCACTGGTTCGGCATCGGCTCCCGCAGCGACGTGTTCGTCAAGCGAGTGATCGGCGCCGGCGGAGATCGGGTGGCCTGCTGCGACGACGCCGGACGGCTGAGCCTCAACGGTGCGCCCCTGGAGGAGGACTACCTGCCCGAACCCGTCAGCGCTGAGAATCCTGCCTCACAGCTGGAGTTCGAGGCCGAGGTGCCCGCCGGACGCATGTGGGTGATGGGGGACAACCGGGAGGACTCGCTGGACTCACGAGATCTGCTCGGAGCCCCCGGCGGCGGTATGATCAGCCAAGACCGCATTATCGGGCGGGCCACAGATGTGGTCTGGCCCTGGTCTGAGCGCCGCATTCTGGAAGGAGCCCGGCCCTGAACACCGCCGAAGACCCGGCCGGCCCTGATGAGCCGGAGCCGCCAGAGCAGCCGGAGGACAAGTCCAAAGACTCTGCGCGCAAACGCCACCCCGCAGTCTCCTTCCTGATCGAACTGGTCATCATCGTGGGGCTGGCCGTGGTGATCTCGTTCGTCATCAAGACCTTCTTCCTGCGTGCCTTCTACATCCCCTCCGAATCCATGGAGCCGACCCTGGAGGTCGATGACCGGATCGTGGTGAACCTGCTCGCCCCCGATGTGATGGACATAGAACGCGGCGACGTCGTCGTCTTCGAAGACACCCGCAACTGGTGGGGCAGCGGTGATGCCACGGAGACTACTGCGTTTCAGGACGCGCTGGTGTTCATCGGGCTGATGCCCGACACATCCTCGCACTACGTGGTCAAGCGCGTCGTCGGTATGGAGGGCGACACGGTGGAATGCTGCGCGGAGGACGGTGAGATCCTGGTGAACGGGGAACCGGTCCAGGAACCCTACGTCTACCCCGGCAACGCCCCCAGCGACGCCGAATTTGAGATCACCGTGCCCGAGGACCACGTCTGGCTGCTTGGCGACCACCGTGCCGCCTCGGCAGACTCACGCGCCCACGTCGACGAACCGGACCAGGGCGCAGTGCCGGTCGACGATGTGATCGGCCGGACCCTGGTGACCGTCTGGCCGCTGGATCGGATCAGCGGCGGCGGGTCCAACAACGAACCCTTCGAAGAGGTCCCGGAACCACAGTGAGCACCAACGCCACACTGCACCCTGAGCTGCAGCTCGCCCGCACGCAGGGGGCACGGCTGATCGCCGGCGTCGACGAGGTCGGACGCGGAGCCCTGGCCGGGCCGGTGACCGTCGGCGTGGCCGTCATCGACCTGGATGCGCTCACCGCGGGGGTCCTCGACGACGGCGTATGGCCGGCGCTGGAGGGGGTGCGCGACTCCAAGCTGCTCAGCCCCACCGCGCGCACCCGCTGGCATCCGCAGATCTGCGAACACACCGCCCAATGGAGTGTGCAGCACCGTTCACCGGAACAGATCGACGCCGAAGGAATCACCGCCTCCCTGGGGGCCGCGGGCCGTGCCGGGCTCCAAGCCGTGGAGACGGCTATGGGCCGCGAACTGGATCTGGTGATCCTCGACGGCGTCCACGACTGGCTCACCGGCGGAAGGTCTCCGCGGGTGCAGACGATGGCCAAGGCCGATGAGAAGAGCCTCACGGTCGCCTGCGCCTCGGTGCTGGCCAAAGTCGAGCGCGACTCTCTGATGACCGAACTGGCGGCGGAACACCCGGACTATGCGTGGGACTCCAATAAGGGGTACGGCTCAGCGGTGCACCGCCAGGCCATCCGGGCCGGCGGCGCCACTGCGTACCACCGCCGCTCCTGGAACCTGGGCCTGGACGCCCTTCCGGGTCTCTAGCCCGCCGAGCTGCACCAGGATCAGCGTCGGGTCCGTGCTGGTTCCATTCGGAAGACGTACGGATCCACTACGCTTCGGGCATGGGATCAGGGGAACCGGAGGAGAAACAGTCTGCTGCTTGGGCGTCAATTGTCGGCTTCCTCCTTGTGGTGGCATATTCGATCGCAGGTGGGTTACAGATCCTGGTGTGGAATCCATTGGCCGCAGCGCCGGGTGCCACCCTTGAAGAAATACGCGCGGACATGGCGCAGGCGAACGAGTCTCTTGCCGCTCCGTTGGTCATTTCTTGGGTGATTATCGGTGTGGTTCTGGCCACAACAGTTCTCATCGGCGGGCTGATGCAGCGCATCTCAGCGAAGGGTGCTGCGCTCCTGAGCTTGCTGCTTCTCGTGCTTGCCGCACCGTCGCACTGGTTCGTGGCTTTTCCCGCGGGTATGGGGATCGCTGACACGTTTGCTGCACACGGCGGGGATCACGCTCCCTGGGGCACAGTGCTCTACGCAGTGAGCGCAGTGGCATTGGCCGCACTTGTCCTCATCCTCGTCCCCCGACGAGAGACAAACGACAACGCATCTTAGGGGCTTCCTACCAACCTTGAGCTTTCGGTTTGTTCGCTTCCCGATCCTCTATGGCACACAACGATCAGCCAACGGACCCACGGAGCCCCGCACATCAATCCCCTTACGGAATGGACTGTGCGCAGGCTGCCACATAGCTGTGGGCCCCAGCCGCCCGGGTCGATGACAAGGACGTGATCGGGGTGCTTGCCGTCCATGGGCTGACTCGGGGTTTTCGGTTTTCCCCAGAGGTGCAAGCCCTGTGGCGGCGCGCCGTGCACCGCCCAGAGCGTTGACCCTCTGCGCACCCTGAGGCGGCCAATGGGCAGGCTTGTGGTCACTGACCACGAGAGGAGCAGCGATGCGAGCCAAGGACCGCACCGGTCTGATGGGGGAGGAGCGGGCCGCCGAGTATCTCAGCGGACGCGGCCACAGCGTGTTGGCCCGCCGCTGGCGATCCCGCACCGGGGAGCTGGATCTGGTCACCCGCGACGGCGATGAATTGGTGGCTGTGGAGGTCAAGACTCGTCGCGGCACCGGGTACGGGCACCCGTTTGAAGCCGTCACTGCGCAGAAGCTGCGGCGGCTGCACAAACTGTTGGCGGAGTTTGCCTCTGGCCAGACGCACTGGCCCGCCAAGCGCCGAGTCGACGTCATCAGTGTGCTGATGCTCCGCCAGCCGGGTACTGCCTCCCAAGCGTTCATCGAGCACCTGAAGGACGTCTGAGGCATGAGTATGGGACGCGCCCGGTCTGTGGTGCTGGTGGGCATGGAAGGCCACCTGATTGAGGTCGAGGCCGATATCGGCCAGTCACTGCCGGCCTTCGTGCTGCTGGGCCTTCCCGACGCAGCACTGCGCGAGAGCCAGGACCGCATCCGGTCTGCGGCGAAGAACGCCGGCCTGCAGCTGCCGCGGCGCCGCCTGACCGTCAACCTGTTCCCCGCCTCACTGCCCAAATCAGGATCCGGCCTCGACCTGGCCATACTCGCCAGCGCATGGGCCGCCGACGGTCACCTCACCGGCACAGACGAGGTCGTCTTCCTGGCCGAACTGGGCCTGGACGGACGCCTCAGACCCGTCAAAGGTGTGCTGCCGGCAGTGGCAGCAGCCGTCGCAGCCGGAGTGGAGACGGTCGTCGTCTCCGCAGACAACGCCGCTGAGGCCGCACTGGTTCCAGGTGTTGAGATCCTCGCCGCCGAGCATGTATGCGATGTGGCCGCAGCCTTCAGCGCCGCCGAAAGTGCCCCTATGCCCACACCAGGCGATGAGGGGATCCAACGTGTCACATCAGCCGGAGGCGTCTGCGAGGACCAGGATGAGCCAGCGGCGCCTCACGACCTGGCAGATGTGCGCGGCCAGCATGAGGCCCGGTTCGCCTTGGAGGTCGCCGCCGCCGGGGGGCACCACATGATGTTCATCGGCTCCCCCGGAGCCGGCAAAACCATGCTCGCCGAACGGCTTCCCAGTGTCCTGCCCGCCTTGGACGACGAAGCGGCGATGGAGGCCACTGCGATCTCGTCCATCAGTTCCCACGCCGAAGCCGTCACCCGCCTGCGACGACGCGCACCCTACGAAGCGCCGCACCACAGCGCTTCGGCGCCGGCCATCGTCGGAGGAGGATCACGCATCCCGGTCCCCGGGGCAGTGACTCGAGCCCACCGCGGAGTCCTGTTCCTCGACGAAGCACCGGAGTTTCCACGCAGAGTCCTGGACTCGCTGCGTCAGCCGCTGGAGACCGGAAGCATCTGTCTGCAGCGCGCAGCCGGGCAGGTCACCTACCCGGCACAGTTCCAACTGGTGCTGGCGGCAAACCCCTGCCCCTGCGGGATGAACGTCGGACGCGGGACGGCATGCACCTGCTCGGTGGCTGAAC
>JBQCZP010000049.1:0-9627 GCA_052089225.1 Nesterenkonia sp.
ACGGCGATGATGTTGTAGCCGGCTGCCCACCACAGGTTCTGCTTCATCTTCGCGAAGCTGGCCCGGGACAGTTCAAAGACTGAGAGCACCGAGCGCGGGTCCGAGCTGGCCAGGATGACTCCGGCGGAGCCGATGGCCACATCGGTGCCGGCGCCGATGGCGATTCCCACGTCTGCCTGAGCCAGGGCGGGGGCATCGTTGACCCCGTCACCGACCATGGCGACTCTGCGGCCCTCCTGCTGAAGTTCAGCGACCTTGGCGGCCTTGTCCTGCGGCCGCACACCGGCGAAGACGCGGTCGATTCCCAGTTCGGCAGCGACAGTCTCGGCCACCGCCTGGGCGTCACCGGTGATCATCACCACCTGCGAACCTGCCGCATGCAGAGCGTCGACGGCGTCCCGGGATTCTTGTCGGACCTCATCGGCCAGCCGCAGGGCACCGATGATCTGGCCTGCGGCAAACACGTGGAGGATGATCGCGCCCTCCTCTCGCCATGTGTCAGCGATCGGAAGCTCTTGGGCTTCGTGGTGCTGCAGCAGGTAGGGTCCGCCCACTTCGATGGTTTCGCCCTCTACGGTGGCTCTGACACCTACGGCGGGGGAGGCGGAGAAGCCTGAGGCGGCGGGAACCTGCAGGTCAGCGGACTGGGCGGCACCGACGATGGCCCGGGCCAGCGGGTGCTCGCTGTCCGATTCGGCGGCGGCAGCCAGGGCGAGTACCCGGTCCTGCTCGTAGCCGGTGACCGGCTCTACGGCGGTGACGGTGGGCTCGCCCTTGGTGAGGGTGCCGGTTTTGTCGAACAGCACAGTGTCCACAGTGCGCATCGATTCCAGGGCCAGGCGGTCCTTGACCAGCACACCGCCGCGGGCGGCGCGTTCGGTGGCAATGGAGACCACCAGCGGGATCGCCAGCCCCAGGGCGTGGGGGCAGGCGATGACCAGCACGGTGATGGTCCGCACCACGGCGGCATCGGGTGTGCCCACCAGCAGCCAGATGATCGCGGTGATCAGGGCCGCACCCAACGCGAACCAGAACAGCCATCCGGCAGCGGTGTCTGCGATCCGCTGGGCGCGCGAGGAGGAGGCCTGAGCATCGGAGACCAGCTGCTGGATGCCTGCCAGGGCGGTGTCGTCGCCGGTGGCGGTGACCTCCACCCGCAGCCCGGAGTCGGTGGCCACCGTGCCGGCGACCACGTGGTCGCCGGCGTTACGGCGCACCGGCTGGGACTCACCGGTGACCATGGACTCATCCATCGAGGCCGAGCCGTCGATGATCTTCCCGTCCGCCGGCACCGAGGAGCCGGGCCGGACGATCGTCACATCACCGACCACCAAATCGCCCGGGGAAACAGTCACCACCTGGTCGCCGTCGAGCTTTTCGGCCTCGTCCGGCAGCAGGGCGGCCAGCGAATCCAATGCGGAGGTCGTCTGGGCCAACGAGCGCATCTCTATCCAGTGGCCCAGCAGCATGATGACCACCAGCAGCGCCAGTTCCCACCAGAAGTTCAGCTCAGGGTCCAGAATTCGCAGGCTCGCGCCCCAGGATGAGAGGAAGGCGACGGTGATGGCCAGGCCGATGAGCAGCATCATGCCGGGTTGGCGGGCGCGGACCTCCGAGACCCCACCGGTCAGGAACGGCTGGCCGCCCCAGACGTATATGACGGTGCCCAGCAGCGGAGAGACCCACCACACCCATCCGGCGTCGGGAAGTTGGTAGCCCAGCAGGTCAGCGAACATCTGGTTGAAGGCCACCACCGGTACAGCCAGGACCAGCATGGTCCAGAACAGTCGCCTGAACTGCCCGACGTGGTCACCGTGCCCTCCGTGACCGTGCCCTGCGTGAGCGCCGTGCCCCGCATGGTCGCCGTGACCGCCGGCGTGGTGGTCGGCATCGTGGTCGTGGTGCTCGCCTTGGTGGTCATGGTGGTCGGCGTGCTCGTCATGGTCGTGACCGTGCTGGTCTGGCGCGACTGATGTGTGCAGGCGGTGCTCCTCGCGCGTCATCATGCTCCTGTCTGTGGGGTGCCGGGGCATTGAAGGGGTGCCGGGGCATTGGAAAGAACAGTACCTGGCCGTCGGTCGGTTGGTGTTCGATCGCAACAGTCTTCACGATATACCCCTAGGGGGTATGTGGCAACTGGCTCCACGACCTCTCGGGCTGCCGACTGTGCCGGTCTGAGGGCAGGTGCGGGGTCCGGACGGCCCGCAGCCCGTTGCCGATCACCACGATCTCCGCGACTTCGTGCACCAGGACAACAGCGGCCAGCCCGAGGGTGCCGGTGACTGCCAGAGGCAGCAGTACGATGATGATCAGCAGGGAGAGCACGATGTTCTGCTTGATCAGCCGGCGTCCGCGGCGGGTATGCTGCAGCGCCGCTGGGATCAGGCGCAGGTCGTGGCCGGTGAAGGCGACGTCGGCGCTTTCGATCGCGGCGTCGGTCCCCCTGGCGCCCATCGCGATTCCCACGCTCGCCGCCGCCAGGGCGGGGGAGTCATTGACCCCGTCACCGATCATCGCCGTCGGCCGTCGGCGGTCCAGCTCGACGACAGCGTCTGCCTTCTCCTCCGGGCGCAGTTCGGCGCGCACGTCAGTGATGCCTGCGGCCTGGCCGAGAGCGTGGGCGGTGCGCGGGTTGTCACCGGTGAGCATGGTCACTGCAATACCATCCCGGGTGAGGGTCCGCACGAGCTCCGGGACTTCGGGGCGCAGCTCATCGCGCACCCCGATGATGCCGATGACCCGGTCGTCGACGGTGGTGATCACGCAGGTCTGACCGGTTTCCTCCAGAGCTTCCACCTCCGCGGTGAGGGCTCCCGCGTCCACCCAGCGAGGGCTGCCGACAGAGACGCTGCGGCCCTGCACAGTTCCGCTGATCCCGTGCCCGGCCTGTTCGGATGTCGCCTCTGCGGCAGGCACATGGCTGGCCGCTGCGGTGATGGCGGCGGCCAGCGGGTGGGTGCTGCGCTGCTCCACGGCGGCCGCATAGGCGAGCACCTGATCCTCAGAGAAATCAGCGGCGGCGACCACGGCGGTCACGGTCGGTTCGTGGCGAGTCAGGGTGCCGGTCTTGTCCATGGCGAGGTGACGGATGTCGCCGGCCCTTTCGAAGGCGGCACCACTCTTGATGATCACACCGAACCTGCTGGCCGCGCCGATCGCCGAGGTCACCGTCACCGGCACCGCAATCGCCAGTGCGCACGGTGAGGCTGCCACCAGGACCACCAAGGCTCGGGTGATCCAGGTTTCCGGATCACCCACCAGAGACCCGACGACGCCGACCAGCAGTGCCAGGATCATCACCCCGGGCACCAGTGGCCGGGCGATTTTGTCTGCCAGTCGGGCCCGGTGGCCCTTCTTGGCCTGGGCCTGCTCCACGAGTTCAACGATCGTGGTCAGCGAGTTGTCCCTGCCGTCGGCCGTCGTCGTAATCTCCAGGGCACCGGAGGAATTGATCGCACCGGCGGAGACCGCATCGCCGGGTTCGACCTCTGCGGGGATCGATTCGCCGGTGATGGCCGAGGTGTCCAGACTGCTGCGTCCGCTGTGCACCACGCCGTCGGTGGCGATCCGTTCCCCCGCACGCACCAGCAGCACCTCACCAGCGGTCAGCTCGGCGGCCGCAATCTCCACCGGGGTGCGGCCGCGCATCACCACCGCGGTCTGCGGTACGAGCTCCAGCAGTGCCCGAAGGCCTCCGCGCGCCCGTTCCATTGCCTTGTCCTCCAAGGCTTCGGCGATCGAATACAGGAACGCCAGGGCCGCAGCCTCCTGCACGTGGCCCAGAAGCACCGCTCCTACGGCGCTGATGCTCATGAGCAGCCCGATGCCGGCCCTGCCCTGGGTGAACAGGCTGACCAGTGCTCCCGGCATGAAGGTGGAAGCTCCCAGGGCCAGGCCGATCCAGAACATGATCAGAGCCATCGTCTCGGCAGCTGACCAGCCCAGGATCAGTGCTGTCAGGAACGCGGCGCCGGAGAGGATCGGAATCAGCAGGGCCCGGTCGAGCCACCATGGGGCTCTCGTCTCATCGGCCTGTTGGCCCGCTGCGGGGTTCGTGTCCGGTGCACAGCACGCCGCACTCATCAGGTGTTCTCCGGCTCCGCACAGCAGCCGGGCACGGCGCAGTCCGGATCGATGCAGGGGACATTGTTATCCGCAGCGAGGGTCACTTCCACCAACTCGGACAGAGCCGCCGTCAGGTGCGGGTCAACGATCTCGTATCGGGTCTGACGACCAGCGGGCTCTGCCACGACGATGCCGCACCCGCGCAGGCAGGCTAGGTGGTTGGACACGTTGGACCGAGTCAGCTCCAAGTCCCGGGCAAGCTGGGCCGGGTGCCCCGGTCCTTCCAGCAGGGAGAGCAGAATGCGCGAACGCGTCGGATCAGCCAGTGCCCGCCCAAGTCGGTTCATCACGTCCAGTCGGGAAGCAATAGTCAGCATGCGCTGACCATACAGCGGCTGCTGACTATACAGCAAACGCTGACGTGTCAGTGGACTTCCCGGCGCAGCAGGTCTCCCGGTTCACAGTCGAGGGCTTCACACAGTGCTTCCAGGGTGGAGAAGCGCACGGCGCGTGCGCGGTTGTTCTTCAGGATGGAGATGTTGGCCGGGGTGATCCCGACCTTCGCGGCGAGTTGGCCCACCGACATTCGGCGTTCGGCAAGCATGACGTCGATGGTGACTCTGATAGCCATCAGACCACCTCATCAAGTTCTGCGCGATACTCGATCGCCTGAACGAGGAGACGTCGCATCACCACCAGAAGCAGCAGTACGGCAAGCCCCAGAGTCGCGGATCCGGCCAAGCCCAGGTGTACGGTGAGGTTTCCCACTTGGACAATCAGCATCAGGTGCAGGAAGACCCCGAAAGTCAGGGCAGTCGCAGTGGCCAGGGCAGCGAGGACGACGTCAACCCACTTCAGCGCCCTGAGGTCGAAGATGCTGTCATGGGAGACCATCGTCACCAGCCGCCAGGTGGCGAACATGCCCACCTGGAGCCCGAGGATGGCCAGGATTGCCAGCACCGCATAAGGGGCGGCCAGATGCTCGACCTCGGGGAACGACTGAGCTGTTTGGCTCGCGCCCAGGGGTATCAGCAAGACCTGAACCACCAGGGAGCCCAGCAGCAGGAGAATCAGGGTGACCTTCAAAAGGGTCGTATGCAGCGTCGTCATATATCGAGTATCGATGCATAAGCATTGATAGTCAATACATCGGTCTATGCGCTGACTGCACTGATCGGCCCACCCCTGAGAGAGCGGGACTAGTATGGCCCCATGGCCAGACGTGGATGGATGATCGGGCTGGGGGCCTCTGCTCTCACCGCCCTGGGCGGACTGGCAGCTCACGACAGGCTGCAGAAATCGCACTCGGTGCTGCGAAACTATCCGGTGCTGGGTCATGCCCGGTATCTGATGGAAGCCATCCGGCCCGAACTGCAGCAGTATTTCATCGAACGGGACGTGGACGGCCGCCCCTTCGACCGCAATGCGCGTTCCCTGATCTACCAGCGGGCCAAAGGCGTGGCGGATGTGACACCGTTCGGCACCGAGCGCGACGTCGATTCGATCGACTATGAGTGGCTGGTCCACTCGATGACGCCCAAGCCGGTGCCCGATGCCCTTCCCAGGGTGCGCATCGGCGGACCGGACTGTACCCGGCCCTATGACATGTCGCTCTTCAACGTGTCCGGAATGAGCTTCGGCGCGCTCTCGGCCAACGCGGTTCTTGCCATGAACCACGGGGCGGCACTGGGCGGATTCGCCCAAGACACCGGAGAGGGCGGGCTCTCCGATCACCACCTCGCCCACGGCGGTGACCTGGTCTGGGAGATCGGAACCGGTTACTTCGGAGCGCGCAATGAGAACGGCGAATTCGACCCTGATCAGTTCGCGCAGCAGGCGGCCCACGAGCAGGTCAAGATGATCGAGCTGAAGCTCAGTCAGGGCGCCAAACCCGGACTCGGCGGTGTGCTGCCCGGGGCGAAGGTCAGTGAGGAGATTGCCGCAGTGCGGATGGTCCCGGCCGGGGAGACCTGTGTCAGCCCGGCGGCCCACAGCGCGTTCAGCACCCCGGTGGAGCTGATTGAGTTCATCGCTCGGCTGCGTGAGCTCTCCGGCGGCAAACCGACCGGGTTCAAACTCTGCGTCGGCTCCCGGACGCAGGTGCTGGCGCTGTGCAAGGCCATGCACGAGGTCGGCACCACCCCGGACTTCATCGTCGTCGACGGCTCCGAGGGCGGCACCGGCGCTGCACCGCTGGAATTCGAGGACCACGCGGGCATGCCGCTGACTCAGGGACTGCTCACCGTGCAGAATGCGCTGGTGGGGGCGGGCCTGCGTGACACCATCCGGCTTGGCGCCAGTGGCAAAATATCCGCGGGGAACGACGTCGTCCGGCGCCTGATCCAAGGGGCGGACTTCACCAGTTCGGCGCGGGCCATGATGATGGCGGTGGGCTGCATTCAGGCTCAGCGCTGCCACACCGACACCTGCCCGGTGGGTGTCACCACCCAGGATCCGCGCCGCACCAAAGCCCTGGTGGTGGAGGAGAAATCGGTGCGCGTGCAGCGATATCACGAGGCGACTGTGGACCAAGCCACGCGGCTGATGGCCTCGATGGGGGTCTCCGACCCGAGCCAGCTGCGGCCGGAGATGCTGCGCTGCAACCTGAGCAAACAGGAATCGCGCTCCTACGCGGAGCTGCACCAGTGGTTGGCGCCCGGAGAGCTGCTCAACCAGCCGCCCGAGACCTGGGCCGCAGACTGGGCGAACGCCGACCCGCACTCCTTCGCTGCTTCCTGAGGGATGAGTGACAGCATGCCCGAGCCGTTTGCCGTGCGTCAGTGGCCGATTCTGCCGCTTCAGGGCGCGGGACGGCACCGATATAGCGGCAGACTCGGCCGGTGAACGTCAGCCCTACGGAACGATGCCGCGCGGCTGGTCTTTCCAGGGGGCGCGGGCGTCTCGCAGTTCGCCGCCGCCGGTGCGCACTGCGTGCAGGCCCAGAATCCCGACGACGGCGGAGGGGTTGTGGATTTTCCCGGCGAGAACCGCCGAGACGGCCTCCTCCAGCGGAACCCACATCGGAGCGATCTCTGCCTCCTCAGCCTCGCGGGAATGGCGTTCGGTCTGCGGCACCTCGCTGAGCCCCTGGGCCAGGTAGACGCGGATGCCTTCGTCAGAGATGCCAGGGCTGGTGTAGTGGTCCACCAGGGTGTGCCAGGTGCTTGCCACCAGGTCGGCCTCCTCGCGCAGCTCGCGCTGGGCGGTGTCCAACAGGGGCTCACCTTCGACGTCGAGCAGCCCGGCCGGCACTTCCCACAGGTGCATGCGCACCGGGTGCCGGTACTGGCGGATGAGCAGAACCCGGTCCTGCTCATCGACCGGCAGCACGGCGACCGCTCCCAGGTGCTTGAAGTAGCTCCGGTTCAGCGGCTGCTGCTGATCGCCGAAGCGGAACTGCTCCTCCACCAGAGTGAACAGGCGAGCTTCGTGGTGGACGCGGGATTCGTCCACCGGCTGCTGGGCGGGGGAGTCATAGATGTCCATTGCTTCACCGTACCGATTCTTCTGGCGGCCCTGTAGCGTGAGGACATGGCGGAGAACACTGAAAAGTCTCAGAACGACGACGGCACCTCGGCGGCGACGACAGTCAACGTCCTGCAGCAGGCCCCAGCGGCCGATCCGAATCGGTCCAGCCCAGTGGCTCAGCGCTTGGCGCAGGCCGACGGCGGAAATCTCATCGCCTTCAGCTTCGCTCCGGGCCAGTCGATGCCGGAGCATCAGGCCGCCCACCCGATCGTCGTCCAGTGCCTCAGCGGCTACTTGGACTTCACCGTAGAGGGCGAGACGGTCCCCATGGAACCGGGTGTGGTCATCCACGTGGACGCACGTGTGTCGCACGAGGTGGCCTGCCCCGTCAACGTCACAGCGGACACCAGTGTGCTGCTGCTGACCATGCTCACCGGTGAGACGGTGAACAAGTAGACCGCTGGGCGTGCACCG
Organism: Nesterenkonia sp.; assembly: GCA_052089225.1. Lineage (GTDB taxonomy): Bacteria > Actinomycetota > Actinomycetes > Actinomycetales > Micrococcaceae > Nesterenkonia. Next base: position 8,008 of record JBQCZP010000049.1, read on the forward strand.
GAGAACTATGCCCGCAGACCTGAGCACCCTGGAGAGCAGCGTGTCGGCGCTGGCCGAGCAGCAGCCGTTTGCGGTGCACTGGCAGATCCGCACGCTGGCCCCCGGGTTGGGTCCCGCAGCTGAGGGCGGCGTCGTCGGTGACGGGGCGCAGGCGCAGGTGGCCTCCTTCAGCACCCGCAAGGTCAGCCTGCTGCTGGCCACTCTCGCGCTGATCCATCGCGGCGACCTCAGCCTGGAGCAGCGGCTGACCGTCACCGCGGCGATGAAGGACGGCGTGCAGGCCGGAATCATGAAGAACGTCGCACCCGGGGTTCAACTGAGCCTGGAGGATCACCTGCGGCAGATGATGATCACCTCGGACAACATCTGCACCCAGCTGGTCTTCGAAGCGATCGGCCAGGTCACCGGTGATGCGCTGCAGTGGGTCAACGACTACTGCGCCTGGGCCGGGATGCGAGCCACCGTCCACCGCGAGGTCTTCCCGCGCAGCGCAGAGCTGTCCTGGCACCACAGCATCGAGGCCATGACCGTGACCACCGCCGCGGACCAGGCGCACCTGCTGGCGCTGCTGGGGCAGGGGACCCACGACGACGACGACGCCGCGCGGCTGCACCTGAGCTCGCAGCTGTGCCGGTTCGCGGTGGAGCTGATGTCCGGCATCTACACCCCGCTGCTGGGAGGCCTTACCGGCAGCCTGCGCTTTGCGGAGAAGAATGGTCGCGGGCTGCGCAGCCTCTCCCAGGTCGGCCTGGCCACTGCCGAGGGCGCACCGGTGGCCGCAGTGGCCGTCTATGCGGAGAACATCCCCACCCAGCTGCCCGACGGAACCCCCGGCCGGCTCGCCGCCCACCAGCTGTTCGCCGACATCGGTGCGGCCGTGGAGGACTGGCACCTGCAGCCGACGTCTCAGAGCAGCGGCGGGCACAGCAGCAGTGGGCACAGTGGCGACCCCGGCGACCTGGCCAGCGAGGCCTACTCCGCCGGGATCCTGCTGGAGGCCGGCACCACCGGTCAGCTGGGCGAACCCTCGGCGCTGTCACACCCACAGGCCCACCCGCTGTCCCACTGGCAGCCGCACCCGCTTGCCGGGGTCGGCAAACTCTTTGCCGCCCTCGCGCTCGCCGAGCAGGCAGAGCACGACCCCACCCTGCTGCAGGCCCCCGTGACAATCACCGCAGTGCACCGCGAACAAGCCGCCGTCGGGCCCCTGCGCACCCACACCGATGACCTCAGCCTCGCGTTCGGCGACGCGGTGGGGCTGATTATCGCCACCTCTGACGCCGCCGCCTCCCTGGCCGTGGCGGATGCGCTGCGGGGACGCGACGTCGACCTGGTGGCACAGGCGCAGCAGCTCACCGAACGGCTGGGCCACGGCCCACATCCGCTTACGGCGAGCTCCATCACCGGTGCTGAACCTGCCGAGGGTGCCTGCGGCGATCTGCTGGTGGGGCAGACGACCCCACAGGATCTGACCCAGCTGCTGGGCCAGCTGGCCTGTGTCGGTGGGTTGGACAGCGCCGGTGGGCTGCGCAGTGACACCTCCGCCGACCCCGAACCACACGGTGCTGACCCCGACGCACACAGTCCACACAGTATTGACCCGGCGGCCGCCGAACGCGT
>JBQCZP010000049.1:9727-14450 GCA_052089225.1 Nesterenkonia sp.
CGTCGTCGGTCTTTTCCACTGGAGGGTGGACCTCGGTGATGATCACCTACGCTGCCCAAGCCCAGAAGGCGCTCGTCGTGGCCGCGGCTCATCATCCACCACCCGCTGGCGGGGCTGCAGGTGCTGGTCGGCAGGTCAGCCGGACCTTCGGCGCACTGGGTCTGGCCGCCTACCGGGGCGCGGGCCTGCTATGAGCAGTCCTCCGGATTTCGCACACCTGAAGCGCCCGCCGTAGTGTGGACCTTTGCTGCAAGAACCCGAAAGGACACCACACATGAAGGTCTGGGTCGACCGCACGGTCTGCGAAAATCATGGGCAGTGCACCGCTGTTGCTCCTGAGAACTTCAGCTTGAACAAGGACGGTGTCATGGAGTATGAGGAAGCCGTATCCGACGACGATCTCGACTCTGTCGAGGACGCGGTGGACGGCTGCCCCGTGCAGGCCATTTTCCTGAAGGACGAGTAAACACCGGCGGTGAGGTGTGCGGCCCGTTGTCGGGCTGCTGCGCTGGCGGGTAGGTTCAGTCCATGAGCCATCAGTTCAGCAGCGAGACCTACGTGCCGTTCTCCCGGGAGGACGTGTTCTCCTGGTACACCCGCCCCGGGGCGCTGACCCGGCTGCACCCGCCGTTCGCCGGTGAGGTCCTCCAGGAGCCGGAGGGCGGCCCGGTCGAGGGCAGCGAGTCGGTGATCACCCTGAACCTGCCGGGCCTGCTGGGCACCAGTCTGACAGCCGCATCCGGTCTGGTGGGCTCCGTGCTGCCGATCAACCCTCCGAGCCGGGTCACCTGGCGGTCGCGGCACGAGGACTTTGAGGACGGCCGCGGGTTCACCGACGTCATGGTCTCCGGGCCGATGCGCAGCTGGCGCCACGAGCGTCAGTTCCTCGACGAGGGGCCGGGCACGCTGCTGCGCGAAACGGTGACCTATGAGCTGCCCGCAACGGCGCGGCTTCCACGGTCCGCCGCCGACCGGCTGCACCGGATGTTTGAGCCGCAGCTGCGCCGCATCTTCGCCTACCGGGAGCGTCAGATGAGAGAGGACCTGGCGTTTCATCAGAGCCACGGCCGACTGGCCTCGCAGCAGGATGAGCACGACCAGGATGAGCACAGCGGCACCTCGGACGAGGCTCACCAGCCGCAGGTCGTCGCGGTCTCCGGGGCCTCTGGCATGGTGGGGACCCAAGTGTGTGCCCTGCTGGGCGGAGCAGGCATCCAGGTGCGTCGGCTGGTCCGCCGGGACCTCAGCGGCACCTGGCAGGACACCGGTGTGGAGGAGATCGCCTGGGACCCGGTGAACGAACTCATCGACGACGACGCCCTGGCTGAGGTGGATGCGGTGATCCACCTGGCCGGCCACCCGCTTGCCGACCGGTTCACCGAGGAGCATAAGCACAAAGTGGAAGAGTCGCGGGTGCGCGGCACCTCACTGATCGCCGACGCGTTGGCCCGAATGGAGCAGCAGCGTCCTGCGCACCGCGCGCTGATCAGCGGCTCGGCCATCGGCTGGTACGGGGCCACCGCTGCGGATCGGACCCACAGCGAGTCGCAGCTGAGTGAGGACGATCCCGCAGGCACTGATTTTCTGGCCGGCGTCTGTCAGCAGTGGGAGGACGCCGCCCAACGTGCCGAGCCGGCAGGGGTGCGGGTGGTGAGCATCCGCACCGGAATCGTACAGTCGCCGACCGGCGGTGCGCTGGAGAGGATGCTGCCGCTGTTCGCTCTCGGGGTGGGTGGTCCTCTAGGTGGGGATCAGGTGCAGTCGTGGATCAGCCTGGACGATATTGCCGCACTCATCGTGCATATGGCGCTGACCCCGCAGGCGCAGGGGCCGATCAATGCGGTGGCCCCGGAACCGGTGACCGCCCGTGAGTACGCCCAGACTCTGGGGGCCGTGCTGCGCCGGCCTGCGGCGATTCCGGTGCCCTCGGCGGGCCCGAAGCTGCTGCTGGGGGGCCAAGGGGCGAAAGAGATGGTGCTGGCTGATCAGCACGTCAGCGCGCAGAAGGCCCAGTCGCTGGGCTACGGTTTCCGCCACCAGGACTTGGCCGCGGCACTGCGCCACCTGCTCGGCCGGTGAGAGCTGCGTGTGCATGTGTGACAAGGCGAATATAATCGGAGAAGAGATGCCCGCACGCGCCGGCGACGAGCACGAACGGAGGAAGTGGACAGCTATGAAGGCAGTTATGACCGCGGAACAGTTCGACGCCACCTTCGATCAGGGTGGGGACGTCACGGCTGCCCTGGACGTGGATAAGGCTCGTCGCCCCGGACAGGAGCAGCAGCCCCGACGTCCCGGGTCCTGACGCGTGCACAGTTCATCACTGGGTCACGGGCGGGAGCGCTCGCGGCGGCCGCTGATCAGCCAATTGGCTGCGGCGGCGATCACGATCACCGCCGCTGCGACCGTCACCACGAGGGCGGCAGCGGTGCTGTCGTAGACCTCGGCCAGCTGGCCGGTGACCGCAGAGGCGGCGGACTGGCCCACAATGATGGCGGTGCTGGCCATGGACATCGCCGTGGCCGAGCGGCCGCGCGGGCTGCGCTGGGCCACCAGGTTGAACACCGTGACAAGCGTGGGGCCGACGCCGACCCCCATCAGGATCAGCACCAGCACCATGACCACAGGGTTCGGCGCCAGCTGCATGCCCACAGCGCCGATGAGGATCAGCGGGGCGAAGCTCAACCAGCGTGCCCGCATGGAGAAGCTGGTGGGAAAGAGCGCAGCGCCCAGGGCAAAGATGGCCGAACCTACACCCATCACCCCATAGGCGAGGCCGGCCAGCTCGGGGGAGCCGGCTTCGTCCATGATCGCGGTCAGGGTGGTCAGCGTGGAGCCGAATACCGTTCCCACGCCCAGCACGCCGATGGTCACCACCAGCATCCCGGCGGAGAAGAGCTGACGGGCGGGGGCCGGAGTGACCTGGTTCTGCGAGCTCTTCGGCACTGCATCAGCAGTGGGGTGCAGCGCAAAGGTGGTCAGGAAGATCAGGGTGAGGGCCGCAGCGCCGATCATGGGGGCGGCCGCGCCCATCGTCGCCGCCAGGGCGCCGACGATCATCGGCCCGAAGACGAAGGTGACCTCGTCGGCGGCCGACTCGTAGGCCATGGTGTTGTTCATGGTTTTCTGGCGTCGGTGCGCCGGTAGTCGGCTGGTGATGATGCCCACCAGTCGGCTGCGGGACATCGGCGGCACCTGTGGGGTGCTGGCACCGACCAGGAAGGCCGACAGCAGCAGTGCCCAGGCGCCCAAGGAGCTGTAGGCGGTCCAACTGATCACCAGCAGCCAAAAGCTGCTGATCGCCCCGGTGGCCAGCAGCACCGGGCGCTGGCCCCACCGGTCTGCTGCGGCACCGATCAGCGGGCCGAAGCAGGCCACACCCAGACCCACCATCGCTGAGGTCAGCCCGCCGAGGCTCAGCGACCCGCGAGCGGAGACCACCAGGGTCAGCACCCCGATCACCATCATCGCGTAGGGGAAGCGGGCGATGAGTGCCACCGGGAAGAAGGTGCGCCCTGCGGCGGCCATCAGGTTGGGCGGCTGCTGGGCAGGGTTCGGCTGGCCAGGGTCCAGCTGGTCAGCAGCCGGTGTGGTCTGTGCAGAAGTCATGAAGGCAACAATGTACCCCGGCGCAGCGTCTCACGCACGACGACGCCGTCACCGACAGCGGCGATGCGGCTGAGTCTCAGCGGCGCAGCAGGTCCTCCGTCTCGGTGCCGGGCAGGGCCACTGACACCTGGGTTCCCCAGGGGTCGGTGGTGGAGACGCGCTGACCGTGATCTTCGAAGCTGACGCCCTTGCCCCGCAGCCGTCCGATCAGGGCATCCAAGTCCTCGCGGCCCGGCACGGTCACCGACACATCGCCCAGGCCCAGGCGGGCGGCGCGGGGGCCGGCCCCGGAGCTGTTCCAGGTGTTCATCGCCACGTGGTGGTGGTATCCGCCGGCGGCGGCGAAGAGCGCACCGGGGTAGCCGGAGACGGTGGTCTCGAAGCCCACGGTGTCGACGTAGAAGTCTTTGGCGGTGGGAATGTCACCGACCTGCAGGTGCACGTGGCCCACCAGGCCGGCACGGTCAGGTCCGGCGTCGACGACGTCCTGGCTCAGGTGGGTCTGCAGGAACGCGTTGGGGTCCAGGTACAGCGTTTCCATCCGCAGCTCACCGTTCTTCTGCTCCCACTGTTCGCGGGGTCGGTCGCGGTAGAGCTCGATCCCGTTGCCCTCCGGATCGGTGAAGTAGAACGCCTCACTGACGTGGTGGTCGCTGGAGCCCACAAAGCGGGAGCGCTCATCCTGGGCTGCCCGGTAGACCGTGGCGGCCAGGCTGGCCTGGTCATCGAACAGGAACGCGGTGTGGAACAGTCCGGCATCACGCGGGTTGACCTGCGGCAGGTGGGGAGTGTGGATCAGGCGTACCATCGGCGTGGTGCCCCGGCCCAGCACGCGGTGGACTTCAGCGCCGCGGGAACGCTCCTCCAGCGGGACCATCGCCAACGCGTTCTGGTAGTAGGAGGACATGTTCTCCAAGTCCCCCACGTGCAGCGTCACCGCATCCATCGACGTCGCCGGATTCAGAAAGCGCTCGTCGGCGACGGCGGCCTCAGCAGTGGACCGGCCGACGCTGGGCTGGTCGGGGTGAACGGTGTTGGTCGGGTCTGAGGTCGGCATCTTCAACCACCTATCGATAGGTCAGGGCACGGCGGGCGGACCGCCTATTTCACTATT
>JBQCZP010000050.1:0-14073 GCA_052089225.1 Nesterenkonia sp.
GCCGAAAGGGCGGGCCAAGAAGCCCACCGCGAAGGTTGAGTAGGCCAGCAGCAGCTCCACGGTCTCATCGCCGCTTGGGAAGAAGAGCTGGTGGGGCAGCGTATAGGTCACGGTGGGGTCGACGACGGCCAGCCGCGGCTTGAGGGCGGGCTGCTGCTGCGGCCTTTCCTCCCACGCTTAGCCGGCGCTCAGTGGCCGATTCTGCCCGCCCAAGCCCGGCGGGAACAGTGTTATACGGGCAGAATCGGCCACTGAAGGGGCGGGAGCGGGGGCGGGCCGGGGATTCGCGCCAGGTTGGGCGGACCTGAGCGCATCGCGTAGAATCGCCCTCAGCAGCGTGGACCCGGTCATCACCGGTGAGCTTCCGGAAGAACGGACTGCGACGTCGTCGTGAGTCTCAGTAGAGCCGGACGGGTAAGCCCGTCACAGCAGTCATGGAGAGGCCTGAACACCGGGTGCGCCACACCGGGGGTTCGGACAAGCAAGGTGGTACCGCGTAGTGCGCCGACCGGCGTCGACGTCCTTGCAGAGCACCGCAGCCGCACTTGCCTTACAGCAGGATGGATTCCATGACTGAGCAGTCTTCATCGGGACAGCCCCCGCACTCTTCGGGCCCGACCCCGTCCCAGCCCGTCTACCCGCGCGTGACCTCCCTCGATGAGCGCAAGGTCCCCTCCGCGGTGAAGTTCCCGCAGATCGAGGAGCGGATCCTGAAGTACTGGGAGGACGACGCCACCTTCGCCGCCTCCATCGAGAACCGCCCCGAAGAGGACGAGTTCGTCTTCTACGACGGCCCGCCCTTCGCCAATGGGCTGCCGCACTACGGTCACCTGCTCACCGGCTACGTGAAGGACCTGGTGCCGCGCTACCAGACCATGCGCGGCAACCGGGTGGAGCGTCGCTTCGGCTGGGACACTCATGGGCTGCCCGCCGAACTGTCAGCCATGAAGGAACTGGGCATGACCGATAAGGCCGAGATCGAAGCCCTGGGGATCGAGAACTTCAACGAGGCCTGCCGGAACAATGTGCTGAAGTACACCAAGGAGTGGGAGTCCTATGTGACCCGCCAGGCCCGCTGGGTGGACTTCGAGAACGACTATAAGACGCTGAACGTTGAGTTCATGGAGTCGGTGATCTGGGCCTTCAAGCAGCTGCATCAGAAGGGCCTGACCTACCAGGGATTCCGCGTGCTGCCCTACTGCTGGAAGGACGAGACCCCGCTGTCCAACCACGAGCTGCGCATGGACGACGAGGTCTACCAGGAGCGCCAGGATCCCTCGGTGACCGTCACCTTCCCGGTCACCGGCGGCGGGCCCGGGGGAGCGGGGCTCGATGATGCTGGGCTCGGTGATGCTGGGCTCGATGGTGCTGGAATCGCTGAGCAGCTGCGCGGGGTGAACCTGCTGGCCTGGACCACCACCCCCTGGACGCTGCCGACCAACTTCTCCATCGCGGTGGGCCCAGAGGTCGAGTATGCCGTGGTCCAGGCACCGGTAGACGGGCCGCTGCCGGGTCAGCACATGCTGGCCGCCGAGCTGGTGGGCGCCTACGCCAAGGACCTGGGGTTCACCGACAACGACGACGCCACAGCCGCGCAGGCCGCTGATGCCGCCGTCGTCTCCCGCCACCGCGGCAGCGAGCTGGCCGGACTGCGGTACCAGCCGCTGTGGGACTACTACGCCGACACGCAGGAGTGGGGCACCGAGAACGCCTGGCAGGTGGTGGTCGAGGACTACATCACCACCACAGACGGCACCGGGCTGGTCCACCAGGCCTCGGCCTACGGTGAGGAGGACCAGCAGTCCTCTGAGGAGCACGGCATCCCGGTGATCCTCTCCGTCGACGCCGCAGGCCAGTTCCTGCCGATGTTCGCCGAGCCCACTCCCAGCGGTGACGCCCCGCTGGCCGAGATCGCCGGAGTCCAGGTCTTCGAGGCCAACCGGCCGATCATCCGTCGGCTCAGCGCCGATGGCCGGCTGGTGCGCGAGCAGTCCTACGTGCACTCCTATCCGCACTGCTGGCGCTGCCGCACCCCGCTGATCTACAAGGCGGTCACCAGTTGGTATGTGGCCGTCACCCAGATCAAAGACCGCATGCTTGCCCACAACGAGCAGATCAACTGGATCCCGTCAAACGTCAAGGACGGGCAGTTCGGCAAATGGTTGGAGAACGCCCGCGACTGGTCCATCTCCCGCAACCGCTACTGGGGCAGCCCCATCCCGGTGTGGGTCTCCGATGACCCGGACTACCCGCGCACCGAGGTCTACGGGTCCCTGGATGAGCTGAAGGAGGCCTTCGGCGAGTACCCGCGCAACGCCGAGGGTGAGCCGGACCTGCACCGGCCCTGGATCGATCAGCTGACCCGGCCAAACCCGGATGACCCCACCGGCCAGTCACAGATGGTGCGGGTGGAGGACGTGCTCGACGTCTGGTTCGACTCCGGCTCCATGCAGTTCGCCCAGGTGCACTACCCGTTCGAGAACGCCGAATGGTTCGAATCCCACCACCCCGCGGACTTCATCGTGGAGTACATCGGTCAGACCCGCGGCTGGTTCTACACCATGCACATCCTGGCCACCGCCCTGTTCGACCGCCCGGCCTTCACCAACGTGATCAGCCACGGCATCGTGCTGGGCTCCGACGGTCAGAAGATGTCCAAGTCGCTGCAGAACTACCCGGACGTCAACGAAGTCTTCGATCGCGACGGCTCCGATGCGATGCGCTGGTTCCTGATGAGCTCGCCGATCCTGCGCGGGGGCAACCTCATCGTCAACGAGGAGGGGATCCGCGAAGGCGTGCGCCAGGTGCTGCTGCCGATGTGGAACGCCTGGCACTTCTTCGCCCTCTACTCGAACACCGCCAACGCCGGTGCAGGATACCAGGCACAAGCCGTCACGCACGACGACGCACGGCTGACCCCGCTGGATCACTACATCCTCGCCGCCACCGGCGACCTGGTCCGCGACGTCACCGATGCGCTGGACGAGTTCTCGGTGGCCACCGCCGCGGATGCGCTGCGCCGCTACGCCGATACGTTGACCAACTGGTACATCCGCCGGTCACGGACCCGGTTCTACAGTGAGGACCTGACCGCCTACGACGTCCTCTATACCGCTTTGGAGACCTTCACTCGGGTGGCCGCCCCGCTGCTGCCGCTGATCGGCGAAGAGATCTGGCGCGGCCTCACCGGTGGGCGCAGCGTGCACCTGGCTGACTGGCCGGACCCGGCCTCCTACGTGAAGGACGAGCGCGCTGTGGAGCTGATGGAGCGCACCCGGGTGATCACCTCTGTCGCCTCGGCGCTGCGCAAGCAGGCCAAGCAGCGGGTGCGGCAGCCGCTGGCGACGCTGACCGTGGTGGTCGACGACGCCCGCGCACTGACGGGCACCTACGAGCAGATCCTCGCCGATGAGCTCAACATCAAACGCATTGACCTGCGTGAGGCCTCTGAGACCGACGCCGAAGCCTGGGGGATCGGCCGGGCCCTGGTGGTCAACGCCCGCGCGGCCGGCCCCCGGCTGGGCAAGGACGTCCAGCGCGCCATCGCCGGGGCGAAGACCGGTGACTGGAGCATCGCCGAGGGGGCCGTCACCGCCGGTGGGCTGCAGCTGTACGAGGGCGAGTACACGCTGACCACCACCGTCTCCGAGGAGTTGGGGGACAAAGCGGTGACCGTCCTGGACGACGGCGGCTTCCTGGTGCTGGACACCGTGCTCACCGATGGGCTGGTGGCCGAGGGCATAGCCCGCGATGTGATCCGCACTGTGCAGTCGGCCCGCAAGGACGCCGACCTCAACGTCTCTGACCGGATCTCTGCCACACTGACCGCATCGCCTGAGGTGACCGCCGCCGTGGAGGAGCATGCCGAACTGGTCAAGTCCGAGACGCTGACGCTGAAGCTGAACCTTCTGCAGGGCGATCAGAACGAACAGACCCGCGCGACAGTCAGCCCCCTGGAGGCAGCCGATGAGTGAGCAGCAGCCCGTTGACCAGTACTCGGTGGCCAGCATCTACGCCGAGATGCTCGCCCGCGCCCCGGAGAACGACATGCGCCCGCGGGTGGAGCCGATGCGCCTGGCCATGGACGTGCTGGGGGAGCCGCAGAAGTCGGCGAAGGTCATCCACTTAGCCGGCACCAACGGCAAGACCTCCACGGCGCGGATGATCGAAGCCGGACTGCTGGCCCACGACCTGCGGGTCGGCCGCTACAGCTCGCCGCACCTGGGCAAGGTCACCGAGCGGATCGCGGTGGACGGCAGACCGGTGGACGACGAGACCTTCGTGCGGATCTGGGACGAGATCCGCCCGCACATCCGCATGGTCGACCAGCAGCTGGCTGAGCGTGGGGAAGTGCCCCTGACCCTCTTCGAGCTGCTGACTGTGATGGCCTTTGCGGTGTTCGCCGATGAGCCGGTCGACGTCATGGTCATTGAGACCGGGCTCGGCGGATCCTGGGATGCGACCAACGTGGTCGACGCCGATGTGCAGGTCATCACTCCGATAAGCCTGGACCACACCGACATGCTCGGCGACACCGAGGTGGAGATCGCGGAAGAGAAGGCCGGCATCATCAAACCGGGCGGGTTCCTAGTCTCAGCCGCCCAACTGCCCGAGGTCGCCGATGTGCTGCTCGCCGCGGCCCGCGAAGCGCAGGTGGAGTTCCGGTTCGAAGGCGTGGAGTTCGGCGTGGAAACTCGGATGCCCGGCGTCGGGGGCCAGCAGCTGACTGTCCAGGGTCTGGCCGCGCGCTACCCTGACCTGCTGCTGCCGCTGCTGGGCGCCCACCAGGGGCAGAACTTCGCGCTGGCCATCGCCGCACTGGAGGCCTTCATCGGCGGTGGTGAGCAGGAGCTGGTCATCGACAACCTGCGCCTGGCCACCGAGCACATCAGCTCGCCCGGCCGGTTGGAGACCCTGCGCAGCGGACCGGCGATCCTCGCCGACGCCGCCCACAACCCCGCAGGGCTTCAGGCCAGCGCACTGGCGGTGAAGGAAAGCTTCGGGCTGACCAAACTGGTGCTGGTGGTCGGCATCCTGCAGGAGAAGGACGCCCGGTCCATGCTGGAGACCCTCTACCAGCAGTACCACGACCTGGCCGATGAGGTCTGCTTCACCCAGTCCACCTCTCCACGGGCAGTGCCGTCGGCCACCTTGGTCGAACTGGCCCTGGACGCCGGCTTCGACGAGGAGCGGCTGCACACCACCGACCAGCTCGACGAGGCCATCGACTGGGCAGTGGCCCGCATCGACGAGGACGAAGCCACCGCCGACGGCGGCATCCTGATCACCGGGTCCATCACCTTAGCCGGTGAGGCACGCACCCTGCTGGGCATGGAGGACACCGGAATCACCGGCGAAATCGGCGGCGATATCGGCGGGGACCAGTGATGGCCGCACGCAGAACCCGCGCCCAGCGTGAGTGGCGCCCGGGCCAGACGCGTCCGCCGCGCTCGGTGAAGGCTCTCTTCGCCTCCACAGTGCTGTGCCTGGAGGCCGTCCTGCTGCTCTTCCTGGGACTCACCGCCTGGGGGCTGAACCAGAACGACTGGTACGCCTGGTGGCTGCTGGGAGGCCTCTGCGCGCTCGCCGTCGTCTGCCTGCTGGCATGCGCGGTGCTGCACAAACCATTCGGGTACCCGCTGGGATGGGTGCTGCAGGTGGTGATGGTGCTCAGCTTCGTCGCAGTGGCGCTGCTCTCCGAATACGGGTTGGGAGTGCTGCTGGCCCTGCTGCCCGGTGCAGGCTTCATGGCCTGCTGGTGGTACGCGGTCACCAAGGGTGAACAGATCGACGTGGAAAAGATGGAAAGATACAGGGCGGAAGAAAAACTCGACGAGCAGGCCCATGGGTCTGGGTCGGACAACAACACCGAGTCGGACAACAACGGCGCGAACAATAACGAGGAGCAGACTCCATGAGCGAGCGTACTTTGGTACTGATCAAGCCCGACGGCGTAGCGCGCGGACTCACCGGCGAGATCCTGCGCCGCGTGGAGGCCAAGGGCTACACCATCACGCAGCTGAAGCAGGTCCAGGCCGGTCAGGACCAGCTGGCCGCCCACTACGCCGAGCACGAGGGCAAGCCGTTCTTCCAGCCGCTGGTGGACTTCATGCTCTCCGGGCCGACCGTTGCCGCTGTGGTGGAGGGAGATCGGGTGATCGAAGGCTTCCGCACTATGGCCGGTACTACCGAGCCCACGGTGGCAGCACCGGGCACGATCCGCGGGGACCTGGGCCGCGACTGGGGCGAGAAGGTGCAGAAGAACCTGGTTCACGGCTCGGACTCCGTGGAGTCCGCCGAGCACGAGATCAGTATCTGGTTCGGTTGAGCCGGAGAACACAGCATAGGACTGCTAGCAGTGCTAGCAGGAGGTGTTGGTGATGGCAGCGATCAGCGTACGCGGCCTCAGCGAGGATATTTCCGCGCGGCTGAAAGTGCGAGCCGCCCGCCACGGGCGGTCGATGGAGGCTGAGGTTCGCGTGATACTCACAGAAACTCTGGCCGACGAGGAACATGACCGGCCCAACCTTGCCCAAGCCGTCCGGAGGTGCTTCGCTGAGATCGACTACGGCATCGCTCGGCTTTCGGAAGGTCGCCGGAAAGGCCGCCTGTCGGCAACTGCGGCCGATGTGTTCCCGGACTTTGACGACGTGATCCTTCCCTTGGACGCGCGTGCCGCACGCCGCTATGCCGACATCGTTGTCCGCCGGGAGCGGGTCGGCACCCCGATCACCATGGCAGATGCGCAGGTTGCTGCCATCTGTGCGGCCCAAGAAGCGACGCTGGCAACCCGTAATACAGACGTCTTCGAATCCACAGGCGTCACCCTCTTCAACCCATGGACCGGGTGACCTGATCGCTCTCGAGCTGCTGGCTCTTCGCTGACCCTAGCGGGCCTGGCTGGCTTCGGTGGGGCGGGTGCCTTCGGTGAATTCCACCTGCACCGGGGAGAGCTTCAGCAGCGTGCGGTCATAGACGATCTGGGCTGAGCGCACGCGGTCGTTCGCCTTGTGGTCGGTGTACTCCTCGTACTGTGCGCAGACCCACTCGGGGTCACCGTCGGCCAGCAGCCGGCCCTGTTCGATCCAAATCACCCGGGTGCACATCTGTTTAATGGTGCCCAGGGAGTGAGAGACCAAGAATACGCAGCCGGCCTGGGCGCGCACCTCATCCAAGCGCTTCTTCGTACGGGCTTTGAACTGGGCGTCGCCGGTGTTCAGCGCCTCATCGATGAGCAGAATGTCGGGATCCACTGCGGTGGCGATGGCGAACTGCAGCCGGGAGGCCATTCCGGAGGAGTAGGCCCTCAGAGGCATGTCCAAGGCATCCTGAAGACCGGAGATCTCCACAATCATGTCGAACCGCTCATCGGCTTCCTTCGGGGAGAGTCCCATGGCCAGGCAGCCGAGTTTGATGTTCTCCCGCCCGGAGATCGTACGCACCAGTGCCGCGTTGACACCCAGCATCACCGGTGTGGAGGTCGCATAGACGTCGCCGAAGGTGGCGCGGATCTTGCCGGTCAGCAACTTCATCAGCGTGGACTTGCCCGAACCGTTGGTGCCGATGACTCCGACCGTCTCGCCGCGCCGGACGACGAAGCTGACCTCCTCCACCGCAGGGATCTCCGCCCACCCGGATCCCAGGACGCGCTGGATTCTGCGGCCCACGCGATTCTCGGATTTGCGATGCTCACTGGAGGAGCGGACTCGGTAGGTTTTGGAGACGCCGTCGACCGCTACTGCGACCTTCTTCGGGTCGATGGTCTCCACCACCGGGGCGCTGTGGGTCAGCGGCTGATCATCCCAGGGGATCTCTTCGATCTCGTCGAAGCCGAACCCGTCGTCAAGGATCTCGGGGTCGACGTCGAGCCCCTCAGCGGTCTTGGTGCCGTTGGAGGCCAGCCAGTTGGCCCGCCTCGGGGTGTAGTTGGATGTGGGGTAGTGGGGTGTCGGTACGCTCATCAGTGCCGGTTCACCGCTCCCTTCCGTAGGTCTCTTCGCCCTGCCAGAAGATGATGAAGCCCACGACCATTGCGATCACGGCCCAGGCGGTCAGCACGATCCAGCGGTAGGGGTCGGCGAATCCCCCATAGAGCCAGGCGTCGCGGATGATGTCCAGTACGCAGAAGGCCGGATTGTGATACATCAGCCACATGATCCACTCGTGGCCCTTTTCGGCGAACCGGTCGACGCTGAAGATCACCGCTGAGGTGTAGAACCAGATGCGGGTGCCGATGCTGATCAGATTCTTCACATCGTTGTAGGCGTTGACCAGCCGGGCGAACATCAGCCCCAGCCCGGTCATGACCATCAGCGCTAGGAAGATGGCGGGGAAGAACAGCAGCCAGTGCCAGCTGAGGGTGATGTCTTCGCGGACCATGTCCCCGACCTGCATATCGCCTAAGAAGTACACCAGGACTGCCATGACCACGAAGGTCGGCACAGTGGCGAAGAGCTCTCGGACGGTGGACGATATGGGCAGGATCGCCCGCGGGAAGTTGAAAGCTTGAACCACTTTCTGGTTGCCGGAGATGGAGCTCCCTGCCCCGGTGACGGCCCCCTGGATGAAGCGGAAGGTGAAGACGCCGATGATCAGGTAGCCGATGAAGTTGGTGACCCCGCGGTGAGTCTCCAAAATGTAGCCGAAGACGGTCAGGTACACCAAGGCCTGCAGGATGGGGTTGATGACCATCCAGACCCGGCCCAGCGCATCCATGGAATTCTGCGAGGATGCCCGGGAATGTGAGTCATAGATCAGGAAGTGACGGAACTCCCAAATTTCACGCAGATAGCGCGAAAGCCTGGGACGGGCGCCGACACGGGCCAGTTTGGTGCCGTCCATCTGAACGACCCGCTGAGCTCCGACAGTGAAGCTGGGCGTAGTGCGCTCGGTGGCAGGTGCAGCCATGATTCCTTCCCTAACAGCAGATCATGTCGGGCCATGGGCCCCGGCAGAGCGCCGCCCAGTCTATCAGCGCAGGTTTAGCTGACGATGCTCCCACGCGTAGTTCATTCGTCCTCGGGGCTCATGGCGGTGGGTGCTGAGCCGGAGTAGACCGGCCGGTCCCAGTGCTCGGCGCGCAGCCGCAGCTGATGAGCCAGCGGCCTGGCCACAATGCGTCGGGGCCCGAACGCAGGGTAGCCGTGCATCAGCAGACTGGCCCAGGAGTCAGCGTCCAAGGCGACCGCACCCTCGGCGCTGCCCAGTGAGGGCGTGAGCACATCGATGCCGGCCGCACCCAGCCCCGGAATGGCCACAGCCGCATCGTTGGCCAGGCTGCGCAGATCGGAGCTGACCCGAGCAGTGACGTCGTAGGGCAGACCACCGGCAAGAACACTGGGGTTCTCTTTGAGGATGTGCAGGGCACCGGCGGCCGGCACATCGGTGAGTTCCAGGCCGCTGGTGGCTACCAGCTGCTCGGTGATGCGCGGCCGGTTGAGGCGAAGCAGCACATTGCGATGCTGGTGGGCGAAGGACTGCTCCAGCAGCTGCTGCACCGTGGATTCGCCGTCGCCGGTGACGAACAGCGGCACCCGAAGCGTGACGGCCCGAGTCTGGCCCCCGACGACGAAGAACCGCAGACACAGCGCATCCTGAAACGGCTCCAGCAGCACACCGTCTCCGAGGCCGGGAACCCGGTTGGCCTCCACGGCGTACTTCCAGGCCGCATCAAACCCCTCTGCAGTGACCCCGAAAGTGACACCGGCGCCCTGCCGACCGCTGTCTGGTTTCATCACGAAGGGGGCAGCATCCGAGCTGACGAAGTCCCGGGCAGCTTCGACGTCGTCGCCGTAGAAGCGGGAAGCCTGCGCTGTGGGCACACCGGCAGCTGTCCAGTACTGGCGGGTCAGTGATTTGGAGGAGCACGCCTCGGCGGCCTGATCGCTGACCAGAGTGGTTTCCCGGCCGTGCCTACCGCCGACGACCCTGCCGTTGTGCAGGAATGCGGCACTGAACCTGTCGGTCTGGCTCACCTGAATGGCCTGCCGGGCCAACGCACGGTTCACTAGGCGATTGTGCACGTACATCGCGGGATACCGGTTCAGCGAGTCCCACTGCGGCAGCACCTGCTCGGTGATGAACCGGCCGATGGGACGCTGCGCGTCCGGCACAGTGGTCGTCTCAGGCATGGTCTACAGCCTAATATGTGCGTGGCCCGCTCGGGGACAGGTAGTGGATGCAGATCACCAGCTTTGTACGTAAAGCTGTGGACGCCTACCTCCACGCAGCGTAATCTCACTTTGCCGGCTCCGGGTGCGCCCCGCCGCATCGGAACGTGGTGGGAGCGCTAGAGTGGCCGGTGATGAGCCGCATAAGTGACCTCCGACGCCGGGCGGGCCGAATCTGCCGCCGGGCCACTGGCAGCGACGTCGAGGCGCTGCACACTGAGCTGAGCGAACTCGCCGGTGAGGTCAGCGCACTGAGCGCCAAAGTCCAGCAGCTGGATCCCGACCCGTTGGAACAGGCCGATGTGGCCATCCTCTCCGACTTGAGGCTGCCCGGCGGCACCACCGCATCCATCGCGGAGGAGGTCCGCGCCCAGTCGGCGGCAGGGATGAGCACCGCACTGATCCACGCCCAGAGCCAGACCACCAAGACCATGGTCGGCTTCAGCAGCCACATCCAGAAGGTCATGACCCTCGACGACGTCCACATCGTCTCCGCGCGTGCCCGGCTGCACACCTCGCTGCTGGTGATCCGCCACCCCAGAGTCATCGAAACCGCCGCCGCGCAGTTCACCGGCATCACCGCTGAGAAGGTGGTGATGGTGGCCAACCACCCCGCCGTCGACGCCGCAGGAACCTGGCACTACCACGTGCAGCAGACGGACGCCCGAGTGCGCGAGCTGTTCGACGTGGATCCAGTGTGGGCGCCGATCAGCCCGGTGGTGCGGCAGAGTCTCGCCGCCCAGGACACCGGTGTGCGCGTCTCAGCGCAGGATTGGGTGAACATCTTCGGCACAGTGCCGCAGGTCGGGCCCCGCAGCGGATTCATCGCCGACGTGCCGGTGCTGGGCCGGCACTCGCGTCCGCAGCGGGAGAAATGGCCCGACACTGCCGAGGACCTGCTGGCCGCCTACCCGGACGCTGGCGCCTACCCAAACACTGAGCAGCGGCGGGTCGAGATCCTCGGTGGGGCAGAGATCCCCGAGCAGATCCTGGGGGAGCTGCCGGAGGCCTGGCACGTGCAGCCCTTCGGTGCGGAGGACCCGCAGAGTTTCCTCGCCCGGGTGGACTTCTGGGTCTACATGCACCACCCGCAGTGGCGCGAGGCATTCGGGCGGGCGATCATTGAGGCGCTGGCGGCCGGCTGCGTCGTCGTGCTTCCGCCCTACCTTGAAGAGATCTTCGGCAGCGCCGCGGTCTACACCGTTCCTTCCGGTGTCCAATCCGCCGTCACGGAGTATTGGCAGAGTCCCCAGAAGTTCCTGGAGCAGTCCCGTCGTGCCCGGCAGTTCGCCGCCCAGTTCGGCCCCGATACGCACCTGAAGCGCCTGAAGGACTACGGAGTGAGCCATGGTTGAGCGCACTGACGAGCCCACAGCGGTCTGCGGCGCGTTCGGTGATCTGACCCAGGAGCACCGCAGCCGAGTCGCCGGTATGGCCCAGCGTGCACGGGCAGAAGGCGTGGGCCTCAGCGTGGACCATCAGCAGGCCGGCATCGTGGTGTTCGGCAGTTCCGCGCTGCAGATCGCCCAGCTGGATGACGGCACACTGGCCGCCGCATGGAACGCCGCGGGAGCCGCAGACCCTGCAGACTTCGCCGACCCGGCGGAGCACACCGACTCCTGGACCGAGACGGCCCGCGCTGCTGATGCCTGCGGGTTCCGGATCCTCGACGGCACCGGGGTGGTGCACGGCAGCGTCTCCGGCGCGCAGGTCATCTACATTTACGCCAGTGAGGGCGCGGTCTTCTTCTCCACCCGGCTGCGCTGGCTGGCAGACACCGCCCACCTGCTCACCCCGGATTGGCAGTCCTGGGCGGAGATCCTGGCCTTCGGCGCCCCGCTGGAGGGCCGCACGACGTTTGCCGAGTTCCGTCGGCTGATGCCCATGGAGTACATCCAACTGGATGAGACCGGAACCGCGCAGATGCGCCAGGCGCACTGGCCCTGGGAGGACTACACCCCGCAGACTCCGGCGAGCCTGGATGAGGTCACCCGGGAGACTGTGGAGCAGATGGCGGCCACGATGTGCCCCTACCTGGAACCGGCAGGACCGGCCAACCCCATGCTCTCCGGGGGCCGGGACTCCCGGATGCTGACGGCCCTGGCGCTGCGTGAGGCCCAGCAGCCTGATCAGGTCACAGCGTGGACGACCAGCTCTGACGCCGGCTCCGCTCTGGAGGAGCTGATCGGAGCTCGGGTGGCACAGCGGTTGGGGGTGCGCCAGCAGATCATTGTGGGCGGCTACGCCGACTTCGGCCAGGACTTCAGGCGCTATGCCGATGCGGTGGACTACCAGGCCTCCTTCCACTTCTGGCTGACCCCGGTGGCGCAGCGGCTGCGCCAGCAGCCCGGCCCGGTCTTCGACGGACTCGGCGGGGGAGTGTTCTTCGGCGGAGGCTTCGCTGACCCGCCCGACGCCGGCACCATGAACACTGCCGAGCTGATCGAGGCGCGCATCGCAGCCCGCACCCGCTACCTGAGCGCGGGGCACAAAGTGCTGACCGAACCTGGTGCACAGGCGGTGAGCACACGCAGCCGGGCGCGAGCAGTCCCGCTGGTGGAGAAGTACTTCGACCACCCCAACGGCCACACTCTGGCCGCATACCGGATGCGCTCGGTGCCGGGGATCGCCCAGGCGCCGGCGAAGGTTCTCGGCGGGGCCCGGCCGACGGTGATGCCGATGATCGGTGACGCCGTGGTGCGTCTGGCTCTTCAGCTGCCGCACAGCGCTAAGGCCGACGGCGCCTGGTACCCGGATCTGTTGGCGGCTTCAGATCCGCGGCTGCGCGGCATGGCCACCGCGGATGACCTGATCGGCACCCACCACCACAAGCGCCGCATCGCCAGCCGCGAAGGCGCCGGCTATCTGGCCCGGCTCATCCAGGGGTCTGCGGTGCGGGATCTGCTGTCCAAGACGCTGGCTGAGGCTGACCCGGAGGATCCTCACGGGCTGGTGATCTGGCAGCGGCTGCTGAACTCCCAGCGGCCTCAGCACCTGATCCGCGGTCTGGCCGTACTGGCGCTGTGGCTGGAGGACTACGGCTCGCAGCTGACTGACACCGACCCCAGAAGGATCCTCGATGCCGGATAAGCCGCTGGAGACCACATGGGTAGGAACCATGCTGCTGCCCACCCTGCGCCGGGGCCGACGCTTCGGGCGCAGACTGCTGCGCGGAGCTCGCAGCCGAGTCCTGCCGCGCACCGGTGTGTTGGGGGATCTGCCGTTTTCCCTGCCGGCTGCCTCACCGCTGAGGCCCGACGCCGCCGCGGCTGAGGTCCGGCGCCTCGACGTCGTCGTGCTCACCGTCCCCGAAGAGTCCGATCAGATCCCAGCTGACTACCTGGAGCCGCTGATCCTGGCCGAACAGCACAGTGTGCCGACCGTGCTGGTGGTGGCCGGGGCAGAAGAGGTCAAGACCCCCCTGGCCGCGGTGGTCACCCACCTGGTCACCGCCGATCCGCAGCTGGTGGCGGTGGTGGATGACTTCGCCGGCGCTGAGCGCAGGGCCCTGCTGGACGCTCAGGCGTCGGCGGGCACCCGGGCCGCAGTCCTGCGGCGACTCACCGGGGTTCACACCCCGGTGGCCAAGCGGTAGCTCACAGCGGCATGGCCCACACAATTCGGTCAGTGGCGGGAGGGATCCATCCTTTGGTGCAGGACGCGGATGATGTCAATGTCATCTTGACGTCTGAGGTAAAAGATCGTGTGGCTGCCGATTGCATAACTGAGGTATCCCTCGCGGATCTCAGCCCTGGAGCGGCCGCGGCGCGGATCGGCTGCTACGCGCTCAATCGCGGCCTGGATCTCGCGGAGATAGGTCTCTGCTTGGCCAACGTCCCAACGTTCCTTGGTGAAGTCCCAGATCGAGGAGAGATCCTGCTGCGCGGCTGGGGTGAGTCGGTAA
>JBQCZP010000051.1:0-14035 GCA_052089225.1 Nesterenkonia sp.
CCTTCCTTCTGCGGATCCGCAGAGCCACAAACAACGTAATTCCATAGAACGCTAAGAGGAGAATCAGCACCGTGGCGGTGCTGAGAATAGATGAACCGCTGTCCATTGATTTCCTTCCGTGCATGTACCCGTGGTTTCAGGGCGCAACCTTGCCAGCGAAAACTCAGGAGAATTTCATGGGGCCGCCAGGTGCGCCAGCGCTCATCGTAAGCCTGGATTTCCGCGGCACAATTTTGGGGCCCACGCTGACGAATTGCCTTCTTCGCGTCCAACTCGCGGATATTCACGGTTATTGAAGGCGAACTGATGTGAGGCACACCACAGCAAATGTCCCTCTATCAGAGCCTCTTGAGGCGATATGACCCGAATACTTCCACAGGCCCGTCCACGGGCGAGGGCGCTTGTGCAACCTATGAGTTCGAGATTTTTCAGGGTGTTCGGTAAAGTTGGCGGGTGCCTTGCGCGCAGGACACCAGCTTGGCGGGCTACCCGAGCGGCCAAAGGGGGCTGACTGTAAATCAGCTGGCATTGCCTACGTGGGTTCGAATCCCTCGCCCGCCACTGTGAATCCAGAAAGGACTCCGGCTTCTGCCGGAGTCCTTTCTGCGACGAGGGCGTTTCACCTACTGCGTAACGGTCGCTGTGCCTCTACAACCCAGGGCGTCTGACGTATCGTGGCCCCTATGGCAACTACTGACCTGACCCAGGACAACTTCCAGAAGACCCTCGATGAGTCCGACATTCTGCTCATTGACTTCTGGGCCGACTGGTGCGGCCCGTGCAAGCAGTTTGCGCCCGTCTACGACGCGGCTTCTGAACAGCACTCCGAAATCACCTTCGGCAAAGTCGACACCGAGGCGCAGCAGGAGCTGGCTGCGGCCGCCAACATCTCCTCGATCCCTACGCTCATGGCCTTCCGTGAAAACGTGCTGGTCTTCGCTCAGCCCGGCGCGCTCAACGCCGAGCAGCTGGACGAGGTCATCGGCGCGGTCAAGGGTCTGGACATGGCCGAAGTGCACAAGCAGGTCGCCGAACAGGGCGATCAGGAAGAGCAGTCTCCGCAGAGCTGAGCCTCATCCGCAGAACAGCTCAGCGCTGGCGGTGATCCTCCGGCGCCAGCCGCGGGCCGAACCGCTGATGCCGAAATCCGGAGAGTCCCAGCAGCCGCACCACTCGCTGCCGGTGCGGCCGAAAGGGCTCGAGCAGCTCCAGCATGCCGGCGTCGTCAGTGCGGCGGCCAGTCAGCGCCTCGCCCACAAAGTGCGCCAGGTGGAAATCACCGACCGCAGGCAGGTCGGCTGCGCCGTGTGAGCGCTGCAGCGCCTCCGCAGCGGTCCAGGGCCCCACACCAGGGATGGCCGTGAGGCGCTGGGCGAGCTCGCCCACACTGGAGGTATCCAGCGCTGTGGTCGCCGCCAACCGGTGCACGCTGCTGGCACGCGCTGCCACCTGCAGGACCGTCTGTGACAGCGGCGGCTGGACCCACATGCGGTGCCACTGCCAGCTGGACACCCTTCTCAGCTGAGCGGCGGAGAGCGGCAGCCGCATCTTCTCCGGCGGCGTTAACCCCACAGCCGAGGGCGGCGGCTCGCCGTGCTGGCGCAGCAGATTCCGCCAGGTGTGGCGGGCCTGCTCATGGGTGACCTTCTGCTCCAGCGTGGCGATTACGAGCTGGTCGAACAGGGCCCCGGTGGCAGGAAGCCGCACACCTGGGTTGCGGCGTCGCAGCTCAGCCAGAGCCGCAGAGGTGGGATCCTCGTTCGCCCCCAGGAGCAGCTGAAGCGGCTCCCAGTCGTCGGCGGCGCCCAACAGGGCAGGCGCTGACTGAACGCCGGCTCGGGCCGCTGACTCTGAGGTGGCCGCTACGCGCACCCGCACCACCGAGGCGTCCAGCTGATCGAACCGGTAGGTGAGCTGGCCCAGTTCAGCGCCAGATCCGTCGGGCCCAGGGCCATAGACCCTGCGGCACAGCCAGGCGCCAGCGCCAGGAGTGGCCCCACCCGCACCGGAAAAGCCGCCGGCGTCGACCTGTACCGCGGGGTCGCCGCGGCCGCGCTGCAGCACGGACAGTGTCCGCGGCAGATCATAGGGTGCGCCGAAGTCCACGAGCGACTCTTCCCGGTGCACCATGGTCTCCACTTTAGGCGTCGGTTTGAGCGAAGTGGTCAGTAGCGCCAGTGATCGTCAGAGGCCCGCTCACCAGAATCTCGCCCTGGCCCGCCGACGCCTGGACATCCTCTACGCCATGCTGCGCGACGGCACCTTCTACCAAGAACCAGACAACGCCCACGGCGGCACCGACCACTGCTTAGCAGCTTGACGAAAACGATAGAGGCACCCCCCATTGGGGCATGCTCTGTTTAGCGGAGGTGCAGGAAGTCGCGGAGGTCGTTGAATGCGTCCTTTGCCATGGTGTAGTGGGCCCATTTGCCGCGTTGTTCTCGGGTGAGGAGTCCGGCGTCAACGAGTTTCTTGAGGTGGTGGCTGATGGTGGGCTGACTGATGTCGAGCACGTCAATCAGGTCGCAGGCGCATACGGAGTCGCAGCCTTGGGCTGCTATGTGGGACAGCAGGCGTAGTCGGGTGGGGTCTGCGAGGGCTTTGAACCGGGCGGCCAGCCGGTCTGCCTCAGTGGCGTGCATCGGCCCGGTCATCAGCGAGCAGCAATCCTCGCTCCGCTGGTGATCCACAGTCAGAGTCTCTGGTGCGGTGGCCATCCACACAGTATACATTGACGCTCGTCAATCTGACAGGTTAGCCTTTACCTGATCAATAGACAGTTATCAATATGAGAGGCCTTGGGGTCAATGAGTACCTCTGCAACGCGTACTGCCCAGACTGGGGCGCGACCGGTTGGTCAACAGATGTCCTCCCTGGATAAGTGGCTGGCGGTCTGGATCCTGGTGGCAATGGCTGTGGGCCTGCTGCTGGGGCGGTTCGTGCCAGGGCTGAATGTGGCCTTGGAGGCGTTCACGATCGGCGGGATTTCGGTGCCGATCGCACTGGGCTTGCTGGTGATGATGTATCCGGTGTTGGCGAAGGTGCGCTACGACGAGATGCACCGGGTCACCGGTGATCGGAAGCTGCTGATCCTGTCGCTGTTCCTCAACTGGGTCATCGGCCCGGCATTCATGTTCACACTCGCCTGGGTCTTCCTTCCCGACCTGCCGGAATTCCGCACCGGACTGATCATCGTCGGCCTGGCACGCTGCATTGCGATGGTGTTCATCTGGAACGACCTGGCCTGCGGGGACCGTGAGGCCGCAGCGGTGCTGGTGGCCATCAATTCACTCTTCCAGGTCGTGGCCTTCGGGGCGCTGGGTTGGTTCTACCTGCAGGTGCTGCCGTCCTGGTTGGGATTGGAAACCACCTCAGCACAGTTCTCTGTCTGGGCAATCGTGGCCTCGGTGCTCGTGTTCCTCGGCATCCCGCTGGTTGCTGGATTCCTTACCCGCGTGCTCGGGGAGAAGGCCAAAGGCCGACAGTGGTATGAGGAGACGTTCTTGCCCCGGATCGGCCCGTGGGCGCTCTACGGGCTGCTGTTCACCATCGTGCTGCTCTTCGCCATGCAGGGCGAAGCAATCACTTCCCAGCCCTTGGACGTGGCCCGAATGGCGGTGCCGCTGCTGCTGTACTTCGTGCTGATGTTCCTCATCAGCCTGTTCGCCTCGAAGGCCCTCGGGCTGAACTACGCGAAGTCCACCAGTGTGGCCTTCACCGCATCCGGCAACAACTTTGAACTGGCGATCGCGGTGTCGATAGGGGCCTTCGGCATCACCTCTGGTCAAGCGTTGGCCGGTGTGGTGGGTCCGCTCATCGAAGTGCCTGTGTTGGTCGGTCTGGTCTATGTCGCACTGTGGGCCGGCCCAAAACTCTTCCCCCAGGACCCCACCCTTCCAGTTCGCTCAACTTCTGGAGTCAGATCATGACCAGCACACCCAGCGTCCTGTTCGTCTGTGTCAGCAACGGCGGCAAATCACAGATGGCAGCCGCTCTAATGCGCCACCAGGCCAGCAGCGCCGTTGAAGTGCACTCTGCCGGCACCTGCCCGGGAAGCTCCCTGAACGCTCTGTCGGCTGAGGCAGTCACTGAGGTCGGTGTCGACATGTCCGCAGAAACCCCCACCTCGATCGATCCAGCGCTGCTGCACCGAGTGGACCGGGTCATCATCCTCGGCGACCAGGCCCGGGTCGAACCCGTGCAGGACATGCGGGGATCTATCGAGACATGGAACACCGACGAGCCCTCCACGCGCGGGATCGAGGGCATCGAGCGGATGCGGCTGATCCGTGATGACATCAGCGCTCGGCTCCAGACCCTTCAGGCACAGCTTCGCACCACCTGATTCCACCCTTCTGATTGGAAGACCGCATGCCCGCAGCAACTAAGCCCACCGTCCTGTTCGTCTGTGTGCACAATGCAGGTCGTTCCCAGATGGCAGCCGGCTACCTGGGCCATCTGGCTCGGGGACAGATCGAGGTCCGTTCAGCCGGGTCTGAACCAGCCGAGCAGATCAGCCCTGTGGCGGTGGAGGCGATGGCCGAAGATGGTATCGACATCACCGCAAACGCGCCGAAGATACTGACCACTGAAGCAGTGCAGGACTCCGATGTGGTGATCACCATGGGCTGCGGGGATGCCTGCCCGGTATATCCCGGAAAACGCTACTAGGACTGGACATTGGATGACCCGGCCGGCAAGTCAGTCGCAGAGGTACGTGGAATTCGTGACCAGATCAAACATCACGTCACTGACCTAGTCGACCAACTGCTGGCCCCAATGAAGGAGAACACCAAATGAGTGCCGCCTTGGCAGAACTTCCCGTTGTGGTGATCGGGGCTGGTCCGGTCGGGTTGGCCGCAGCTGTCCACTTGAAAGAGCAGGGCCTGACCCCGCTGGTCCTTGAAGCCGGGGCCAGTGCCGGCGCAGCGGTGCGGGCATGGGGCCACACCCAACTGTTTTCTCCTTGGCGTTACAACATTGATGAGGCCGCCCGTCGCCTACTTGAGCCCACCGGCTGGACTGCCCCGGACGAAGAGTCCCTGCCCATAGGCCACCAACTGGCGGATCACTATCTGGAGCCCCTCGCTGAGGCACTCGGTGACAGTGTGCGCACCGATAGCCGTGTCATCGCTGTGACCCGGCAGGGTATCGACAAGACCCGCACCACGAATCGTGAGAACATCCCGTTTCTCGTGCGCGTGGAATCGGCAGACGGCAGCACCGAGGACGTGTTGGCCCGCAGCGTATTAGACGCCTCGGGCACCTGGAGCCAGCCCAACCCCGTGGGCCGATCTGGGCTGCCCACTGTCGGAGAATCCATGGCACAGGAGCAGGGACTCATCACCCGCCCGCTGCCAGCGGTCACCGGAGCCGACCGAGAGAAATTCGCTGGACAGCATGTGCTCGTTGTCGGGGCCGGGCATTCAGCAGCCAACACGCTGCTGGACCTAGTTGAACTAGCAACACAGCGACCACAGACACGAATCAGCTGGGCCACCCGCACTGCTGACCTCTCACAGGTCTACGGCGGTGGAACCAACGATGAACTAGCTGCCCGCGGCGCACTGGGAGCCCGGCTACGTGGGCTCGTGGAGTCCGGAACGATCACCGTCCACACCTCCTTCACCATCACCGATCTGACCCCAACACCAGAAGGACTACGAGTCACCGCAGCCATCCCCGATGGCACCGAAGAACTCGCAGTCGATCGACTAGTACCCGCTACCGGTTTCCGCCCGGAGTTATCGATGCTTGCCGAACTGCGCCTCGAACTGGACCCGGCAGTGGAAGCCCCACGTCAGCTGGGCCCCCTCATCGACGCGGAATTCCACTCCTGCGGCACAGTGGAGCCGCACGGGGAGCGAGTACTTGCCCACCCCGAACCAGGCTTCTACATCGTGGGTATGAAAAGTTACGGACGTGCCCCCACATTCCTGATGGCCACCGGCTATGAACAGGTCCGCTCCATCGCCGCAGCCCTTGTGGGCGACCGGGCAGCGGCAGACGCTGTCCACATCAACCTTCCCGAAACAGGGGTCTGCACCACCGACCTCAGCGGATCATGTGAGACTCCGGCAGAAACTCAGTTGGTGACAATCGGCGCGCCTGCAGCCTCTACGTGCTGCTGAGCGCCGTTGAAGGGACCCCGTCCCCTAGGTGGCCTTCGTCTGCGTCCACAACGTAGGCCTGTCCCAGATCGAGGCAGCTCTGCTGTTCCACCTCGCCGACGATCGAATCGAATACGATCTGGCGGGTCGCTACCCAGTTCCGCAATCCGACGGCAGCTGACATGGAGAAAGCGCGCCCGGCCAAGGACTCCCGCACGCGACTATTGAACTTAATGACAGGTTGTGCAGAGGACTCCTGACAATCAAATTTCAGAACCTGGCTGCACAGCCGCGCCACGACTGGCGTCGAAGTGCAGTCCCCTTCTGAAACTGACAGCGGATACTGACCCGAAGTGTCCCAGAACCCAGGAACTGGTACAACCGCGAGCAATCCCGCCTCTCGAAATCCCCCGGTAGTCAGCGAATCGGCGACTTCCGCCGGCCGTGCCCCACAGAGGTGGCTCGCGCGCCCTTCCATCCGCGCGTCAGGTTGCATTCTTCGGCATGCCAAACTTACTATTTTAGGCATGGCTAACTCTCACCGTATTCTCTCCACTCCTCGTTCCCAGATCCGCCGACTCGCCGAGGTAGGGACCATTTTGACAGCTGCGATGATGCTCTCCTCCTGCGCCACCGGCGGCGCTGAGACTTCCAACGGAGGAGGGTCTGAGGATCGGCTGAGTGTGTACGCCACCACCGGGTACCTCGCAGACGCGGTGGCGAACATCGCTCCGGAGGCTGAGGTGACCACGATGGTGGGTCCCGGCGGGGACCCACACACCTACCAGCCCTCTACCCAGGACATCCAGACTCTGCAGAACGCTGACGTGGTGCTGTGGAACGGTCTTTACTTGGAGGCGCAGATGATCGAGCAGCTGCAGAGCCTGGGGGATGCGCAGCTGGCTGTCGGAGACCTCATCCCTGAAGAGCTGTTGTTGGGATGGGATGACACCGACGCCGAAGGCAACGCGCTCTATGACCCACACATCTGGAACAGCCCGGAAGCGTGGGGCCTAGCCGTGGGGCACGCGGCGGATCATCTGGCGCGGATTGATCCGGACAATGCAGAGACCTATCAGACCAATGCGCAGGACTACATCGGTCAGATCGAGCAGACCCACGCTGAGGTCGAGGACCTGCTGGGCTCTATCGATGAGGAAGATCGAATGCTGATCACCGGCCATGATGCTTTCGCGTACTTCGGGCACACCTACGACATCGAGGTCTACGCCACCGACTACATCTCCACCGAGGCCCAGCTCGCACCACAGGAACTCAGCGATCTGGCGGATCTGATCGTGGACAATGAGGTGCCGGTGATCTTCCAGGACAATCAGGCCAACCCGCAGGCCATCACCTCGCTGCGCGAGGCTGTCGAGTCCCGCGGCTGGGAGGTCGCAATCTCTGAGGCGGAGCTCTACGCCGATAGCCTCGGTGCCGGGGAAGACGTCGACACTTACCTCGAGGTCTACACGCATAACGCTCACAGCGTCGCCGAGGCCCTAGGTCAGGAGCAGGGACGGTGATCGCCTGCCAGACCACCGGCCTCAGTGTCGCTTACCGTACTGAGCCGGTGCTGCGCAACGTCGACTTCGTTGTACCGGCCGGCGCCGTGATGGGTGTCGTCGGTCCCAACGGGGCCGGGAAATCTACCCTGATCAAGGCGATGCTCGACCTGGTCACACCCCTGACTGGGGTCAGTGAGTTCTACGGCCGGCCGCTGGCACGAGTCCGCCAGCGAGTCGGGTACATGCCGCAGTCGACTTCAGTGGACTGGGACTTCCCCACCACGGTCCGCGACGTCGTGCTGATGGGCACCTACGGTCGACTGGGCTGGCTTCGCAGGCCTCGGCGGTCCGAGAAAGACACTGCCGCAGCCGCAATGGACCACACAGGCATCGCCGATCTCGCTGATCGACAGATCGGTGAACTCTCCGGCGGGCAACGCCAGCGAGTCTTCCTGGCCCGGTCCCTGGCCCAGGAGCCCGATCTGTTCCTCATGGATGAGCCCTTTCAAGGGATCGACGCGAAGAGCCAGCAAGCGATCGTCTCCGTACTGCACCGGCTCCGGCAACAAGGCAAGACCGTGGTGATCGTGCATCACGACCTCGCCACCGTCCAAGACTTCTGTACCCATGTGACCCTGCTGAACCAAACCGTCGTCTCTTCCGGTCCGATCGAGGAGGCATTTACCTCCGAGAACCTGCGAACTGCCTACCGGGTCAGCGACACCACGCAGGGACTTTTCGAACCCGACGCGCGCCAACGCCCACACCAGGAGACCACCCCGTGAGCGATGTTCTCGGCGCGATGATGGACCCGGCCACGTTCTTCGCCGACCACACCTTCCGCATGGTGTTCTTCGGCACCGCAGTCATCGGCCTGGTGGCCGGAGCCCTGGGCAGCTTCGCCTACCTACGTAAGCAATCGTTGATCAGTGACGTCATCTCCCACGCAGCGCTGCCCGGAACCCTGGGAGCATTTCTTCTCACCGTGACCATACTGCAGGCCGATGGGCGCAACATGGTGGCGCTGATGATTGGCGCAGTCATCGCTGGCACTCTGGCAGTGACGCTAGCCCAGCACATCACCCAGGCGACGAAGCTACGCATCGACGCTGCAATGGCCATCACCTTGTCCCTGTTCTTTGGTGTGGGAATGCTGCTGATGCGCATCATCAGCAACGGCGCATTCCCCGGAAAAGGCGGTATCCAGGACTATCTCTTCGGCAACGCCTCAGTCATCACCAAAGCGGACCTGGTGGCCAGCATCTCCGTAGGAGCCTTCGCCCTGGTGCTGATGGTGATGTTCTGGAAAGAGTTCGCTCTTCGCACCTTCGACCCGGACCACTCCACCGTCCTGGGCTTCCACGCCCGGGTGATCGACACCCTGATGTTTACCACCATCGTGATCGCCATCGTGATCGGTGTGAAGGCTGTCGGTCTGGTGCTGATGGTTGCCTTCGTCGTCACCCCACCCGCCGCAGCACGGCAATGGACCCGCACCCTACCAACCATGATGATGCTCTCCGGGCTGATCGGTGGCCTGGGCAGCGGCCTGGGCGCCTATCTGTCCATCGCCATCGGCACAGTACCCACCGGCCCCACAATCGTACTGACCCTCTTCGTGTTCCTCGTGTTCTCGCTTCTTCTCGCCCCGGGACGCAGCCTCATCACTCAAGCCCTAAGTCGGAGCCATCAACGCCGGATTCTGCGCCGCCAGCTCACCACAGAACGGAACTCACACATCGATTCACCGAGCAGAGTTGCTCCCTCCGAGACAGGACGAACATGAGCTTTCTCTTGGGCACCACATTGGTAGCCGTGATTATGTCCCTCGCCTGCGCACTGCCCGGGGTATTCGTAGTGCTTCGGAAGAGCTCTATGCTGGTCGACGGCATAGGCCACGCTGTGCTCCCCGGAATCGTGGTCGGCTATGCCCTCACACAAGACCTGGGCTCACCAGTGCTAATCCTCGGCGCAGCACTGGCTGGACTGCTAGTCGTCCTGGGCAACGAATACCTCACGCGCACCGGGCTCCTCACCGGAGACGCCCCGCAAGGACTGGTGTTCCCGGCCCTGTTCAGCATTGGAGTGATCATGGTGACCGCGAACTTCGGCAACATCCACCTCGACACCCACGCCGTCCTAGTCGGTGATCTGAACCTGGCCTCGTTCCAGCAACTCACCATCGAGAACCCAACCGGGGCCAGTGATTTCAATATGGGGCCCGTCTATCTGTACTTGATGCTGGCCGTGCTACTGATCAACATGGCATTCCTGGTCATGTTCTACCGCCAACTCAAGCTCACAACGTTCGACCCTGAGTTTGCCCGGGCGCTGGGAGTACGCTCTACGACGTTGAATACCGTGTTCATGTTCCTGGTCTCAGTGACCGTCACCACAGCATTCAATGGGGCCGGTGCCATTCTGACTATCGCCCTGGTCATCGCTCCGCCTGCAACCGCCTACCTACTCACCGACCGGCTCCCCGTGATGATCGGCCTCACCGCAGGGATCGCGGCAAGTGGCGCCGTCGCCGGCTTCTGGGTGGCCTACGCAGTCAACGCCGCCACCAGCGCCGGAATGTCAGTGTTCTACGGAACCATGTTCCTACTAGCCCTAGCCGCCAACCGAGCAGTAAAAAGCGCGAGCAGACAGGCCGCCCTGCATCGCTCCACAGAAAGTGAACATGTCGCACCAAAGACAATGAGCAGCATAACCACCAAACGACAGGCCAGTCTCAACGTTGCCAGTTGACCCGCCCCTCGGTCATGTCAAGAAATCGGCCGGACCTTCAGCGGAAAACTGGCCCACACGTGGAGACCACCAGCCGTGACCTCTCCGACGAAAACTCGTCCACAGATATCTCCATGTGCCCGGCCAGAGGTCAAAGTGCCGCATAAACTCAATGGTTCTCAAAACGGCCCACCTGCAAGTGCGACTGCATCATCATGTCCATAACTGGCGCGGGACACTGCAGGCCCCCTAGGCCGATTCCCTATCCGTTCATTTAGTCAGGTTCGGGTGGCTGGTGTCCACCTGCTCCAGATAGACCCCGCGACCAGCGACGTAGAACCACATACGACCCGTGCCGCATCCAACCCCCACAGACAAGCAGCTGCCATTTAGCGGACACAAAACCATGCCACTTACCGTTGCGACTCACAGAATCGCCACACGGTGCTGGGGACCCTGGTCGACCGCGCCGTCTGATGCCAAACCGCAGGTGCTGTGCCGCGGACACCGCCGCCGAACTCGAGCCCACCGAGGCGCGCAGCCGTCTCGCCAAGGATGACACGACTCTCGGGCGCGCCCACGACGAGCCGGCGATCGCCGACCGAGACCAGGACCAGGGCTTGGAGATGTGACAGATCAGGAGGTGATGGCCGATCGACGGGCTACCGAGCTGGAGACCAAAGCCGACGAGATGGACGTCGAGCAGCACGTGCACTTCAGTCCGCGGCGACAGTACTACTGGCTGGCCGAGGAGCGGATCGAGAAGTACCGGGACAGGGCGGGTGAGCTGCGCGATCGGGGCAGCCCGGCTGCCCCGGCGCATCGCCTGAGGCAATGCAGGACAGGAAACACCACGAGCAGGAGGGACGAGCCATGGCTCAAATCAAGGACGACGTCAGCCGCGCTCCGACGATCTGGGACGCAAACGGTCAGCGAGTCGAACCAGTGAGTCACCTTCGGGCACGTCAGAATCTCATCCTTGGCGGGCCCGACGCGCCTCAAGCCGCGTGGAGATCAGATAGAAGACGGACCAGAGGACCACCCCGACGGCAGTGAACACTCCGATCACCGCGAGGTATCCCCAGAGGGTGTCGAGCGGAAACCAGCCGCTCAACAACAGTGCCGGCAGCACGGTCACCACCATGATGCCGAGGTGGACCAGTGACTGTGTTCTCAGGCTCCATCGCTCGATTTGATAGATCACGCTGGCCCCCATGACGGCAGCGATGATGACCCCGACGACGACGGTTCCGCGTCCATCTGACGTGTCGCCCTGAGAGATCAGGCTCAGCCCGATCGCAGTCATGATCGCCAGCGGGATGAGTGTCAGCAGGGCCGCCTTGATCCACAAACGCATGGTGTCAGCCTACGGGCGACCACGTTGCACTGATGGGTGACGTGCTGAGAGCGGGGTCGATGAACTGGGTCATCAGCGCACGTGCTTGTTGAACGGTCGGAAAGTCGTTGCAGTGTGGAACCGTTCTCGCCATTCGCATTCTCAAGTATTTGGCGTGAACTCGGTGTCATCTCAACTGCGGAACCGCAAGCCGGGGGGGAGGAGTAGAAGCCGGCGGCTCGCAGCGCAGCGGCCAACGGGGTGGCTGGACTATGCCCAGCACGCCGGGCTCGTTACCGACCCGCCAGGGTGAGGTCGCCGAAGGACCAGCCCCGGGTCGAACGCACGGTTCGGTACGTGCGAGGGAACGCCTAGGTCGGGGGAGGCCCTCACCGACCTGGCCCATGCTGCGGAGAGACTAGGCGACGTTGTGCTCTTTACCGCCCGTCGGCGCTCGGCTATTGACACAGAGGATGAAGGGCTCTTTGTTGCCCTTGGTCTGCCTGGCCTGACCGAGCGTCGAGGGATAATGGCGCGTAGAACTCTGCTGTTCAGCTCTCATCAGCTATCAGGCGTGCCGCCCGGGCGCCGACGAGGATGCTGGGAGCCATGGTGTTGCCGGGTTCCTTGGGGGCACCGATGCATCGGCTACGCGGAGTCCTTCGACTCCGCGTACCTTGAGTGTGGGATCCACCACGGAATCCTGCTCCGCCCCCATACGGCAGGTGGCGACTGCGTGGAAAGCACTGCCGCTTAGCCACGAGTGTGCAATCACGTCCTCGGTGCTCCTCACGCTCGGGCCGGGAAGTTCCTCCTCGGTGATGAGATCGGCCAGGGGATGCTTCGCGGCGATTTCGCGGACGATCTCCAGGCCACGGCGCTGTGACTCTTGCTCCCACTGTTCCTCCAGGTACCGCACATCGATGATCGGGGGAGCAAATGGATCCAGGCTGGTTGCGTGGATCGAGGATTCTGTGGTTTGAGCGACGAGGTAGCCCGTTCCGGTGATTCCCGGATCAGCGTGGATCGCGTACCCTTCGGCGCTGAAGTCGATCGCGTAGGGAGAAAACATCAGGAACAGGTCGGGCGTTGCCAGAGAGGGCTTCGACTTTGCGAGTGCCGCCAAGTCGTACTCACCGGTGCCGATAACGCCCTTACGTGTGACAAGGTACTGCAAACCGGTCACCAGTTGCCGTACATTCGTTGACAGCTTCTGGTTGTACCCCATCTGCTCGTTGATCCGCCATTGATAGGCGAAGAAGCGCTGCTCGGTGGCATGCTCGCCCACGTGGGGATTCTCCACTTAGCTTGTTATTTAACCTCTTAGGCGGCTTTTCCGATGGGTGGTATGGGCGCTTTACGAGCGTTTGGGTGCCCTTTTGGGCGTCCGGGGCCGGCGCGGGATGCTTTCGGCGGGCTGGCGGGATTGACCAGCTTCTGGTGGATGCTGCGATAGCCGGCACGGACCCGTGCGGGCGTCAGTTGCGCGGTGGTGAGGGGCTTCTGCCAGGGCAGTCGGCAATCAGCAGCCAACGGTCGGGCTAGGCGCAGTTGGGTGTGGGCGGCGATGATCAGCCAGGTCCACCGGTCTGCCGCCTGCGGGTCGCGTAGTCGTGGCCGGGACCAGCCCAGGGACTGTTTCAGGAACCGGAACGTGTGTTCCAGGTCGAAGCGGCGGATGAACATCGACCACCAGTGATCAACCTCAGCCTCACTGTCAGGGACGGGCTTCGATGCCCAGAGCCAGACTGGTTTCGGGTCCCGGTCACCGGGGAGCCGTTCGACGCTGAGCCCGATGATGGTGCCTTCGATGATCGGTGCCGGGCCCTGGTGGTCTGTGAAGCCACTGCGGGCATCGATCTTTGGATGCATCTTGGCGAACGCGGTCGCCTCAGCACGCCCGTAGCGCTCGGTGTCGTTGACGGTGGCCACTGTCGGCGCCGGGTGGGTGGCCGGATCCCGCAGCACCAGTTTCGCGCCGTGGCGCGGGGCCCGGGCCTTGGTGGGCCCGCGGCGGGCACCGGCGGGTGCGTAGTAGACCCGGTCCGAGCGGACCCGACAGATGATCGTGACCGGCAGATCAGCCAGCAGCCAGGCCAGCCGGGGGCCGTGGTAGCCGGCATCAGCGACGATCAGGATCTGCGGGTCACCAGGCTGCCAGTGACCTGCGTTCTGGAGGTTGGTGATCACTCTGCGCAGCTGATCGGCTGTCACCGCGGTGGCGTCGGCATCCGGGGTCAGCCGGGTGGCATCGAGCAGCGCTGTCTACGAGGAGGCCCCGGTCTCCAGTGCGGCGACGAAGGAGTAGGGCCAGCCGGGGATCATTTGCGCCTGGCCCTTACCTCGGGCGT
>JBQCZP010000052.1:0-13458 GCA_052089225.1 Nesterenkonia sp.
GAAGCCCGCGGCGTCCAGGATGACCCCGGCGGTCATATCACTGACCCCCAGCAGCTGCGACGCCTCAAGGTGGGCAGCCCGCACCGCTTCCTGGTCCGGGATCCCACCCTCGCTGCGGCACTCGGCCACCACCCGACTCGTGTAGTCCAACAGGGCGGTCAGCTTCAACGCTTCAGCCCTACGGGCCGCAGCCTGGTGCTCCCACGCGGCAGCCAGCTCCGGCTCAAAGCCCAAGTGCTCCACAGCCTGGGGCATCGGCGGGTCAAGAACTGGCAGCTGATCCATACCCACCAGCCTAAACGTGGGGTAGGACACACCCACTGTCACCCAACCCACCGACCCCATCTTCTGCTGGACGTCGGCACTTAACGTTGGATGTTTACAGAGCAGTGCAACTGTATGTAGTATTACTGCTATATTCTATCGATGGTCTCGGACGAGGTGCAGCGTGGAAGAAGATATTGCAGCAGCTCCGATGATCTCGGTGTCCGATCTGCAGATGCGCTACGGCGATAAGCAGGTCCTCGACGGCATCGACCTCACCATCGCAGCTGAAGAGGTCGTGGCGGTGCTCGGGCCCAACGGCGCCGGCAAAAGCACCACCATTGAGATTCTGGAAGGGTTCCGCGCCCGTTCGGGCGGGGAGGTCTCCGTCTTGGGAGTCGACCCTGCCCGAGCGGACGAGCGCTGGAGGTCCCAGGTCGGCGTCGTGCTCCAGAACGCCAACGATCACGGCAAATGGCGTCCCCACCAGCTTCTGAGCCACATGGCGGATTTCTACCGGCCCTATGTTGACCCGTGGCCGGTCGACGAGCTGCTTCAGCTGGTGGGGCTCACCGATCAGGCCAGACAGAAGATTCAGACGCTCTCCGGCGGTCAGCGTCGTCGTCTCGATGTTGCCCTGGGGGTTATCGGCCGACCGCCGCTGCTGTTTTTGGATGAGCCGACCACTGGTTTTGATCCGCGTGCCCGCCGGGAGTTCCACGACCTGGTCCACCGGCTGGCAGACTTGGAGGGCACCACGATTCTGCTGACCACTCATGACCTGGCCGAGGCGGAGAAGCTGGCCGGTCGCATCGTGATCCTCGCCGGCGGGCGGATCATCGCCGATGGGTCCCCGCTTGAGCTGATGCGCGCGGTCTCCGGCACCGCAGAAGTGCGCTGGATGCAGGACGGGCAGCTCCACATCCACGCCAGCGAGGACGCCACGACCTTCGTCCGGCAGCTGCTGGGAGCCCCGGAAGAGGACATCACCGACTTGGAGGTCCACCGGGCCACCCTTGAGGACGCCTATCTGCAGATCGTTGAACAGTTCGAGACTGGACAGACCGTCGACGCCGCAGAATTCCAGGAGGTCAGCCGATGAGCCCCGCACCTCAGACCACCGAAGGGTCTGCGGGCTTCGAGCCCCGCACCCCACGGATGAACCCGACGCTGAACGCCTACCGGGCCGGACTGCGCCGCGGGATGGTCTCCACCAGGATTGCGCTCACCACGGTCTCAGAGGTCCTGGGAGCGGTGATCCCGCTGGCGATCTTCGTCATTGTGCTGCTCTTCATGCGCAGAGTGGACTTCGAAGGGGCCGCCGTCTCCCTGGGAGCCATGAACATCCCCGGGCTGATCGCGATGAGCGTGCTGTTCAGCGCGGTGATGGGCATCGCCGGTGCGCTGTCGATGGACAGGACCAACGGGACCCTGCTGCGCTCGAAGTCTGTGCCCTCCGGGACCACCGGCTATCTGGTCGGAGAGATCATCGCCAACGCGCTGGTGACCTTGGTTTCGGTCGTGGTGCTGCTCACCGCCAGCCTGATCCTCTTTGAGGGCCTTCAGTTCGGCAGTGCCGACCGATGGCTGCTGTTCGGGCTGGTGCTGGCTGTCGGCCTGGTGGCCATGCTGGCGATCGGCGCCGTGGTGGGTTCGCTGATCAACAGTCCGAAGAACATGGGGCTGCTCATGCTGCCGGTGATGGGTCTGGCCGGCATCTCCGGGATCTTCTACCCGCTCATCGCCCTGCCGGTGTGGCTGCAGTGGGTCGCCCAGGTCTTTCCGCTGTACTGGTTCGGCCTGGGGATGCGCGCCTCGCTGCTGCCCGAATCGATGGCGACCATCGAGGTGGGGGAGTCCTGGCGCCTGGAGTGGGTGTTCGCGGTGCTGATCGCCTGGGCGGTGCTCAGCATGATCCTGGCTCCGAAGCTGCTCAGCCGTATGGCCCGCAGGGAGTCCGGCTCCACCCTGGCGGCCCGGCGTCGTGATATTCAGCAGGACTGGGGAGTTTAGGGGCCCGTGGCCGAGACCGTTCACAATCGCATCGCCATGCTGCGCGCCGAGCGCGGGGTCTCACGGCGGGACCTGGCCGAAGCGCTGGGCGTCCACTATCAGACCATCGGGTACCTGGAGCGCGGCGAGTACAGCCCGAGCCTCTACCTCGCCCTGAAGATCGCCGACCACTTCGACGTCGCAGTGGAGGTCATCTTCTCCACCGAACCCTTCCCACGGCTCTCCTGAACCGGCCAGCTGAGGTGGTTGCCAACTGCGGCGCAGAACAGTGGTCGCCGGCTGGTGCCCCCGGCAGGATTCGAACCTGCGACCCTCCGCTTAGGAGGCGGATGCTCTATCCCCTGAGCTACGGAGGCGGGGATGCTGAAAAATCAGCCCGGAAAAATCAGCACTGCACCATGGTAGCGGCTATGGGCTCTGGTGACTGGGTCGGCGTGCAGCGAGCACAATGTCGCGCAGGACAAAGACGACCAGGACGACGCCGATCACCATCAGCAGCCCCCAGCTGAGCGTGGTCAGCACCGAGGCGGTGCTCACCAGTGCTGCCTCCAGCGGCTGCTGCACCAGAATCTCATCGATCAGGAAATTCTCGGCAATGTCGACAACCGCGAACAGCCCCGCACCGGCGACCACCGTCCAGCGCCACGTCCCGCGGGCCAGCAGGCCGAACGTCGCCCAGGTGGCCAGAAAGACAGCCACCGGGAAGATGATGCCGGCCGTCTTATGCAGAAAGTTCAGCTGTCCGGCGGCCTCACTCTCCAGGGCACCGCGCAGCGCGGTGATGTCCGCGGCGCTGTAGCCGGTGATCCGCGTGTCGGGCATGGTCAGCCCATCGGCGAAGTACGTCAGCTGCGGCAGCGCGTAGGCATGCAGGTAGAGCCCGATGAATACGCTCACCGCCAGCAGCGCATACACCAGCATCCGCGGTGAACTGTGCTCGCCCGGAGTCGGTGCGGGGATGCCCCGCTTGGACTGCGGACTCTGCTGTGCGGCCTGATTGCCGCGCGCCTTCTTTCGCCGCTTGGACATCGCCCTCCTTCAGTGTTCGCCCCCTATCATCCCAGACCACAACCGCAGCTGGGGACCATAGGGTTCGCACGCAGGGTTCGCGCGCAGACATGTCCGGACGGAGACATCAGAGAGGGACACATAGACTGGAGCAGATATGGATTTTCTCTTCACTCCGCCTGCCGAGCGCCCCGAGCAGCAGCACCGGCAGCAGCAGCGCACGCCACATCCGAAGGACAGCTCCGGGTCCGGTGGGGACTCAGCGTCGCCAGCCGTGCCGCAGCACGCTGGTGCCGACGCCGCTGAGGGGCTGAACCCGCAGCAGCAGAAGGCCGTGCTGCACACCGGTTCGCCGCTGCTGATCGTCGCCGGTGCCGGCTCCGGCAAAACCAGTGTGCTCACCCGCCGCATCGCTCGCCTCATCCAGACCGGTGCGGCTCGTCCGCACGAGATCCTGGCGATCACCTTCACCAATAAGGCCGCCCGGGAGATGAAGGAGCGCGTCGGACAGCTGATCGGACCGCCGGCTGAGCGGATGTGGGTCTCCACGTTCCACTCCTCCTGCGTGCGCATACTGCGCGCCGAGGCGCCGACCATCGGGCGCAAATCGACCTTCACCATCTACGACGCCGCCGATTCGCTGCGCCTGATCACTCAGATCGCCAAAGAGCACCAGCTGGACCCCAAACGGTTCAGCCCGCGGGCGCTGCGCAATAAGATCTCCGGGCTGAAGAATGAGCTGATCGACGCCGAATCCTTCCAGGCGAAAGCTCCCAACGAGCCGTTCAGCGAGGCGGTGGCCACGGTGTTCGGCGAATACACCCAGCGGCTGCGAGCAGCCAACGCCTACGACTTCGACGACCTGCTCTGCGAGACCGTCTACATGTTCGACGCCTTCGATGCCGTGCTGGACAACTACCGGCGTCGCTTCCGCCACGTGCTGGTCGATGAGTACCAAGACACCAACCACGCCCAGTACCGGCTGATCCGCCAACTCACCGCAGACGACTCCCAGGTGCAGACCCCGCCGGCCGAACTCACTGTGGTCGGTGACTCTGACCAGTCCATCTACGCGTTCCGCGGCGCCGATATCCGCAACATCGTCGAGTTCGAACGCGATTACCCAGAAGCCACCACGATCAAGCTGGAGCAGAACTACCGGTCCACCCAGAACATCCTCTCCGCCGCCAATGCGGTGATCAGCCAGGTCCCCTCCCGGGCTGAGAAGACCCTCTGGACGGACAACGCCGACGGCCCCACCGTGGTCCTGCACACTGCCGGAAGCGAAGCTGACGAGGCCGAATGGATCACCAGGACCATCGACGCGCTGGGCGACGAGCACGGCGTGCGCCCCTCCGACGTCGCCGTCTTCTACCGCACCAACGCCCAGTCGCGATCCTTGGAGGAGCGGCTGATCAACCGCGGCATCCCCTACCGGGTCATCGGCGGCACCCGCTTCTATGACCGCAAAGAGATCAAGGACGCGCTGGCGTATATGCGGGTGATCAACAACCCCGACGACGACGTCAACCTTCGCCGCATCCTCAACGAGCCCAAGCGCGGCATCGGAGACCGGGCAGAAGGCGCTGTGGCCGCTCTGGCCAGCCGTGACCGCACCACCTTCTTCGAAGCCCTGCGCCGGGCCGAGGAGGCCCCGGGGATCGCCACCCGCAGCCTGAAGTCGATCGGCTCGTTCGTGCGAATGATGGACGACGTCGCCGCCCTGGGCGCATCGGAGGCGCCCTCAGTGGTGTTGGAGGCGGTGCTGGAGCAGTCCGGGATGATGGCTTCCCTGCGGGAGTCAAAGGACCTGCAGGACGAGTCCCGCGCGGACAACCTCGGCGAGCTGGTCGCGGTGATGAAGGAGTATGAAGTCACCGCGCAGGACCCGAGCCTCAGCGACTTCTTGGAGCAGGTCAGCCTGATCGCCGACGCCGATGCGATCCCCGATGCCCCGGATGAGGAGTCCCAGCGCCTAGCCGCCGAGCAGGGCCAGGTCGCCCTGATGACGCTGCACACTGCCAAGGGGCTGGAGTTTCCGGTGGTCTTCCTCACCGGCATGGAGCATGGTGTCTTCCCGCACCAGCGCTCGATGGGAGACGCCGAGCAGCTCGCCGAAGAGCGCCGGCTGGCCTATGTGGGGCTCACTCGGGCCCAGCAGCGCCTCTACCTCAGCCGCGCAGAGTCGCGCAGCCAGTGGGGGCAGGTCCAGTACAACCCGCCCAGCCAGTTCTTGGCCGACATCCCCGAGCAGCTGGTGGAGCACACTGCGGAGAGCACCGTCGCCTCCCGCCGTTTCGCCGGCGGCGGGCAGCGATCGGGTCCGCTTGCTCCGGGGTGGGGCTCGGAGCCGAGCCTGACCGGTGGTGACGAGCACATGCCCAACGTCTCATTCGCCGCACCTGCGCGCGCCCGGCAGGCGCCCACTCAGGTGAACCCACAGCGCGAGATTCCGAGCCTGAGCCCCGGTGACCAGGTCAAACATGCCAAGTTTGGGGTCGGAGAAGTGCTCAGCCTCGAAGGAGCCGGTGATAAGACTGTGGCGAAGATCAGTTTCGCCGGGTCTGAGAAGCGGCTGCTCCTGCGATATGCTCCAGTTGAGAAGGTCAGCTAGCGCACAGGTTCGTGCTGACAGAGCTGACCTTCATCAAGTGAAGATGACTTCGACGCAGAAGGACACCACCCGTGGACCTGTATGAGTACCAGGCGCGCGATCTGTTCGAGGCACACGGAGTACCCGTGCTGGCCGGGATCGTGGCGCAGACCCCAGAAGAAGCGAAGGCAGCAGCCGAGCAGATTGGCGGCGTCGTCGTCGTTAAGGCTCAGGTGAAGGTCGGTGGCCGCGGCAAAGCCGGCGGCGTGAAGCTGGCCAAAAGCGCCGACGAGGCCTATGAGCATGCCAAGGCGATCCTCGGCATGGACATCAAGGGTCACACGGTGCACCGTGTGATGATCGCCGCCGGCGCCGAGATCGCCGAAGAGTACTACTTCTCGATCCTGCTGGACCGCGCCGAGCGCAACTACCTCGCCATGTGCTCCAAAGAGGGCGGGGTAGAGATTGAGCAGCTCGCCGTGGAGAGCCCCGAGAAGCTCGCCCGGGTCAGCTTTAACCCCAACGAAGGCATCACCGAGGCCAAGGCCACTGAGATCGCGCAGCGCGGCGGCTTCTCCGCCGATGAGGTGCCCGCCCTGGCAGAAGTCTTCCAGCAGCTCTGGGGCGCCTTCTCCAAGGAGGACGCCACCCTGGTGGAGGTCAACCCGCTGGTCAAGACCGGCGAGGGCAAGATCATCGCATTGGACGGCAAGATCACCGTGGATGAGAACGCCGCCTACCGCCAGCCCGGCCACTCCGAGCTCGTCGACGAGGCGGCCGAGGACCCACTGGAGGCCAAGGCCAAGGAGAACGACCTCAACTACGTCAAGCTCGACGGGCAGGTCGGAATCATCGGCAACGGAGCCGGACTGGTGATGTCCACCCTCGACGTCGTCGCCTACGCCGGTGAGGCCCACAACGGCGTCAAGCCCGCCAACTTCCTCGACATCGGAGGCGGCGCCTCCGCAGAGGTAATGGCCAACGGTCTCGACGTCATCCTCGGCGATGACCAGGTGGAGTCGGTGTTCGTCAACGTCTTCGGCGGCATCACCAGCTGCGACGCGGTGGCCAATGGGATCGTCAGCGCATTGGAGATCCTCGGGGACACCGCCACCAAACCGCTGGTGGTCCGGCTCGACGGCAACAAGGTCG
The DNA here is from genome assembly GCA_052089225.1 of Nesterenkonia sp. Classification (GTDB taxonomy): domain Bacteria; phylum Actinomycetota; class Actinomycetes; order Actinomycetales; family Micrococcaceae; genus Nesterenkonia. The sequence goes on from JBQCZP010000052.1 coordinate 7,031, forward strand.
AGGAGGGGCGCGAGATCCTTCAGGCGGCCAACCACCCGCTGGTCATCACCGTTGACACTATGGACGGCGGTGCCGATAAGGCCGCAGAGCTCGCCAACAACCCCGCGTCGGCAAACAAGTAAGGACTGAGGCTTCAAAATATGTCGATCTACCTGAACAAGGACTCTAAGGTCATCGTCCAGGGCATCACCGGCGGGGAGGGCACCAAGCACACCGCCCTGATGCTCAAGGCAGGCACCAATATTGTCGGCGGGGTCAACGCTCGCAAGGCCGGCACCACCGTGGAGCACAAGACTGCCGAGGGCAACGACGTCGAGCTGCCGGTCTTCGGCGGCGTCTCCGAGGCTATGGAGGCAACCGGTGCCGATGTCTCGGTGGCGTTCGTGCCCCCGAAGTTCGCCAAAGCCGCTGCGGAGGAGGCCATCGAGGCCGGCATCGGGCTGCTGGTGATCATCACCGAAGGCATCCCGGTGCAGGACTCCGCGGAGTTCTTCAACCTCGCCCAGGCCAAGACCGGCGCCGACGGCAAACCGGTCACCCGCATCGTCGGGCCCAACTGCCCCGGCGTCATCACCCCGGGTGAGGCCCTGGCGGGCATCACTCCGGCCAGCATCACCGACAAGGGCCCCATCGGTCTGGTCTCCAAGTCGGGCACGCTGACCTACCAGATGATGTACGAACTGCGTGACATCGGCTTCTCCACCTCCATCGGAATCGGCGGGGACCCGGTGATCGGCACCACTCACATCGACGCTCTGGAAGCCTTTGAGGCTGACCGGGACACCGAGGCGATCGTGATGATCGGTGAGATCGGCGGCGACGCAGAGGAGCGTGCGGCCGAGTACATCAAGGAGCACGTGACTAAGCCGGTGGTCGGCTACGTGGCCGGCTTCACCGCCCCGGAGGGCAAGACGATGGGCCACGCAGGTGCGATCGTCTCCGGCTCCTCCGGCACCGCCGAGGCGAAGAAGGAAGCCCTGGAGGCTGCCGGCGTGAAGGTCGGCAAGACCCCGTCGGAGACCGCGCAGCTGCTGCGCGAGATCCACAAGGGCTAGACGGACGACGACGCCCCGGCCCCCTGGAAAACCCTCCCAGGCCGGAGGCGCAGACGAAAAGGGGGCCGTTCTCCTGCGCGGGAACGACCCCCTTTCGTCTGCGGCGGAGAAGCTGCTGGCGCAGCAGTGGTCGGTCTGCTGACCAGGAAGACAGTGGATTAGCCGACTTCGGAGCCCTCCCCGAGCTCACGTTCGGGCTGGTCGCCGAAGCGGAAGTGCCGACCGCTGACTTCGGTCGGAGTGATCCGCACGAAGTGGTCCTTGAGCGTGGGGGTCCAGGGCCTCAGATCCAACTTTCTCACCTCGGCCAGCTCTGCGCTGGTCTGCAGCTGCTCGGCGGCGCCGCGGACGATCACCGACCAGGCCTGATCGGGAAGAATGCCGTCCGCCTCGAACAGCACATTCTCGTTGATGGTGAGTTCAGCCAATTTGGTGCCTGGGGCAGTGCGGAAGACCAACGCTCTCTGGTGTGCGATGACGTTGACTGGGAAGATATCCGCCCGGCCATCGACCACGGCCACCAGCCGCCCGTGCTGGATGCGCTCCAGCAGCTGCCAGCACTGCTCGTCGGTGAGCACCAGGATCGGTTCATCATTCGGATGGTCGAACATCATAGTAATCAGCCTCTCTGCTGTGACTGCGTCTCCGCGTCACCTCAGTCTACGGTGACGCCCAGCACGCTGCCGAGCACATAGGTGATGACCGCAGCACCCAGGCCGATGGCCAGCTGGCGCAGCGCTCGCTTCAGCGGTGAGGCCCCGGAGAGCAGGCCCACGATGGCACCGGTGCACAGCAGGGCGACGCTGACCAGCCCGGCGGAGACGCCCGCGGCCCACCACCCCTCGGCGCCGAAAACATACGGCAGAATCGGAATCAGTGCGCCGACGCCGAAGAAGCAGAAGCTGGACCCTGCCGCGGTCCAGGCCGAACCCACCGCCTGGTGTTCGTCGTCGACCGCCTCGGCGTTGAAGGACATCTCCGGGGTGCAGTCACAGTCGAGCACACCCAGCCGTTCCAGGGCGCGATGTTCGGCGTCCTCCTCGCTGAGGCCCCGGGCCCGGTATACCAGCACCAGCTCATTGTGGTCGAAGTCCAGATCCGCTGCGGCCCGCAGGGTGACCTGGGTCGGGCGGGTGGCATCGAGCAGCTCGCGCTGACTGCGCACCGAGATGAATTCCCCGGCAGCCATCGACAGCGCTCCGGCCAGCAGTCCAGCGATTCCCGACAGCAGCACCACCGAGGCGCCGACGCCGGTTCCTCCCATGCCCATGATGAGGGCAAAGTTGGAGACCAGTCCGTCATTGGCTCCGAAGACCGCGGCACGGAAGCTGCCGGCCAATTTCTCCCGTCCGCGGGCGGCCAAGGCTCGCACCACCTCTTCGTGGATCTCCTCGTCGGCGGCCATACCGCGGGTCGCGTCGCGGTCGTCGTCGTAGGGGGAGCCGCTTTCGGCGCGCTGGGCCAGGGCCAGGGCGAAGACTGACCCGAAGACCCGTGCCATCCATCCAAGCAGCACACGGTGGAAGGAGGGGGAGGGCAGCTGTTCGGCGTGGGTGCCCAACTTATTGCGCCAATGCTGCTGGTGGCGCTCCTCCGCGGCAGCCAGGCCAAGCAGGATCTGCCGCTCCTCGCCGGTCTTGCGGGACGCCAGCTGCTGGTAGAGCTTGGCCTCGGCGATCTCATCAGCCAAGTATTTCTGCCAGCGCCGGATCTGCTGCGGGCTGGGATCGAGGGTGCTCACGCCCCCAGTGTTCCCTAAAGGACCGGCCGGATCTGCTCGGTGCGCGGCTGTGACAAAGTTCAGGGGTCCCTAATTCTGGCTGCGCTCTGCATGGGCTGCGATGGCAGCTGCGATGGTGGGGGCCTGCACTCCGGGCCCAAGGCCGACATAGTCGGGTGCCAGATGCCGTCCGGGGGCCTCCTCCGAACCGTCCCAGCTGTGCCCGCCGCGGGTGCCGAAGGGCAGGTAGCTGCCACCGGCGCGGCGCAGAATGAGCTGACCCGCGCCCACATCCCAGGGGTGCGTACCGGTCCCTGCGGCCACATCGGCCCAGCCGGCGGCCGCATGACACAGCTCCAATGCCCCGGAGACCACTCGCCGCACCGTCGAATAGGTGCGCACCAGCTCAGCGAAGCTGCGCAGCGCGTGCGCTTCATGTCCGGCGAGCACCTCGGCCGAGGGGTAGCTGGTCATCAGGTTGAGCTGCTGCTCTGGCGCGTCAGTCTTCGGTGTGGGCGCCAGGCGGGATTCCTGAGCATCGGCGGCGGCGAGCCAGGCGTCGTCGTCGGCGGAGAACGTCAGCTGGTTGACCGGGTCATGGACCACACCGGCGATGACCTCGTCGTCGAGCGCGGCGGCGATGGAGACGGAGAACATGGAGAACCCGTGGACGAAGTTCGAGGTGCCGTCGATGGGGTCGATGATCCACTCCAGGCGGCCGTGACCCTGAAAGCCACCCTCCTCTCCGGTGATGCGTGAGTCCGGCACGGCTGCAGTCAGTGCGGCGATGAGAGTCTCCTCGGTCCGCCTGTCCCATGCGGTCACCAGGTCGTGAGCGCTGGACTTGGTGTGCACGGGCATCTGGGAGCGAAACGCGCTCTTCAGCGGCGCACCGGCTTCCTGGGCTGCGCGCACGGCGATGCGACGCAGCTGGGCCGCAGTCGTCAGCGGTTCGGCGGGCAGAGACTCAGCAGAGGCAGTTTCATCCATCACGTCCCACTCTAGAGATGGAAGAGTCTGGTGGGTGCCGGTGAGGCTCGGCTGCGTCAGCGAGTTCGACCACTGATTATGATGGGGACTGATGACGACGAGTCAGCGCGGCGGCGCACCACCGACACCCGTGCACCAGGATCTGGATGCCATGCGGAACTACTACACCTCTGCTCGTCATCGGGGGATGCGGCTGGAGGACCGTTGGCATCAGCTGCGGCTCAATATGGCCAAGCGGCGCGGTCAGTACGTCACCGTGCTCTCCATGGCCGGATACGGCTCACCACGGTGGATCCGGGTCTTCTCGCGGGTGGTGATGGCTCCGGACTCCGACTTTGAGAACGGACGCCGGGCCACCAGCGTCATCGCCGACGGGGTGCGCGGGTGGCGCAACTTCATCTCAGCGCCGGTGCCCTTCGCCCAGCTGAGCGTCACCGTGGCCGGGCGCAGCTTCGAGATCGTCGCCGACCGCGGAGGCATCGTAGACACCGTCATTGACCTCGACGGTATGGAACTGGACCCCGGTTGGCAGAAGATCGACCTGCAGGCTCCCGGGGCCCAGGCCACCAAAGCCTGGATCCGGGTCGTCGGCGACGACGTCACCGGCGGAATCATCTGCGACGTCGACGACACGGTGGTGGTCACCAAGCTGCCGCGCCCGCTGCTGGCGGCCTGGAACTCCTTCGTGCTCGATGAGCATGCCCGCACCCCCACACCCGGCATCGCGGTGATGCTGGAGAGGCTTAGAGTCAGCCCCGCCACCGGAGAGGGGAACCAGAAGCCGCCGGTGGTCTACGTCTCCACCGGGGCGTGGAACGTGGCACAGACTCTGACGCGGTTTCTGACGCGCAACCTCTACCCGCACGGGCCGCTGCTGCTGACCGACTGGGGCCCCACCGATGATCGGTGGTTCCGATCCGGGCAGCGGCACAAAGTCGAGCAGCTGCAGCGTCTGGCCGAAGAGTTCCCGCACATCAGATGGGTGCTCATCGGAGACGACGGCCAGCATGACCCGGTGATCTACGCCGACTTTGTGCGCAAGTACCCCGATTCGGTCAAGGCAGTGATCATCCGGGAGCTGACCTATCCGGAGGCAGTGCTGGCCGGCGGTCGCGCTGAGCAGCCCGAGGGAGAGGAGCTGCTCATGGCCGCTGAGGACGGCAAACGCTCACCGGGCATGCAGACGGTCGGAGAGCGCCGGATCCCCTGGATCTACGGACCCGACGGAAAAGACATCTCGGAGGCGCTGAAGGCATCCGACCTGCTCTGACGGGCCCTCTGCTTCGACGAGGCTCAGCGAACTGCTTAGGCGAACCGGGGCAGCATGCCCCAGGCGCGTGCGCCGGTTGCGATGTAGTTCCTCGCCCGTGAGGACTGCACCCGGGCGTTGACCTCAATCGCCCGCGCGTAGTGGCCGACCAGCTGATTGCAGACCGCCTCCCAGGTGCGCTGTTGCACTTCGGCGTGGGCACGCTGAGCGAAGGATCGGCGGGCGTCGTCGTGGACCAGGTGTTCCACCGCTGCACGCATGCCGGTGAGGTCTCCGGGAGCATAGAGCCAGCCGGTGCGGCCCGGGTCCACCAGATCCAGGGGACCGCCGCGGCCCACGGCGACCACCGGCACAGCGGACGCATAGGCCTCTTGGATGGTCTGGCAGAACGTCTCAGCCTCTCCGGGGTGGACGAACACGTCCAGGCTGGCCATGTGTGCGCCCAAATCGTCGCCGGAATGGAAACCGGCGAAGTGCGCCCGCGGCAGGCGTCTGCGCAGCTGCTGCTCCTGCGGCCCGGAGCCGATGATCACCAGCCGGGTGCCGGGGACGGAGTCCAGCACGGCAAGGTCTTCGACCTGCTTCTCCGCAGCCAGCCGCCCTGCGAAGCCGATCAGCTTCTCGGCACGTGGTGCGATGCGCGCTCGCAGCCGCTGCGAGCGGCGCTCGGGTGTGAACTTCTCCAGATCCACGCCTCGCCGCCACGTCTTCAGCCGTTTCACGCCACGATCGCGCAGCTGATTCTTCGCGAAGGAGCTGGGCACCAGGTTCAGGGTGGAGAGACCGTGCATCCGGTCCACGTGCTGCCACAGCAGCGCCTCGGCCCACGGCAGCCGATAGCGGGCGGCATAGGTGGGAACCTCGGTCTGATAGACCGAGACGATGGGCATCCCCAGCGCGCCAGCGGCCTGAATGGCGCGCCACCCCAGCACGAAGGGCGAGGCTACGTGGACGACGTCGGGCCGGATCTCCTCCAACAGATGCCGGATACGCATCACGAATCCGGCCGCCACACGCACCTTCGGATACTCCGGCAGCGGCAGCGAAGGCACCCGGACCACCGGAAACCCTTCACACAGTTCCAGCTGCTGCGCCCGGGCCTCGGTCAGCGGGCTGGTGTCCAAGAAAGTGTCGGAGGGGGCGACGACGGTGACTTGGTCGCCGCGTCTGCGCAGGTGGGCAAGCACCTGGAGGACCGAGTTGGTCACCCCGTTCATATGCGGCAGGAACGATTCAGCAACGACCACTACCTTCATGGATCCACCATGTGCGGCGAAGGTAGCGACAGCTCGGATTCCAAGTACATTCCATGTGAACGGTCAGTGAACCTTCAGGGTGGGAGCCGATGTGTGCGCGCTGCTGGTCCGACGAGCACGCAGGCGGGCGTCATTGC
>JBQCZP010000053.1:0-13204 GCA_052089225.1 Nesterenkonia sp.
GTACTGCACCCGAGAGAGTGTGGGAGAGTAGGACACCGCCGGACACACATTAGAAGACTGAGGCCCGAACCGGGCAATGACGCCGGGTTCGGGCCTCAGTCGCGTCTGAGACGATTTAGCCGCACCGCCTCATCGGCGGTAGGATTGAGAATCGCCACGGGGTGTAGCGCAGCTTGGTAGCGCGCGTCGTTCGGGACGACGAGGTCGCAGGTTCAAATCCTGTCACCCCGACCACAGACCATAGAATGCACAGTCAAACAGCCCGGCACCGTCTCGACGGTGACCGGGCTTCGCTGTGCCCGTGCAGCGAATGTCCATGCACCTGCTGGTCAGGGAGTGAAGACCAGCAGGTCAGGCGACGTTGCTACTATGAGGCCCTGGCGGACGCCCCCATCACCGAAGGATGATGTATATGACTGAGAATATATTTGTACTCGGCCTCGATGAAGCGAACCGCGCAATGCTCAGCTCCCTGCCCGGGACTGAAAGCTACGAATTTCATCAGCTGCTGACCTTTGATGAGTTGCAGGGTGCTGACATATCGGTTCCTGACCTTCTGGCAAAGGCCCAGCGGCAGCTTGATTCCTTCGACGGTTCCATCGACGCCGTCGTAGGCTATCTCGACTTCCCGGTCAGCATGATGGTGCCCGTTCTGTGTGATCGCTACGGCCTGACCTCAGCTGATCTCGAGTCCGTGGTCAAGTGTGAGCACAAGTACTGGAGCCGGGTTGAGCAGCAGAAGGTGATTGATGAGCATCCCGGGTTCGCCCTGCTGAACCTCAACGAGGAACACGCCACCCTTCCCTCCCACACCTCTTATCCGGCGTGGATCAAGCCGGTCGTCTCCCACTCCTCACAGGGCGCGCACTATGTGGAGAATGATGACGACTTTCAGTGGGCCCTGGGCCAGGAGCGCAGCGAGGTCGAGAAGATCGGCCGGCCCTTCGCCGATGTTCTCGCTATGCTCGATCTCCCCCAGGAGATCGCTGACAGCGGAGGAGCCGCCTGTATGGTGGAAGAGGCGGCCGTCGGCAAACAGTTCACCGTTGAGGGGTACAGCCGGGGGGACCATATTGAGGTCTACGGTGTCGTGGACTCAGTCACGTATGAGGACTCCCCCAGTTTCCTGCGCTACCAGTATCCCACAATGCTGCCCAGCGAGATCAGCGACTACATGATCGACGTCTCGCGTAAGGTGATCAAAGCTGTCGGGCTGACTAACAGCACCTTCAACATTGAATACTTCTGGGACCCCGAGACGGAGAAGCTCCGCTTATTGGAAGTCAATGCCAGACACTCTCAATCCCACGCCATGCTGTTCGAAATGGTCGATGGGGTGTCCAACCACGCTGCGATGCTTTCACTGGCTCTGGACCGGGACCCGTACCACCGGGAGGACGGCGGTCCCTACAACTGTTCGGCCTAATGGTTCCTGCGCCGCTTTGCAGATGGTCTCGTCACGCGTGTACCGACCGCGGAGGAGATTGCCGAGGTCGAGAAGCAGGTTCCTGGAACGACCATCGAGATCGCTGTGGAGGAGGGCGCATGGCTCTCCGAGGGCGGTGGTGACGGCAGTTTCAGCTTCGGCCTGGCGCAGATCTTCACCAGTGGCGACGATGAGGCGGACCTCATTGACAAATATAATCGCTGTCTCGATACGCTCGAATTCGGATTCGAGGATCGAGAGGAGGCAGCCTGATGCGCACGGTTACCTCGCTGCCGCACAAGGTCGAAGAAACTGAGCACCTGTGGATTCCGATGTCGGATGGAACGAGGCTCGCCGCCCGACTGTGGCGACCAGTTTCGGCCGACGTCGAACCGGTCCCCGGCGTGTTGGAGATGATTCCCTACCGCAAGCGGGACCTCACGGCTCAGCGCGACTCCATCCACCACCCGTACATGGCGGGCTACGGCTACGCCTGTCTGCGCGTAGACCTTCGAGGCACCGGTGATTCCGAAGGGGTCCTCACCGATGAGTACCTGGAACTGGAGCTCAGCGACGCCCAAGAGGTGTTGGAGTGGATGAATGAGCAGCCCTGGTGCAATGGGCGCACCGGGATGATGGGCATCTCCTGGGGCGGGTTCAATGCGCTGCAAGTGGCTGCGCGTCAGCCGCAGGGACTGGGTGCGATTCTGACCGTCTGTTCCACCGACGACCGCTACACCGATGATGTGCACTACATGGGCGGCTGTCTGCTCAGCGACAACCTATCCTGGGCCTCGACGATGTTCGCCTACAACTCCAGCCCCCCGGACCCGGCGATCGTCGGCGAGAGCTGGCGCGAACAGTGGATGGACCGGCTGGAGCACAGCGGTCTCTGGCTCGAAGAGTGGCTGCGCCATCAGCGCCGCGATGACTACTGGCGCCACGGCTCCATCAACGAGGACTACTCGGCGGTGAAGACCCCGGTCTTCGCAGTCAGCGGTTGGGCCGACGGGTATTCCAACGCCGTCTTTCGGATGCTGGAGAACCTCGACGCCCCCACGCGCGGACTGATCGGACCCTGGAGCCACAAGTATCCGCACTTGGGCCAGCCCGGCCCGGCCATCGGCTTCCTGCAGGAGGCTGTCGCGTGGTGGGACTACTGGCTGAAGGATAAGACCGACAACGGGGCGATGGATGGCCCGGCGCTGAGCATCTGGATGCAGGACACCATCGCGCCGTCGACGACGTACGAGACTCGGCCAGGCCGGTGGGTCGGCGAACCCTCCTGGCCCAGCCCCCGAATCGAAGAAACGCGGTACCCGCTGGGCCGCTACCGCATCGGTGAGCCGGACGCTGAGCTGGAAAGCCCTGAACTGAGCGTGCAGTCACCGATGTCCGTGGGTCACTACGGCGGCAAGTGGTGCTCCTACAACGCCCCGCCTGATATGCCCTACGACCAGCGCGAGGAGGACGGTGGGTCGTTGGTCTTCACCACGGACCCACTGACCGAGCGTGTCGAGCTGCTGGGGTCCCCCACAGTCGAACTCGCCCTCTCGGCCGACCGGCCGGTCGCCATGGTGGCCGTACGGCTCTCCGATGTGGGGCCCGACGACGCCGCGACCCGCATCAGCTACGGCCTCTACAACCTCAATCACACCCAGGGCTCGGACAACCCACAGCCGCTGGAGCCCGGAGAACGGCAGACCGTCCGGGTTGAGCTCAACGGCATGGCCCAATCGTTGCCGGCGGGCCACCGTCTGCGGGTCTCCGTCTCCACCTCCTACTGGCCGGTGGTATGGCCCTCACCTGAGAAGGTGACACTCACCATCGACCCCATGCAGAGCAGTCTGACGCTGCCGGTGCGTCCCACATCTGCCGGCGATGACGAGAAGGTTCCCACCTTCGGAGAGCCAGAAGGCGCCCCACCCATTGAGACGACTCAGATCCAGCCCGGCGAACAGGACTGGGAGTATTCCCGCAATCTGGTCGATCTTTCCGGGAAGCTGCAGGTCGTCAAAGACTTGGGAGTGGTTCGCATCGATGATATTGACCTGGATGTCACACGGCGAGCCTATGAAGATTACAGCTTCGTGGGCGAGGACGTGAACTCGGTCTGCGGTGAGACGTTCTGGACCATGGGCTTCGAACGCGGCGACTGGAAGGTGCGCACCACCACCAAGACCGTACTGACCTCGACGCCGACCGACTTCCATCTCTCCGCAGAGCTCGATGCGTACGAAGGTGACCAACGTGTGCTGTCGAAGAACTGGAACACCACGATTCCGCGTGATTTTATCTGACAGGCACGAACCGAGGCAGCTCGAGGGCTGAGGCCCTCCGCAGGGGCCGCAGTGCATTAAGGGGCCACTCACCTTTCGGCGTTAGGCTTAGCAGGCAAGCGTGGACGAGAGGATGAAGTGCGTGACCGCAGAGGGACCAGGACCGGATCAACCTGATCGGAACAAGCGCCTGAAGTACAGCGCCTCTGCCGCGGCTTTTCTGATCGGTTTCGTCGTGCTGGTGGCTCTCATGCTGCCCAATCCCTGGGCTTTTGCCGCTGGTGCAGTGGTCGGTGGGGCAGCCGCAGCAGGGACCTACGGCACGATGTACGGTCGAGAGCTGAGTCTGCAGCGGCGCACCGCGGAACTGTCCACCGTGCATACCGACCTGAGTGCTCGGCTGGCGGAGCTTGACTCCATGGTGCGAAACCGCACCAACCAGTTTCCGCCTTCGTCCCACGGACAGCTGCGGATGGTTGTGGTCGGTTTGGAGGAGATCGTTCAGCGCTGGAGCACGCTCGATCGCGCCCCCGAACAGCAGGACGCCGTCCACCGGACCATCACAAATCATCTGCCGCGAACCCTGGAGCTGTTCATCGGCCTGCCCGACTCAGCAAAACCCGACCACGCTGAGGAGTTCAAGTCTCAGGTAAGCCTCTTGGCCGAAGCCGTGGCGAAGACTCGCGACCGCGTAGTCGCCAACGATCTGAGTGCGCTGAGAGCAAACCGTTGGCTGCTTGAAGAGGCGCTCACCGACCCCGATGAGCGCCTGTTCAAAGAGGAGGGGCTCTGAGACACCGCCTGTGGGCTCCCGAGGGGCTCAGCGAACCACGGAGCTGAGCAGCAGACTGGTCTCTGAGTTCCGCAGGCCCTTGACTCCGCGCAGGCGGGTCAGCAGGGCGTCGAACTCCTGAAGGTCGTCGCAGGAGATCTCCGCCACCAGGTCCCAGGCGCCATTGGTGGTGTGCAGTGCGGTGATCTCCGGATAGCCGCGCAGCTCGGCGATCGCGTTGCTGGTGGCGCGGCCGAGGAGTTCGATGAAGCTGATGGCGCGGATCTCGCGGGTCTCCTGGGGGTCGCGCACGCGCACGCTGAAGCCAACGATGATGCCGGCCGCAGTGAGTCTGTCGATCCGTTTGGTCACCGTGGCGCGGGAGACCGACAGTCGCTCAGCCAGGGCCGAGACCGGCGCCCGGCCATCGCGGCGCAGCTCAGAGATGAGCCGACGATCCAGGTCTGATATACGCTCCATACGCATAATGCTAACTCAGACTTCACAATCTGAGCGCGTTCTTCGCAGAAGTTGTTCGATATGAATATTTCGCGTGCACATCGAAAACCGTATTCTGCAGGTATACGAACCTGGACCTATGTGAACGCGGAGGCTGTGGCGATGACGCAATTCGTCGATGTGCAGAATATGACCACGTGGATTCAGCGCGAGGGGGTCGAGCCGATCATGGCCGGCATGGTCGGTTACCTGGAATCAGACTTTGTCCGCTGGGAGGCCTTTGACAAGGTCCCGCGCGTAGCGAGCCACACGCCCTTCGGCGTCATCGAGCTGATGCCGACTTCAGACAACGCCGAATACTCGTTCAAGTACGTCAACGGTCATCCCTCCAACCCGGCCCGCGGCTTCCAGACCGTCACCGCCTTCGGCATGCTCGCCGACGTGGACAACGGCTACCCGACCTTCATGGCTGAGATGACGCTGCTGACCGCGCTGCGAACTGCGGCGACGTCGGCGATGATCGCCAAGCACCTGGCCCGGCCCGATTCAGAGGTCATGGCCCTGATCGGCGCGGGCTCCCAGGCAGAGTTTCAGGCACTGGCGTTCCGCGCGATGCTGGGCATCGAAACGCTGCGAGTCTTCGACGTCGACCCAGCAGCTGTGGACAAGCTGCGGCGCAACCTGGAACCGCTGGGGTTCACCATTCTGTCGGCGCAGAGCGTCGATGAGGCCGTCGCCGGAGCCGACATCATCACCACCTGTACCGCAGACAAGGCGAACAACCATGTGCTGCACAGCGCTCAGGTGGCCCCCGGGGTGCACATCAACGGCGTCGGCGGAGACTGCCCCGGAAAAACAGAGCTGGACTCAAAGATCCTGACCCGCGGCCGTGTATTCGTCGAATACCCGGAACAGACCCGCATCGAAGGCGAAATCCAGCAGATGGCCCCCGACTTCCCCGTCGTCGAGTTCTGGAAGGTGCTCGCCGGCGCCGAGCAGGGGCGGTGCAGCGCAGAGGACATCACCATCTTTGATTCGGTCGGCTTCGCGATCGCCGACTTCTCCGCACTGCGGTACCTGCGCGATGCCACCGCCGGCACCGAACTGGAATCCCACATTGATCTGGTCGCAGACCCCGATGACCCCAAAGATCTGTTCTCCCTGGTCAACTCGCTGAAGCCCGTGGGTTGAAGAAGGGGGCTGAGGCATGAGTGCACAGTTGATGACTCCACCTGAGCAGACCGCCTCCGGGTCCGTGCAGGCGCCGTCGCATGTGGTGATGGTCAGGCCGCATCGATTCTCGGTGAACGCCTCCACCGCCGGCGACAACGCGTTTCAGCAGCCTGGCGTCCCCGACGGTGCCCGCGCCGCCCGCGGCGCCTATGACGACACTACGCGTCTGGCCGAGGCCCTGCGGGACGAGGGTGTGGCAGTCTCCCTGTACGAAGACACCTCCGCAGAGACACCCGACAGCGTCTTCCCCAATAATTGGTTCACCACGCATCCCGACGGCCGCATCCTGCTGTGCCCGATGTATGCGCCCAACCGCAGGCGTGAACGGCGCCACGACGTCATCGAGCAGCTGCAGCAGAACTGCGGGGCGACTGAGGTGCTCGACTGGACGGCCGCCGAAGACTATGGCCAGTTCCTGGAGGGCACCGGTGCGGTGGTGATCGACCATGAGCAGCAGGTGGCCTACGGCTGTCGCTCGCAGCGGCTCACCGCGGGGCTGTTCACCCGGTTCTGCCGTGAGTTCGGACTCACCCCGGTCCTTTTCGACGCCCTCGACTCCTCGGGGCGAGCCGTGTACCACACCAATGTGATGATGAGCGTGGGGGAGACGGTCGCAGTGGTCGGAAGCAGCCTGATCCCGGATCCGGTGGAGCGCGAGAACGTCCTGGAACGGCTGCGAGCCTCCGGGCGGCTCGTCGTGGAGCTGACTGAGGACCAGATCAGAGCCTTCGCGGCCAATGTGATGCAGCTGCGCGGAGACCACGGGCCGGTGGTAGCGATGTCCACCACGGCCGAAGCCGCACTGCGCGCCGATCAGCGCGAAGCCATCCTTTCGCACAGCCGGATTCTCTCCGTGGATGTCAGCACTGTAGAGGCCTCCGGAGGTTCAGTGCGCTGCATGCTCGCCGGTATCCACCTGCCCGCAGCGTAGCTGCAGGGCGCTCGCGGGCGGATTCTGCGGGCGGGTCCTAGAGGTCGACGCGCAGGTCGGCCAGGCGATTGAGCACCTGGGCCAATGAGCTGGGATCGGGGAGCCGGTGGGCCGCGAGCGTCTCGCCCGAACCGATTTTGATGCCGATATCACCTTCGCCCAGCACCGCGAACCCCTGCTCATCGGTGACGTCGTCGCCGACGAAGAGCACCGCCTCGGGCTCCAGCAGGGTGCGCAGCTCCTCGATCGCCTCACCCTTGGTGGACTGCAGCACCACCGCCTCCAGAATCTTCTTGCCCTCTTTGGGGTAGACCCCATCGATCTGCGCCAGCGCCTCCCGCGCTTCCTGCAGCACGGACTCAGCCTGCACATCGTCGTCGATGCGGCGCACGTGGATGGCCCCGCCGGCCGGCTTGCGCTCCAGCCATGCGCCGTCGTGCCGATCGACGATGCCTTCCAGGGCCTGCAGAATGTTCCGCCGGGCTCTCTGCTGAGCGGAGTCCAGGTCCAGCCCCGGGGAGTCGGGGCCCAGGTCCTTCTCTGCCCCGTGTGAGCCGACCAGCAGAGTGCCCGCAGGTGGTGCGGCCAGCTGACGCAGCGTGTCGAGGGGACGGCCGGAGACATAGGCAAGATCCACACCCTTGAGGTCCGACAGCCGCTCGACTGCCTCGGCGTTGACCGGCACCGGGGTGGCGGCCATGGCGTCGGCCACCAGCTCGGCGACGGCGCCGTCGAAGTCCAGGCACACCAGCACGTGCCGCTTGTCGGCGAAGTTCTGCACGGTGGTGTCGAGGTCGGCTGCCAGCGGCATGGAATTCTCCTTCAGGTCGTCACCGCAGTACCGGTGCTAGAGGCTGGTCAGGCGGTCCAGGAAATCTCGGGCCCACCGCTGCACATTGTGGCTGACCACTTGGCGGCGCAGGCTGCGCATGCGTTTGCGAGCCTCCTCCGAGTCCATAGTCGCCGCAGTCACCATAGCCGCTTTGAGCTCGTCAATGTCGTGGGGGTTGATCAGCAGCGCCTGCCGCAGCTGATCGGCGGCACCGGTGAACTCCGAAAGCACCAGGACGCCGTCGCCGGATTTCCGTGCGGCCACGTACTCTTTGGCGACCAGGTTCATGCCGTCGCGCAGGGCGGTGACCAGCATGACGTCGGCCGCCAGGTAGAGCGCGACCATCTCCTCCACCGGATAGGAGTGGTGCAGATAGCGAATGGCCGTGTGGCTCATTGTGTCGAACTCGCCGTTGATCCGGCCCACGGTCCCTTCGATCTCTTCGCGCAGCAGCTGGTAGGACTCGACCCCCTCACGCGAGGGTGAGGCGATCTGGACCAGGCAGGCATCGCCGACGTTCAGGTCGCCGTCGTTCAGCAGCTCCTCGTAGGCCTTCATCCGGTGGCGAATGCCCTTGGTGTAGTCCAGCCGGTCCACGCCCAGAAGAATCGTCTTCGGGTGTCCCAGATCCGCCCGGATCTGAGCAGCCCGGGCAATGATCTCGGGGTCCTCCGCCAGATTGACGATCTTCTCGGTGTCGATGGAGATGGGATAGGCCTTGGCCTCCGCGAGCCGGTAGGTCCCCGGATCCGGTGCCGTCAGCTGCCGTGAGGCCGTGCCGCGGGCCGGGTCCACATTGAACCCGGCCAGGGGGGCGGCCTCCTCGCTGGCCTCCTGGTGCGGAACATAGATCCGTCCA
Organism: Nesterenkonia sp.; assembly: GCA_052089225.1. GTDB lineage: Bacteria > Actinomycetota > Actinomycetes > Actinomycetales > Micrococcaceae > Nesterenkonia. The sequence continues at coordinate 8,792 of JBQCZP010000053.1, forward strand.
GATTTGATGTAGTGGCCCAGCCGGCTGCGCACCACGCGTTGAAAGTTCCCGGCATCAGACTCGCGCTGAAATCCGATCAGGTCAGCACCGAGCAGCCCGCGCATCACTGAGTGGCGCCACGGCAGCTGGGCGAAGAGCCCCGGAGGTGGGAACGGGATGTGGTTGAAGAAGCCGATCTTCAGGTCACTGCGCAGCTCGCGCAGGATCTGCGGAACCAATTGAAGCTGATAGTCCTGCACCCACACCGTGGCGCCCATCGAAGCCACCTGAGCTGCGGCTGCTGCGAACCTGCGATTCACCCGGCGATAGGCGTCGAACCAGTGCCGGTGGAACTGCGGACGGGCAATGACATCGTGGTAGAGGGGCCACAGGGTGCCGTTGGAGAAGCCTTCGTAGTAGTCCTCAACCTCTTGGGCGCTCAGCGGCACCGGATGCAGGTGCAGCCCAGAGTGGTCGAAGGGCTCCAGTGCCTCGTCCGCGGCACCGTGCCAGCCGATCCAGGCGCCCTGGGACTCCGCCATGATCGGCGCCAAGGCAGTCACCAGGCCTCCGGGTGAGCGCTGCCAGCCGATAGTGCCGTCCGGCTCGGTGATGCGGTTGACCGCCAGGCGGTTTGCCACCACCACGAAGTCGTAGCCGGTCATGTATGCGCCGGAGGCCGCCACCTGTGAGCTCGTTGCCGCAGCGTTCGGCGTCGTCGTGCTCTCTTCCCGGCCCATCGGACTGTGCCCCTTTCGCCTCGTCTGCACTCAGCCTACGTGAGGAACCGCACCCTGGCGCTACTGTCGGCCAATGACCTGGTCGTTTGCTGAATTGGGGTGGGAGTGAAAATGAGCGGGGCCACTGTGGTGCACCCGGGTGATTCAGAGGCGGTACCCTGGTATTCGTCGCCCGCCGTCCCTGAGCTGGTTTGGAGTAACTACATGGCACCACGCAACGGCAGCGCGCGCGAACAGGCGCGCAAGCTCCAGCAGGAGCAGGAGCGTAAGCACAAGACTCAGTCGCTGCTGCTGCGCATAGGCGTCGTCGTGGTTTCTCTGGTGGTCGTGGGCGCACTGGTCTTCTTCGCAGTGCTGCGCCCCGATGACAATGAGAGCTATACGGCGGGCCCCGCTCCGTCGGCAGCCAACGAGCAGGGAGGGATCTCGCTGTCCTCCACCAGTGAGTTGGAGGAGGGGGACTCGCTGGGCGAGATTGACGCCGAGAACCTCGACGACGCTAAAATCTCCGGATCCGGGGAGCAGCCTCCCGGTGTGGAACCCCGCGAAGAGGGCGAAGTGCCTCACGTGGTGATGTACACCGACGCCGGCTGCCCGGCCTGTGGGCAGTTTGAGGCGGCTTACCACTCGATGCTGACCGAGTGGATCGACGCCGGTGCCATCACTATGGAGGTCCGCTCGGTCACCTGGGTCTCTCCGCCCTACTCCTCGCAGACCGCCAACGCTTTTGCGTGCATGGCAGAGGAGTCGCCGGAGAACTACTTCTCCTACTTCGGTGAGATCACCTCGGTGCGTGGCGAAGGCGGCGAGTTCTCCAACGATGAGATGGCCGCCCTGGCCCAGGACAGCTACGGCACCGATATTTCCGAGTGCATCTCCGACGGGACCTACCGGGCGTTCTCCCAGTACACTTCGAACCTTGCCAGTGAGAACGGTGTGCGGGCGAACCCGACTATCTATGTCGACGATCAGGAGGTCCCCGAGTTCATGAACGCCGGCGACGTCATCCTGGAGGCCGTGCAGGCATACCAGGAGGAGACCGGAGACGAGGTTATCCAGGGGGTCGACGAGGCTCTGCAGGACGCCGAATCGGGCGAAGAGCCCACCGACGCCGAATCCTGAGTTGGTCACCGCCGCCCGTGCGGCGCTAGTATAGATCCGACGTCGGCGCCCTTCGGGGCGTGCGCGTCGTGCCTCCTTAGCTCAGCTGGTAGAGCAGCTGTCTTGTAAACAGCAGGTCGTCGGTTCGAACCCGGCAGGGGGCTCCACTTGTCCCTATAGAAGCCGGCGGTACAAAGAACGGGTGGGCCCGCTGATTTCGGACCCACCCGCATATTTGCTGGACGGATTACTGCCGCATCCAATCACCGCAGCGGCTGGCTTCGAAGGCCACATCTGACGGGGCGATCGTCACATAGGCGGTGCCGCTGACATTGTCGTTGGCGATGATGTCGTCCAAGGAGCCGGAGAAGCCTGCAAGTCGGGCCCAATAGCAGCTGTCCCCATCGGATCGATAGGTGCCTGGCTCGATGTCCTCCCCCACCATGTAGACACCGGACCCCGGAATCGTGTTCTCCTCGATCTCAGTCTCCGTGGCGCTGATGCTCTCCTCGCGCTGGTCGAGCTCCTCTTCTCGGGCGTCGAGATCTTCGGTGCGCTGATCGAGCTCCTCGCCGAGGGTCTCGTTCTCCTCCTCGCCAGCGGTGACGACATCCCGGCGTTCCTGCAGGTCTGCCGGTTCCACCTCCACCTCGACCTCTTCGGTGACGGTCTCCGTCTCGGTCTCTGTGATGATCTCCGGTTCAGCCTCTCCCACGCCGCCGATGCCCACGCCGGCGAAAAGTGCCACGACGATTCCGAGAATCCACGGCCAGCGCCGCCGCTTCTTCGGCTCTTCAGCATCCATTGCCTGGTAGGGCTCGGTCGGGTATTGATCCTGGTGCAAGTGACTCACGGTGTCTCTCCCTCGATTGAACCTCGTGACGGTGAAGTGCGCTGATGCGTCAGAGAGGTTCACCTCCGCATCAGTGAATTTCACTCTACGAACCACCACGGACACGATTGTTGACATCGGCATCGCCAAAGATGAGGGAACGTGATCGCATTTCCTGCTCGCGCGTCAGACAGCGGCGATGCCCTGGGCGCCGACCTCGGACCAAGTCGTCGCTGCTTCGCCCGGTCTGGGGCCTTTGGAGAAGCCTCGTTATTGGGCGATCCAAATCTGTCGTGTAATCAGCAGACTGCCGTTTCGAACCCGGCAGGGGGCTCCACCAGTGCCGCCCCGCGCTCCGTGGTCACCGCAGCGGATCGAACGGGGCCATCGCAGGATGGGTGTTGCCCGTGGCGATCCGCTGGGCCAGCAGCTTGCCGCTGGCCGGCCCCAGGATCATTCCCCACATACCGTGACCGCCGGCCACGTAGACATTCGGTGCCTGTGTGGCACCGACCAGAGGTATGCCGTCCGGGGTGACCGGGCGGGACCCGACCCATTCGTCCTGACGGTTCTCCAAGTCCATTCCCGTCAGCAGCTTCTGGGCTTGTGTGACCATCGCCTGGATGCGCCGCGGCTGGAAAGGCTCATCAGGGCCACGGAACTCCATCGTTCCAGCAATGCGGAACCGGCCCTGGTACGGGGTGCAGGCAAGCCTCTGGTCCGGCAGGTACACCGGATACTCCGCCGGCTGGTCCGTCTCAACGGTGAAGGAGTAGCCGCGTCCGGCCTGGACCGGGACCGTGACGCCCAACGGGCGGGCAAGCTGCGGCAGCCAGGCGCCGGTGGCGACCACCACGGAGTCCGCAGCAATGCGTTCGCCGGTGGTCAGCAGCACAGTGGGGTGACCGGTCGAGCTCACCTCGGCGACCTCCACTCCAGTGCGGAACTCCGCCCCGCGCTCAGTCACTGCTTCCCCCAGGGACTCCAAGTAGGGCCCAGGCTCCAGGAAGCGCTGCCCTTCGAGCCGATACGCCACCTTCACTGCCTCGGACAGCTGCGGGGCAAACGCCTGCGGGTCTTCAATGCGTTCAAAGGGCACCTCCTGACCATGACGGACCGCGCCGGCCACCTCACCCTGGAAGCCCTCCGACTGCGACTCATCCTCGAAGCCGACGACGAACGGGCCCTTGCGGGTCCAGGCCTCCACCCCTCCGACATTGAGCTCGTCAAAAGCCTCCAGGGCAAGCTTGTCGATCGGCGTCAGTGCGGCCATCGTCCGGTTCCACGCACGGTCGGTGCTGTGGGCCATGAACTGCGCCAAGAATGACCACAGGCGCGGATCGATCCTTCGGGGGACATGCAGAGCAGCATCGGGGTCGAGGAGCGCCTTGGGGCCGTACTTCCACAGGCTGGGGTGGGCCAGCGGGATCGCCTTTCCCGGGGCCAACCACCCGGCATTTCCCCAGGAGGATCCGGCTGCCACCCCGGTGCGGTCGATGATCGTGACCTGATATCCGTGCTCCTGCAGGTGCCATGACGTGGACAGCCCCGCAATGCCTGCACCGATAACGACAGCTTCCCTCATGAGTCCTCCTGAACTGTTGGACGTCGTCTCTGTCTGCCATTATGCCCACTTGCATCAAGGAAAGGCAGGGCTCAGCCGACCCTGCGGGGGTGGTCGTCCTCGCCAGGGTTGATTGATAGTCTTCTCCACGGTTTTGTCTCCGCAGGGTGGAGAATTCTCGACCACACCACCGTCAT
>JBQCZP010000054.1:0-12937 GCA_052089225.1 Nesterenkonia sp.
TCGGTGACATAGCGGTCAGTGGCCAACATGCAGACCACCATAGGACACACGATCGGCTCTGTGCAGTGGACCCGCCGAACGGCGTCATGTGGGGACGCCTAGCGCACAGTTGCCGAGCGCAGCAGGAGCCAAGTGCCGACGCATGAGAGCGCGATCGCGCAGGCTGCTGCCACGGCGAGCCACCACAGCTGGAATGCGGCGAGAAGGTCACCGACGGCCGGCAGAACCAGGATCAGAGCGAGGGCTAAGACGACGGCCACGCCAATACCGACGAACTGCGGACCTTTGGCACCGAACCTTATCCACGATGCGCCGAAGACACCGCCCACTGTGAGCACCGACAGCACGCCGAGGAAGACAATGGGGATGAGCACACTGAGGTCGCCGGCCCCGAGGACGTAAATGTCGAAAATGTAGAAACCGGAGAACCAATGGTCAGTTGCGATCTCAACCATCGTCAGTACAGCGAACACCAGTGTCATATAGGCGGAGGCAGCCACACCCCAGAGAAAGGTGCCGCCAACGAATCCGCGCCTGGTGGCCCCGAGAGTGAGGGCGAATGGAAACGTCGTCGCAACTGATTGGACGCCCAGGTATCCGAGGAACCCCGCGAGCGCATAGGCAATGCCCGGATTGCTCTGCGAGCCCTGTACCCAAGCGGGCGTGCCGGGGACACTGCCGGAGCGCCAAAACAAGAACGAGATCAGTACGGAGATCACTGCCACGACAGCGGTGATGTAGAGCGGGACGCCGAAGGTGGCCTCGCGCTTGTTGAGATGCAGTTTGGTAGTCGAGATGGTCATACTCACGCTCGTCGCGCCTCCGGGATGTGGTGGGGTTCGGTGCCCTCCGCGCCGTAGGCGGCGACGAGCTGCTGCAGCGAGGCCCGCGATATCTCCAGACGCAGTTCACGTGCCTGCTCTCGCATGCGCTCGTCGATGACACCTGCAGCAGTGACAGAGGTCAAGCCGCCGACTGTGTTCCGTTTGAGGACGCGATGGTTGGCCACCAACTGGGAGACAGCCTCGGTGGTGCCGCTTGCCACCCACGCCGCATCGCTGGTCTCGTCGCGATCGGCGTCCATGACAACACGCCCTTGATCCATAATCACCACGCGATCGAACAGCGATTCGGACTCCTCGATGAGGTGGGTGGACAGCAGGACAGTGCGGGGCTGCTGCTCGTACTCGCGGAGCAGCACGTCGTGGAACAATGCTCGGGCGGTGACGTCGAGTCCGAGGTACGGTTCGTCCAGCAGGGTGATCGGCGCGCGCGAGGCCAGGCCGAGTGCAATCGCGACCGAGGAGAGCTGGCCGCGGGAGAGCTGTTTGATACGCGTCTTCTTCGGAATGCGAAAGCCCTCGACAAGCTCAGCCGCGACGTCCGAACTCCAATTCGGCGCGAAATCAGGGGCGATCCGCAGCACGTGGTGCAGCCGGTAATCATCCGGATAGCGCTGATTGTCGCGGACGTAACTGATCTGGGCCAGTGTCTGCGCGTTCTCGAACGGGCTGCGCCCGAGAACCTCGACGTGGCCCGAGGAGGGTCGCTCCTGACCGGCCAGGATCGACATGATGGTGGTCTTGCCGGCTCCATTCCGGCCAAGAAGCCCGACGATTGAGTGGCGCGGAATCCTGAAACTGACATTCTCGAGTGCAGCCACCCCGCTGTAGGTTCGCGTCACGGATTGGACCTCGATGGCGCTGCTCATTTAATGCCCTCCTCGTCAATCATCTCGGCAAGCTCGTCACGGTGGATCTGCAGTAATCGAGCCTCGCGGACGAGAGGTGCTACGTGGCTTTCACGGAATTCCGCCCGACGCTGCGCCCGCAATTTACTCGTCGCGCCGGTGGCGACGAACATCCCCACCCCACGTTTCATGTAGAGCACACCACGTTCAATGAGCAGGTGTGCCCCCTTCGCGGCCGTGATGGGGCTGATCTGGTAAAAGGCCGCATATTCGTTCGTGGACGGCACGCTGGATTCCTCCGGGTAGATTCCGGACATGATGTCTTCAGCAATACGATCCGCAAGCTGCTGGTAAATGGGTCCATCGCCAGTAAGCATTCACGCGCCCTTAGGTTCTATTGTTAACTATAGAACCTAAGTGGTCGAACTAGTCGTGTCAAGACCGAACGCGTCTCAGTCCTTGTCCGGCTCCAGAACGAGGTCGCTGCCGCTGCTGTGGCTGAAACCATGGGCTGACCGTACGTGCTCGAGGAACTTCCGGCGGACCCACCCATCCCGGGTCTTACCTCCGGTGGGAAGCGTTGATACTGTGATGGCTATGAACATGGATCCGCGCATCGCGCTCAGCGCCCTCACTAACGCGCTGGAGGAGCACCTCTCCACCGCGGTCAACCGCCGCAGCGACGACGACCCTGCCGTGGAATCGGCCTTCTACAGCGTGGCTGACGCCTTCGAGGCCTACGAGGATGCGCTCTTCGGCGCCACCGGAGAAGTCACCCCGCTGGACCTCTACGACGAGGACGACGACGATACGCTCGATGATGACGACCTCGACGCGGACACCGACGGCGCAGACAACTGAACCCTGCCGCTGGTGCAGCCCGGTTGGTCACTGAACACCGGGCGCGCCGTTTACCCGCACTGACCCGACTGCACTAGGCTTCCTGCGTGCAGTGGATTGAAGCGATCATCCTTGGCCTGGTCCAAGGCATCACCGAGTTCCTCCCCATCTCCAGCTCTGCGCACCTGCGCATCGTCGGCGAGTTCCTCCCCGGAGCCGCCGACCCCGGGTCCGCCTTCACCGCGATCAGCCAGCTGGGCACCGAAGCCGCCGTCGTCGTCTACTTCTGGCGCGACATCGTACGCATCATCCGCGCCTGGTTCGCCGCCGTGGCCGGCAAACTGCCGCACAATGACCCGGATGTGCGCATGGGGTGGATGATCATCGTGGGCACCATCCCCATTGTGATCCTCGGACTCGTGTTTGAGGACTACATCGACACCGTCTTCCGGACCCTGTGGCTGACCGCCACCATGCTGGTGGTCTTCGGCTTCTTCCTCGCGGTGGCCGATCACTACGGCAGACAGAAGAAGCCGCTGGAAGAGCTGAGCATCCGCGACGGCATCATCTACGGCTTCGCCCAAGCCATGGCCCTGATCCCCGGAGTCTCCCGCTCCGGAGGCACCATCACCGCCGGGCTGCTGATGGGCTACACCCGCGAGGCCGCGGCCCGCTACTCGTTTTTGCTGGCCATCCCCGCCGTCTTCGGCTCCGGCTTCTATAAGCTCATCGGCTCCGTGGAGGAGCCCAGCGGCCCCTACAACTTCGCCCAGACCATGCTGGCCACCGGTGTGGGGTTCGTCGTCGCGTATGTGATCATCGGTTGGTTCCTCAAATACGTCTCCACCCACTCCTACACGGTCTTCGTCAACTACCGGATCCTGCTGGGCCTCTTCGTCTACATCTGCCTCGGGTTCGGAATTATCAACGCCTGAGCCGAGTTGCTTCCCCATAGGAACTGTTCCCACTATGAACCACCCCTGCTTTGAACCAATCCTGTGATCCCCTGCGAAAGGACCGTCTGCGTGAGATCGTGGAGTGCCCCTGTTGTGCCCAGCCTGCCCACGGTGGCAGAGAGCCTGACGCTCTACGACACCCCCAACGCAGCCACGCTGCCCACCACCTCCGACGACGGGCTGGCCTCGCTCTACGTCTGCGGCATCACCCCATACGACGCCACCCACTTGGGCCACGCCAACACCTATGTGCAGTTCGACCTGCTGGTGCGCTACTGGCGTGCCGCCGGCCTTCAGGTCAACTACGTCCAGAACGTCACCGACATCGATGACCCCCTGCTGGAGCGCGCAGAGGCCACCGGGGTGGACTGGCGTGAGCTGGCCGAGGAGCAGACCGAACTCTTCCGCCAGGACATGGACGCCCTGGACGTGATCCCACCGACCTCCTACATCGGGGCAGTGGAGATGATTCCGGAGGTGGTGGAGGATGTGGAGCGTCTGGCCGACCTGGGCATCGCCTACCAGGTGGAGACCGACGACGCTGCCGGGGCTGACTACTACTTCGACATCGCTGCCGCCGAAGCCCGGTCCGACTGGCGGCTGGGCAGTGTGGGCGGCTACGACCGGCCCACCATGGAGGAGCTCTTTCCCGAACGTGGCGGAGACCCGCAGCGGTCGGGCAAACGCGACCCGCTGGACCCGCTGCTGTGGCGGGCCAGGCGCGCGGGCGAACCCTATTGGGACGGCGCCGGCCTGGGGGAGGGCAGGCCCGGCTGGCACATCGAGTGTTCGGTGATCGCCCGCCGCAGGCTGCCCGCACCCTTCACCGTTCAGGGCGGAGGCTCCGATCTGCGCTTCCCGCACCACGAATTCTCCGCCGCCCACGCCACCGCCGCCGACCAGGTCCCGCTGGCGCAGCGCTATATGCACACCGGAATGGTGGGGCTGCAGGGCGAGAAGATGTCCAAGTCACAGGGCAACCTGGTGCTCATCTCCAGGCTGCGCGAACGCGGCGAGGACCCCCAGGCGATCCGCACCCTGCTGCTGAGCAACCACTGGCGCAGCGACTGGAGCTACACCGACGCCGACCTCAGTCGCGCCGCAGAGCGCCTCACCGCCTGGAAGCAGGCACTGGCCGCGGCACCGCAGGCCCAGCACGACGACGCCGCTGCCGTCGACGCGGATGCGCCCGAGGAGCTGCAGCGGGCGCTGATGGCTGCTCTGGCGGATAACCTCGATGCTCCGGCGGCACTGGACCAGCTTGACCAGTGGGCCGCCGGCAACCTGGCCGCCACCACCAGTGCCAAGCGTGTGGCCGAGGTAGTCCAAGCCCTGCTGGGTCTGGACCTGACCAGCTGAGCCTGGATCTGACCGGCTGAGAGTCCGCTTGTGGAGGGGGCGGAGAACCTGGGATGTTAGGTTCTTTCCGTACCCGAGGAGAGCAGGAGAGCTGTGCCGCAGTTCCGCAAGCGATCGGCCCCAGGGGCCCTGAAGGAACGGCTGCGCCAGTGGGCGAGTCGCCCGGAAACGTTCACCGACGTTCTGCAGATCAGTAAGACCGTTGTGGCCGCCACGGCTGCCTGGGCGCTCTCCATCTACGTCCTGGGTTCCCAGATGCCCTTTCTGGCGCCGTGGACGGCGCTGCTGACCGTCCACGCCACGGTGTATCGCTCGTTCGCCCACGGGGCCCAGACCACCGTATCCTCTGCCGTCGGGGTGGGCCTGTCGTTCGTCGTCGGCCACTTCTTGGGGGTGAGCCTATGGACGTTCGCACTGGCGCTGCTGGTGGGAGTGGTGATCTCCCGTTTCCGCTGGGTCAGAGATGAAGGCGCAGCGATCGCGACCACGGCGATCTTCATACTCGGCAACGACTACTCCCAGCAAGAGTCACTGTTGGGCGAGCGAGTCCTGGAAGTGGGACTGGGGGTCGCACTGGGCGTGGCGGTGAACATGCTGGTGCTGCCGCCGGTGCGGGACCAGCAGGCCAGCCGCTACGTCGACAGCATCAACCGCCGGATGGGCGCAGTGCTGCTGAATATGGCCCACGAGTTTGACGAATCGTGGGACACCGACCAGGCAGAGTCCTGGCTGAAGGAGACCAATTCGATGACTGCGGAGCTGGGCTCCGCCTGGTCAGTGGTGCGCTTCGCCCGTGAAAGCAAAGTCGCCAACCCGCGCTTCGGAATGCGCGTGCAAAAGGCACAGCGCCGGCGGGCCACGCGGGAGGATCAGGTCAGCTATGAGGAGATCCTCGGCAGGATCGATGAGGGAATCTCCCACCTTCGCAACCTTACCCGCACTCTGCGTGAGGCCTCCTACGTCCAAGGCGGCTGGGACGCCCGATTCCGTGAGCAGTGGGTGGAGGTTGTCCGAGGCGTCGGTGAAGCAATCGCCGATCCGGATGCAGAAGTCGAGCAGTACTACGACCACCTGGACGAACTGGCCTCTGAACTCTCTGACGCGGACAGCCTGCCCGACAGCGCATGGCCGCTCTACGGGGCGCTGCTGACCAGTGTGCGCCACATCGTGATAGTGGTCGACGACGTGGGCTCAGCCCGCGAAGCACGCGAGGCCTCCGAGAAGACCGACCCCTGACTCGGTCCAGAGGAGGTTCTGCACGGTTGTCTGACAGCGATGGGACCTACTTCTCCGGGGGCTTGCGGCGCTTCAGATAGCGTTCGAACTCTTCGGCGATCGCCTCGCCTGAGGCTTCGGGGAGGTTGGTGGTGTCGGTGGCCTCCTCCAGGCGCTTGACGTAGTCGGCGATCTCCTCGTCGTCCTCGGCCAGATCGTCGACCCCACGCTCCCAGGCGGCGGCGTCCTCGGCGATCTCTTCGGCCTCGTGGGTGTCCAGGGAGAGCCCCAGCAGCTCCTCGAGCTTGCGGATCAGTGCCAGCTGCGCCTTCGGCGAGGGGGCCTGGCCCACGTAGTGCGGCACCGCCGCCCACAGCGAGACGGCCGGCACACCAGCCTGATGGGCAGTGTGGGAGAGCACCCCGACGATCCCGGTCGGACCCTCATAGGTGGGCTCATCAATGTCCAGCAGCGCACGCAGCTGGGAATCCTCACTGGAGAACGATGTGGGAATCGGCCGAGTGTGCGGCACATCGGCCAACAGCGCACCCATCAGCACCACAGCAGTGACCTCGTGTTCGGCGGCCTTGGTGAGCAGGTCTGCGGTGTAGGCCTGCCAGCGGAAGCTGGGCTCCACCCCGTGGACGAAGAGCACATCGAACTCACCACGTGGGGGCGTGGCGCGCAGGATGGTGGTCGCCGGCCAGATGATCTCGCGGTGGCCGGAATTGTTGACCACTTTGGGCCGGGAGAACTGAAAGTCGTAGTACTCCTCCTCGGTGAGCTTCTCCACCAGGTCCGCATCCAGGGCGTGGGCGACGCTGCGCACCGCGGCTGAGGCTGCCCCGCCGGCGTCGTTCCAGCCCTCGAAGGCCAGCACCATCACCGTGGGCCGGCCGGTCTCCTCGGCGGACTCGTCGGCGATGCTGCGCAGGTGGGCAGCCAGCAGCTTGGCCCTGTCCAGGCCACCGGCTGGGCCGTCAGGGTCCTCAGAGTCGGGTGGGCGATTCTCCTCAGTCACGTTCCTCACAGTAGTCCCAGTGCCTGCGCCGGGGAAGTACGATGGAGACCATGTCAGATTTGCAGGCCGTGTTCTGGGATATGGACGGCACACTGGTGGACACTGAGCCCTACTGGATCGCCGCTGAGCGCGAACTCGTGGAGTCCTACGGAGGCGCCTGGAGTCAGGAGCAGGCCCACCTGCTGGTCGGCCAAGCCCTGGAGTACTCCGCCTCGGTGCTGCAGGGAGCCGGTGTGGACATGGGAAACCGTGAGATCATCGACCACCTGACCGCCGACGTCGCCGCCCGCTGCGCTGAGCGCATCCCATGGCGCCCCGGCGCCCGTGAGCTGCTGCAGGCGCTCAACGACGAGGGCGTACGATGCGCGCTGGTGACCATGAGCTTCGCGCCGCTGGCCGAGGCCATCGTCTCCGCCCTGCCGGCCGGCAGCCTGGAATTCGTGGTCACCGGAGACATGGTCTCCGCCGGGAAACCCGACCCCGAGGCCTATCACTCAGCGTTCACCACGATGGCCGCCGACCACGCCCAGCGCACCGGCGAGGAGCTGGACCGTGCCCGCTGCATCGCCGTGGAAGACTCCATTCCGGGCACCGCCTCCGCCGTGGCCTCCGGCATGGTCACGGTGGCGGTACCCCACTATGCGCAGCTGCCCGAGGAGGGGGCCTGGCACCTGGTGGACACCCTGGCCGGCCTCGGCGTCGATGACCTGCGGGCCCTGCTGTCCAGACCGGTACCCGTCAGCGCCGCACCAGCCAGCGCATGAGCGATCACAGCACAGGCCGGGCGTTCGGCGCCCATATGCGCACCGGGCCGCTGAAGGCCGGCGAACGCGTGCAGCTCACCGACTACAAGGGCCGGCGATCCACCATCACCCTGGCCGAGGCCGGGCAGTGGCACACCCACCACGGGGTGCTGCACCACGAGGCGCTCATCGGCCAGCCGGAGGGCGTCGTGGTCACCAACGAGGGCGGGCACCAGTACCAGGTGCTGCGCCCGCTGCTGAACGACTTCGTGCTCTCCATGCCGCGCGGAGCCACAGTGGTCTACCCGAAGGACTCCGCGCAGATCGTCCAACTCGCCGATGTCTTCCCCGGCGCCCACGTGCTGGAGGCCGGCGTCGGCTCCGGGGCGCTGTCCATCTCGCTGCTGCGGGCCGTCGGCGAGCACGGCACTCTGCACTCCTACGAGCTGCGCGAAGAGTTCGCCGAGATTGCCCGGGCCAATGTGGACGCCTTCTTCGGCGATGCCCACCCCGGCTGGCAGATCCACCAGGGCGACGCCGCCGTGGTGCCCACAGACATTGAGCGCCCCGGCAGCGTGGACCGGGTGGTGCTGGACATGCTCACCCCCTGGGACTGTCTGGACATGGTCTCCACTGTGCTGGCGCCCGGCGGAGTCTGGGTCAGCTACGTGGCCTCGGTGACCCAGCTGTCCCGACTGGCCGAAGCCGTCCGCGAGGCCGGCGGCTTCACCGAACCCGAGGCCCACGAGATCATGCTGCGCACCTGGCACCTGGACGGTCTGGCCGTGCGGCCCGATCACCGGATGGTCGCCCACACCGGATTCCTGCTCTCCGTCCGGCGCTTAGCCGATGGCCAGCAGCCGCTGGCGCTGAAGAAGCGCGAGAAGGTCTCCGAGCCCGCCGCTGAGGACAAGGCTGCCTGGGCCGGCACCAGCTGGCGGGCCGATCAGGAAACGGCAGGTCAGGAAACAGCTGATCAGGGCCCGGTCTGGGATGAGGCTAACCTGGGAACACGGACGGTCTCCGGCAGGAAGGCCCGCCGAGTACGCACCCACGCACAGTCCATCGCCGAGGCAGCACAGGAGGTGCCCGATGGCCGCTGACCACAATGACGCCGAACACCGCGACGCCGCACAGCAGGCCCAGCAGAAGTTGGAGCAGGCGCACCGGCAGATCGACAACCTGCGGCACCGCCAGCGCGACCTGGAGCAGCAGCTGCAGACCGCCGGGCGGCACAATGAGCGGATCACCGGCATGCTGGAGTCCACCCGCGGGCAGATCGAGCAGCTCAAGGAGGCCCTGGAGGCCGACGGGAACCCACCGTTCACCTACGCCTCGGTCATTCGCTACCACCCAGCCCGCGACGCCGCCGAGGGCCGCGAAATCGAGGCCGCCACCGCCGCCGGCTGCGATGTGCTGCACGCCGGACGCAAGATGCGGGTCTCCGTTTCCCCGCTGATCAGCACCGAGGAGCTGATCCCCGGAGCCGAAGTGCTGCTGAACGAGAACCTCAGCATCATCGCCGTCGGCGCCCCGGAGCGCACCGGCGAGGTCGCCCGCATCAAAGAGGTGCTGCCCGACGACCGACTGGTGATCATCACCCGCGGCGAGGAGGAGCGGGTGGTTCGCCTCACCCCGGTCACCGATAAGCCCGAGGGCCACCCGGTGCGCATCGGCGACGCGGTCATCGTGGACCTGCGCACCGGCACCGCCACCGAAGTCGTCGCGCTCTCCGAAGTCGAAGACGTGGTGCTGGAGGAGTCGCCCGACGTCTCCTATTCCGGCATCGGCGGCCTGGCCGATCAGATAGAGCAGATCCGCGACGCCGTCGAGCTGCCCTTCCTGCACGCCGGCCTCTACGAAGAGCACGGGCTGCTGGCGCCGAAGGGCATCCTGCTCTACGGCCCACCGGGCACCGGCAAGACGATGATCGCCAAGGCTGTGGCCTCCTCGCTGGCCGATGAGAACGGCGACGGCGCCTACTTTTTGAACATCAAGGGCCCGGAGCTGCTGAACAAGTACGTCGGCGAGACCGAGCGCCACATCCGGGTGATCTTCTCCCGCGCCCGTGAGCGGGCCTCCGGGGGCCGGCCCGTCGTCGTCTTCTTCGACGAAATGGAAGCACTGTTCCGCACCCGCGGCACCGGGGTCTCCTCCGACGCGGAGACCACGATCGTGCCGCAGCTGCTGGCCGAGATCGACGGGGTGGAGTCGCTGGACAATGTGATCGTCATCGGCGCCTCCAACCGTGAGGACATGATTGACCCGGCCATCCTGCGGCCGGGCCGGCTGGACGTGAAGATCCGGGTGCAGCGGCCCTCCGCCGATGGGGCGCGGGAGATCCTGCGCATCCACCTAGGCTCCGATGTGCCGCTGCGCGCCTCCCTGATGGCCGACCACGGCGGCGCCGTCGCTGCCCGCGAGGCGCTGATCAACACGGTGGTGACCCGGCTCTACCCGGAGCAGGCCGGGTTCATGTCCGGTGCGGTGCTCTCCAACGTGGTGGACCGGGCCAAGAAGGGCGCGATCAAGGAGTTCCTCAGCAGTGAGCAGGACCCGGCGGCCAAGGGGCTCACCGCAGAGCACCTGGAGGCCGCGCTCGAAGCCGAGATGGCCGAGCAGCGGGCCATGATCAGCGGAATGGGACTGAACCCATGAGCGTGCGCCGCCTCATCGGCATGGAGACCGAGTACGGGATCCACGCTCCGGCCAACCCGAAGGCCAACCACGTGGCGCTGTCCATCGAGCTGGTCAACGCCTACGCCGCCCACGTCACCGAAGCGGGCGGATCGGTGGCCGGCACCGAGTGGGACTACCAGTCAGAATCACCGCTGGTCGATGCCCGCGGCTGGGTGCTGCCCCGCTCAGCCGCCCACCCCACCCAGCTGACCGACAGTGATGAGGCGCTCAGCTACGCCGCCGAGCAGGAGGCCGGCTCTGGGTCGGTCCGCGATGCGCTGGGCAATGTCTCCGGAGGTGACCCCAGCCCGGCCGACACCGCCGAGCGCGGCGGGTTCAACGCCCCCGGCTCCGCCCACTGGCGCGGAGACTTCTTCCAGCTCAACGAGGACCAGCCGCAGCTGCTGATGAACCTGGTGCTGGGCAACGGCGCCCGGTTCTACGTGGACCACGCCCACCCCGAATACTCGGCACCGGAGACGATCGGGGCCAAACGTGCGGTGCTCTACGACGTCGCCGGTGACGAGGTCGC
Source organism: Nesterenkonia sp. (assembly GCA_052089225.1). Lineage (GTDB taxonomy): Bacteria > Actinomycetota > Actinomycetes > Actinomycetales > Micrococcaceae > Nesterenkonia. The sequence goes on from JBQCZP010000054.1 coordinate 11,036, forward strand.
CCGGGCCGCGGCGGCCAGGCTCAACCGGGAGCCGAACTCCCCAGAAGTGCTGCTGTACAAGAACAACACCGACAACAAATCGGTCTCCTACGGTGCACATGAGAACTATCTGGTGCCGCGCAGCCTGGCCTTCGAACAGCTGGTCACCCACCTGCTGCCGTTCTTCGCGACCCGGCAGATCTTCTGCGGCGCCGGCCGGGTGGGCATCGGACAGCTGGCGCAGCAGGCCGGCTTCCAGATTTCGCAGCGGGCCGACTTCTTCGAAGAGCCGGTGGGACTGGAGACCACGGTGCGCCGACCCATGATCAACACCCGCGATGAGCCCCACGCGGACTTCGACTCCTGGCGGCGGCTGCACGTGATCATCGGTGACGCCAACATGAGCGAATACTCCGCCTGGCTGCGGGTGGGCACCACCGCACTGGTGCTGGACATGATCGAATCCGACCGGGCACCCGATATTCGGCTCTCCGACCCGGTGGAAGCGCTGAAGGCCGTCTCGCATGACCCCACGCTGAAGACCACAGTGGCCACCGATCAGGGCCCCATGACGGCGGTGGAGATTCAGCGGCTGTATCTTCAGGCGGCCGTCAGCCACGCGGGGGAGTCCGCCACTCCCGGACTGCCGCATGCGGTGCCCGACACCGAGACCGCCGAAGTGCTCGAGGCCTGGGAGGAGATCCTCAACGACCTGGAAGCCGACCCGGCACAGACGGCAGATCGGGTGGACTGGGTGGCGAAGCTGCAGCTGCTGGAGTCCTACCGCCGCCGCGACTCTTTGGACTGGAACTCCGCGCGGCTGGGAATGATCGACCTGCAGTACCACGACATCCGCGAAGAGAAGGGCCTCTACTACTGGCTGGTCCGTGCCGGGCGGATGCGCCGGCTCTTCACCGACGAGCAGGTCACCTGGGCTGCCGACCACCCGCCGGAGGAGACCCGGGCCTGGCTGCGTGGGAAACTGGTCTCCGACTACAGCCACCTGGTCGCAGGAGCCTCCTGGGACCAGGTGCTGCTGCGCCCCGACGAAGTCTCGCCACCGGTGCGGCTGCAGCTGGCAGAGCCCGAGGCCGGACGGCGAACCGAGGCTGAGCCCGTCATGGAGTCGGCCTCCGATGCGGCCAGCCTGATCTCCGCGCTGCAGGATCTGCTCAGCACCGGCCGCTGAGGGATGTGGGTTCTCGTCTACGTTGGCCACTTCTCACTTTCTTGGCCATTGCGCATCAGGTCTCTCACAGACGTTGTCAGAGAGGCCACGCTCCCTGACCACCGACGCCTTCGGGGCGGTGTCCCACATAGCCCCCCCGTCACCGGACCAGGCTGCGGACCACCTAAACGGACACCCCCTGCCCCCGTGATTTCAAGGCTGCTGGTCAGCGCCGGGTGTGTCCGGTGGGGGTTCCCCCACTGACACGCCGGAGACCCCCAGTGCGGCTGGTGTCCTGAGCAGCTGGTTCTTGAAGCTGGCAGCTGATTACTGGTTCAGTTCCAGGCTGACTTCAACATCGAACTTCAGAGTTGGGGGCTGGTCGTTGCTGATGCCTCGATAGTCCACATGCCCTGTGGGGGTTCGACCACGGCCCCAGGCTTCATCGATCGCTTGTTCTTTCTCGCCGGTGAAAGGCGCACCGGCCATGACACGCTTGTGGAACTTCTTGGCTTTCTCAGGTGTGGTTTCGAATTCGACGCGGATGACGGGCACGAAAGACTCCTGCAGTGAGGTGGGTGGGAGGCTCTGGAGATTGCTGAGTGCACATGGTGCCCTCCCTTCATCCGGTCAATATGAGTCAATCTTACGATCCGCAGCCCAAACCAAGCCAGACCACGGATCCCTCTGCGGAACCGTCCTGTCAACGACGGGTGAATAATGGACACGTAGCGACGGATGAAAACTGAACAGTC
>JBQCZP010000055.1:0-5411 GCA_052089225.1 Nesterenkonia sp.
AGGAAACCCCAGCTGGGCGATGACGGCCCGCGACTCTGACTCGAGTGGGGACTCTGAGTGCGAATCGGCGAACTCCCACGCACGCTGCCAGTTTCTGCGCTGGCGTGCCGTCCTCAGGTATCCCAGCCACGGCGCGATATCCAGACTGTGCCGGGCCTTGGCCGCATCGAGGACGACGACGGCCTCGGGCAACGACATTCTGCTGACTGTATCCACCAGCGCCAGGCCCAGCGGTTCGACCTGATACTGCTGTGGACCGGTGATGTCCGGCAGCGCGCCCTCTGGCAGCGTCACGGTCTGCAGAACGGGCGTTTCCCGATGAGCAGCTCGCATCTCTGCCCGGGTGGATCCGGGCAGGATCGCGGGCTCGAGGTACTTCGTGGCGATGTTTCGGGTGGACCGGCTGCCCTGCTGCGCTTGGCGGACTCTGGCTGTGCTGCTGGCCATGGCTGGTGGCTGCTTGACCCCGGCCCAGTTGTAGGCCGGAGTGCGCACCATCACATGCCGAGGCGTGCTGGCCAGGGGCAGACCGTACAGCAGCAGAGCACTCTCGCGGCAGAATGTGGGGCGATGAGCTGCGCCCATCGCGGTGGCAGCCACCGCCAGGGAGTACCGCTGCCACAGTGGTGCAGCCGCCCAGTCGTCGACGCTGACGTAGGCCCCGCGGCGAACCCGCAGCAGCTCACCGCGTCGCACGGCTGCGCTGAGGGCCAAGCTGGTGTGAACGCCGTCCGCCCGCAGCTGCGCACGGTGGATCTGAATGGACTGCTGTTTCGACGGCACCATAGGGCTTAAGCATGACCGTTTCCGCTGACGGGCGGAACCGGTCATGCGTGAGTTGTGGATAACCGTCCCCGCTCTTCCACATGCTGTTTCATCTGCCACGCCATATAGGCGGCTGAACTTCAAACAGCACGTGGAAGTTCGGTGGTCAGGTGGAAGTTCGGGGAGAGAGGGGGTGCGGAAGGTCGGAGGCGGCTCGTCAGCCGCGCAGCAGGGCGGTGAGGTGCTCGACGGCGAACCGGTAGCCGGAGGATCCTGCCCCGGCGATCACGGCGGCCGCATGCGGTGACACATAGGAGTGCTGTCGGAAGGCCTCCCGGGCGTGCACATTGGACATGTGCACCTCCACCACCGGAAGCCCGACGGCGGCCAGCGCGTCGGCGATCGCCACCGAGGTGTGGGTATACGCCGCCGGATTGATCACGATGCCCTCTGCTGTGCCGCGTGCAGCCTGAATTGCATCCACCAGATCACCCTCGTGGTTCGACTGCACCGCATCGACCTCGAAGCCGCGCTGCGTCGCCGCAGCGCGACACAGCTCGTTGACGTCGTCGAGGGTTTCGGTCCCGTAGATGCCCGGCTCCCGGGTGCCCAGCAGGTTCAGGTTGGGTCCGTGCACAATCAGCAGTCGCGAAGTCTCAGTCATAGCCTCACAATAGCTGAGGACCCACAGTGAACTGCACTGTGAGCCCTCAGCATGCATGGAACGGGTCCTTGGGCGGCCCGCCGCCCGGGGTCAGGTGCTGAGCCGGGTGTTCATGTCATCGGCAATCGTGTGGATGATCGCCGGGTCAGCGAGGGTGGCGACAGCCGAGTCGCCGATCTCATCGCCGTTGGCCACGTCCTTCAGCAGCCGGCGCATGATCTTGCCGGAGCGCGTCTTGGGCAGTTCGGGAACGATCAGCACGTTGCGCGGCTGGGCGATCGGGCCGATGTCGGTGCGAACGTGCTGGCGCAGCTCGGCCTCCAGCTCCGCAGAGGCTTCGACATCAGCTCCGACGATCACGAAGGCCACGATCGCTTCGCCGGTGGTGGCATCCTTGGCGCCGACCACCGCGGATTCGGCCACCGCCTCGTGTGCCACCAGTGAGGACTCGACCTCCGTGGTGGAGAGCCGGTGCCCGGAGACGTTCATGACGTCGTCGACCCGGCCCATGAGCCAAATGTCGCCGTCCATGTCGTACCGGGCGCCGTCGCCGGCGAAGTACATATCGCCGAAGCGTGACCAGTAGGTGTCCTTATAACGCTCGGGGTTGTTGTAGATCCCGCGCAGCATCGCAGGCCAGGGCTCGGTGATGACCAGCAGCCCGGACTCGCCCCGGTTGACCGTTCTGCCGTCGTCATCAACGACGTCGACCGCGATGCCGGGCACCGGCTTCTGGGCCGAGCCGGGCTTGGTGGCGGTGACACCGGGCAGCGGGTTGATCATGTGGGCACCGGTTTCGGTCTGCCACCAGGTGTCCACGATGGGAGCCGGGTGCTCCTTGGGCGGCCTGCCGGGGCCATTGTTGGAGCCGATGACCTCGCGGTACCACCTCCATGCCTCCGGGTTGATGGGCTCACCGACGGTGCCCAGCACCCGCAGGCTGGAGAGGTCGTACTGATCGGGGAACTCCCGGCCCCACTTCATGCAGGTGCGGATCAGCGTGGGTGCGGCGTAGAACTGGGTGACCCTGTACTTCTCCACGATCTCCCAGAGCCGGCCCTTGTGCGGGGTGTCCGGCGTGCCCTCGTACATGATCTGGCTGGCCCCGTTGGCCATGGGCCCGTAGAGGATGTAGCTGTGCCCGGTGACCCAGCCGACGTCGGCGGAGCACCAGTAGACGTCCTGCTCGGGCTTCAGATCGAAGTGGTCGCGGTGGGTGACCGCGTTCTGGGTCAGGTAGCCGCCGGTGGTATGCAGGATGCCCTTGGGCTTGCCGGTGGTGCCGGAGGTGTAGAGGATGAACAGCGGGTGCTCAGCGTCATGGGCCACGTAGGTGTGCTGCGAGGACTGCTGCGGCATCAGGTCGTGCCACCAGACGTCGATGTCGGCGTCGAAGGCGACGTCCTCGCCGTTGCGCTGGACCACCAGCACGTTCTCCACCGTGTGGCCCGGCGCGGAGAGGGCGGTGTCCACATTGGTCTTCAGCGGTGAGGGCTTGCCGCGCCGGTAGGAGCCGTCGACGGTGACGACCAGCTTGGCCTCGGCGTCGTCGATCCGTGAACGCAGCGCGTCTGCGGAGAAGCCGCCGAAGACCACCGAGTGGATGGCACCGATGCGGGCACAGGCCAGCATGGAGATGACGGTCTCGGGGATCATCGGCATGTAGATCGCGACCCGGTCGCCCTTGGTCACGCCCAGGGACTCGAAGGCGTTGGCGGCGCGGGCGACCTCATCGGCCATGTCCTTATAGGTCAGCGTGCGGGTGTCGCCCGGCTCACCCTCAAAGTAGATGGCCACCCGGTCTCCGTTGCCGGCGTCGACGTGGCGGTCCACACAGTTGTAGGCGGCGTTGAGTTTGCCGCCGACGAACCACTTGGCGAACGGCGCATCCGACCAGTCCAGGGTCTGGGTGAAGTCTTCGTCCCAGTGCAGGACGCTGCGCGCCTGCTCCGCCCAGTAGGCGATCCGATCGCTGTTGGCCCGTTCGTACTTCTCGGCCTGAGCGACGGCGTCGGCGGCGAACTCTTCGCTGGGAGGGAAAGTCTCAACGTTCGCGGATCCGGAACCGGTAGTCATGCGCTCCTCCTGTTCGCTGGGTCAGCGCCGCTTCGACCCGCCGAGTGCAGTGCAGCCGGGGGCAGCGAGGCGACCACGTAGGTATCTTGTGTCCAGGATCACGATAGCGCGTTGACGCCGATCAGGCGAGAATCCGCGGCGCCCTGAGGACCGGATGGTGATTCAGCGACCGTGAGTGGTCGAAAAGTCTCGGTGAGCGGCACCGGGTTCTCACGTGGTTTCCTGGGACCGGGCGGGCAGCCCATCTGCTGCGGAGCCGGGTGCACCACCCGGCCGTCTAAGATAGGCCTCCATGGTGGATAAGACGCTGATCGGAAAGAAGCGCCGGGTGCGCCGGGTCAATCGCATCCTCGGTGAGACCTATCCCTATGCTGTCGCCGAGCTGGACTTTGAGAATCCCTTCGAGCTGCTGGTGGCCACTGTGCTCTCGGCCCAGACCACTGATGTGCGGGTCAATCAGATCACTCCGCAGCTCTTCGCCCGCTATCCCGAGGCCTTCGCCATGGCATCGGCCGACGAGGACGAGCTGGCCCAGATCATTCGGCCCACCGGGTTCTATCAGGCCAAGACCCGATCGCTGCTGGGGCTGTCCGACGCGTTGGTGCATGAGCACGACGGCGTCGTCCCCGATTCGCTCAAGGAGCTGGTGAAGCTGCCCGGGGTGGGTCGCAAGACGGCCTTCGTGGTGCTCGGCAACGCCTTCGGCACACCGGGGCTGACGGTGGACACCCACTTCGGCAGGCTCGCCCGCCGACTGGGCATGACCGAACAGGAGGACCCGGTGAAGGTCGAGCACGACGTCGCCGAGCTCTTCGAGCCCAAGGACTGGACGGCGCTGAGTCATCGACTGATCTATCACGGGCGCCGCATCTGCCATTCGCGCCGACCGGCCTGCGGTGCCTGCCCGGTGGCGCACCTGTGCCCCTCCTACGGGATCGGGGAGACCGACGCCGACGCCGCGCAGAAGCTGCTGAAGTACGAACTCGCACCCGGCCGTGAGGAGCTGCACCAGAAGATGCTTGACGGGTGGAGCCGCCGGCAGCTGCGCGATGCGGGGTACGAGCTCAGTGCCTGAGCACAATCTGCCGTCTGACGTCGACCCACCGCTGCGTGGACTGGTGGCCGAGGCCGCGGACTTCGTTCAGCACAACCCCGACGCCGCCGCAGCGGGGCGCTGGTGGCTGAGCGACCCGGCGAATCAGCGGTACCGCAGCCTCCCTGAGGCGGTCACCATCAGGCACGCGGCCGTGCTGGTGCTGTTGTGGCAGGACGACGACGGCCCGCGCCTGCTGCTGACCGAACGCAGCGCGGCCCTGGCCAAGCACCCCGGGCAGATCGCATTCCCCGGCGGAGGGGCCGAGGAGTTCGATCTCGACACCTCAGGCACGGCCCTGCGCGAGGCCCAGGAGGAGGTCGGGCTCGACCCTGCGGGGGTGGAGGTGCTCGGCCCGCTGCCGCCGGCGCTGATTCCGGTCAGCGGCTTCAGCGTCACGCCGGTGCTGGCCGTCGCGGAGGATCCGGGGGTGTTCACGCCCTACGCCGGCGAGGTGGCGCGGGTGATCCGGGCACCGGTGGCAGACCTGGTGGCGCCGGCTCACCGCTACATGGCGGTCATCGACCGTGACGGTATGCGTGTTCCCACCCCGGCCTTCTACTTCGGCGGGGGAACCGCCGACGCCGCATTCGTCTGGGGATTCACCGGCATCCTGCTTGACCGGATGCTGCAGCGACTGGGATGGGCCCAAGAGTGGGACGAGGCCCGGGTGCTGGATCCGCGCCGCTTCAAGCGCTGACCCGCCGCAGGCCCGCTCGCGGGCCACCTGAGGGTTGACCGCGCCGCAGCTGGCAGGAGGCGCCCGTTGAGCGGGCCCGTTGCGCGTTGTGGCGCGGCCGTCCGGGGGCGGGC
>JBQCZP010000055.1:5511-12778 GCA_052089225.1 Nesterenkonia sp.
TCTGGAGAGATGAAGCACCCCCGCCTGCCGCGCAGTCCAGCCGAGTCCGCCGACGCCGGACAGGCTGCCGGGGCAGAGTCGGTGCTGCTGATCACCGACGACGACGCTCTGCGCGAAGACATCGCCCTGATCACCGCAGTGGTCGGTGTGCGGCTTCAGACGTCGGCGAGTTGGCGCGGCGTCGAGGACGGCGACGGCTGGGCTGCCGTGATGTGCTCCGCCCAGTGCCTTCCGACCTCGGGGCGGCAGTCGCAGGGAACCCTGCTGCTGGGCTACGACGCAGATGCCCTGTGGGAAGCGGCCGCACAGCTGCCGGGAGTGCGGCCGGTGCCGCTGCCGCAGGCAGAACGCTGGCTCAGCGAGCAGCTCAGCGCCGAGGTGTTCAACCGGTCTCAGGGAAGGGTGGTTGCCGCAGCATCCACCGCAGGAGGTGTGGGCTCGACGACGTTCACCTACCTCTGCGCGGCAGAGCTGGCCGCACGCGGCCGACGTCCGCTGCTGATCGACGCGGCGCTGGGTCCCGGCAGTGGACTCGCCGATCTGGTGCACCGGGCACGAAGTCAGCAGCGGCTGGGCGGCGGGAACGTGGAGGGCGGGGACCTCGACTGGGAGCAGCTGATCAGGACAGAGGGCGAGATCTCCACCGCACATCTGAGCGCCGCATTGCCGGTCTTGGACGGCATCGGGGTGCTCACCGGGTCTGTCGAGACCCTGCAGCGGGGCCCGCTGCTGCCTGCCGCAGTGACCGCCGGGCGCAGCGCCTTCGACGTCGTCATCATCGACATCGGCCAGCGAGTTGAGACGCTCGCCGTTCTGGGCGAGCAGCTGGAGCGGCTGCTGGTGGTGACCAGAGCCTCGCCCCGGGCGGCGGAGGCTGCCGCCGGGCTGCTTCGTGCCGCCGCGCCGGTTCAGGCCGCAGTGGCAGCAAATCGCCGTGCCGCACCCGGCTGGGGCCCGGAGGATCTCGAAGAACGGCTCAGCGCCCCGGTGGTGGCCGACCTGGCCGAACAGAGGTGGCTGGCGCGAACCGACGACTTGGCGGATACCTACGAGCTGCTGCGTTCGGCCCGCGGAGCCAGGATGGTCGACGGTGTGCTGCAGGCTTTGGGGGTCGGCGATGCGTGAGCAGCAGCTGGATGAGCTTCGCGAGAAGCTGACCTCCTCAACGGAGCCGATCACCCCGGTGCGCATAGCCGAAGCAGTGCGTTCAGCCGGTCTGGCGCTGGGTTCGGGGACGGCGGCCCAGCTGGTCAAGCAGCTGCGCGATGAACTCGTGGGACTCGGTCCTCTTCAGCAGTTCGTCGACCGGCCCGGGGTCACCGATGTGGTCCTGGATGCCGACGGATGGATCTGGACCGACGGCGCAGAGGGGCTGCGGCGCACGGGTGCACGCCTGGACTCCGAAGAACAGGCTCGAGCGCTGGCCCGGCGGCTGATCTCAGTGGCCGGCGGGCGGCTGGACGAGGGTCAGCCCTGTGCTGACGGCAGGCTGGGCAACTGCCGCATCCACGCGGTCATCCCGCCGATCGCGGTCGAGGGAACGATGATCTCCGTGCGGGTGGCGCGCAGCTCATCGGACAGTTTGGACCAGCTGGCTCTGCAATGGTCAGCAGCAGGGCAGTGGCTGCCGGTCATCCACGCGATGGTCGCGCAGCGGATGAACTATTTGATCTCAGGCGCAACCGGCTCCGGGAAGACGGCGCTGCTGGCCGCGATGCTGGGTGAAGCGTCGGCGCAGGAGCGGATCGTGGTGGTCGAAGACACCACAGAGCTGCTGCCCCAGCACAGGCACGTGGTCCACCTGCAGGCACGAGGGGGAAACGTCGAGGGCGCAGGGCGGGTGGATATCGGTCAGCTGGTCCGCGAGACGCTGCGGATGCGTCCGGACCGGCTGATCGTCGGAGAGTGTCGGGGCGCGGAGCTGCGAGACTTCCTCACCGCCATGAACACCGGTCACCAGGGGGCTGGGGGAACGGTGCATGCCAACTCGCCGCAGGCGGTGCCTGCCCGGCTGATCGCCATGGGTGCTCTGGCCGGACTCGGCCCGGAGACCGTCGGAGTCCAGGCTGCGGCGGCCCTGCACTCGGTGCTGCATGTGGAACGGCGCGCCGGTCGACGCATGCCGGTTGCGCTCTCGAGTGTCCGGTACCACCAGGGCAGGCTCACTATGACTGAAGTGCTCCGCACTGAGGGTGAGCGCACGGTCCGTGGTCCCGGCTGGTACGACGGCGGCTGGGAGGAGCTGGTGCGGTGAATGCACTGATCTGGGCCTCCGTGACGGCACTGGTGACAGGTGCTCTTCTGCTGTGCCTGCCGCGAGCGATCGGCAGCTCTGGCCGCTCAGACCGCGCCGGTTTCAGCCTCGGTTACCTGTCTGCGCGGCTGCGCGGCGCACAGACCATCCCACCGCAGGAGCTGCGGAAGGACTCCGCAGCACTGCTGCGGCAGTTCAGCGCCCTGCTGCAGTCCGGTCGCGGTGAGGGTCAGGCCTGGGGCGACCTGCTGACACATTGGCGACGCCGAGACCCCGACCACCCGTTGACCCTGATCTGCGCGCAGGCGGCAGCAGCCGAGGCCAGCGGATCCGGGACCGCAGCAGGACTGCGCCGAGCCGCAGTCCAGACGCAGAACCGTCGGCTGCGCCACCTGGTGAATCGGCTGATCGCGGTCACCGCACTGTCTGAGCAGACTGGTGCTGCCCTGTCGCACCTGATGGAGCAGCTGGCAGATGCCGCCGATGATTCGGCCCAGCTGGCCGCGGCGGTGCAGACGGCAGTCGCCGGGCCGAAGCTGACCCAGCTGATCCTCACTCTGCTGCCGGCGGGGGGAGTGGTGCTGGGCCACATCATGGGTGCCTCACCCACAGCCACTCTGCTGGGCGGAGGGCTGGGCATGCTGTGCCTGTTCGCAGGCATCGGGTTCCTCATATTGGGCCGACTCTGGAGCTCACGCATGATCGCCGCGGTGATGCGCCATGTCTGACCTGTGGACCCTGCTGGCCGCCGCGCTCATTGTTGGGCTGGTGCTGCTGATGCTTCATGAGACGGACAGCGGCACCAACCGCCGGCGCACCCCTGGGCGGCGACTGCGACGGCTGATCCTGGGCAGGGGAGCCGAATCCCAGAGCGAGGGCGCCGATGCTGCGGTGCTGCTGGATCTCACCGCTGCGCTGCTGGGCGCCGGGGTGGGAATCGAAGCCGCACTCAATCGCCTGGCGGACGCTGTCCCTGGCGCCGAACGCTTAGCTCGTGTCCACCACGCGATCGCCGCCGGTGCCCCATGGGAGCAGGCGGTGGAGCCGGTCACCGAGGACACTGAGCTCAGCGCCTTCTGCGAACACCTCAGCTTCGCCTACGCCACCGGGGCACCCAGTGCCTCCATGCTTCGGGCCGCGGCCGCGCAGGCCCGAGTCCAACGCCGCCACGATGCTGAACGCCGCGCCGAAGAGCTGGGGGTGAAGATGATGCTGCCGCTGGGCGCATGCTTCCTACCGGCCTTCATCCTGCTGGGCGTGGTGCCGGTGGTGCTCAGCATGCTGCCGGAGACCCTGGGGCTCTGAGAAGAAGGATATGTAGAGAATGTTCTACAAAACTTCCATTCCGGAGGTGCCATACGGAAGGCGCCCCATGAAGAAGCACAGCAAGCGTGATCTCAATCCGCACAGCGGTCGCATACTGCGCGAGATCGAGGAGACCGGACAACTCATCTCATCGCGCCTCTTGGAGCTGGAGACGCGTCGGCCCCAGATTCGTCTGGGAGATGTGTGGGGTCCGTATCAGAACGAACTTCTCCGAGTCGAGCTCGTTGAGGTGGAGCCCCAGGACTTCAACGTGGCTTTCGACACAGATGTGCACACCAAGAGTCTTGACGCGCTGCCCCTGGCTTCTTGTGTGAAGGTCGGCGCCAACACGCTCATCACTGCTGATAAGGACATGCGCGATGTCGCCGAACACCTGGGCATTGAGGTCCTCTGGGCCGGCTAAGAGCGCACATAGGCTGCCAGATGCTCGCCGGTGAGCGTCGAGGGGTTCTGCACCAGCTGGGCCGGGGTGCCGGAGAAGACCAGCTCACCGCCGTCGTGCCCGGCGCCCGGTCCCAGATCGATGAGCCAGTCGGCGTGGGCCATCACCGCCTGGTGATGTTCAATGACGATCACGGTCTTACCGGAGTCGACAAGCCGGTCCAGCAGCCCCAGCAGGTTCTCAACGTCAGCTAGGTGCAGCCCCGTGGTGGGCTCGTCGAGAAGGTAGACGCCGCCGTCGGCACCCATGTGGGTGACCAGTTTGATCCGCTGGCGCTCGCCGCCGGAGAGCGTGTTCAGCGGTTGGCCGAGCCGCAGGTATCCCAGGCCGACGTCATGCAGTCGGCGCAGGATCTTTTCTGCTGCGGGGAGCTTAGTCTCACCATGGCTGAAGAACTCCAGCGACTCAGACACAGACTGTTCGAGAACCTCAACGATGCTCCTTCCGCCCAGGGCGTGCTCCAGCACTTCGGGCCGGAAACGCCGACCCTCACACTCCTGGCAGGGGGCGCTGGCAGAGGCCATGATCCCCAAGTCCGTCTCGATGACCCCGGCACCGCCACAGGCCGGACAGGCACCCTCAGAGTTGGCGCTGAACAGTGCCGGCTTCACACCGTTGGCCTTGGCGAACGCCTTTCGTATCGGATCCAGCAGGCCCGTATAGGTGGCAGGGTTGCTGCGCCGCGACCCTTTGATCGGAGTCTGGTCCACAGCGATGACGTCGGGCCGGCCCGCCGCATGGCCGTGGATCAGCGATGACTTGCCCGATCCGGCCACACCGGTGATCACCGTGAGCACACCCAGCGGCACGTCGACGTCGACGTTCTTCAGGTTGTGGGTATCGGCACTGCGGATCTGCAGCTGACCATTGGGGGTGCGGGGCGCAGATCTCAGGGCGGCACGGTAGGAGAGATGGGTGCCGGTGAGCGAGTCAGATCCTCTCATGCCTTCGAGGGTGCCCTGGTAGACCAGCTCACCGCCGTCGGCTCCAGCCCCGGGCCCGACGTCGATCAGGTGATCTGCCATCGCTATCACGTCGGGTTTGTGCTCGACCACCAGCACCGTATTGCCCTTGTCGCGCAGGCGCAGCAGCAGCTGATTCATGCGTTGGATGTCGTGGGGATGAAGACCTGCTGTGGGTTCGTCGAACACATAGGTCACATCGGTCAGCGCCGAGCCGAGGTGCCGGATCATCTTCACCCGCTGGGCTTCGCCGCCGGAGAGCGTGCCGGAGGCCCGGTCCAGCGACAGGTAGCCCAGGCCGATCTCGATGAAGTGCTCCAGGCTCTCGGCCAGCCGATCCAGCAGCGGGGCGACCGCGGGTACATCGAGGTCGCGCACCCATGCGGCGAGATCCGTGATCTGCATGGCGCAGGCCTCTGCGATACTGATCCCTGCAACGCGTGAGGACCGGGCGCTGTGATTGAGCCGGGTGCCGGAGCAGTCCGGGCACGCGATGAACGTCACCGCACGATCGACGAACTGACGGACCTGGGTCTGCATCGCTTCGCGGTCCTTGGAGAGGAAGGACCTCTGGATCTGCGGGACCAGACCCTGGTAGGTCATATTCGCTCCGCCGATTGTGCGCTTGACCGGTTCGCGGTGCAGCAGATCATGCATTTCGGCCTCGGTGTAGTCGCCCACCGGCTTATCCGGGTCGAAGAACCCTGATTCGGCGAAGAACCGCACAGACCAGCCGCCGGGCTTGTAGCCGGGAACCAGGATGGCACCCTCGTTCAGCGACTTGGACCGGTCCACCACCTGGTCAGGGTCCAGGTCGGTGACGTGTCCGGTGCCTTCGCAGTGCGCACACATCCCGCCCTGGACTGTGAACTCCGCGCGTTCGGGTTTCTTGGCTGCGGAGGCCTTCTCCACGGTGAGCGATCCTTTGCCGGAGGCGGTGGCCACGTTGAACGAGAACGCATTGGGCGAGCCGATATGGGGGTCCCCGGATCGGGAGAAGAGGATGCGCAGCATAGCGTTGGCATCGGTGACAGTGCCCACAGTGGAACGGATGTTCGCGCCCAGCCGTTCCTGATCAACGATGATCGCCGTCGTCAGGCCTGCGAGCAGGTCCACATCCGGCCGCGCCAGACTCGGCATGAACCCCTGCAGAAAGGCGGAATAGGTCTCATTGATCATCCGCTGCGACTCCGCGGCAACTGTTCCGAAGACCAATGAGGACTTCCCAGACCCAGAGACCCCGGTAAAGACGGTCAGTCTTCGCTTGGGGATCTCCACCGATACGTTCTTCAGGTTATTCGTTCGAGCGCCGACCACCTGGATCGAATCGTGGGAATCTGCTGGGTGCTCACTGTCGTCCATGAGCAGAAAGTGTAACGGGCGCAGTCGGCCCTACTGGGGCAGTGCTTGCGGCGGTCCCGCCCGGGAATCGGCCGACGCCGGCAGCGGCGGAATGCTCAGCTGCGCGTCCAGCACGGCGATGCTGACCGATCGGGAGACGCTCACCCGGACTTCGCCAGGATACTCGCCGCCCACGATGCATTCCTCCATGTCTGCGCCATTGCGGACCGCCACCTGTTCAGCCACAGTGCAGGGGTCCCCGACATGGAGACCTCGCGCAGTGTCCGCGCCGGCCAAGGCGGCAAGATCCGCAGCGCGGGCGGCGTGTCCCTTGGCCACGGCTGCGGCGCTGAGCGCATGCACCAACGCCAGCACCAGCAGCAGTGCGGCGATGATCCCCAGCGTCACCACGGTTCCCGAACCCTGCTCCGCCGACTGCGCATCAGCCTGGGGGCGGCTCACGGTGCTGCTTCCAGATCGGCCAGATGTTCGGTGCGGGCGCTGGCCTCGGCAGCGATTTCAGCGCTGACCTGCACCAGTCCGAGAATCTCCACAGGTTGGGTGAGCACCACGTGCGTGTATTCGCCGTTCTTGGTGATCGTCACCGTCACGTCCTCGTCGACGCCAGTGCGGATGCTCTGTTCTGCTGCGGCAGCCGACTCGCCACGTGCAAGCTCTCGAGCGCCGGCGCGGGCACCGTCCTCCAGCGTGACTCGGGCTGCGCCGTGCATGGCCAGTCCGAGCACCAGCATCAGCACCAGCACCACTGCCGGAAGCCCGAGGGCGAACTCTGCGGTGACAGAGCCGCGCTGGGTCTCACAGCGCGCAGTTTCCGCCATGTCAGCTGCCGTTCAACGCCTGCTGCACCAGGGACTCAAGCCACCCGCGGACCGTGTCAGAAGTCAGCACCGCGGTAAGCAGCCCAGCGAAGGCGACCGCCGC
>JBQCZP010000056.1:0-12651 GCA_052089225.1 Nesterenkonia sp.
GCGGTCATAGTGCTCCTCACTTCAGCCCTGAGCAGGGGAAGAACTTCAGGTCCCACAGCTCGTCGTCGGATGCACCGTCGTCGATGAAGTCGGCGTTGTAGTCCAGGAAGGTCTCGCGCTGGGTGGCGACCTCGGCGTAGCCGGCGAGGTCGAAGCCTCGACGGGCCTTCTTCTTGATGTCGGCGCATCCCGGGGCGTGGACCTCGGGATCACCGAAGGGGGAGTTGACGTAGGCGATGCGGGGCATGGGGAACCTCCTGTGAGGTGGTTTCGGGCATGAGAGAAGCGCCCCTGACAGCGGAGCCAGGGGCGCTTAAGGGAGCTATTAATCAGGAGAGGCCGGGCGGCAGTGCTCTGGCGCCGTAGACCTTGTCGGGCCCTGAGCCCGGATGCTCCGGGCAGCGAGTGGGCAGCTGTGAGGACCGCGGTGCAGGGCCGCCGCAGAGATCGCAGGTCTGAAGCGATTCCTCGCGGGCCTCGCGCATACCGGGCAGGTTCCGGCCCTCCCTGGGATGAATGAGCAGACAGCGCAGCCAGCCGGCCTTGATCCCGATCTGGAAGATCTCGTAGTCCGGCCCCTGGGTCTCGATCAGCCGCAGGTGCAGACGGTTCATGATGCCGACCCAGCCTGCAGGCAGCGACCACTCCGAGCGTGACCAGTCCAGCTTCGTGAACGTGATGCCCGGGTCCACCCGAGTCTGCAGGGCCTCGGGGTGCTCGTCCTGCCACCGGCGGCCGCCGGCGAGCATCTGGACCGAGCCGTCGGAGAACTTCCGGGCGGTGAGACCTCTGCGCCTGTGCATGTGATCTCCTCTCGGTTCTCAACAGTAGTGCTCAGTGGTCGTTGAAGATGAAGACACCCCCGTTCGGGGCGTCGAGAACGGTGTAGTCGTGCGCAAGGTCGCTGGTCCATGAGGACCAGTTGAAGTACCGGGCGAGGGTCTCCGGGGCATCAGCGAGCAGACCGATGTCGTCGGCCAGCTGGTGGGCGTAGTCGGCGAAACTGTCGTGGTGACCGACATAGGCGTCCTGGAAGTGCTGGATGTCGGGGCCGTCCCGGAAGACGGTGTAGAGATCGTTGCCGATCCAGGCCCGGAAGGCGTCGCGGTTCACCTGGTCCACCTCGGCGATCCTGCGGGCGATGCCGGCAGCCTCGCGCGGGCTCAGCTCCTCGGCGACCGGCAGCCCGTCGTAGTCGAAGACCCACAGCTCCTCGTGGCTGGTGGGACCACCATGAAGGGTCTGCGGGGTGATCTCGTCGGCTGTGGTGGCCTGGAACCAGGCGCCGGTCAGGGTGCCGTTGTTGTAGCAGGCCAGGCAGCCGATCCAGACGGCAGGTTCGGTGGAAGTGGTGACGGACACGGGCAGCTCCTCTCGGTCGGGATGACGTCGAGGAGCCACCCGGTGCCGCCTCCGGCGGTGCTACTGCTGCAGGATCTGGCAGGCCTCGGCGAAGGCCACCGAGGACTGAGGGTCCAGACCAGGCAGCAGCTCACCCAGGGACTCACGGATCGAGACGCCCAGCAGCATCAGCACCCGAGAGCAGGAGCTAGAAGTCTTCGCAGGCTTCAACGTTTGGATAGATGGAAACGACCTTGGAATCGTCGATCTTCGTCTGAGCCACGACCCCACTCGTATCTCCGGGCAAGGCAACGTTCCCACGTTGCTGCATTGGGGGCAGACGGTCGGGCCTTTGCTCAAACAGACCTACTACGTGGGTATGCACGTCACCCTGGAGCGTACTTTCAGCGGTGAGTTCAACCTCATTATCTCGGAGACCGCCAGGGGTGATTACATCCCCTAGCGAATGGTTGGCCGGCCGAGCCACCCCCTGGGCAGAGAGTTCCCCGGTGCATGAATCTCAGTCAGATCCGAGGCGGTTTTCCTGACGTATGGACGGCATACAAGCCCTTGACCGGTGAGACAAACAGTCCCCAGCGGGCGGTCTTCAGGTCTCGGTGGCCGTCTGCATCGTCTAGGTCACGGATGATGGGCACCATGGGGGTCGGGGCCACGTTCCAGGACTGCTGGGCCTCGACGCTGTCGGGCACCTCATCACTATTGGCCGCTGCGAGATCACCGGTGGTTCTGGCGATGACGTACTGACACCGAGCCTACGCCGAGCTAGACGCGGAGGCTATAGGAGCCGGGGACGGGGTGCCGGCTGGGGGTCCACTCCAAGACCTCCGGCTCTGCATAGAGGCTCAGATCCTCTTTCAACAGGTCCCTGGGGTCCTCAGCGTGTTCGGCAGTCCTCAGCACGAGCAGGTCCATCACCCTGCCACCCTTGGCTTTGCGCGGCTCCTTGGTCTCGACCACCGCCCCCGAGCGGCGCAGCACTTTCTGAGCCTCCTGAAAGGTCACGCTGCCTAGCATCAGCTTCAACTGGCGCAGCAGCACACCATGGGCACCGCTGAGTGCCACGACGCGGTATAGATACCGCGCGTCCTGATACGCCCGTTCCATACCAGACCGGGAAGTCGCCAGAGTCGCGGGAATGGCTACATCTTCGCCGCGCTGACCCAGAGCGTGCTTCTCCATGCCGCGCTGGTACCCGGCTGCGTCGATCTCCGCGAGATGCGCCAGCCTCACCGCCAGAGCCTCGGCGGTCATGTCCGGATCAGGGGAGGAAGGAGTCATGCCTTATCGCAGGTTGTCCCAGTTCTCGAACATCCGTGCCTCCCAGAGTAGCTCCTCACGGCGGTTGAGGCGCTCGTTGTGGGCAGCAAGCGCGGCCTCTTCTTCTGCGGCCTTGCGCTCTAGATCCTCGGCAGTGGCGTCCTTGTAGAGCTTCTGGGTGCCGTCCGCGAACGTCAGAGGTGACTCCATCAGCTCCTCCCACGAGAGTTCGCTCGGATCGGGTTCCGGTGCCGCCTCACCCACTCCGAGACTACGTTCGTAGGCCGATCTCTGCTCCTGTTTGAGTTCAAGTTGCCTGTCTTGGGTGATCTTCATCGAGTCCTGGAGGAGTTGGTGCCTGTAAGCGAGGATCTGCTCGTCAGTGGCGTCCTCCACTACGACTTCGGTGCCGTCATTGAATTTCAGAGTGTGCTTCTGGAACTTTTCCAGCTCAGCCTTGTCGATGGTCATAGATCTACTACCTCCGGCCCGTCGAGTCATGTTCGTCGTGCCCTCACAGCCCTACCGCCACCCCTCAGCGGGGTTCGGCATATTTCCTCCGCCCGGTTCGGTCGTCACTGGCGGCTCACGTCGAGAACTACGCGTCACCTTGGCCTTCGGTACTCCCAGGTCGGTCTGCTCGTGGGCACCACCCTCTCCAGGTGCCGGCAGAGCCGGCACCGGGAGTGATCGTGAGGGGTGGACGACCGACCAGCCCACGAAAGCAGGCAGGGGAAACGCCCCAGCCGCAGACCAGGCCAGCAGGCCAGGAAAGGCATCACCGAAATGGCACCAGCAACCAAGAAGATCAGCGTCCACGTCGGATATGACGAGGACGATCGCTCCATCCGCGAAATCCGCGAAACCCCTGTTGTTACATTCCATCCAGTCAGCGACGACATTACCCAGAGTCTGATCGGTTTCCTCGCAGACGGCGGCAGGCGCAACCTTGGCAAATCCATCGAGATTGACGGCCGTGTTTACACCTTGGACTACTTGAGCATCGGGAGCAACTGGGTCTGGAGGTCCCGGTCGTTTTCCGCGTACTTCACTGTCGGTCGTTCGGTTATACGTATCAGCGACCACTGGTCAGAATCGGGTTTCAACCGTTCCCGGAAAATGAACTGCGACCAGATCGGAGACGCCTACTGGGTGCTCTCTCAGAAGATCGATACTCGCCACATGGTCACCTACCGATGCGGGAAATACCCGTGGGTGGTAGCTGCCGGCATCGCAGGAAAATCCGTGCTGAACAAGTCCGTGGACCACTGGAGCGAACGAACTCCGGGTACCTCATGAGCAATCTCCACCTCGAACCAGCAGAGTTTCGTAGGCTCTGCTCCGACCGTTCTGTGACGCGGGAAGATCTGCGTCACCGATTCTCTAATGTGAATCCGGATAATCTGCGTCGCTGGTGGACCACGGAGAATCCGCCTGCAGCAGCCGTCGAATGGGTCGAGGCACTGGATCCGGAACACGGTGCTGCCCTGTGGCGAGCCGCTGATGCTCGAAAGGACTCGAAAACCGAATATAGCCAGGCCCAAGATCGGCTGGCCCTGACGGTGGCGGAGGCCATGAATGACGGCATCGGGTGGCTGGACGTCGAGGCACAGACCGGTATCAGGCAGGCAGAGGTCCAGCGACTATTGGTAAGGGCGGAGAAGCTGTGATCGCATGACTGAGGCGACCCGGACAGCTATACGAGAATAGACCCTCATCCTAGAGCCTGAAGGCTCCGGGGTGGGGGTCTTTTTTTACATGGTCACCGAGTACCGGCCGCGACCAGCCAAGGCGTCATAGAGTGTCTGTCGGCTGACACCAAGATCGCGCGCAACCTTGGCTTTCGGCACTCCGAGGTCGATCTGCTCGCGCGCCTGCTGGATCTGGTCGGGGGACAGCTTCGGCGCTCTGTCATACACGCCCTTCCTCTTGGCAATCGCGATGCCTTCTGCCTGCCGCTCTTTGATCGTCGCGCGCTCCAGCTGGGCGACCGCGGCGAGGATGGTCAGCATGAACTCTCCCTGCGGCGTATCAGTGTTGAGGGCAGGGTTGTCCACGAACTCGACGGCGACGCCCTTCTGCTGCAGCCGTTTGATCAGGTCCAGCAGATCCACCGTGGATCGCGCCAGCCGGTCGGGGGATTTCACCCGGACCGTGTCCCCGTCGCGGACGTAGGCGATCATCTCCTTCAGCTGCGCCCGGTCATCGATGTTCTTCCCGCTGACCTTCTCTGAGAACAGCCGATCGACATTGCCGAGCGCATCCAGCTGCCTCTCCTCGTTCTGGTCGGCAGCGCTGACGCGGACGTATCCCACGACCTGCCCGTTGTGTCTACTCATCTCTAGACTCTCCGTCCTAGTTGTCTATTTACTATAAATAGTACCCTATTTGACACACCATAGAGCACTCCAGTAAAGTGTCCAATAGGGTACACCCCGTTAGACGTTCCCTCGGAGATGCAATCTGCACTCCCGTATCAAATGACAAGGAAAGGACGAGCTGTGGCCGACCCTAGGAAGAAGAATGAGACCGACTCTGAGAATGGGCAGGAGGCACGCGTCGGCATCACCATCGAGAGTAAGGAGTACGAGTCCGCTGAGGAACTGCGTCGTCACCTCGAGTTCATGCGCGAAGTCGGAGAGCCGCTGCGCTGACCTTCGACACAGGTTCTACAACCACGACGGCCCCGCATGACGCAAAGTCAGGTGGGGCCGTTTTCTTGTCCGTTCGGTTCCTGCCGACGAGAGTCTGCTGAGGCCACCATAGGTGGCTGCGGGAGAGGAGCTGGAAGAACTCCCTACTCTGGAAGGAACCCTTATGTCCCTCACCACCGAGCAGATCAACCAGCTCACCGCGTGGGCCTCAGGCTCGCTGCCGCTAATGGCCGCAGTTCACCTACTGACTTCCAGCCCCCAGCGTGAGAAGCTCTGGCCCGCGTTGGTCAGAAACCGGCACAATGACAGCCCATGGCTGGCGCTGGAGAGTGCCCTAGCCTTTCTCGATTCGTTCGGCCTCAGCTCCGGCGAGCGAGCTGTAGCCCTGCTGGTGATCGAGCTAGGTGAGCAAGACACCGGAGCGTCGCTTGCTGACCTGCTGTCCAGTTTGGATCCGGCGAACGCACGTGCGTTCTATCGAGCGGCACACATTTTGACTGATGGCGCGTGACTGAGATAGTGAGAGCGCGACTGATGCCTATGGCCGCAGCACCGCCACTTCGACGGGGCCGCGGTACTGGCACCTCTGGTGGCCAGGGAAGCCAACATGCCGCCGGTGCAGCGGCTACATGAGCAGATCCGCACCGGGGAGTTTAAAGTGTTCAGACCGACCTCGTCCTGGCGATGGCCGAGCCGCGGTTGGAGACGCTGGATGGTGTCGGTTAATGACTTCTACAGACTCATAAGTAAACCGTCGTCCCGCCTTGGGGCGTGTCGATCCGGCGGTGGAGCAGGATCTGGTTGACCTGTGTGACCTCCCAGTCCACGGAGTACGCAATCTTCCCCCGTTCCACCCGATGCCCCTCGATTCGCCCGCATCGGACCACGAATCCGCTGACTGTGACCAGAAATGTGTGCCCGGTGACGTCATGGCGCGGTACTGGCCACCAGCGACTGGTCGCCAGATTGGCTTCGTGCTCCGTGAGTCGCGGATGCCATCCCATGAATCCGCGGTCAGGTTCATCGACACGCCGAGCTTCTCTCACGCGCACATTCACCGCTGGTAGCAGCACTTTCAAGTCGGTGGTCTGGAGCTTCTCCCCATGTCGACGCAGTGCGTTCCGGCCAGCCCCGCTGATCACTGGGCGACCCAGGTGGTTGAGAAACGCCGTGGGCTGCTGAGTTTCCAGGAGTGCAGAGGCTACCTCAGCATTCATCAGGGACTCTGCAGATTGACGCGGGATCCCGAGGTCTTTGGCAAGGACCGTCGCAGAGACGAGCTCCAGAGTCTCTAGTGGAAATGCCGGTGGGTGATCAGGTGACTTCATCACTCCATTGTAGCCATAAATATCACTACACAACATGTGTACTTGTGCAGTACTGCAATAACTGTGTAGCATCGGCGTCATGGGATACGTAAATGACATTAATGCACTTATAGCGTCGGAAGGGTTCACGGCTGTTCGCCAGCCTCCCGTCCGGCAGGGGTACGGCAACCTCGCCCTGCTCTCGCTGACTGACCAACAGACCCGCCGCGGTCATCCGGGAATCCGTGTCACAGCTCATGCTGATCGTCGGCCGCGTGGCTATCGCGAGCAGGATGTGTACCGGATGATGCAGGTGATCGAGTACGCCTCAGAGGTCGGGGAAGCCGGTCTGGTGGTGATTGCTAAGAACCTGAGAAAAGGCACGCCAGCGCTGGTTGGGGGACTGGATGAGATGTTGGCCGAGGCGGTGAAGGAAATCGATCAACGCTTGGAGAACCGGGGTAACAGCGATGAGTTGGCATGGTGGAGGATGGAGCACAAGGACCGCCTCTGACCATCTCAATTCACGCTCAAAGCCAGACGACACACGATTAAGGAGTCATGAGCCAATGGACAGTCCGCTGGAGGCACTTGCCCCGTACCTATGGGAGGGATACACGCGAGTCTGGAGTCGATCTCGCTGGCAGCTCCTGGAGAGTCTGGCTTCAGGCCACCGCGTCGGAGGCCGTGGTGAGGAGGCAGTGACCGAGGCACTATGCGCCGTTGTCGGTGAACCGGGATCCTGCCTGGCGCGTATTCTTCTGCGCGCTGCGGGCATTCAACCTCGGCCTAGGGCCGAGATGGTCCGGCCGGGGGACAAGTCACTGATTCATTTGCGCGGCAGACGCAGCCCTGATCTCTTCATTGCGGACTTGGACACTTCGGAAGTGCTGCTGGCCATCGAAGGAAAAGGTCAAGCAGATGTTAACGGCGGCTGGGGATACTGCCCCTGGTATCTCGATACCTACTCGAATCAAGCCATCTGCTACCCGCACGGTTGCTGGGTTTCGGAAAGTGTGGACCCCGCCACGGGATATCTGTGGCTGCACCCTTTGGCCCATGATCCTCGGAAGACGGGAATTCTGGCGACGTGGCAGACGGATCCCTTTTACACTCACGGCGATGAAGTACGAGCCCGTCAACTTGCTGAGGCTTATGCGCTCCAGCAGGAAGCATGGGAGCGATCTTGGAGCACTTTCAGCTGGGAGCAGCTCTGCCGCGAACTACTGGTTGCTGCCCACCCTGCCACCGACGTGCTGGCGCGCATCATTGCCACCTGGTGCAGCCCGCAGAACCTCTCCTACGAGCGGGCACTCTAGGGACAGAACACCAACCCGTAGTAGGCGGTTGCCAGGCTCGAGCGCCGTGGCTGGATTCTCTCACTATCGTGGAGAACGCTTATGTAATGCGGCTCAGCAGAGGAGTATGGTCGATCTCGCCAGGGTTGCGCTCTTAGCTGCCAAGAGACTTCCGCTCGGTAAGAACTGAACACAGGTCATCCACTGACTGTTCCGGTAGACCAGGACGATGCTGAGGCGGCCGATGCCTTCAACGTTGCGCTGGCCGCCGCCTATATATACGACGACCACGTCAAAGACCTGCTGTGCGAGCAAGGCTTCATCCCACGACGTTAAATTCGCACGCGGGAGAAGACTCAAACTAAGCTACCAGGCAGTAACAAGCCCCCAAAGGTCGGTTTGGTCGGTTGGGTCGGTTCCCGCGCAGCGCCTGCCGCACACATAAAGAACGCAGGCGGGCTCGGGTAGCCACACAGAAAAACCCTCACGCGTAGAGAGGACCCAACCGACCCAACCGACCCAACCGACTCTCCATTCGCCGTCTGGCTGCGCCCTCCGATGTCCCTCAACTGCGTGTGTTGTGCCGGGTTACAGCCTGGCTCCTGGGTCCCGTAGAGCAGATAGCAGCGGAGGCCGCTGCCGGGATCGCTGGCGAAATCTTCATCCATGAGAGAGGACTTGCCATGTTCACTACTACTCAGCAGATCACTCCCGCCGTTTGGATAGGCTGTTTGGCCTGCTATAACGCCGGTGCCCTGGTGGGCGACTGGTTCGACGCCATTGACGCTGATCAGGTCACCCTCGTCGATGTCCACCGCGGCAGCGGCCGCAGCGACGCGATGTGCGAGGAGCTGTGGTGCTTGGATACCGAGGACATCCCTGTGTCCGGCGAGATGAGCCCGATGACAGCTGCGGAGTGGGGGCGCGCCCTTGATGAGGTCGAGGACCACCTCCTGCCAGCACTGTGTGCCTGGGTGCGTTCAGGTGACTATGTCGCCGAGGGGACCGGCGACTTGCCGAGCATCAGCGACTTCGATGAGCGGTACGCGGGAGAATGGGACAGCTTCGACGAGTACGCGCACCAGCTCGCCGAGGACATCGGCCTCCTGAATGGCGTCCCAGAAGAGATCTCCCGGTACTTCCACTGGGACAGCTGGACAGCTGACCTGCTGCATGACTACACCACCGAAGATGTTCCCGGTGGCGGCGTGTTCATCTTCCGGTCCCTGTGAAAGAGGGAGTCATCACCATGTCCACCAGACCCACGACCCTCGATGCCGAGCAGACCATGGGCCGCATCCAGACCGACCTCTGCGTGCTGCAGCGGCAGCTGCACCAGCTGCACGTGACCGCGCCGCTGGAAGGCCCCTTAGCCGGTCAGTTCCGCGCCAGCAGGCGGCGCTGGTTCGAGGTGGAGTATCAGGCCAAGAGCGCGATGATGCTCAGCAGGCAGGCCCTCGCCGGGCTCAACATGTTCACGTCTACCAGTAGGGAGGACCTCGCATGCACAGTGCCGAATTCCGCACAATCAGAGAGTTCGTCGGCCTCACCGCCGACGACGTCGCGCAGCACTGCGGTGTAGACGTCTCGGTGGTGCGGACATGGGAGCAGCCGGGTCAGCAGCCCTCCGCGGAGGCGGCGATGTACGTATACTCCGCCCTTCTCTATTTCAACGAGTACGCCGAGTACGTGCTGGATATCTCGGCCCGGTGGAGGTCGATCTTCGAGCAGCGGCTCGTCTTTGAGCTGGAAATGTTCCCCAACCAGGAGTCCTACGGCCGTGGTGCGGGTGCAAGGCATGACTGGCCCGAGAACGTCTATACGAGGTTGCAGGGGTACTTGTTCGCATTGACCATCGGCCGTGCGAACTCGTCGATCTACTGGTCCGATGATTGCTAGATCAGCTGATCTTCCAGCAGGCACTCGCGGGGTACATACTTGCCCCTCCCGGGTCGAGAGACCGGGAGGGGCATTTTCTTGCCTTCACTCAGCGGGGTTCGTCCTGCCTTTCCCGCACTGGCGCGAGCAGCTCGTCCAGGCTGACGCCCCATTGCGCTACACAGCAGAAGAGCTGACCGACCCGAACATCCAGGCCGAGACTCTGCGGCAGGTCGGAGGACAGCTGATCCGCTCATCTCTCATTTCTTCGCCAGGCTCTCCTTGGGGAGAGTTGTCAACAGGTCAGAAGGATGGACGTTGAGCCCGCGGGCGAGGATGACGAGGGTTTCGAGTGTCGGGTTTCGCTTTCCTCGCTCCAGGCCGCTGATGTAGGTGCGGTCCAGGCCGACGTATCGAGCGAAGTGCTCCTGCGACATTGTCAGGCGTGATTTGCGGAGGTACCGGAGATGTTTGCCGAATGTGACGCGAAAGTCAGCGGGGACCGTGTGACGGGGTTGATTCTGCACATGAAGAGCCTCGCAGAATGTGGATCATGAGTCAACGGATTATGAGTATTGTGCTAGTCTCACTGACAAGTCGTCTGGCCGCGGAGCGGGCTATTGTCATTGTGATGGATTGAACCTCCCTGTCGAGCCCGCAATCATGGTGGGCATGAGCCATTCAGAAGAGAACATTTCCGAGAGCGTGGCCGACTGCCTTGAAGTCCACCTTGAGCGCTTCGATCAGATCTTTGCCGCCTTGGATGCTGGGCACCGGGTTGATAGCCAAGACGCGCACACCACGCTGCATGATGCTCCGCTCGACGTCACTGTTCACCGCCGGCTCACAGCGCTGCTTGCCGATGGCGAACCCCGGGTGGAGGCTTCCGCAGGCTTCGACGACACCGGTCAGCTCAGTGACCCCAAACTCGTCGCCGCTTGGGGTGGCGGAACATTAGAATGCGTCATCTCCCCAGGAGTCTCGCTGTATAGGGCTTTGCAAGCCTACGCAGAGGGAGAGGTTCTCTGATGACTTCCGATCAGCGGCTCAGAGCCCCGCCTCGCCCAGCAGATCCGAGACTTTCATATCCAGTACACGCGCGAGTCCGGCCAGAGTTGAAAGCCTCGGATTCGACGGTCCCTGCGAGTCTCGCCGCCCAGAAGCTCGGCCGGCTTCAATGAGATTGGAGCTGGTTCTTCGTCAGGCCGGCGGTGAAAGCCAGCGCCTCCTGAGACAACTCCCGCTCTTCGCGCATCCTGCGCAGAGTCTTCCCTAGGCGCTTGGCCTCTTCTTCACTCCATGTCACCTAACAATGCTGTAAACAAGGCCTGTCAAGAAACACCCTATAGGACAGGCCTGATATAGATTGACATGTCATGAATCTCCTCATAGATCAAGCTGACCGGGGTTGAGCAGGCCCCAGACAGGAACCGAAGACAATGGAGAATGCGGAGTCTGCCGATGAGCATCAGCCGGACGAGGTGCCGCAGCGCAGGCCCACCTCAAGCCGACTGAACAGCCTGATGGCCCAGGCCAAGGCCCAGGCATCGGAGAAGCTCTCCACAGAACGGATCAACCAAGCTCGCGGGCACCTCACCCCACACACCGAGAAGCTGGGCGAGGGTGCCAGGACTGCTTTCACCTCTGGTGCTGAGAAGCTCCGTCCGGCCGTGGCCAAGGCTCGTGAGAGCGTTGGCGAGACCGCCGGACGAGTCCGCGGAAAGACCAGGTGGCTCACCGAAGCAGAGGTCGGCGAGGACGGCCGCTTGGTGCGACCCCGCCTTGTGCGTCTGTCACAGAAGCTGCTGCTGGCAGCCGCCATCTTCGGGGTCCTCGGCACCCTGCTTCTCTCCCGGCGGTTCCTCCGTGGGCTCGAAGGGGAGGCAGCTGACTCAGAACAGCAAGCAGCGCTGAGCCTTCCGGCGGTATGGGTCCTGGTGGTGCTCGGGGTGCTGGCGCTCTACATCGGCAGCATCATCGCACTGCGGCTGAGGCTGCCGCTGTGCCGGGTCAGCTCCACGTTCCTGGCTGCAGCGGGCCTGCTCGGGGCACTGGCACTGACCCTCGGAGTCCGCGCTGTTCCCGGCATCGGCTGGGCAGCAGGCATGGCAGTTGGCTTCGGTGGATGGGTGCTGCTTCTCTCCGGGATCCTCGGCTTCGCCGCAATGGTGATGCTGTGGGTCTTTCCGCCCTGCCGCAAATGGCACGCGGAGCCGCGTCAGCTCCGAAGCCGCAGGCGTAAGGAGCATCAATCCATTCTGTCCATTACAGACTCGATGTAGATAACAGACCACCACCTCCGCTCACTCAGCGGAGCACAAGAAGGAGCGGAGGACGATATGGCCAGCTGGCAGGACGACATTGCCAACATCAAACATTCGCAGCAGTCTCAAGCTCGCAGTGCGGCAGATAGTGCTCAGTCGATGCGGTCCATCGAGTTCACCAGTGGTGTCAGCGCGATGGCCAACACCTTTACCGCGGCCAACAGCATACGCCAGGCCAGGGCTCAGGAGGAGCAGGCGGCCATCCAGCAGCAGATGGCCGAGCAGAACGCCCGCCACAACTTCGCCATGTGGCGGCAGACAGCAGAAGGCAAGTTCTACCTGGAATGGAGGGACCGCGCTCAGACACTTCTACCTTTGCTGAGCGGCAGACGAGCACTGTGGGAAAACGCGTGGCAGCGCTTCGCCGAAAGAGTCTCTTCCCAGGTGCCATCTGATGAGCAGGACCGTTACCGCCGGTGGCAGCAAGCAGAAGCAGAAGAACGCGATTACCAAGAGAAATCCACGCCCAGGAGGAAGACCGTCAGATGGACCGGGCGAGGGTGCTGCCTTGTCCCGCTCACCGGGATCATCCTGGGGCTGATAGCTGGTCTCGTCTTCGGACAGGGCCTAG
>JBQCZP010000057.1:0-12275 GCA_052089225.1 Nesterenkonia sp.
GGAGGTATTCCCTAAAATATCTACATACGTATAATTGTAGACATGAAGTCCTTCAGCATTGGCCAGCTGCGGCAGAACCCCACGGGCGCCTTCGACGAGGTTGAGCGGGGCGAGACCGTCATTGTGACGCGCTATCGGAAAGAGATTGGACGAATCGTGCCTGGGAGCCCAACCCGTCGCGCGCCGACGGGTGCTCAGGTGTTGGAGGCTATGCGCAGGTCTCCGCTTTCCACAGATGACAACTGGGCCCAAGAGCTCACAAGGGACCGTGCAGAGGATCGTGCCGAAGATCCTTGGGTTGCCTGATGCGGGCTGTGCTGGACACCAATATTCTGATAGCCATGACAGCCTTCGACGAGGCAGAACCCGACTTAGCCGACGTCACCGAAGCTGAGGTGAGCGAAATCTCGTGGGCAGAGCTTGTGCGAGGCTTGCATCTGGCACCTACCGCATTGGCGATGAAGAGTAGATTGCGTCGGTACCAGGAACTGAGGGGCCTCTTAGGCTCCGGCCTACCGTTTGATCAGCACTGCGTGAATGCGTACGACAGTGTCATGGATGCCGTTTCAGCAGCTGGGGGAGACGCGCGAGCTAGGCGGCTGGATCGTATGATCGCCGCGACGGCGGTTGCTGAGAGGCTCCCGTTGGTGACGCGCAATGCTGCCGATTTTCGGCAGCTGAGCCCATTGCTGGACGTTGTTGAACGCTGAATCGCGCCCCGAAGTGCCTTGACCTGTCCCGACAGACAAAGTTATATGTCCTGAGTCTGTCACAGTGAAGTCGATTACTCCCTGCCGCGCATCAACCGACAGACCCAGCTCTGATCGTAGCTGGTATCCACATGGGGAGTTCCAGTCTCGTGTTCGAAGTCTTCCTTGTTCATGGCTGGCGTTTGTTCGATCCTCTGGTGAACCACTTCGAGCCGCACAGCCAGGGCAAGAGCTTCGTCGACGTCGTCAATATATTCCGACTGGCCGGAGTGAAGGCCTACGCGCTGGGCGCCAGGAGCTGGCGGCGCCGTCCAGACAAATTCGATGGGACCGCGCCTGGGCCCGGAGCCGTTGGCTTCGTTGGTTGTTCGCCGGCCCCGTTTCGGCCCATCGCTGTCGGGTGACGTGTTCTCACCGGAGGTGAAGCCCATGCACCGCAACTTCAATGGGCCCGTCTTCACGCCCAAGGTAGTCAGCGGACTGTGGGTGACGTGAAGCCTACGTTCCGCTCTCCTCGGCACGGATGCGGAAGCTGCTCGGGAAGCCTGGGTCGGTGATCGCCGGGCGAGTCAGGCTGAACGGTTCGATGGGGTGAGGTGTCTCTCCCGCGGTCAGCAGGTCGGAGAGGATCTGGCCGACCAGGCTGGCGAACTTACCGGCGTGGCCTGCGCCGTTGAAGACTGCCACATGGGGGTGCTCAGGCAGCGTGTCGAGGACGAAGTTGCGGTCCTTCGGCATGTCGTAGACGCACGTCTTGTGTAGCAGCGCCGGCCCGGCCGCCTGTGGCAGGTGCTCGGAGAGGAAACCCTGGAGCAGGCTTCCCTCGGTGTCGTCGCCCTCGAACCTTCGGTCCTCGTTCGCGATGAAGTGGCCTCGCATGTCTCGGGCGATCTTCGTGGCCGCCTCGCCGTAGACGGGGAACCCGTAGAAGACATCCTGGCCGTGGTAGATCCAGATCGGATGCCGTTCCGGTGCGAAGGCCGGCAGGTGAGGGCTGGAGAAGTAGCTCACCTGCTCCTGGGAGAGCGTCAGTTCGTAGGAGAGTCCCAAATCGTGCATATGCTCTTGAAGCCACGAGCCGGTGGCGACCATGAGCTTCTCGGCCTCGAATACGCCGGTGGAGGTTTCCACCGTGACGTGGTCGTCATGAAGTTGGATCTTCCCGACCTTCGTTCGCGGTCTGAAGTGGACACCGCACGCCATCGCCAACGAGGTGTGAGCGCTGACTGAGCGTCGGATGTCGATGATACCGCCGTCGCGTTGCCACAGCCCTACCGTTGAATCACTGACCTGCCACTGCGGGTAAGCGTCACGCACCTCGGAGGCGGTGAGCTCCGAGTACTCGACCCCAGCCTCGTCCAGAGCCTGCTTATAGGTGCCGAAGCCAGCGCCGGGGGTGACTGCCGGGTCCGTAAGGTCGAGGCCTCCGGTCCGCAGGTACACCGGAAGACAGCTGTGCTCCTCCACCTGCTTCCAGCTTTCGAACATCGCATCGGTGAGGCGGGTATAGTCCGCGGAGTGGTAGACCCTCCGGATGATGCGGGAATGGTCGCCCGATGAGTTCAGGGTGTTCACCAGATCAAACTGCTCCAGCACCAACACGTCTTTGACCCCGCGCTCGGTCAGCCAGTAGGCGGCCGCGGAGCCGATGGCGCCGGCACCGATAACGATGTGTGAATGACGCTCGACCATGGTGCCCATAGTACGGTTCGCGCGCAGCCTGGCACCACGACCGGAAGTCGCAGGCTCCAAGCAGAATCACGGGGTGCGGTCGGACGAGACAAGCTGAGGCGCATACACATGAGATCACTTGCGACGCCCTTGGGCCATGGAGAAACGTGTGGTCAACCTATTTTCGGTCAGCTCCAGCCTGCGGATTGTGGCTTCGCCCTGCTTTGCGGATGTGGAGTTGAACCACCTGCGTATGCACCGACAGCCCCAGAACGAGGATTCCCAAGCGCGGTTTCCCGCAAACCAGCAGGTCGGCTCGCTGAACCTTCACCTCCCTGAAGAGTGGGAACCAGTCGACGTCGCAAGTTTCGATCAGGGCGAGCGAGGGGGAGAGCAGGACGAGGAGTCTGGCTGCGATTGAGACGGTTCGCGAAAGTGGAGCACACACGAGCGCGACCATTGCCGGGCACTGGTGACCCGGGGCGTGGAGCTCGACGTGCTGGGTATCGGCTACGACTCGATCACTGATGAGCAGCGCCAGGCCGTGGTGGAGGCCCACCCGCGCCCGGATTTCAAGAATCGGATCCTCGAAGCCTTCCACGGTGGGCTCAAGGGCCGGCCGGCGACCACCTTCGGCAACGTCAAAGCCGATGTGTTGGATTACTTCGAGCCAGAATTCGAGCGCAAGAACTTCGTCGACGTCATCAAGAACTCAGACTGGCCGGAGTGAATCAGCGCACCACTTCGACGACGGCGGCAATCCCTAACCCTCCGCCCACCGAGACTGCGGCTGCCCCGAGCGTGCCAGCCGGCGCGCCGGATCGAACCAGGCGGCTGAATAACCGCACCACCGCGACGGCGCCACTGGCTCCCCACGGGTGGCCCAGCGCCAGTGCCCCTCCCTCGGCGCATACTCGTGGGTCGTCTTCTGCGATCCCGAGCCGGTCCAGCACAGCGAGGGTCTGCGCGGCAAAGGCCTCCACTATCTCCAAGGCGGCCAGGTCCCCGACGTCTGCCCCGAGCTCGGCCAGCGCCCGCTGCAGCGCAGGCGCGGCTCCGAGACCCGGTAAAGCGGGGTCGCATCCCATGATCGCTTGCGAACGCAGCGCGAGCCCCGGCACCATCCGTGCCTGCGTGGCCGAGGCTGGCGCGAGCAGCACCGCAGCTGCGCCGTCGTTGATACGGGTGGAGTTGCCGGCAGTGACAGTGCCTCCATCGACAAGGGGGCGCAGCCGGGGTATCACCTCGGGCCGTCGTCCAATCCCTTCGTCCGCCTTCAGGCCTCCCAGCGGCACCAGTTCGGACCGGAGGCGCCCGGCGGTCAGCGCATCTGCCGCGCGCCGGTGACTCTGCATGGCGTAGCTGTCCTGACGCTGCCGCGTGATCCCGTCAGCGGCGGCTAAGTCTTCGGCGGCCTGGGGCATGTCCGGATCAGAGAAGCCCTCCGGGGCGAACGCGGCCCGGGCATAGGGAACTCCTTCGAATGAGCGTGCGGGCGCGGTCGAGGGACTCTCGGCACCGCCAGCCAGCCGCAGCCCAGGATCACCTGCACGGATCGGCGCCGCGGCGTCGAGGATAGCCGCCAGACCGCTGCCGCATTGCCTGTCCACCGTGCCCCCCGGCACCTGGGTGCCCAAACCGGCAGCCAGTGCGGCTAGGCGTGCGGGATTGCCTCCCGGGCCCATGCAGTTACCGAGCACGACGTCGCGGATCCCGTCTGTGGCTGACACGAGCCCTTCGGCGTCCTCGCATACCGCGCGCAGCACTGGCGAAGTCAGTCCGGTCAGGTTTAACTGTGCCAGGCGGTGGCCTATGGCGGCGATGGGCGTGCGGCGGGCAGCGACGATCACCGGGGTGGAGGAAGGCAAGTCAAGCAAGTCGGGGTACCTGTCTTGCTTCGGCCTGGTCCTGCAGGATGCCACGAGCGGGTTTTCCTGAGGTGGTCCGTGGGATCTCTGTGCAGAACCAGAGGCGGGGGCGGTGGGTCGGAGCGAGCAGGCGGTCCGCCGCACATCTGAGTGCCGCAGCGGTCGGGGGCGCAGCTTCCTCGGGTTCCACCGCCGCGGCGACCAGTGCCCCGACTCGTGGCCGCCGCAGCCCGAAGACCACAGCATCGGCCACACCGTCCACGCTGCGCAGCACGGCTTCGACCTCTTCGGGGATAATCGTTGCGGAGGCGCTGAGAATGGCGCTGTCGGCTCGTCCCAGCAGGTGTAGGCGCCTGGCCCTATGCCGCTTGTCCCACTTCCATTCGGCCCGATCTCCTACGGTGGCCCATGAGCCGCTGCGTATCAGTGGCCCGGCCCGTGCTTGTCCTGTACCGGGGAGATAGCCTTCGGCAAGATAAGGCGAGCGCACCCAGAGCTCATTGTCATCCACCTTGATGTCCACTCTGGGAAAGGGCACCAGGCCTTGGCCTGTGTCCATTGCCACCAGGGAGAGCTCGGCGGCCCCGTAATAGGCGATGACCCGGATGCCAAGGTGTTCTGCCTGCTGGCGCAGCTGTGAGTCAAGATGAGATCCGCCCACCAGGGCTGTCCGCAGCATTGGGGGAGCTCCGGCTTCAAGCAGTGCCCGGAATGTCTGCGGGGTGCCGTGGAAGCAGGTGGCCTCAGCAAAGTCCCCCGACTTGGGGGTGCGGCCTGCCGCGAGCAGCGGAATGGGGCCCCCGGCCAGCCAATGCCCCAGAGAAAAGAGTGTCAGGGACGACGACGCCGGGCCGGGCAGCGCGACGCGGTCCTGCGGGCCGATGCCTAAGCCGTCCTCCAACGCGGGGTAGGAGAGCTCCCAGGAGGCCGCGGTGCGCAGCACGATCCGTGGGGAGCCGCTGCTACCGGAGGTCAGTGCGGCCCAGCCGACCCCGGGTGGACAGCTCTGAGCCATGAGCTCGTCGGCGATCCGGCGCCACTGCGGCTCCGGCCAGCTGTCATCGCCCACCAGCGGAACATCTCCGGCCGCCCGTATGCTGTGCAGCCGTTCCAGCAGGTCCTGTGGGCTGAAACCCCGCAGTGGAACAAAGCTGGGCTGGTGGCTCATCAGTTGATCTCCTCGATGCCGCGTGCGCAGAGGGCCCGTCCGGTGTCCCGGGCGTAGGCCACTGCGCTCAGCAGAACAGGGACCGTCCGGGCCCGTATGCTGCGTTCGAGTCCGCGGGCCCGAGCTTGCTGCCCGGCCAGATAGAACTGGTCGGCCAAGTAGGGGATCGCCCGCAGGGTGACCAGGGCGGCGAGCACGATCTTGCCGGTGGGGACCCCGAGCAGTCGCAGCGGTTTCAGCAGCGCCCGGAAGACGCCGAGCAGCTCATGCGTAGTGGTGCTGAGAATAAGCAGGTGAGCCGAAAAGAGCCCGGCCAAGACCCTGCTGAAGACTTCCAGGCCGGTGACCAGGTCGTTGAAGGCCAACTGGGCCGCCAGCATCGCGGCCAGCAGCAGCCAGATCCGGCGCAGCAGGGTCAGCAGCATCCCCGCCGGGATGCGGGCTGCGGCAGACACAATGATGACGGCGGCTAGGACGGCGAGGTTGAGCTGCGGCTCGCGAATGATCATCACCCCAAGCGCGACGGCGGCCAGTACCGTGACTTTCAGCCCTGCCGGGGCCCGGTGCAGGAAGCTGTTCCCTGGGGCGCGTTGGCCGAAGACCTGGTCCCGGGGTTGCAGCGGACGGGGCCTGCGCCGACGCAGAACGGTGCTCATGCCGGA
Organism: Nesterenkonia sp.; assembly: GCA_052089225.1. Taxonomy (GTDB): domain Bacteria; phylum Actinomycetota; class Actinomycetes; order Actinomycetales; family Micrococcaceae; genus Nesterenkonia. The sequence goes on from JBQCZP010000057.1 coordinate 6,080, forward strand.
AGGCTGGCGTGGTCTGTGCGCCTGATGTATTCGGTGATGACCTCGGCCGGTGCCCCGTCGAGGCTGATAGCGCCGTCCTCGATCATCAGGCAGCGCTGTGCTCGGGCGGCCAGCTGCAGGTCGTGGGTGGCGGTGACGATCTGAATCTGCTGGGCTGTGCACATCTGTTCCACGGTGTGCATGAAGCGGCCAGCATTGACCCGGTCCAGCAGGGTGGTGGGTTCATCCAACAGCAGCAGCCGGGGCTTGAGCACCACGACCGTGGCTAGGGCCACCAGCTGCTGCTGGCCGGCGGAGATCTCGTGGGAGCTGCGTTCGGCCAGGTCTGCGATGCCCAGGTGCTCCAGGCAGTCGCGTACGGCGGCGCGGCGCTCGCGGGAGTTCTTGATGCGTCCGCGCAGGGAGAGCTCCACATCCTCCAGCGGGGTGGGCATGACCAGTTGGGCGGCGGGGTTTGCGAAGACGAAGCCGACCTGCTGCCGGACGTCGGAGCCGGCGTCGATGGTGTCGAGCCCGTTGACGCTCACGTGGCCGTAGCTGGGTTCGATCAGGCTGTTCATCAGCTGCAGCAGGGTGGATTTGCCGCCGCCGTTGGGCCCGATCACGCTGATCCGCTGCTCGGTGAGGTGCAGGTCGGGAACTTCAAGCAGCTGCCGCTCACCGGCCAGTACCCGTACCCCGGTGAAGGTGATGCCTGCGGGGGGCATCAGCGCCGGACCAGAAGGGAGGGATAGGCGCGGTGGACCAGTACGGCGATGACAGCGGCCAGGACGGTTTTGACGGCGTCTCCGGGCCAGAAGACCAGGTCCATGGCGAAGGCCTCCATCAGGGAGACGTCCAGGTTCAGCGCCATACCTGGGATGCCGAGGAGCCGGTAGGAGGCCAGGCTGGCGGCGAAGCCTCCCACGGTGAACAGCAGCACCCACCACCTGCGGGAGGCGTGGCGGATCACGTAGAGCGCGAGCAGTCCAGTGAGGAACGCGGCGACGGGGAAGGCGATGATGTAGCCGACTGATGGTCCGGCCAGCACCCCTAGGCCACCGCGAAACCCGGAGAACACCGGAAGCCCGAGCAGGCCGAGGCCAACCCAGAGCCCCACGGCGGCTGAGCCTCGCCAGGGCCCGAGGATCAGGCCGGCCAGCCCGGCGCCGAGGGTGCCCAAGGTGATCGGTACCCCGAAGTTGCCCACCGGGATCGGCGGGGTGAAGTGCAGCACGGCCATCAGGGCGGCGAAGCCCCCGATCAGGGCGATGCCTTGGGTGTGGCTGGTGCCGCGTCCCCGGCGCGGTGTGGCGGCGGTCTGCTCTGCGGGTGCGGGATCGGCGTGGTTCTTCAGGTCAGTCATGGGCGTGGGCTTTCGTGCTCGTCGTCTCGGGGGAGTGGGGAGCCGGGTTAGGCGTTGGGGGCGAATTCGGTGCCGGCTCCGCGGCGCCGGATCTCCGGGGTGGTGGGGTCCATGTGCTCTAACAGCTCGGAAGGATCCTGGGTACCGCCTTCGGGGGTGAGGATCACGAATCCCTGGTCTGCCAGGAGGTGCAGATCTTCGGCGACGGCCTGGCCGTGGCTGGTGAGGTAGTCGCCCAAGAACAGCGAGTTGGCGGCCTCCAGTGCCAGCGGCTGCAGGGAGCGCAGGTGCATCTCCCGACCAGCAGCGATCCGGATTTCCTTGTCTGGGCAGATCAGGCGCGCCAAGCAGACGATGCTCAGCGCCCGGTGCGGGGTCAGCTCCCAGGTGCCGGCTAGGGGTGTGCCGTCGAAGGGCATCAGGAAGTTGATGGGGATGGAGTCAGCATCGATCTCTTTGAGGGCGAAGAGCGCCTCGACGATCTGCTCGTCGGTCTCCTTCATCCCTACTATGAGGCCGGAGCAGGGGGAGAGGCCAGCGGTCTTGGCGCGTTCTATGGTGTTGACCCGGTCGGAGTAGGTGTGGGTGGTGACGATGTTGGCGTGGTGGGATTCGGCGGTGTTGATGTTGTGGTTATAAGCGTCGACGCCGGCCTCGGTGAGCCGTTCTGCTTGGCCGTCTTTGAGCAGGCCGAGGCAGGCACAGACCTCGGCCTGCGGGGACTGGTCCCGGATCACGCTGACCATGTCGGTGACCCGTTCGACGTCGCGGTTGGAGGGGCCCCTTCCGGAGGCGACCAGGCAGACCCGGGAGGCGCCTGCCCGCAGCCCGGCGTGGGCTTGTGCTGCGGCGTCCTCGGTGGAGAGCCAGGAGTAGCGCAGGGTCTCTGCTTGGGAGCCCAGCCGTTGGGAGCAGTAGCCGCAGTCTTCTGGGCACAGGCCTGATTTGAGGTTGACCAGGTAGTTGACTTTCACGGTGTTGCCGAAGTGGTGGCGCCGCACCTTGGAGGCGGCTGCCACCAGCTGCATCCGGTCAGCTTCCGGGGTCTGCAGGACGCCCAGTGCCTGCTCGGGGGTGAGCGCGCCGCCGGCGAGCAGCTCTGTGGCGCAGTCGGGTAAGGACACCGCTTTTGAACACTGTTCAACCGTCATGGCGAACAGTGTAAGCCGTATTGAACGGCGTTCAAAAAATGGTGGGGTATGCGGCTGTCGTCCCAGGCGTGGAGGGATGCGTAGCGGTGGACTCAGATGGTGGTGTCCTGGCGCAGCAGCAGCTGCATGGTCTTGGTGTAGAGCTGTCCGCCGGTGGGGTCTTCGCGGCCGAAGAGCCGGGCGTTCTGTTCCAGGGCGATCGCACCCAGGGCCGAGCGGACCAGCAGCTGGGCCCGTTCGGCGGCATCTTCAGGGGTGAACCCTTGGCGGCGGAGGGAGACTTCCAGTTCAGGGACGGGGGGGAGGTCGTGTTCTAGGGGGTAGGCGATGAGCATGAGGTCTCCGCTGTCGCGCAGCTGCAGCAGGAGGTGGCGGAACTCTGCCATCAGCTCAGCCGGGGTGGCCGCGCTGCCGTGGAGGGGTGCCAGTGCCCGCTGTGCTACCAGGTGGAGGAGCTGTTGTTTGTTGGGCACGTGGTAGTAGAGCGCTCCGGGTTTGACGTCCAGGGTGGCGGCGATCCGCCGCATGGAGACGTCCTGCAGGCCGTATTCCTGCAGCAGGTGGAGCGCGGCCTCCACGACCCGGTCAGCACTCAGCGCCATACCGCTACGTTATCGCCCATGCCGCACACACTCGGGCCCCGGCGTCCACGAAACGGAAATCCGTATCACGGGCTGACCCAGGAGCTGTATCTGATTTTCATTGGTGTGACGCTGGTGCTGTACGCCCTGCATGAGAACACGCTGGGCTTCTTCAACGAGGGCGAGCCGCAAACGCACTACGAGGTAGCACTGCCTTGGTGACCCCGGGGTGTGGAGCTCGACGTGCAGGATCACTCCGAGCTGGACTTTGAGCGCCCGAACTTCGTCGACGTCATCAAGAACTCCGACTGGCCGGAGCAAGCCAGCGCGATGGACGCTAGAAGCCGGCGCCGAGCGGGGGGAGCGCCCGGGGCAGCCGGTGGCCAGCTAAGCCTTATTGCCGGCCAAAAATCCACCGCGGGACTGTGCCGCAGTACTCGGTGAACTCGGCACCAAAGTTCTGCTGAAGCGCGGCCTCCTCCGCGGCGATCTGGCTGCGGTTCATCAACACCACGAACCCAACCAACGGAAGTGCGGCCCGTGGACTCCTGTACAGCAGTGCATAGGCTGTGAGCACACCGGCTAGCCCCACATACATCGGGTTGCGGGAGATCCGAAACGGCCCACCGGTCACCAACGTGGTGGCTCTATGCACTGAGAGCGGGCTGATGGTGGTCCGGTGCCGATAGAACGTCACCGCGGAAGCTCCGATCATCCCCACTGAACTCACAGCCACAGCTGCTGCACCCGCTTTACTGGCCGACGACGGCGACCGCCCCTTACTCATCAGCGCCTTCTGAATTAGGCCAGCGGCTGCTGCGATCAGCGGAGGTGGAATATGGATGTGCATGGTTATCACGGCTCCTGTTTTCATCGTCTCGGGCCAGCACAGGTACCTGCCATCTTCGTGCCCACAGCATCGCACAGCAGTTCCTCCCGGAGGGTCTGATGTCGACGACGCCTGGTGTCGAGGGCACCTGAGCACCTCTGCACCCGATGTATGGTCAACTTATGCTGACCGTAGCTCCGCGTCCCGGCCACGTTCAGGCTGACATCTTCCGCTGATGCTCACCCTCGCGGTACAGGCTGTCCTGCTGTTCATCGTCACCACTATCGATGACCTGATCGTCTTATCGCTGTTCTTCGGTCGTGGCCGCGGCCAACCGGGCACCACTCGGCGCATCGTGGTGGGTCAGTATCTGGGTTTCGGCGCCATTCTCATCACGTCGCTGGTCGCAGCCCTGGGCGCACAGGCGCTCCTGCCAGAGGAAGCATTGGCCTACTTCGGCCTGATCCCCCTAGCGCTGGGGCTGCGGGCGGCATGGCACACCTGGCGCACACCGGATGACGACGACGAAGCCCAGTGGGGTGCCAAACGGGTCTCTGCCACCGCCGTGGCTTTAGTGGCCGTGGCAAACAGCAGCGGCGACGTCGGGGTCTATGTCCCGGTGTTCGTCACTCTCACCGGTGCTGAGGTTCTGGCCTACTGCCTGATTTTCTTGGTGTTAGTTGCGGTGCTGGTTCTGACTGCTCGGTGGATCGCCTCACGAAGGCTGATCGCCGATGCGCTCGAACGCTGGCAGAGCGTCCTCTTCCCGGTGGTGCTCATAGCGTTAGGCATCATCATCCTGGTCACCGGAGGCGCCTTCGGCCTCTGAACCTAAGAAAGAGAGACCTTGATTGGAGCATAAGAAAGTGCATCAATAGATGTAGGTTTCTGTGTAAGGAGGTTCAAGGTGCGGACTACGGTCACATTGGATGGCGAACTGCTGGCTCGCGCCGGTTGACCACTTGCGAATGCAGCTCTGCGGAGCATCCCTCCGAACTCACCCTCAGCTCCCCTTCTGCCAGTTCAGTCTGCCCGGTGGGCTGGGCGAGGATGAGCTCCATCCTGGATTCACTGGGGATACGCAGATAGCCAGTCTCCACGTGCATCGGCATACCATCCGGTGACCAGGTGCGCTGGCTGTAGCCCAGGAAGGGCTTACCCACATCAGTGAAGGTGAGCTCTTCGACGTATTCGAAATTCTCGATGGTCGGATATTCCCCACGGCCAGCGCCTCGCCACGTTCCGAGAAGCTGTGCCGCCGGTTGCAGGCTGGGGTGAAGGCTCATGCCACGACTCTATACACCAGGCGCAGCCTTCCGGCCACGTCTCCGCAGACGCATAATGGTAGACATGAAGTCCTTAAGCATCGGCCTTCCGCGGCAGAACCTCACGGGTGCCTTCGAAGAGGTTGAGCGGGGCGAGACCGTCATTGTGACGCGCTATCGGAAAGAGATTGGACGAATCGTGCCTGGGGCCTGTCCCGGCGGACCCCGACAGACCCAGAGGTGTTGGCGGCTATGCGCAGGTCTCCCTTGTCCGCAGATGACAATTGGGCCCAAGGGCTGACAAGGGACAGTGCCGAAGATCCTTGGGTCGCCTGATGCGGGCTGTGTGGGACACCGAGACGTCGTAACCGATGCTGGACAGTACGACGACGACCACTGGATTCACGATCCCAGCAGCCACCGGCGGTGGATACCCACCAGGTCGCCGCGTCATCGACGGAGTCCTCCTCTTCGGACGGCCGCAGTCCCCGCCGTTACCGGAAAAGGCGACGAATCAGGCGGTGCGCACCGCGACGGGTGGCGCGCTTGCCCACCGCCTTTGGTCCACGCTGCACAGCACGTGCATCACCACGAGCCCTGCGCAGACGCAACAGCCAATTCAACATGCTGACCTCCTATGCACCGTCAGTAACCCCTCGAGGGTACCTGCAGATATTGCACGTGAGGTCCACACTGGTACCGGAAGCGATGAACACACCAGCTTGCCAGGGCATTCCCGCAGGGGAAGGCGTCGGCGCACACTGAGGCCTTCCACCGCGGTGACCGCATTAGGAATTTTTCTTGTGGCCTGCGGCGGCGATGATGCCGAGAATCCTGAAGACAGTGATGAGCGATTCCCCGCCAACCAACAGATCGGACCCATGAGCCTGCACGTCCCCGAAGCATGGGAAGAGTTCGACGTCGAAAGTTCCGATAAGGGCGAGGCCACCGGGTTCAGTGAAGCCCAGGATGGCACCGCTGAGCGTTACGTGATGACTCGAACAGACTTTCCGGGGGCGCGGAAC
>JBQCZP010000058.1:0-11315 GCA_052089225.1 Nesterenkonia sp.
ACAGGTCTCCCGAACGTGACGGATCCGCGCTCTTGGGCTGCGTTCGCCGCCTAGTCTGGTCCCCAGCACGCCGCTGGACCCCGCGCCGCATCACTGCTGACGCCCGAGACGCTGACTGGAACTGTCGATGACCCCTGCTGAGCTGCGCACCGCCGGTCGGTCTCGGAAAGCACTTCGGCTAGACGATTCGGCGCTGCTCAGCCCACCGGGTGAGTTCGTAGCGTGAGGAGAGCTGCAGTTTGCGCAGCACTTTGGAGACGTGGGTCTCCACCGTCTTGATCGAGATGAACAGATCGCTGGCTATCTCCCGATAGGTATAGCCGCGGGCAATCAGCCGCATCACCTCCACCTCCCGGGCGGAGAGCAGGTCGAGCTCCTCATCGCGAACGTCTTCCGCCATACCGGAGGTGCCGAAGGCGTCCAGCACGAAGCCTGCCAGCCGTGGGGAGAAGACAGCATCTCCTTCGGCCACGGCGTCGATCGCGCTCAGCAGCTCAGCTGTGCTGATGGTCTTGGTGACGTATCCGCGGGCTCCGGCCCGGATGACTGAGACCACATCGGCGGCTTCATCGGAGACGCTGATGGCCAAGAACGTGATCTGCTCCAGCAGGTCCCGGCAGAGCTTCACCACCTCGGCCCCACCACCGCCTGTACCCCCGGGCAGGTGGACGTCGAGCAGCACCACTTCCGGCACGGCCGCGCGCACCACCTCGACGGCGGAGTCGACGTCGTGGGCCTCACCGAGCACCTCCACCTGATCGCCCAGCTCTGATTTGAGCCCGGCGCGGAAGATCGCGTGGTCATCGACGATCACGACCCGACGCGGGGCCCTGGTGTTCTGACTCATGCGGCTCCTTCGGCGGCTGATTCGGTGTGCGGACCACCGTTGCCCGGTGCCCGCGCGTGCACGGGGAGGAACAGCTGGACCTCGGTTCCGCGCTCTGCAGAACGGATGCGGGAGGAGCCTCCGGCCCTGTTCATCCGCCCGATGATCGAAGCGCGCACCCCCAGCCGGTCCTCGCCGATGGTCTCCAGGTCGAACCCCTCCCCGCGATCACGGATGAAGACGGCGTCCTGGTCATCGGTGGATTCGATATAGACCGAGGCCGGACCAGCATGTTTGAGCGCGTTGAGGATGGCTTCCCGAGAAGCGGCCACCAACGGCTCGTGAAGGGTCCTCCGCGAATCCCCGACGGCGACGACGTCGACCGGCACGGAGTGCATCTCCTCCAGTTCGGCGGCCACCGCGCGAATCTGGTCCTTCAGTGTGCCCAATGCCTCCGCCTTATGCCGGTAGAGCCAGGTGCGCAGCTGGCGCTCCTGGCTGCGGGCCAGCCGTTCCACTGCGGCGGGGTCGGCCTTCTGCTTCTGGACCATCGCCAAGGTCTGCAGCACCGAATCGTGCAGATGGGCGGCGATGTCTGCCCGTTCAGCCTCAGCGGCCGCACGCGCACGCTCCACCTGGGAGGTCCGGTAGAGCTTGATCAGCCAGGGGGCGACGACCAGCGCGAACCCGGCCAGCAGCATGGCCGCCACCACCAGGCCCACCAGCAGGTCTCCGGCACCGGTGAGGCCGCCAGCGATCACCAGCATGGCTACGAACACCAGAAGGGCCCCGGCCACGACCTGCCAGATCGCGGCAATGCGGCCGGTGGCAGCCCCGGGGTCGGACCTGTCCAGCTGCGACCAGGCGAGGATGACCCCGACGATGATCACCACCGGCGGCAGGATCAGTCGCCAGTCCAACGGCACGCCGAGCATCTGGGCGAACATCAGACCGCCGGCGGCCAGCAGAACTCCACCGGCGAGCACCTCGGGAGACGAGGTCAGAGCGTCAATGGCCCGCTGTGCCCGGGGGTGGGCTGCCTGCTCAGCGTCAGCACCGGCGGCCTGCTCCTCAACAGTGGGGCCGCTGAGCCCACGTTCGGCCGCCTCGGCAGTGGGCTCCTGGTCACTGGGGACGAAGATCCACAGCCAGCTGTAGAGCAGCAGCCCGATGCCGCCGGCGAGCGTGAGCAGGATGAAGATCAGCCGCACCACCGGCACTGTGAAGCCCAAGTGCCGTGAGAGGCCCAAACAGACACCGGCCACCGGTGTGCCCGGAGCCCGGCGCAGCGCCGGTCGCTCAACGTGGCCTTCGGCAGTGGTCATGGCCCCATACTGCCACGCAGCACCTGCTGAATCACCTGATCTGGGGCAGACTGAGGGACGGGTCAGGGTCCAATCAGGGCGTCCCCTCATAGCGCCGGTGCTCCTCGATCCAGCACGATGGTGACTATGAACACCACACCTGAGGGCACCGGAGCGGGTGCCCAGAACAACCGCCCTGAAACGGGGCATCAGATCTTCAGCTGGATCCGCTCCACCGGCCTGCACCGTCCCGACGGCGCGTGGGCAGGCGGCATCTTTGCCGCCGCCGCGGACAAGCTGAACTGGGACCGAGCGTTGGTGCGCGGGCTCGGCATCGTCGTCTTCATCCTGTTCACCTCGCCGACCATGCTCTTCTACGGGCTGGCCTGGCTGTTCCTGCCGGATGCCCGCGGGCACATCCACGCCCAGCAGGCACTGCGCGGCTCCTACCCCTCGGGGCTCTGGGGAGCAAGCATCGTGGCCTTCTTGGGAGCGGTCAACGTCTTCACCCCGAACGTGGTGGGGCCCTTCGCCCTGGTGCTGAACCTGGTGATCATCGCCGTGGTCGGCTGGGTGATCTGGCTGCTGATCAGCAACCACAGCAAGAGCACCGATCGGTCGACAAACCCAAAAGCCCGACCCTCTGAGCCTCAGGCCTCCGGCGCCGCCGGCGCCGAGCGCCCAGTTCAGAGGGACACGGTTCAGAACGAGGCTGTTCAGCGAAATACTGCTCAGGGCGATTCCGCACAGGGACACACCACAGACCGCGACGACGGCAAACCGGCGTGGTTCCCCAAAGAGGGTCCTCCCCCGGCCTCCCGCCCGGCTCAGCCGACATCCGCTGGGTCGGCATCAGCGGCATCCACACCAGCCGCGTCTGCACCGGCCGCCTCTGTGCCGGCCAGCCCTGCACCGCGGGAGCCGAAGCAGAGCTCCGCGGAACGCGATGAGCGCCGTCGTCGTCGGTTCCTGACCTTCGGCCTGCTGCTGCTGGCAGTCCCCGCCATTGGCGGAGGCGCGTGGGTCGCCACCCAGATTGGGCTGGCGACGACCTCAGCGGTGCTGCTGGGGCTGGCCGCGGTGGTGATTCTGCTGGCGCTGATGCATCTCAGCGCTGCCTTCCGCGGCAGACCCGGACGCACCGGAATGCTCGCCACCTTCACCGCACTGATGATGCTGGTGTTCTTGGCCGCACCGATCACCGGTGGGTCCAATCACGTGTTCGGCAACTACATGACCTCCGATTCGGAGGTCAACACGGCTTTCGCGAACACGACTGTGGATCTGCGTGATCTGAAATTCACCGAAGACGACGCCCTGGACACCTCCGACCCGGAGGAAGATCTGCCGCTGCACACCGGCGATGATTTTCACACATCGGTGGATCTGACCAATGCCTTCGGCAACACCACGATCGTTGTTCCCGACGGCGTCTACGTCGGCATCGATCCCTACAGTTTCCTGGCCAACCTCGAACTTCACACCACGGAGGGAGAGCAGGCCCAGTCCGGCATCAACAACTCCGCATTCGGCGGGGGTCCCGAAGATTCCGTCGGGGCAGTAGGCGTCAGCGTGAACAATGCCTTCGGCAACGTCACCGTCTACGACGAGACCACCTATAACGAGGAGGAGCTGGGCGCCGTCGGGGACGAGACCCAGACTGAGCTGGAGGAGACACGATGAGTCACAGCAAGGACGACGACGTCCGCCCCCGCGCCCCGCAGTCCGCCGACCCGGCCGATGTGGACAAGCTGCTCTCTGAGTCGCTGAAGGCTCAGTCGGAGCAGGACTTCACGTGGAAGGAACCGGAGCGTAGGCCTCGCTGGTGGGAGCGTGCTGAGACTGACGCAGCGCAGCCCTCTGCAGCGGTGAGCCCCCGTGCAGCATCCACTGTGGCGACTCCGTCTCGCTCTTCGACGGATTCACGCGGCGGCGTGCGCATCGGTTCGGTCGTCTTCGGACTGGTGGCGCTGGTGCTGGCCGCCTGGGTCATCGTCTCTGTGGTGTTCGATGTGAGCATCGAACCGTTGGTGGTCGGCCTCATCGTCTGCACTTTGGCCGGTCTTGCGCTGGTGGCGGCAGGGCTGCGGCCCAAATCTGGCCGGCGCATCTGAAGCCGGACACAGAAGGGCCCCCGGAGACGTCTCCGGGGGCCCTTCTGTGTGTGCTGAATGTTCAGCGACGTGTCACTACTTGACGGTGACGGAGGCGCCTGCGCCCTCCAGTGTTTCCTTGGCCTTGTCGGCGGCCTCCTTGTCGACGCCCTCCAGCACGGGCTTGGGAGCACCGTCGACCAGGTCCTTGGCTTCCTTCAGACCGAGGGAAGTCAGTCCGCGGACCTCCTTGATGACGCCGATCTTCTTATCGCCGGCGCCCTCCAGGATCACGTCGAACTCGGTCTGCTCTTCAGCTTCCTCTTCGGCAGCGCCGCCGGCAGGGGCAGCACCAGCGGCCGCCACGGGAGCGGCTGCGGTCACGTCAAAGGTCTCTTCGAACATCTTCACGAACTCGGAGAGCTCGATCAGCGACATCTCTTTGAACTGCTCGATCAGTTCGTCGTGGCTCATCTTAGCCATGGGTGTGGCTCCTTCGTCTTGCTTGTGCGGATCTTGTCTTCGTTTGTGTGACGGAGCTCTGCTACGCCAGCAGAGCGTGGCCCGTCAGGAGTCTCGGCAAAAGACTCAGGCAGCTTCTTCCTGCTTGGCCCGCAGGGCCTCGACTGTGCGAGCGACCTCGGAGAGCGGGGCCTGGAAGGTGGAAGCAGCCTTGGACTGCACGCCGATCAGGGCGCCAGCCAGCTTGCCGAGCAGAATCTCACGGGATTCAAGATCCGCGAGCTTCTTCACCTCGGACTCATCGAGGGGCTGGCCATCCATGTAGCCGCCCTTGACGATGAGCTCGGGGTTGGTCCTGGCAAAGTCACGCAGAGCCTTTGCCACGTCCACGGTGTCCCCGTGAACGAAGGCGATTGCGGAGGGGCCGGTCAACTTGCCTTCGAAGGCTTCGACTCCCACTTCCTTGGCCGCAATCTCGGTCAGCGTGTTCTTCACCACGGCGTAGGTCGCGTTCTCCCGCACGGCCCGCCGCAGAGTCTGCAGCTGGCCCACGGAGAGGCCGCGGTATTCCGTGAGCACGGCAGCGGTTGAATTGTTGAAGAGTTCCTTCAGCTCTTCAACCGCGGCTGCCTTCTCAGGATTCGCCATGGCACTCCTTCCGTTCAGTGGCCGGCCAGAGTCTCGGGTGCGGGGCATAAAAAATGCCCCGGTGCGCAGGCACTCGGGGCTGAGAGATCATTCCGAACCAGACGACGACGTCGCCCGATCTGCTGATCTTCAAGCTCGTATGCACCTGCGCAGGTCGCCCGAGAGGGTCTTTACAGTTGTGCTGCGTGTCAGGATCTGGTCCTGATGACCGCGGAGTCCAGCGCCAACTGGATTCCGCACAGCACCAACGACCGGCGGTCTTTGGTCAGTCATCCACTGTACACCACAAGCGGCGGCGGGACCATTTCAGATCCCGTCGTCGTGCCGAAGGTGATCCCGGCCGATGTTGCCCAAGTGCGCTTCACACAGCGATGGACGCAACACAGCCGGGGTTAGCCCCAAGGGCCAGACGAATCACCCGGGGAATGTTGCAGCATCACCGATTCGGAACCCTCGCGCCGGCGACCCTGTGCGTCCGTCAGGAGCGGACAGCCCCCGCTCCCTCAAGGGGAACGGGGGCTGTCGCACGTCCCTGGGCCGGCACCTCGTTTCAGCGCCGCCGAACGGATTCAGCTCTTGGTGATGACCTTGGTGACGTTGGGGTCCACCTGAATTCCGGGGCCGAACGTGGTGGAGAACGCCACCCGCGAAACGTAGCGCCCCTTGGAAGCCGACGGCTTCAGCCGCAGAACCTCATCCAGAACAGCGGCGTAGTTCTCCGCCAGCTGCTGGGCTTCGAAGCTGGTCTTGCCTACGATGAAGTGCAGGTTTGCGTGCTTATCGACGCGGAAGTCGACCTTGCCGCCCTTGATATCGCTGACAGCCTTGGTGACATCCGGCGTCACTGTGCCGGTCTTGGGGTTGGGCATCAGGTTCCGGGGACCCAGGACGCGTCCGAGCCGGCCGACCTTGCCCATCATGTCTGGGGTGGCCACGGCGGCGTCGAAGTCGGTCCACCCGTCGGCGACCTTGGCGATGAGCTCATCGCCGCCGACGTGGTCCGCACCGGCCTCTTCGGCCTTGGCAATGTTGTCGCCCTGGGTGAAGACCACCACGCGGGGGGTCTTGCCGGTGCCGTGGGGCAGGTTCACGGTGCCGCGGACCATCTGGTCGGCCTTGCGGGGGTCCACCGAGAGCCGCATGGCCACCTCGACGGTGGCGTCGGTCTTGGACGGGTTGGTGGCCTGGGCCAGGGCTACTGCCTCAGCCGGGGAGTAGACAGCGTCCTGATCGACCTTGCTGGCCGCTGCCTCGTATGCTTTGCTGCGCTTTGCCATCTGCGTGATCTCCTTAGCAGTTGTGGTACTCGGGCCGCGCTCGGCCCCTCCCACGTGCCCGACGGCGTCGGGCTCTTCTCATATGTCGTTGAATGTCGGATTTTTGGTGCATTGAGCGGATATCCCCGCTGATAACGCCAAGAATCCAGCGGTCGAAGCTACTCGACGTCGACGCCCATGGAACGGGCGGTGCCGGCCACGATCTTGGTGGCGCTGGCGAGGTCGTTGGCGTTGAGGTCCTCCAGCTTGGTCTGGGCGATCTCCTCGACCTGCGCCTCGCTGAGCTTGCCGACCTTCTCGGTGTGCGGCACGCCTGATCCCTTCTGCACGCCGGCTGCCTTCTTGATCAGCTCTGCGGCGGGCGGGGTCTTGGTGATGAAGCTGAAGGATCGGTCTTCGTAGACCGTGATCTCCACCGGCACCACATTGCCGCGCTGGTTCTCCGTGGCAGCGTTGTATGCCTTGCAGAACTCCATGATGTTCACACCGTGCTGACCCAGTGCAGGACCAACAGGCGGTGCGGGGTTTGCCGCCCCGGCCTGGATCTGCAGTTTGATCAGGCCGGCGACTTTCTTCTTCGGGGCCATGTTCTTACGTCCTTCGTTCTTCTAAGTTGCCTCCGGCCTCAGGAGCGAGGGCAGAGGGGTGAGCGGATATGGCATAATCCGCTCGGTTCGCCGTCGTCCCCTCAAGCATCAGAGCACGACGGCGAAAGTTTTCCTCAGTAGACCTTCTCCACCTGGTTGAAGTTCAGGGTCACTGGGGTTTCGCGCTCAAAGATCGAGACCAGAACCACCAGCTGGCGGGAGTCGGGGTGAATCTCGGAGACCGATGCCGGCAGAGTGGCGAACGGCCCGTCAGTGACGGTGACCGACTCTCCCACCTCGAACTCCACGCTGACCTGTTCGGGCGCGGTCTCGACTGTTGTCTCCTCGCCGTCAACGACCTCGGTCGTCTTCTGCGCATCCGGCTTGCCGAGTCGGTGCTCGACCAGCATGTTGAAGACTTCGTCCGTGCTCAGCGGCTGCGGGTCATGGGCATTGCCGACGAACCCGGTGACTCCGGGGGTGTGGCGGACGACGGTCCAGGACTCATCGGTCATCTCCATGCGCACCACCACGTAGCCGGGGATGCGCACACGGCTGACGACCTTGCGCTGGGCGTTCTTGATCTCAACGGCCTCCTCGATGGGGACGTCGATCTCATAGATGGACTCATCCATCTCCTGGGTCTGGATGCGGGTCTCCAGGTTGACCTTCACACGCTTCTCGTAGCCGGCGTAGGTGTGCACCACGTACCAGTCACCCGGGGCGCGGCGCAGCTGCGTGCGCAGATCGTCCGCGCGCTCCTGGTAGGTCTTCTCCTCTTCAGCAGCGGGTGCGGCCACGTCTGCCTCGTCCTGCTGCAGTTCCTGATCAGACACGATTCTCCTAGGTCAGTGATGCGATAGTTCGTCCGGCGTCGTCATTCATTCTGCCGGTGCTGCGCCGCCTCCGAAGATCAGCTGAGAAGCCTGGTCGAACACCCAGTCGAAGCCGGAGACGATCAGGATCACAATGACCACAAAGACCATGACGACGGCGGTATAGTTCACCAGTTCTCGCCGGGTGGGAACAATGACTTTGCGCAGCTCATCGAACACCTGGCGCAGAAACAGCCATACCTTGCCGAAGGGCCCACGCGGGCCCTCGCCGCCGCCGGCGGGGCCGTCAGCGTCAGTCAAGGGCGTCTGGGACACGGGGACTCCATCTGTGCGGACTCAATGTTCTGGTCAGGTATTCCATACAGCCCGGCACCGCCGCAGCGACGCCGAGTGACGACACACCAGGCCGTCCATCGACAGCCTGGCCTTCAGACTGCCCGACCCCGTGGGCCGCGCCGTCCAAGTCTTTCTGATGCGTCGCAGAGATTGCGACGCTATCCAATGCAGGGCAGACAGGACTCGAACCTGCAACCTACGGTTTTGGAGACCGTTGCGCTACCAATTGCGCCACTGCCCTAGAACCCTGCACAGGGGTCCAACTCGTACGCGCCCAAGGGCACGCCCAGTAGAGGTGTACAAGACACCGGCAATACACTCTACGCTCCCGCGAGGAATAACACCAAACGGTACGCTGGTGCCATGGTGCTTCCTTCAGCTCGTATCTCAGCCCGCATTGGTTCCATCGCCGAGTCCGCCACGATGAAGGTGGATGCAAAGGCCAAGGCCTTGAAGGCCGCCGGAGAGGACGTGGTCGGCTTCGGCGCCGGGGAACCGGACTTCCCCACCCCAGAGCATATTGTGCAGGCCGCCGCCGACGCAGCATGGGACCCGAAGAACCACAAGTACACCCCCGCCGCGGGGCTGCCGGAGCTGCGCGAGGCCATCGCCGAGAAGACCTCCCGGGATTCCGGATATTCGGCCGAGGCCTCCCAGGTGCTGGTGACCAACGGCGGCAAACAGGCGGTCTACACCTCCTTCGCCACGCTGCTGGACCCCGGCGACGAGGTCCTGCTGCCGAGCCCCTACTGGACCACCTACCCCGAGGCGATCAAGCTGGCGGGCGGTGTGACCAACGAGGTCTTCGCCGGCCCGGAGCAGGGCTATAAGGTCACCGTGGATCAGTTGGAGGCCGCCGTCACCGACCGGACCAAGGTCCTGATGTTCGTCTCGCCCTCCAACCCCACCGGTGCTGTCTACTCCCCTGAGGAAACGTCGGCGATCGGCCGCTGGGCCGCCGAGCGCGGCCTGTGGGTGATCACCGATGAGATCTACGAAAAGCTGACCTACGACGGCGTACCGTTCACCTCCATCGCCGCAGTGCCGGAGTTGGCCGAGCAGGTGGTGATCCTCTCGGGTGTGGCCAAGACCTATGCGATGACCGGCTGGCGCCTGGGATGGATGGTCGGTCCGGCGGACGTGGTCAAGGCCGCCGCTACGCTGCAGACCCACCTGACCTCCAACGTCTCGAACGTCTCCCAGCGAGCCGGCCTGGCAGCGCTGACCGGGCCCACTGAGCCGGTCGAGCAGATGCGGCAGGCCTTCGACCGGCGGCGCAGAGACATCGTGGAGCGACTCAACCGGATAGCAGGATTCTCCACCCCGGTGCCGCAGGGTGCGTTCTACGCCTACGTCGACGCCCGAGGCGCACTGGGAGCTGAGATCGCCGGAACCACCCCGACGACGACGGCGCAGCTGGCCGAACTCATCCTGGAACGGGCCAAGGTCGCCGTCGTGCCGGGCGAGGCCTTCGGCCCCTCGGGGTACCTGCGACTCTCCTACGCGCTGGGCGATGAAGACCTTGCACGCGGAATCGACCGCATCGAGGAGCTGCTGGGCAGCAAGTAGCTGGCCGCTGAGCCGCTTTCACAGCTGGGCCCCGCCGCCGTCGGTGCCGCACCTAGACTGATACGTGACATCCCTGCCGATGACGCCAGGACACAACCGGTTTCGTGCTGCACGCACGTGAAGAAGGGAATGTGACTATGCGCATCGGACTGCTAACCTCCGGCGGGGACTGCCCCGGCCTGAACGCGGTGATCCGCTCTGCCGTGCTGCACGGCATCAAATCCTTCAGCGACGAATTCATCGGATTCAGATCCGGGTGGAAGGGCGTCATCGAAGGCGACTACTTCGATCTGACGCGTGCCGACGTCCGGGGGCTGGCGCGCGAAGGCGGCACCATTCTGGGCACCTCACGCACTCACCCCTACAACCATCCAGGCGGCGGCCCGGAGGCGATGGCCGCACAGCTGCAGCGCCACCAGGTCGATGGTGTCATTGCCATCGGCGGCGAGGGCACGCTGGCTGGGGCCAAGCGCTTAGCCGATGCGGGCCTGCCGATCGTCGGTGTCCCCAAAACCATCGACAATGATCTGAATGCCACCGACTACACCTTCGGCTTCGACACCGCCATCTCCATCGCCACCAACGCCATGGACCGGCTGCGCACCACCGGCGAGTCCCACCACCGGTGCATGGTGGCTGAGGTGATGGGCCGTCACGTGGGCTGGATCGCCCTGCACTCAGGGATGGCGACCGGGGCACATGCGATCCTCATTCCCGAGCAGGGAGTCACCATGGACCAGCTCTGCGAATGGGTCGAACAGGTACATTCACGCGGTCGTTCACCACTGGTGGTGGTCGCTGAAGGGTTCATTCCCGAAGGCGCTGAGGAGGCGCTTGCCGGAAAGGGCGTGGAAGCCTCCGGGCGGCCCCGACTGGGCGGCGTCGGAGAATGGGTCACCCAGCAGATTGAAGAACGCACCGGAATCGAATCCCGCAACACCACTCTGGGCCACATTCAGCGCGGCGGGAACCCGACCGGCTTCGACCGCGTACTTGCCACGCGATTCGGCATCAAAGCGCTGGACCTGGTCCATGAGCAGGCCTGGGGCCACATGGCTTCCCTGCGCGGCACCGAGATTGTCACAGCAGACCTCAGCGCGGCGCTGGACGGCCTCAAAGAGGTTCCAACTGATCGCTACGAGGAGGCGAAGATTCTCTTCGGCCGCTGATCCTCGCGAGCCGACGCCTGGTCGCAGGCTGTGATCCATGACTATCGGCACTGCTGGCAGATCACCCACCCGTCACCCGGTCAGTGCACTGGCACTGGGGCCTCGGGGGTGGCTTCAGACGGCGAACTTCACGGTCTGCGGCGCAGCGGTGACCACCGGCGCCCTGGGGGTCGCCTTCATCGCCGAACAGCTGCTGCTGGGCACCGCA
>JBQCZP010000059.1:0-11129 GCA_052089225.1 Nesterenkonia sp.
AGAAGCGGCTGAAGATCATCACCCGCCGCCAACACTCCGCAGCCAAAGACACTGCCGCCAAAGAAGCCCAGCAAGAGCAGTCGGGCCCCGAATCGGGTACTGGGCGAGACTCTGACCAGTCTCAGGCCGGTGAGTCTCCGACGCTGGCCCAGCGGGAAGCCGACCTGTTCTCCGCGTGGCTGCGCACCAACCCCACCGACCAGCCAGCACCGGTGGAGGCGAAGATCATGATCATGATCCCCGAGACCACCCTCACCGGAGAGACCAACGAACCAGCACTCGCCGCCGACCGGTCCTGGGCGCTGGACGCCGACCAAGCACGCACCCTCGCCCGTGATCCCCAGGCGGACCACCAGTGGTACCAAGGCCAGACCCGCACCCGGACTGAGGACGCCGACGTCGACGTCCTCACCCTCACCTACACCGGCCGATACCCACCCCAGCGGCTGCGAGAGGCCATCATCTTCAGAGACGGACACTGCCAAACCCAGGGATGCACCATCCCCGCAGAACGCTGCGACCTCGACCACCAAACCCCATGGGACTCAGGCGGCACAACCCACGCCAACAACCTCTGGGCCCTATGCCGACGCCACCACCGACTCAAATCCCACGGATACCTCCACCCGCCGATTCGCGGCGAGACCACGAACGCGCAGATCATGACCCCGGCTCATGGGGACGACGATGGGGTCGCCTGGGCAGAAATGCGCGAGTAGATCGCTCCCGGCATCCCGGCGCACTCTCGTGGGCAGCTGAACCTGACGGGCCTACCGTAAACCGGCGGCAACTACTTCGTGGCGCGCTTCCGGGTGGCCCGGGGGCGGCTTGCCAGCAGGCTGGCGACCACGGTGACCACCAACACCGAGACGATGACGGTCATAGAGAGTCCAATGCCGACCTCTGGTACCGGCAGCGGTTCGCCGTCGTTGAGGAAAGGCAGAGTGTTTTCATGCAGCGCGTGCAGCACCAGCTTCACACCGATGAATCCGAGAATGACTGACAGGCCATAGGAGAGGTAGACCAGCCGCTCCAGCATCCCACCGATCAGGAAATAGAGCTGGCGCAGACCCATCAGCGCGAACGCATTGGCGGTGAACACCAGGTAGGGCTCCTGGGTCAGACCGTAGATCGCTGGAATCGAATCCAGGGCAAACATCAGATCCGCCATCCCGATGGCCACCAGCGCCAACAGCATGGGGGTGACCATCCGCTTGCCGTCGATCTTCACCGTCAGCTTGTCCTCGTGATACTCCTCCGTGGTGGGCAGCACCTTCTTCATCAGCCGTACGCCCAGGGACTCCTTCTTCTCCTCCGTAGGCTCCTGCGTGCGCACATGGTCGATGATCAGCTTGATCGCGGTGTAGATCAGGAAGATGCCGAACAGGTAGAACACCCAGGAGAATGCGTTGATCGCCGCAGCACCCACTGCGATGAACCCACCGCGCATCACCAGAGCGATCGCAATACCGATCAGCAGCACCTTCTGCTGATAGGCCCGCGGCACGGCGAAACTGGTCATCAGCAGTAGGAAGACGAACAGATTATCCACCGAAAGCGCCTTCTCGGTGACGAAGCCGGCGTAATACTCACCGCCGTAGCGCCCACCCCAGACATAGGTGACTAAGACGCCGAAGAGCAGCGCCAAGCCGACATAGAACGCCGACCAGAGACCGGACTCCTTCAGCGTGGGCTCATGCGGGGTGCGCACATGGGCGAAGAAGTCGAAGACAAAGAACCCGGCGATCACAGCAATCGTGATCAGCCAGACAGCAAGGGAAACATCCATGAATTAATCCTCCGGCAGCGTCGATGCATGACCAGAGGTCTCTCCCGCCGGTGATTCGATCACCAACCTGCGGCCCCGGAACTGGAAACAGTTCGTGATGACGAGACCGCTGCGAGTGGGGATACTCCCCTCTTCGGCTCTAAGTATAGGCCATGAAGGTCCACCATCCGCTACGTTCAAGTAACCTGGCAGCTATGGATTTCCTGTTCTCCCTCTCTCTGTTCTTCCACATTCTGGGCGCCGCCGCACTGGTGGGCGGTTGGCTCGCCACCTTCCGCAAGCCCACTGTGCTTCAGTGGCAGCACATCGGCGCCTGGGTGCAGCTGGTCTCCGGGGTGCTGCTGGTGGGTCTGGCAGAGATGGGCGACGGCGACGTCAATCACATGAAGATCGGCGTCAAGTCTCTGGTGCTCATTGCCGTACTGGTCACCGCGATCATCGGCCGCCGCCGGGTTGCGAAGAACGAGACTGTGCCCACCGGCATCGCCCACTCCGTCGGCGGACTCTCGCTGATCAACATCGGCCTGGCCGTCTTCTGGTGATCAGCTAACTGCGTCGGTCTGTCTCACTCTGCCTCAGCCGCCGTCGTTCCTTCTCGACGTCGTAGTCCGCGGCCGGCCACTTCAGGTTCAGATCCGCCAGGGCAGCGATCAGCAGCTCCTGCACCGCTAAGCGTGCATACCATTTGCGGTCGGCGGCGATGATGTGCCAGGGCGCGTGGTCGGCATCAGTGGCCTCCAACAGACCGGCGTAGACCGTCTGGAAGACATTGAACTGGGCCCGGGCCTCGGCGTCGGCGGGGCGGTACTTCCAGTGCTTGTGCTCCCGGTCCAGCCGCGACATCAGCCGCTGCAGCTGTTCCTCGGGCGAAATGTGCAGCATGACCTTCACGATCACGAACCCCCGGCGCACCAGGTCGCGTTCGAAGATCTGCAGGGCCTCCACCCGGTCAGCCACCTCATCCTCGGAATGGCTGCCGGTCACCGTGGGAACCAGCACGTCTTCATAGTGGGAACGGTCGAAGACCCCCACGTGGCCGGGGCTGGGCAGCTGCGCAATGATGCGCTGCAGGTAGTGCTGCCGCGCCTGCTCCTCAGTGGGCTTGCCGAACGCCGTCACGTCTACGCCGAGCGGATCCATCGCGCCCACCACCGACTTGACCATCCCACCCTTGCCGGCGGCGTCCATGCCCTGCAGCACCAGCAGCACCCGCGGACCGGGGGTCAGCGCGTCAAGGGCCTTCTCCACGCGTGCGCCGAAGAGGTTTCTGCGCCGGGAGGTCTCCTCCTCGTCCTGCTGCGGCGCCCGGGCCGCGAGGGCAGCCAGCACCGCGTCCTTCTCCTGTTGGGGTGCGGCCGCTTCGTGGGCCCACAGCAGCTCCTGCAGGTCCGCCAGCAGATCAGACCGCGCCGCCAACGCCTTGCGTCCAGCGCGCTTCTTGCCCTCGAACCCGGTTCTGCTGCGGGTGGGGATGTCGCTGAGGTCCAGGGGCGAATCGTGCTGGGCTGCTCGCCAGAGGACCCGCGGGTCGCCGTCGAAGGGTGGCCCGGGTTCCGTCTTCGGCCCGGGCACTCCAGTCAGGTCCACGTCTAATCGGCTCGCACTACCCATGCGGCTAGGCTACAGACCCTTGGTGTCCAGCTGGTATCTGCGCTGCGTATGTGGGAGCGTCTTCGGCGCGGTGACAACGACTGTGTCCGACCCCGGTGGCACAGTGGTCACCATGGAATGGTTGATGCTGCTTCTGGGACTGGCCCTCGGTGTGCTGATCGGCGGGATCGGAGTATTTCTGTGGTTGCGGCCGGTGCGCACGGAACTGCACCACGCGCAGCAGCAGCTGGCTTCGGCGCACGGACAGCTGGACGAGATTGACCGGCGCCGGGCCCAGGAGGCTGAGTCCGCCGGCGAGCGCGAGTCCCTGGTGCAGATGCTGCAGCCGGTGCGCGAGGGGGTCACCGAGATGCGCCGCCGAGTCCAGGAGATCGAGCGTGAGCGCGCCGCCCAGCACTCCCAGCTCAGCCAGCAGCTGAGCCAGGCCGCCCAGTCGGATGCCAAGATCATCGAATCCACCCAGGCGCTGCTGGGCTCGCTGCATTCGACCTCCGCCCGGGGGCACTGGGGTGAGGTGCAGCTGCGCCGGGTGGTGGAGGCCGCCGGGATGCTGCCGCACGTGGACTTCACCGAACAGCACACCAGCGAGAACGGGTCCACCCAGCGCCCCGACATGGTGGTCCACCTGCCCGGCGGCCGGCAGCTGGTCATCGACGCCAAGGCACCGCTGAACCCCACTGACCCCGAAGCCCAGGCCAAAGCGCTGCGGGCCCGAGTCCAGGAGCTGGCCAAGAAGCGCTACTGGGAGGCGGTGGAGCTCTCCCCCGACGTGGTGTTCTGCTTTGTGCCGGCCGAATCGCTGCTCTCCGCCGCACTGGAGGCTGACGCGAACCTGCTGGACAGCTCACTGGCCAAAGGCGTCACCCTGGTCTCGCCGGCCTCGCTGCTGGCCTCGCTGAAAGCCGTGGAGACCGCCTGGCGGCAGGAGCGGCTGGCGGCGAACGTCAAAGAGGTCGTCGACCACTCCCGTGAGCTCTACACCCGGCTGACCAAGATGAGCAGCTACTTACAGGACACCGGCCAGCGCATCACCCAGACCGTGGAGGCCTACAACAGGCTCATCGGCAACGTTGAACGCCGGGTGCTGCCGCAGGTCGATGCGCTCAGCCGCATGGAGGTCGCCACCGACGACGACGCCCCAGCTGGGCTCGAGGACCTGGGCGAGACCGTGGCCGCCACCAGCGTCTCCGCCGAGGTCAAGCCCCTGGGGCCGCGGCTACAGCGTGATGCCGAAGACCCAGATCAGTAGGGTCATCGAGGCCAGGGTGATGACGACGATGCCGAAGACGTTCAGCAGGACACCACCCTTGACCATCTGGCCGATGGTCACATAGCCGGAGCCGTAGGCGATCGCATTGGGCGGGGTCGCCACCGGCAGCATGAACGCGCAGGTGGCAGCCAGCGCCACCGGTGCCGCCAACACCAGCGGTTCCACCCCGGTGCCCATCGCCACACCGGAGGCCACCGGCAGGAAGGTGGCCGCCGTTGCGGTGTTGGAGGTCATTTCGGTCAGCACCAGAATGCCGCCAGCGGCGACGAGCACCAGCACCCACACCGGAATGTTCCCCAGGCCCTCCATCTGAGTGCCGAGCCAACTGGAGAGCCCGGAGTCGCCGAACTGCCCAGAGAGCGCCAGGCCACCGCCGAAGAGCAGCAGCACGCCCCAGGGCAGCTTCGCCGCGTAGTCCCAGTCCAGCAGCCGCACGCCCCTCTTCGCGTCGCCGCCGGCCGGCAGCAGAAACAGCAGCAGCGCCACTAGCATGGCGATGCCGGCGTCCTCGATCGGCGGTTCGGTCTCCGCGCCGAGCGCGCCGAACTCGATGAGCAGATCCGTGCCGATGGGCACGAACACCCACAGGGTGGCGGCGAGGATGAAGATCAGCATCACCCGGATCTCGCCCTGGCTCATCGGACCCATATTGCGCAGCTGATCACGGATCAGCTCCTTGCCGCCGGGGATGTTGTCGATCTCCGGGCGGAAGACGACTTTGGTCAGCAGCACCCAGGTGAGGATCATCATCACCACTGCGATGGGCACCCCCACCAGCATCCACTGGGCGAACCCGATGTCCATGTCGTGGTTGGTGCTCATGTGCCCGGCAAGCAGCGTGTTCGGCGGAGTGCCGATGATGGTGCTCACCGAGCCGACCGAGGCCGCGTAGGCGATGCCCAGCATCAGGGCGGTGCCGAAGTTGGACTTGATGGCCTCCTGCTTGCCCTCCTGCTGGGACTCCTCGTCCTCGGCCGTACCGGCCTCCGCGGGGTCCTCGCCGGCCAGGATCTTCTGCACCAGCATCAGCACCGAGATGCCGATGGGCAGCATCATCACCGCCGTGGCCGTGTTGGAGACCCACATGGACAGGAACCCGGTGGCGATCATGAACCCGCCGATCAGCGCGGAGGGCTTCGAGCCCATCATGCGCAGGGTCAGCAGCGCCACACGCCGGTGCAGGT
Organism: Nesterenkonia sp.; assembly: GCA_052089225.1. GTDB lineage: Bacteria > Actinomycetota > Actinomycetes > Actinomycetales > Micrococcaceae > Nesterenkonia. Next base: position 5,855 of record JBQCZP010000059.1, read on the forward strand.
TCCAGCGCTGCATGGCCAGGGCCAGGATGAACCCGCCCATGAACAGGAAGATGATGCTGTTGCCGTAGGAGGCCCCGACGTCGTCGACCCCGACTCCCCCGGCCGCCTCATCAGCGCTGCCGGCGTCACCGGCGGGCACCAGGACCGGGAAGATCAGCAGCGGCAGCAGGGCGGTGGCCGGGATCGGGATCGCCTCGGTCATCCACCACACCGCCATAAGCACCGCGGTGGCTGCGGTCAGCCGCGGCCACATCTCAATGTCGCCGGGCATGAGCGCGAAGATGATCAGCGCCAGCCCCACCCCGCCGAAGAGCCCGATGAGCCGGCGGATCAGCGTGGGTTTGGCGAAGCCCTCCGCCTGCTGGCCGGCGGAGAGATCGGCCTCCTCCCGCTGCGACTGCTGCTGAGGGTCGTACTTGTGCAGGTGTGCCCCGGAGACCCGGGATCGTGGAGGCGTCATCGTCTCCGCTCCTGTCTGCTCGATACGTTCTGCTTGATACGTTCTGCTCGGCACGTTCACATGAGCTGGGTCCCCGGCACGGTACCAGCTAATTCTTGGGGAGAACTGTGATCACCAGCACCGTGGCCGCCGCCGTGAGGATCAGGACCATGGAGACGGTGCCGGGCCATCCGGCCAGCCCGAGGAAGGTCCCGCCCAAGAACCCGAAGACCGAGGACCCGCCGTAGTAGCCCAGGTTGTACAACGACGCCGACTGGGAGCGTCCGGCCACCGCCCGGGCACCGGCCCAGCCGGAGGCCACGGCGTGGGAGGCGAAGAACCCTGCGGTGAGCACCACGGTGCCGATAATGATCACCCACACGTTGGGGATCAGGGTGGCTGCGGTGCCGGCCATCATGATCAGGTTGCCGGCGATCAGCACCGGCCGTCGGCCGTAGCGGGAGGCGAGCTTTCCTGCCTGAGGTGAGGAGACCGTTCCGGCCAGGTAGGCCAAGAAGATGAAGGAGGCCAGCCAGATCGGCATCGAGAACGGCGGGGCAGCCAGATGGAAGCCTAAGAAGTTGTAGACCGCGACGAAGCCGCCCATGGTCAGAAAGCCCTGCAGGTAGATGACCCACAGTGCCGGTGAGCCCAAGTTGCCGAACAGCGCGGAGGCGGCCTCACGCAGCCCGGGGGTGCCCGGGGTGAAGTGCGCAGCCCTTGGTGCCATGCGCAGAAAGATCAGCACACAGGCCACGGCGACGCCGATGACCACCAGCATGCCGGCCTCCCAGCCGAGCTGCTCGCCGACCGGTGCGGCGATCAGCCGCCCGGAGAGCCCGCCGATGGTGGTCCCGGAGATGTAGGTGCCGGCGGCCACTGCCGCCACCTTCGCGCTGACCTCCTCGCTGAGATAGGCCACCGCCAGCGCCGGCACCCCGCCGAGCATGAACCCTTCGACGAAGCGCATCAGAAGCGTCAGTCCGAAGCTGGGCATCAGGATGCTCAGCACAGCGAACACGCAGGCCAGGCTGATGGCGGTGAGCATCGCGCGCTTACGGCCCATCGCGTCGCCGATGTAGGACCAGGGGATCACCCCCAGCGCCAGACCCAGGGTGGCCGCAGAGATCATCAGGGCCGCCTGGTCGGCGCTGACCTCCAGGTCCTGCGAAATCAGCGGCAGCAGACCCTGGGGTGAGTACAGCTGGGCGAAGGTGGCGACGCCGATGAAGAACAGTGCCACCAGCAGCCGCCGGTAGGGCGGTGTCCCAGCCTGCAGCCCGGGGTCGACGTCGTTGTTCACAGGGACTCAGCCTACTCCTGGGAGCTTATCGTGGCCGCCTATCCGCCGACCTTAGGCACCGACGGCCACCTGGATGGTTCCGCGGATGATGGCTGCCGCTCCACCGAGCCCGGCCAGGGTCATCGCCAGCGTGCGTGCCACAGACAGCGGGACCCGTTTGGCCAGCCGGGTGCCGATCAGTATGCCCACCAGCACCGTCGCGACGATGCCCACGAAGGTCCATCCCAGCGGCAGGCCGGCTCCGGCGTCGAGCTCCACCGAGCCCAGGGTGAGTTTGCTGATCACTGAGGCCGCGCCCATGGTCATGAAGATCGGCTGCAGCGTGGCGGCGAAGGAGCGCTGCTCCCAGCGGGAGACGCGCGAGTAGATCACCATCACCGGTGCCGCGACCCCGGAGGTGGTGTTGAAGAAGCCTCCCAGCACACCGGCGATAACGGCAGGCAGCCGGGAGGTCCATTGCGGCAGCCTGCGCAGACTGACGGTCACTGCCAGCGCCGCGACCACTATGGCCCCCAGGATGATGGACAGCCACCCTGCTGACAGCGCGCCCACCAGCCAGGCGCCGGGCCACGCCCCGATGACGGCGGCCGGAAGGATCAGCCACAGTGCGCGCCGGCTGATGTGTGCCCAGACGCTGAGCATGATCAGGAACCCGGAGACCACAGTGGTCATATTGGTCAGCAGCACGCCCAGCCCTGGGCCCAGCAGCAGCGAAAGCACCGGTGCGACCACCAGTCCGACTCCGGTGCCGGAGAGTCGCTGCAGGATGGTGCCGATGAGCACGGCGACGATGATGGTGGCCACCGTGCCCGTCAGCGTCATGTGCGGTGAATCAGCTCTGGGCTGGTGTCAGTCCTCAGCGTTTGCGTCCGCCGCGGCCGACGTCGTCGTGGCCGGCGTCCTTCATCGCCTTGCGGATCTCCTTGGGAAGGGAGAACACGATGTCCTCCTCGGCGGTGACGACCTCTTCCGGCTCGCCGTAGCCGTACTCGCTCAGCAGCCGCACCACGTCCTGGACCAGCACGTCCGGAACCGAGGCGCCGGAGGTGACCCCGACTGTGGCCGCATCGGTGAACCAGGACTCGTCGATCTGGTTGGCGAAGTCCACCTGTTCGGCACGCTTGGCGCCGTACTCGCGGGCAACCTCCTTCAGCCGCACCGAGTTGGAGGAGTTCTCCGAGCCGACCACGATCACCAGATCCGACTGCGGGGCGACCTTCTTGATCGCCGTCTGACGGTTGGACGTGGCATAGCAGATGTCATCCGAAGGCGGATCCTGGAGATTCGGGAACCGCTCCCGGAGCTTCTGAACCGTCTCCATCGTTTCGTCCACCGAAAGTGTGGTTTGGGAGAGCCAGATGAGTTTGTCCGGATCGCGAACCTCGATCTGGTCGACCTCCCACGGGCCGTTGACGATCGTCGTGTCTTCGGGCGCATGACCATGGGTTCCCTCGATCTCCTCGTGACCGTCGTGACCAATCAGCAGAATGTGATACTCATTCTTGGCAAACCGGGCCGCTTCGCGGTGGACCTTGGTGACCAGCGGGCAGGTGGCGTCAATGGTCTCCAGCCCCCGGTCAGCGGCAGTCTGCTTCACCGCCGGGGAGACACCGTGGGCGGAGAAGATCAGCCGCTCCCCCTCCGGCACCTCATCGGCCTCCTCCACGAAGATCACGCCCTGCTCGGTGAGCTGATCCACCACGTGGCGGTTGTGGACGATCTCCTTGCGCACATACACCGGGGCACCGTACTGCTCCAGGGCCTTCTCCACTGCGATCACCGCACGGTCGACTCCGGCGCAGTAGCCGCGGGGCGCGGCCAGCAGCACGCGTTTGGACTCGCTGAAGGTGGACTCGGCGGCGATCTCTTCCGGGCTGCGGCGCTTGCGCGGCACCTGGGGCATCGGCACCGAGATGTGCTTGCGGCGTGGGGCCGCGAGGGCTTCCGGCGTCGTGGTACTCATGCCGAAGAGTCTACCGGGAGCAGCTGAACACGTTCATCCCTGTTCGCCGCAGGCTGTTGACGGCCGGCCGGTGTCACCACAGCAGCCAACACCGAGAGGACGACGACGAACCCGGCGGCACCGGTGAACACCCACCAGGACGGCTGCGCCCAATCGGTGAAGCGGCTCTGCACATGCTCCAGCAGTGCGGCTGTGGCCTCCGGCGTCGCCGGCGGGTGGGCCAGTTCCGGCGAGGCCGCCGTGGTGGCGATCCACAGACCCACGGCCGCGGCCAGTGCTGCTGCACAGGCCAATCCGTACCAGCGGACTCTGCCGGTGCCCACCAGCATTCCCAGCACCCCCAGGACAGCGGCGCCGACGGTGAAGATGACCCAATGCTGACTCAGTGCGGCCGCGGTGGCCCAGGTGTAGGGGTCGGCAGACTCGTCGGTGACCGTCTCCACCTCGATCTGCAGGCTGGGGGCGGGGATCTCGACGTCCTCGGTCCCCACACCGGGCACCAGGGAGAGGGTGTCCTCCACACCCTGGCGCACCGGCTGGGTCATCGCATCGGTGACCGGGGTGAGGTCGACCGGCAGGTCCAGCTCCCGCGGATCGCCCGAAGTGCCCTCGGTGAATATGGCCTCCAACTGGGCGGTGTAGTCGGTGCGGGTAACCTGCAGCACCTCGTCCCAGGCGGCCTGAGTGCGGTCGTTGTCCAGGGCGGAGCTGATCACCGGGCGGATCAGTCCCTCCACTCCGCCGGGCACGAACTGTTGGATGGGATCAGGAAGCTGCGCCACGGCGTCGTCGACGATGGTTTCTGTCACCGCCTCGGAGAATGCCTCATCGGTGGGCAGGGAGCCGGCCATTTCGCGCACCGGCTCCTCCTCACGCAGCAGCTGGTCGATCTGCGCACCGGCCAGTGCTGCGGTGGACAGCAGCGCGGCCAGCAGCAGGCACAGAATGCTGATCACGTGGCGCACGGGCGTCTCCGTTCTGGGTAGGCTGTAAGGAGTATGAACTATCAGCAGCCGCACGCCAAAGGGCGCCCGTCGTTGGCGGCCCTGCCTGCCTCCTCGCAGGACACCTCGGAGGAGACGCCGTGGCCGCTGAGTCACTTCTCCGGGAAGCTGCGGGCCCATATTGACCGGGTCACCCCCACCTGGGTGGAGGGCCAGCTGGTGGAGTTCAACCTGCGCAACGGCACCGCGTGGATGACCCTGCGGGACCTGGAGCAGGAGATCTCGTTCACCGCGGTGGCCTGGCGCAATACCGCCGGGGCGCTGCAGGAGAAGGGGCTGGCGGCCGGCTCCCGGGTGGTCGCGCTGGTCAAACCCTCCCTGTGGGAGAAGACCGGGCGGCTCTCGCTGGTCACCCAGAAGATGGAGCCGGTGGGGTTGGGCGATCTGCTGGCCCGCATCGAGCGGCTCAAAGCCTCCCTGGCGGCCGAAGGACTGTTCGACGAGGCGCTGAAGAAGCCGCTGCCGGTGCTGCCGCGGACCATCGGGATCATTACTGGGCGCAACTCTGATGCGAAGAAGGACATTCTGCGCAATGTCACCGCCCGCTGGTCGGCGGCCGAGTTCGC
>JBQCZP010000060.1:0-11066 GCA_052089225.1 Nesterenkonia sp.
GGATCCTGGGTGCTGGAGCAGCTGTTCACCGGGCTCACCCAGGTGGACTACGAGACGTATGAGGCGGTCCCAGGTGTGGCGACCGACTGGGAGTCCAACGACGATCAGACGGTCTGGACCTTCGAATTGGGGGAGGACTGGACCTTCCACAATGGTGACCCGATCGACGCCAACACCTTCGTGGAGACCTTCAACTGGGTCGTAGACCCGGACAACGCCCAGCAGAACACCAGCTTCTACGACGTCATCGTCGGCTACGAGGATGTGGTCGAGGGGAACGCGGAAGAGCTGGAAGGGGTCACGGCAACAGATGACTACACCTTGGAGTTCGAGCTCAACGAGCCGTTCTCCCCGCTGCCGATGATGCTCTCCTACACCGGCTTCTACCCGATGCCCGCCGCGGCATTTGAGAATCCGGACTCATTTGAGCAGTCACCCGTCGGCAACGGCCGGTACCAGATGGACGGCGAATGGGAGCACGACGTGCAGATCGCTGTTGACCGCTACGAGGACTGGTCCGGTGAGGAGCCTGGAGTCCCCGAGCGCATCGAATGGCAGATCTACAGCGACGTGGAGACCGCCTACCTGGATGTCCAGGCAGGCACACTGGACATCATGGACAGTGTCCCGCCGAACCGGCTCGGCACGATGGAGGCCGACTTCGGTGACAACCAAGCGATGTTCGACACCTCCTCCTTCACCTACATGGGCCTGCCGCTCTACCAGGAGGAGTTCCAGGACAAGGACGTCCGTCACGCGCTGTCCATGGCCATCGACCGTCAGCTGATCATCGACAACATCTTCGACGGTGCCCAGGTCCCGGCCGGCAACATCATTCCGCCGATGCTTCCCGAAGCCCGCGAGGACGCCTGCGACTACTGTGAGTTCGACCCGGAAGCGGCTGCTGACCTCTACGAGGAAGCCGGCGGGCCAAGTGAGCTGACGGTGTACTTCAACTCCGGAGCAGGTCACGAGGACTGGGTGGAAGCAGTCAGCAACCAGTGGCAGGAGCATCTCGGGATCGAGAATGTTTCCTTCGAGTCCTTGGAGTTCGCCCAGTACCTGGATCTGCATGACAACCAGGAGGTCACCGGTCCGTTCCGTCTGGGTTGGGTGCTCTCCTACCCGAGCCCGCAGTACGCCATGGAGCCGATCTACACCACAGGCAAGTCTTCGAACTACGCCAACTTCTCCAATGATGAGTTCGACAGTCTGATCGCTGAGGCCAATGCGTCTGACCCAGAGGCGGCCGGAGAGGTCTACCAGCAGGCTGAGGACATTCTTCTCGAAGAGATGCCGGTGATCCCGATGTGGTTCCAGAGCTACGGTGTGGTGCACTCCGACCGGATTCAGCACGATTCGGTGCAGATGGACCCCCGCACCCTCCTTCGCGTCGAGCAGCTTGAGGTCAACGAGGAATAGCTCTTCTCGACACTCGGCAGGTGGCCCGCACCAGCAGCCTTCGCACTGGTGCGGGTCGCCTGCGCGTGAATAGGGAGCGCGCAATCATGGAACGCAGACGCTACTCACCCAGGCAAGGACATCAATGACCGGCTACATCATTCGGCGTATGCTGCAGTTCATCCCGGTAGTGATTGCGGCCACGCTCATCGTCTACGCCATGGTCTTCCTGATGCCCGGCGACCCCATCCGGGCGCTCTCCGGAGACCGGCCGATGAGTCCCCAGGTCCTGGATACGCTGCGCGAGCAGTACAACCTCGACGACCCGTTCCTTATGCAGTACGCCAAGTACATGTGGGGGGTGTTCACCGCGGGTGACTTCGGCACCACATTCCAGGGACGCCCGGTGCTGGACATCATCCAGCAGGGCCTGCCGGTCACCGTGACCCTGGCGCTGGTGGCCCTGAGCTTCCAAATCGTCATTGGGGTCATCGCCGGCATCTTGGCAGCGGTCTACAAGGACAGCTTCATCGATCGGCTGGTCCAGGTGTCGCTCGTCCTCGTGGTAGCAGTGCCCACCCTGGCCATCGGCTTTCTGCTGCAGCTGACCTTTGGGCTCAACCTCGAATGGTTCCCCATTGCCGGCACCAGAGAGGGCCTGATCAGCTACATCCTGCCGGGAATCACGCTGGGGGCCGTCTCCACCGGCATCGTGGCCCGCATGCTGCGCAGCGAACTGATCGAGGCGCTGCAGTCAGACTACGTGCGCACAGCCACCGCCAAGGGGATGAGGCGCAGCAGGGTCGTGGTCCGGCACGGACTGCGCAATTCGCTGATCCCGGTGGTGACTTTTCTCGGCGCAGACCTGGCAACCATGCTTGGAGGCACGGTGGTGGTGGAGACCATCTTCAACCTCACCGGCTTGGGCGGTCAGATCTTCCGCTCCATTCAGGCACAGGAGAACACGGTGGTGGTCGGCATCGTGACCCTGTTCGTTCTCTTTTACGTGGTGCTCAACCTCGTAGTGGACCTCCTCTATGCCGCCATCGACCCCCGCATCCGCTACGACTAGGAGAGCCGCTATGACTGAGCTGAACAAAGCACACGCTGTGGCTCCGGGGGACCCGCCACCGGCGCCGAAGAAGAAGGCCAAGTCCCAGGAGGAAGCCAGCCTCTGGATGGATGCGTGGCGTTCGCTGCGCCGAAACCCGTGGTTCGTCGTCTCCGCGGTGCTGCTGGTGGTCATGATCACCATGGCGCTGTTCCCCCAGCTGTTCACCGACAATGACCCGCGAGCCTGTCCGCTCTCGCGCTCGCGGCAGGAGCCTTCGGCCGAGCACTGGTTCGGCACCGACATTCAGGGCTGTGACTACTACGCCCGGGTGATCTATGGAGCCGCAAATTCCATGGCTGTAGGGGTCATCGTCTCGGTGAGCGTCTTTGCCATCGGGGTCACGCTGGGGCTCTTCGCCGCCTTCTTCGGCGGTTGGGTCGATGCGGTTCTCATGCGCCTCACCGATCTGGTGTTCGCCATCCCCTACATCTTGGGAGCCTTGGTGTTCCTCGCGGTTCAGCAGGATCGCACCGTCTGGGATGTGTCTCTCATCCTGATTGTCTTTACCTGGCCCACGTTCGCCAGGCTGATGCGCGGCTCCGTGCTGGCAGTGATCAACAATGACTACATCACCGCGGCCCGGGCACTGGGCGCTGGGCCGCTGACCATCATGCGACGTCATATTCTGCCCAACTCGTTGGGCCCGGTGGTCGGCTACGCGGCGGTGTTCACCGGAATCGTCATCGGTGCAGAGGCGACGCTGACGTTCCTGGGTGTGGGCCTGCAGCTGCCGGCAATCTCCTGGGGGCTGCAGCTCGACGAAGCAAAAAGCTACCTGGAGCAGCTGCCGCATCTGCTGACGTTCCCGCTGATCTTCGTCGCCCTGACCGTCTTCGCCTTCACCACTATGGGCGAGGCGCTGCGTGACGCCCTTGATCCGAAGTCGAAGAAGAGGTGAGTCAGATGACCACACCCCACGCGCCCGAGTCCTCCACCGGCGACACAGCGGCCCCGCTGCTGGAAGTGGTGGACCTTCATGTGGAGTTTCACACCAAGGCCGGGGTCGCCCAAGCCATCAATGGGCTGAACGTGACGCTGAACGCCGGTGAGACGCTGGCGATCCTGGGGGAATCCGGATCCGGAAAGTCTGTGACCGCCCAGACCATCATGGGAATCCTGGACATGCCCCCGGGGCATATCGCCGGCGGTGAGATCCGCTACCGCGGTGAGGACCTGCTGACGATGAAGCCGGAGAAGCGCCGAAAACTGCGCGGAGTAAGCATCTCGATGATCTTCCAGGACGCGCTCTCCGCGCTGAATCCGGTGCTGCCGGTCGGCTGGCAGATCGCGGAGATGTTCCGGGTCCACCAAGGAATGAGCCGCAAGCAGGCCCGGCAGAAGTCCATCGCCATGATGCAGCGGGTGGGCATCCCCGCGGCGAAGGAACGGGTGGACGACTTTCCCCACCAGTTCTCCGGGGGGATGCGCCAGCGGATCATGATTGCCATGGCCATCGCCCTGGACCCGGATGTGCTCATCGCCGATGAGCCCACCACAGCTCTGGACGTCACCGTCCAGGCTCAGGTGATGCGGCTGCTCAAAGAGCTGCAGGTCGAGAACAATATGGGACTGATCCTCATCACCCACGATTTGGGCGTCGTCGCCGATGTGGCCGATAAGATCGCGGTGATGTATGCCGGTCAGGTGATGGAGGTCTCTGACGTCTACGAGATATACGCCCAACCGGCCCACCCCTACACCGAGGGCCTGCTGAGTTCGGTGCCGCGCATCGACGGCAAGGACGAGCGGCTCAATGCCATCTCCGGGCTGCCTCCGTCGCTGACCGATATGCCCTCAGGCTGTCCGTTCAACCCGCGCTGCCCCTATGCCACCGACCTGTGCAGAGCCGAGCGCCCCGGGCTGCTGCCGGTGGTTGCCGAACACACCTCTGCGTGCCACTACCGTGAGGAGATCTATAATGGGACTCGGCAGCCCCGAGAGGAGGCCCAGGCATGAGTCAGCCAGCCGTCGAAGCACCACAGGATCCCTTCGCCGAGTCTGAAGTCGTATTGGACGTGGAGAACCTGGTCAAACACTTCCCCGTCAAAGAGGGGCTGGTCTTCAAACGCCAGACGGGGGCAGTCCGCGCCGTCGACGGGGTCAGCTTCCAGCTGCGACGCGGCGAGACGATCGGTATCGTCGGTGAGTCCGGCTGCGGCAAGTCCACTGTGGCCAAACTGCTGATGCGGCTGGAGGAGCCGGACTCCGGTGCGGTGAACTTCCTCGGCGAGGACTTCCTCTCACTCAAGGGCGATGACCTGCGGCGGATGCGGCGGAAGATCCAGATCATCTTCCAGGACCCCTACACCTCGCTCAACCCGCGCATGTCGGTGGGTGACATCGTCGCCGAGCCGTTCAAACTGCACCCGGAGGCCAAGCCCGCACAGGGCGTGCGGAACCGAGTCATGGAGCTTTTGGACCTGGTCGGGCTCGACCCTGATCACATCAACCGCTACCCCCACCAGTTCTCCGGGGGACAGCGTCAGCGGATCGGCATCGCACGGGGTCTGGCGCTGAACCCCGACGTCATCATCTGCGATGAGCCGGTCTCGGCACTCGACGTCTCAGTCCAAGCTCAGGTGATGAACCTGCTGGAGGATCTGCAGCAGGAGCTGGGGCTGAGCTACATCTTTATCGCTCACGACCTCTCAGTGGTCCGGCACATCGCTGACCGGGTGGCGGTGATGTACCTGGGCAAATTCGCCGAGCTCGGAAATGATGATGAGATCTACCGAACGCCCGCCCACCCCTACACCCAGGCGCTGCTCTCGGCGGTGCCGGTTCCGGACCCCACCCTGCGCGAATCGCGTCAGGAGATTGTGCTGAAGGGCGACCCTCCCAACCCGGCGAACCCACCCTCGGGATGCCGATTCCGCACCCGGTGCTGGAAAGCCACAGAGATATGCGTGGAGCAGGAGCCGGAGCTCATCGTGCGTCCCGGTGTCACCCAGCGGGCGGCGTGCCACCACGCCAGCAGTCAGGCGGAGTTTCCTACGAACTCCTCGTGAGCTGAACGGAGCCAGAAACAGGTGGGCTGCGACCTGTGGTGATGGGGATTCGCGGCTAGCGCGTACAATGGTGTAGTTGAGCACTCGCTTCAAACCCCCGGAAGGCCCTTCTTTCTTCATGAGCTCTACTGCACGCAAAGATCTGCGCAACGTCGCAATCGTCGCCCACGTCGACCACGGTAAGACGACCCTTGTCGACGCCATGCTGCGCCAGACCAAAGCGGTCGGCGGCCACGGCGATCTCCAGGACCGGGTGATGGACTCCGGTGACCTGGAGAAGGAGAAGGGCATCACGATCCTGGCCAAGAACACCACAGTGTTCTACTCCGGCCCGGCCGCCGAAGAGCGCGCCGGGGCAGAGATGGTCACCATGAACATCATCGACACCCCCGGCCACGCCGACTTCGGAGGCGAAGTCGAGCGCGGCCTGAGCATGGTTGACGGCGTGGTGCTGCTGGTGGACTCCTCAGAGGGCCCGCTGCCGCAGACCCGGTTCGTGCTGCGCAAGGCACTCAACGCCTCCCTGCCGGTGATCCTGGTGGTCAACAAGACTGATCGGCCCGACGCTCGCATCGAAGGCGTCGTCTCCGACGCCATGGACCTGCTGCTGGGCCTGGCCAGCGACGTTGCCGAGGAGAACCCGGAACTGGACCTGGACGCAGTGCTTGACGTGCCGGTCGTCTACGCCTCCGGCAAAGCCGGCCGGGCATCCAAAGAGCAGCCCGACGACGGCGGCCTGCCGGACAGTGAAGACCTCGAACCGCTGTTCGAAACCATCCTGGATCACGTCCCGGCGCCCACCTACAACGAGGACGAGGTCCTCCAGGCCCACGTCACCAACCTCGATGCCAGCCCGTTCCTGGGCCGACTGGCGCTGATGCGGATCTTCAACGGCACCCTGAAGAAGAACCAACAGGTGGCCTGGGCGCGCAAGGACGGCAGCATCAGCACCGTGAAGATCACCGAGCTGCTGGCCACCAAGGGGCTGGAACGAGTCTCCACGGACTCCGCCGGACCCGGTGAGATCGTGGCCGTGGCCGGAATCTCCGACATCATGATCGGCGAGACGCTCACCGACCTGGAGAACCCCAGGCCGCTGCAGGACATCGTGATCGACGACCCAGCCATCTCCATGACGGTGGGAATCAACACCTCTCCCATGGCCGGACGCGTCAAGGGTGCCAAGGTCACCGCCCGGCAGGTCAAGGACCGGCTGGAGTCGGAGCTGATCGGCAATGTCTCCCTGCGCGTGCTGCCCACCGAACGCCCAGATATGTGGGAAGTTCAGGGCCGCGGCGAGCTGGCCCTGGCCATCCTGGTGGAGCAGATGCGCCGCGAAGGCTTTGAGCTGACCGTGGGCAAGCCCCGGGTGGTCACCCGCGAGATCGACGGGGTGCTGCACGAACCGATGGAGAATATGACCATCGATGCCCCGGATGACTACATGGGGCCGATCACCCAGCTGATGGCTGGTCGAAAAGGCACGATGTCCACTATGACCAACAACGGCACCGGTTGGGTCCGCATGGAGTTCCTGGTGCCCGCCCGCGGACTCATCGGCTTCCGCACCAAGTTCCTCACCGAGACCCGCGGGGCCGGAATCGCTTCGTCCTACGCGGCCGGCCACGAGCCGTGGAAGGGCCAGATCAGCTACCGGGCCTCCGGCTCCCTGATCGCCGACCGCGCCGGGACCGCCACACCGTTTGCCATGATGAACCTTCAGGATCGCGGCACCTTCTTCGTCGAGACCACCAGCGAGGTCTACGCAGGCCAAGTGGTGGGGGAGAACTCACGCAACGAAGACATGGAGGTCAATATCACCAAGGAGAAGAAGCTCACCAATATGCGTGCCGCTTCGGCCGACTCCTTCGAAGGCCTGACCCCGCCGGCCAAGCTCACTCTGGAGGAGTCCCTGGAATTCGCCGGGGAGGATGAGTGCGTAGAGGTCACCCCTGAGTCCATCCGGATCCGCAAAGTGATCCTCAACGCCGCAGAGCGGTTGAAAGCCTCCCGGCAGAAGAAGTCCGCGACGGCGGTCTGAGCCGCCGCTTCAGAAATATGCCTCGTTCAATTCTGCTCGGCATCTGCTTCGCGGCCGGGGCCATCATCGGGATCCTGGGCACCGCGCTGCACGGCAACATCTGGATCATCGGAGAGGCACAGAGCGGCGTCGTGCTTCCCTGGGGCGCTGCCCTGGCGCTGCTGCTCCTGCTGCTGGGCCTGGTGTGGGCCGGCACCACCGGGCGGTCACTCACCGAGCCGCTGGTCCTTGGGGCCACCGTCTTCACCGTGGCCAGCATCGCCTATATCTGGCCCGGGGCCGACCAGCTGGTGGTGCCCTATTCTGCGGTGACCTTCGAGTCCCTTCCCGGACCGGTGATCGCCTCGTTGCTGTGGTGGCTGGGATCAGCTGCGGTGACTCTGGTGGGCCTCATCCTGGTCAAGTGGATCTTGGCCGCAGACGCAGCACGTGAAAAGAGAAGGCTGCCGGCCTCCACCACTGTCAGCTGAGCGGTAGACTGGAGCACCAAGCACCGTTGCCCTTGACCGGTCCGGAAGGGTCGAAAGGAAAGCTGACTCTATGACGTACGTAATCGCGTTGCCGTGTGTGGACCTCAAAGACAGGTCATGCATCGATGAGTGTCCGGTCGACTGCATCTACGAGGGCGAGCGCATGCTCTACATCCACCCTGATGAGTGTGTCGACTGCGGAGCCTGCGAACCCGTCTGCCCCGTGGAAGCCATTTATTACGAAGATGACGTCCCCGGTGAGTGGGAAGAGTACTACCGGGCCAATGTGGAGTTCTTCGACGACATCGGTTCCCCCGGCGGCGCAGCCGGCGTCGGTGTCATCGAGAAGGACCACGAGATCGTCAAGGCGCTGCCGCTGCAGGAGCACGACGTCTAGGCCATGCTGAGCCTTCCCGACTATCCCTGGGACGCCATGGCGCCCTATCGGGAGCTTGCTGATCAGCACCCGCAGGGTGCGGTGAACCTCTCCATCGGCACCCCGGTGGATCCCACGGCGCCGGTAGTTCGCGAGGCGCTCGCGGCGGCGGCCGACGCACCCGGGTACCCCACGACACACGGCTCCGCGGCCCTGCGAACTGCGATTGCAGATTGGTTCGCGAGGCGCCGCGGCGTGCCGAACCTGGACCCGGAGAACGCTCTGCCGACCATCGGTTCGAAGGAACTGGTGGCTTGGCTTCCCACGCTGCTGGGACTGGGCGCCGGTGACGTCGTCGTGCGTCCCACGGTCGCCTACCCCACCTACGATATGGGTGCGATGATCGCCGGTGCTGACGCTCTTGCGGTCGACGACGTGCTGCAGTGCGATGAGCAGACGCTGTCGAAGGTCAGGCTCATCTGGCTCAACTCACCGGCCAACCCCACCGGTCGGGTCGACTCGGCCGAGTGGATGCGCCAGGTGGTGCAGCTGGCCCGCAGGATCGGCGCTGTGGTCGCCAGCGATGAGTGCTACGCGGAGCTGCCGTGGGAGGTGGATGAGGTTCCCTCGATCCTGGATCCCAGAGTGGCAGGCGACAGCCATGAGAACCTGCTGGCGCTCTACTCCGTCTCCAAGCAGTCGAATCTGGCCGGATACCGTGCTGCGTTCGCCGCAGGCTGCCCGCAGCTGATCGCCGGGCTGCTGAAGATCCGCAGGCACGCCGGGATGATCATGCCGGCCCCGGTGCAGGAAGCACTGCGGGTCGCCTTGGGCGACGACGAACACGTGGCCTCCCAACGTGAGGTCTATCGGCGCCGTCGTCAGATTCTCAAACCTGCACTGGAAGCATCCGGGCTCACCGTGGAGGATTCGGCCGCGGGCCTGTACCTGTGGTGCCGGGCCGACACCACTGCCCAGAGCGCTGACAGCGCCATCGACACCTGGACGCTGGTGCAGCGGATGGCCGAGCGGGGAGTGATCGTCGGCCCCGGAACCTTCTACGGCACCGCAGGAGAGGGGTTCGTCCGAGTGGCGCTCACCGCACCTGATGAACGCATCCGATCGGCGGCGCAGAGGCTGCGGAGTTGATCGGCATTCGCACCCGTGCCCCAGAGCACGGTAAGTTATCTGTTGTTGTCACAGATGTGTGTCCGACTGCGCGGCGACGAGAAGTGTCCGCGCCGGGGGCCCGACGCAGCCGCGGCAAGCGGTAAGGAAGTGAGGGAAGGTTGACTGAGCAGACCCCAGCACGGCTGGAGTACAAGGAACACGACCTTGAGCTGCCCACCGTATCCGCTGTCGAGGGCAACGATGGTCTGGACATCGCCCCGCTGCTGAACACCACCGGTGCGGCCACCTACGACCCCGGTTTTATGAACACCGCCAACACCAAGTCGGCGATCACCTACATCGACGGGGCCGAAGGCATCCTGCGCTACCGGGGCTATCCGATTGAGCAGCTGGCCGAGAACTCGAGTTTTCTGGAGGTCTCCTACCTGCTCATCTACGGGGAGCTGCCCACGGCCCAGCAGCTGGAGGACTTCGACAGCCTCACCCGTCGGCACACGCTGCTCAATGAGGAGCTGAAGAACTTCTTCGGCGGTTTCCCGCGTGACGCGCACCCCATGCCGGTGCTCTCCTCAGCGGTCTCAGCACTGTCGACCTACTACCCGGATTCGCTGGATCCCTTCGACCCTGATCAGGTGGAGCGCTCCACCTATCGGCTGCTGGCCAAGCTTCCGACCATTGCTGCGTATGCCTACAAGAAGTCCGTCGGCCAGCCGATGCTCTATCCGGACAACAGCCTGAATCTGGTGGGCAACTTCCTGCGCGGCTGCTTCGGTGTGCCCGCCGAGCCCTACGAGGTGGACCCAGACGTCGCCAAGGCCCTGGATGTGCTGCTGATCCTGCACGCCGACCACGAGCAGAACTGCTCAACCTCTACGGTGCGAATGGTCGGATCCTCACAGGCGAACCTCTTCGCCTCGGTCTCCGCCGGTGTCAACGCCCTCTACGGGCCGGCGCACGGCGGCGCGAACGAGGCGGTGCTGAACATGCTCAAGGAGATTCAGGCCGAGGGCACCAGTCCCGAAGACTTCATGGAGAAGGTCAAGAACAAGGAGTCCGGTGTTCGCCTGATGGGCTTCGGCCACCGGGTCTACAAGAACTACGATCCGCGGGCTCGAATCGTCAAGGGTCTCGCCGATGACCTGCTCAGCAAGCTCGGCGGCGACGATGAGCTCTTCGACATTGCCCAGCGGCTGGAGCAGAAGGCGCTGGAGGATGACTACTTCGTCGAGCGCAAGCTGTACCCGAACGTCGACTTCTACACCGGCCTGATCTACAAAGCTATGGGCTTCCCGGAGAAGATGTTCACAGTGCTCTTCGCCCTGGGGCGTCTGCCGGGCTGGCTCGCCCAGTGGAGGGAGATGAACGCCGACGGCGCAACCAAGATCGGCCGTCCCCGTCAGGTCTACGTCGGCGAGCCGAAGCGCGACTACCCCAGCTCCTGACCTCTACCTTTCAGCTGCTTCGGTGGCCGATGCTGCCTGCATATCCCGCACTCAGCGCCGCGTGCAGCGGAAGAATCGGCCAC
>JBQCZP010000061.1:0-10861 GCA_052089225.1 Nesterenkonia sp.
GCTGAGTCTGCTGCGGCTGGGGAGCCGGCTGCGTGTACTCCTGCTGCTGAGGCGCCTGCTGAGTCTGCTCCTGCGGCTGTGGCTCCGGCTCCGGGGCGGGGGCTCCGCCGCCGCTGGGGTCCCCCGAGAGGCCCAGCTGAGCGGAGCAGGACGGCCATGCGCCCCAGCCCTGCATGGACTGCAGATTTTCGGCCACCCGAATCTGCTCAGCCTTGGAAGCGTTGGCCGGTGATCCGGAGCCGCCAGCGGCGTTCCAGGACTGCTGGGAGAACTGCAGTCCACCGTAGTAGCCGTTGCCGGTGTTGATGGACCAATCGCCGCCGGACTCGCACTCGGCGAGGCGATCCCAGTCGCTGGATGCAGAAGCAACGGGTGCCTGAGCGACCATAGCGCCGCCGGCCAGAGTTGCTGCAGCCATTGAGCCGCCGACCAGCTGCTTGAGGGTCTTGGAAGTCTTCATTGAGTAGTGTTCCCTTACTCGTCTGGGTGATCCGTGCATGCGATGCGTGAGCCTTAGAGAATGTCACGCGTACATCACAGAATATGTTCGTGTACCAGTAAAAGGTCTCAAAGAGATTACGTCAACCCGTGATACAAGCCACCCAATGGACCATAATCCCGGAATCATGCCGATCCCGGGCCGTTATCGTCCCGTTATATGAATTTCTGTGACTTTCCTGTGAGAACAATCGGTACAGTTGCTCCTCAGTCGTTCATCGGTGACCTGTCGCCGCTCCTGCCTGCTCTGAGCCTGCCCAATTCGTGCTCCAGTGCTCGCGCGAAGCAGAATGGCCGGAAGAGCTCACGACGTTCGGACAGACGATGAGTTGTGGCCGGATCAGAGGTTGGACAGCTGAGGAGTGAAATTGGCGTACTTCGAACGGATTGATGACACGCGCTTTCGGGCCACAGAGCACGTCGGCGGGGCATGGAACGAGCAGGAGCAGCACATCGCCCCTGCTCTGGGACTGATGGCACACGTCCTGGAGATGGACCGGGATGGGCGACGTGAGGATCGGCTGCGAATCAGCTCGCTGCACTACGACATTCTGGGTCCGGTCCCAGTCGGAGAGGTTGAGGTCGTCACCCGGGTCGTGCGGCCGGGCAGAACTATCGAACTGGTCGAGGTGGAGCTGAGCTACCAGGACCGGACCATCGTGCTGCTGCGCAGCTGGCTGCTGGCTGAGTTCGACGCCGACCACGTCCAGGGCGGCGACCTGCCCAGAATCTCCGGCCCGGAAAGCTTTGAGCCCTGGGATGCGACCACGGTGTGGCCCGGTGGGCTCATCCGGTCCATCGAGGGCAGACGCCGGGAGCAGGCTGCCGGCCGGGCCCAGGCATGGATCAGAACGCCGCACTCGCTGGTCGCCGATGAGGAGGTCAGCGACACCGCGCGGTTCATCGGACTCTTCGACGTCTCCAACGGGGTGGCCGTACGTGCTGAGCCCAGTGACGTGGTCTTTCCCAACGTGGAGCTGACTGCCCAGATCTTCCGGGACCCCACCGGTCAGTGGGTCGGCTATGACACCACAGTCTCCTTCGGCCCGGACGGCCGAGGACTGACCCACACCGTCATTCACGACCAGAGCGGACCGGTCGGCACCGTCACCCAGGCACTGACCGTGCGCCCTCAGCGCTGAGGGCGCACCAGACTTATTTCGTCGTCACCTCTGAAGAGGGGCAGAATGTCGGTGTGAGCTCACCCCTGCAGGACAAGCCCGGTCGTGGTCTGGCAGTGATAGCCACAGCCGCCTTCAGCAGCCAATCCGGTGCGGCAGTGGGCTCACAGGCCTTCGACACTCTTACCCCGGTGGGCGTTGTGGCCGGCCGCCAGCTTGTCGGCTCTGTGCTGATGGGCGCGGTCGTGCGCCCCAAGTTCTGGCGCTATACCCGGAGCCAATGGATGCCGGTGGCGCTGCTGGCGGTGTTCTTCGCCGGAATGAACTCCTTCCTCTATGCCGCCGTGGACCGCGTTGGTCTGGGTATGGCAGTGACCATCGAGTTCCTCGGCCCGCTGGCAGTAGCGCTGTACTTCTCCAGAGGAGCCGGGCGGGGCGGCCGCGGCATCGTCTGCGGCGTACTGGCTATGGCCGGAGTGGTGCTCTTGGCCCGCCCCGGCCCCACAAGCGACTTTCCGGGCCTGGCGATGGCGCTGGCGGCCGGAGTCTGCTGGGGCGGCTACATCGTGACCAATCGCGTGGTGGGCAGACGGGTTCCCGGCGTCGAAGGCACCGCAGTGGCGACGATGCTCTCGGCCACCGGAATGCTGCCAGTGGCAGCAGTGATCATCTGGACCATGCAGCCACCCCCGGAGGCCTACCTCTTCGCGATCATCGCCGGGGTGCTCTCCACAGTCGTGCCCTACAGCCTGGACCTGATCGTGCTGCGCCACATCTCACCGATGATCTTCGGCCTGGGAACCTCGCTGCACCCGCTGTTCGCCGCGCTGATCGGCGCGGTCTTCCTGCAGGAGCAGATCCCCATCATCGCCTGGGGCGGAGTGCTGCTGGTGGCGGCGGCCAACGCCCTGGCGCTGATCAGGCCACCGGATCCCGAAGCGTCGGACAGCTCATACAGCGCGGACCGCCCCGACCCCGACCCAGCTCCGCGCCGGGGACCTCAATAACCTCTATACCGGATTCGCGAAGGAACGCGTTGGAGGTGGGAGTGCGGTCATAGGCAATCACCACCCCCGGTGAGACCGCCAACGCGTTGCACCCGTCGTCCCACTGCTCTCTGGCAGCGGAGTGGACATCCTGATCGGCGGTGAGGATTCGCAGACCATGCAGCCCCAGCGCATCGGCGATCGCCCGGTGGGCGTGACCGGGTTCATGGCCGACGATGTTCAGCTCGGGTTCGCCGTCGTCGGTGCTGAGGTCGCGCGGAGTGATGGTGTAGGAGGCGACGTCGCCCAGGCCGGCGTACTCAATGAACGAGTGCTCGTCGACCATGGTCATCACGGTGTCCAGGTGCATGAAGTGCCGGGCCACCGGCAGCCGCAGCGCGACCACCCGGTCGGCCTGGCCGCCGGCGAACAGGCGCTTGGCCAACCGTTCGATCCCCTGGGGCGTGGTGCGCTCGCTCATTCCCACCAGCACCGCGCCGTTTCCCAGCACCAGTACATCGCCGCCCTCGACAGTGGCCTGACCGTCGGCCACCCCGTCGGACCAGCGGCGGAACTCGGTAGAAGTGAAGCGTGGGTGCCAGCGGTAGATGGCCTCATAGGTCACCGATTCACGCATCCGCGCCGGCTTGTTCATGGAGTTGACCGCGACTCCGCCGTACACCCAGCACGAGGCGTCCCGGGCGAAGAGGTGGTTCGGCAGCGGCGAGACGACCAGGTCATCGGCAGCCAGCGAGTGCAGCACCACCGAGCGCGGTTCGTCGATGCGCTCCAACAGCTCACGCTTGGTCATACCGCCGATGACCAGCTCCGCGAGCTCAGAGACGCTCATTGACTCAGCCATCTCGCGCAGGGCGGGCGCAGCCGCAGGCCCGTGGACCCGCTCGTCGAAGGTGCGATCCAGCACATAGGCCTTGGCCGCCGGCTCGCTCAGCGTCTCACGCAGCAGTCCGTCCAGGTGCAGCACCTCGGTTCCGGCCTCCTGCAGAGCCTGGCTGAACAGGTCGTGCTCCTCCTGGGCGCGGCGGACCCACAGCAGGTCGTCAAAGAGCAGCGCCTCCTTGGTCTCCGGAGTCAGCCGCAGCAGCTCGGTGCCGGGGCGATGGACGATGACCTGTTTCAGCTGACCCACTTCAGAGCCGACGTAGAGACTGTTCATGACCTTCATGCTGGCACAGTGCGGCTGCGGTGTCAGGGTCGGCGACGTGGCTTAGACTCGTGCCGGTGAGCAGTAAGACTATCCACGTAGCTGCGGTGGTGATCATGGACCCCGCCCAACGAGTGCTGACGGTGCGCAAACGCGGCACCTCGCGGTTCATGCAGCCCGGCGGCAAACCCGAACCCGGAGAGAGCGGCCTGCAGACCGCGGTGCGGGAGGTCGCTGAGGAGATCGGACTGCACCTGCGCGCTGAGCAGCTCACGGCCATGGGCACCTTCAGTGCCGCTGCGGCCAACGAGGCCGATTCTCACGTGGTGTGCGAGAACTTCATGGTCACTCTCGACGACGACGCTGAGGAAGTCCTCAGCCGGATTCGGCCGGCCGCTGAGATTGCGCAGCTGCGGTGGGTGCCGCTGCAGCAGCTGCACCCCAGTGACGACTTTGCGCCGCTGCTCACCGATGAGATCGCTCCGGCGGTGCGGCGGCTGATCAATGCTTCGGCGTGAGCTGCCACGGGGTGTGCTGTCACCGGGTGAGCCGGCTCAGCCCAACAGGGTCAGGTGGAGCAGTCCTGCCGCCCCGATGGCCAGCGCCCAGCTGACAAAGCTGCCCACCAAGAAGTACTCCGCCCGGTTGCCGTGTTCCTGGTCCGCCTGGATCTCAGGGAACCGCACGATGCCTTTGGCCGCGATGAGTCCGGCGACTGCCGGGTAGGCGCCGATGATCAGCAGCCAGGCCAGGGTGAGCCTCTCCAAGGGGCCGATCCAGCGCCCACCCTTCAGCTGCGGGCCGGGTTCGGCCGGGACGTCACCCAGCGGTGCGGTCTCACGCTTCAGCGCTGCGCGGGCCAGAGCGTTGGAGCTCACCCCTAAGAACAGCGTCAAACCAGCGGCCAGCACTACTGTCTCTTCCCTGAGCCGGCCGATCACCGGCACCGAGGTGAAGATGGAGCTGGTGGTCAGCTCTGCGGTCAGCACCGCCAGGCAAGTCAGCAGCAGAAACAGGATGATCATGGCCGCTCGGCGCCGCTGTGAGGCCAGCAGCTGGTGGGTGGGTACCAGAGCAGGCCCGATCTGGACCGTGACGAACCAGGCCAGCACGGCTGGGGCCGCCACCACCGCCTGCCACCATGGAATCACCGCCGCAGCTGTTGCCGCGGCCAGCACGGTGAGGCAGTAGACCCCCAGCGTGAGGATTCTGGCCCGGACCTTCCAGCGGCGTGGAGTCAGGACGCGCAGCACGTCGCCGCCACCGATGGCGATGAGGATGACTCCCAGTACTGTCATTCGTTCTGCAGTGCTCCGTTCCTCGCCTCAGTCGTCAGCTCCCGCAGGCCGGTGATCAGGTCTGCCGCACCTGATGTGCGCAGTGCCTTGGATACGGCCGGCTGGGTGACGCCCACCTCAGCGGCGATCTGGTCCTGGCTCTTTCCTTCTGCCACCCCTCGAGCGTACCGGCGAGTGTTGACACTCATGCTCGCCGTCATGTGATCGCGGGCGAGCAGGTAGGCGTTGATCACCGCGTCGTCGTGCTTCTGCGGACCGACGAAGCGGGTGCGCAGGCTCTGGTGGCGCTTCTGCAGCTCGGTGACATCCTCGATGGCCTCACGGGCTCGCCACCAGCCGGGCCCGTCCTGCACCTGGTCGGAGCTGGCACTGTCGACGTCGAAGACCTCTCCCTGGCCCAGGCCGAAGCGCAGCTGCGGACCCTCCTCGGCCAGCAGCGCCGCCCAGAGGGTGGCGGCCAAGGCTTGGTTGCGCGAACCGTAGACGGCCTGAAGCTCATCTCCGACAGTGGGGGAGAAGGGCTTGATCGGCGGGATGGTTTCAGTGATGGTGGTCAACAGGTGCTCGATGCGGCGCTGCACCACCGACCGGTCCGGATATGAGCGCGACCGGATCACATCGGCAATCACCGCCACGTGTGCAGAACTCATACCATGAGTCTAAAGGTTATATTTTGAGAATATAACCCCTGAAGGCATATCGACCGGGAGGTTTTCTATGCGGACCAGCGTGATCGAGGGAGACATCACCGCCCAGGAGGTCGATGCGATCGTCAATGCCGCCAACTCATCGCTGATGGGTGGCGGAGGGGTGGACGGGGCAATCCACCGCGCCGCAGGACCCCAGCTGCTGGAACACTGCAAGCGGCTGCGCGAGACCGGCTGGCCGGACGGCCTGCCGCCCGGGGAGGCGGTGCTCACCCCGGGCGCAGACCTGAAGGCCAGGTATGTCATCCATACTGTCGGGCCCAACCGCACAGTCGGTGAGACGGACCCGCAGGTGTTGGAATCCTGCTTTCGGCGCAGCCTGCAGGAGGCAGCGGCGAATGCGGCGCAGACCATCGCGTTCCCGGCCATCGGCGCCGGGGTCTACGGCTGGGACCCCGCCGACGTGGCCGAGGCGGCCCACCGTGTTCTCACCGACGAGGCTGAACTGGTGCAGCGATTCACAGAGATCCGCTTTGTGCTCTTCAGCGAAGAGGTCAGCGCGACCTTCCGGCAGCGGTTCTGACATTCCGGGACCCCGAGCTGTGAGACCCAGAGCGGCGGGACCGGTTGCCGTGGCCACCGCCGCGTCCGGGACTCTGGCGGCCTCGGCCACCGCCACTGCCTGCGGGGCCCTGGCGCCGTCGTTGGGGAGCAGGGGCAGGAGCCGGCTTCACGTAGGCGGCCGTTTCGCCCACCAATTGGGTCACCGCAGGCGAATCGCTGCTGACCGTCTGCGGGGTGGCCTTGATGGCTGCCTTGCGCAGCAGCTGCTGAGCATCTCGACGCTGTTCCGGAAGGATAACCGTGGCCACATCGCCGGAGCTTCCGGCACGTGCGGTGCGGCCTGAGCGGTGCAGATAGGCCTTGTGCTCAGCCGGGGGGTCCACGTGGACCACCAGCTCCACCGAGTCCACGTGGACCCCGCGGGCGGCGATGTCGGTGGCGACCAGCACGCGCACGTCCGGCCCGCTGAAGGCGGCCAGGTTTCGGTCGCGCTGATTCTGCGAGAGGTTGCCGTGCAGGTCCACTGCCGGGATGCCCTGGGTGGTCAGCTGCTTGGCAAGCTTCTTCGCCTGGTGCTTGGTCCGGGTGAAGAGGATACGGCGCCCGGTGCCCGAGGCCAGGGTCTGCACCAGCGGCTTCTTCTGCTCGGCGGAGACTTCGAACACGTGGTGGGTCATATCGGCCACCGAGGAGGTCGGCTCATCTGCGGAGTGCAGGACCTCGTTGTTGAGGAAGCGGCGGACCAGCTTGTCCACCTCGCTGTCCAATGTGGCGGAGAAGAACATCCGCTGCCCGTGCTGCGGGGTCTGGGCCAACAGGCGGGTGACCACCGGCAGGAAGCCCAGGTCAGCCATATGGTCGGCCTCGTCCAGAACGGTGACCTCCACGTCGTCGAGGGTCAGCATGCCCTGCTTGAGCAGGTCGTCCAACCGACCCGGGCAGGCGACGACGACGTCGACCCCGCCGCGCAGGGCGTTGACCTGACGGTTCTGGCTGACACCGCCGAAGATGGTGGTGGTGCGCAGCTTATAGGCGGCGGCCAGCGGCTGCAGCGCGGCGTTGATCTGGGTGGCCAGTTCCCGGGTGGGGGCCAGGATCAGCGCACGGGGGCGTGAGGGAGCAGAGCGAGCGCCGGAGGAGGCCAGTGCGGTGACCACTGGGATGCAGAACCCCAGGGTTTTGCCGGAGCCGGTTTTGCCGCGGCCCAGCACATCGCGGCCGGCCAGCGTATCGGGCAGGGTCTGGGCCTGGATGGGGAACGCATCGGTCTTTCCTTCAGCGCTCAGCACGTCCACCAAGGGGGCGGGAACGCCGAGCTGGGCAAAGGTCATAGAAGAATCGGAAATGGCGTGAGCCTTTCAAACTGGGCCAGATGCCCACGGTTGGGCGCGCGGGTCTCCCCGCATTGAGTCTGGCAGGTGGCGAAAAGCACCGGAGCGGTGCACTTCAGTCGCCGCGAGAAATTCAGTGCTGAAACCCGAACCGCAAAATTTTATGGCCCGGTGAGCAAGGCGTTCTTACGACGCACGGCACCCGAATGCGGGTGCCTACGGTCAAGTCTAGCTGATCAGCGGCCCGAGCACCGTCTAGAGTGGCACCCATGTCTGAGATGAGAATCCCGATCCAACTGCGCTGGGGAGACCAGGACGCCTATGGGCACGTCAATAATGTGGCCATTATGCGGGTGCTGGAGGAAGGCCGCGCCCGGGCATTCTGGAGTGGTTCAGACCCGCAGGAGAGGGGCATCCTCCCGCCGCTGGCATCAGGCCAGCCCGTATGGACACTGGTGGCTGACTTTCAGCTGAAGTACCGCCAGCAGCTGGATTACCAGCGCGAGCCGGTCACGGTGGAGATGACCATCCCAAAGATCGGAGGGGCCAGCTTCGTGATTGAGTACGCGCTCAAAGCCGCAGCAGAAGATCCCGCGCCGAAGGTCACTGCATCATCGACCATGGTGATGGTTGACGGTGTTACCGGAAGGCCGCAGCGCATCGATGCTGAGACGCGCAGTCGACTGCAGCTATGGTCCGGCGGCGACGCCTCATAGCATCGGGTGCGGCGGATGACCGCGCTGCTGTCCCGCGCGATCTGCGGCAACCGAGCCAGGTGTTCAAGTTCGCGAACCATGTACTTGGTCAGCGAAAGCCCTTCTGCCCGCGCGGACTCAGCTAGGGCATCGTGCACATCATCAGGCACATCGGTGGGTCTGCAGCACCTTGGGCATCGGTGATCAGATGCCCATGACCAGGCGGATGCCGTCGGCGATTTTTGGAGACTATGTAGCTGGGCACGTGCCCGACCGGGTACGGTTCGAGAAACTGGCGGCTGACCGGGCCGACCTGCGAGACCACGGTGACGGAGTCCTTGTCGAGCCCGGAAGCGTCGATGGGCACTAGCACGTTGCCCGGGAATGCTTCCAGCGCAAGGTTCGAGGTCAGCGGTACGACGAGGACCGTCGCGATCTGGGTGGCAAGCAGCCAATCCTCCTGCATCACGACGGCCGGCCGACGCTTGGCGGGTTCTGATCCACGAGGCGAGCCGAAGTCGACCCACACGACGTCGCCGTGGGAGATCACCAGTCAGTGCCCTCGAGTATCGTGCGCTGCGACTCATGCAGAAACAGACTGTCCGCAGCGGGTTGCCCCACGCGTGCTATCACTGAGTTCGCCAGCGCTGTCAGTTCCGATTCGTCCTCAAGCTCCTCGACAAGGCGACGACCGGCGCGCCGGAAGAACTCGGATCGGTTCATTCCATGTCGCTCAGCGACCCGCTCAAAGTGTTCGAAGTCTCTGTCGGGAATCGAGATCGCAGTCTTCATGTTTCCAAGTATAACTGATTATACCGGTGTGGTGCGGCGACTCACGGACCGGTTGAAAGATCGAATGCCTGCGACGATTCGGTCAGGATGCGCTTCCAGTCCTGCGGTGAAGGGCTATGACCCATTCGCTCGAACTCCAGAAGCTGCGCGTTCGGGGCCGCCTGGGCTAGCCGTTTCCCGTGCCCTGGGGGAGTCGGGGAGTCATCGAATCCTGGGCCCCGGTGACGACAACCATCGGATGAACCAGGCTCTGGGCGTGGGTCAGTGGAGAGGAATCTCGCCACTGGCTGGCCTGCAGTGTGGCGTCCAGATATCGCCGAACGCCGCCACGAGCCCGCCCATCGAAAACCCCAACAACACGATCGATGAAACTCGCGGTTGTCGTCTGATCCAGGTAAGAACTCGACCAATGTCCTTTGATGCGCTGAGGCCGTAATCGTCGACACCGCTGGAACCTGGCCATCCGCGCATCGAGATGCTGAGAGCATGCCAGGAACGAGAACGAACCTGATGGGCGACCGGTGCCATAGTCGATGCATCTTCGCCCCACCCGTGCAATAGCAGAATCGCTGGAGCCATGCTGTCGTCCCACCATGCGTACCCGCCAAGCTCTACATCGTCCAGATCGAGCGTCAGTGGCAGAGTCCCACCAAGTTCGGGCAGATGATTCACCGCAGCCTCCCACATTCAGGTCGCATAGGATTGATCCTCTCATCGCCAGCGCAGGGCGGAACGGGTCAGCGCGAGGAGGCGAACATTCGGCCCTGGGGGTCGAGCTCGCCCAGCAGAGCTTCGGTGATAGCCGAGAGCTGCCCGACCTGCTCGTCGGAGAGGCGGTCAAACACCAGCTGACGCACGTTCTCGACATGGCCCGGGGCGGCGCCGACGACTTTCGCCCATCCCGCTTCGTTCAGGGTGACGTTCTTGGCCCGGCGATCCCCTGGGCAGGCTGAGCGTTCCACCAGCGCCGTCTTCTCCAGACCCGTGAGCACCCGGGAGAGCCGGGGCAGGGTGGCGTTGGTCATGGTGGCCAGCTCAGTGATGCGCAGGGTGCGTTCCGGCGCCTCGGACAGTGAGGCCAGTGCAAAGTACTCGAAGTGCGTCAGATCCTGGTCGCGGCTGAGCTGGGCGTCCAGTGCCCCCGGCATCAGTTCGAGCACGGCGGCAGTGCGCAGCCAGGCCCTCTGTTCGTCGTCGTCCAGCCAGCGTGTGTCAGTCATGGTCTTATCCCTCTCATGGTTGCATCTACAACTATACTCCTGCAGCATTGTAGTTGTACATACAAGTAAAACCGTCAGAGGAGTTCAACACCATGACTACCTTCACCATCTTCGGCAACGGAGTCATGGCCACTGCGATCGCCAGTGTGGTGACCGGCGGCGGCGCCACTGTCGAGCACATCAGCAGCAATGACAAAGACTCAGTCGTCAACGGAGACATCGCTGTTCTGGCGGTGCCCTATCCCGCCCTGGAGCAGATCACCGCGCAGTATGGGGAGAAGCTCGCCGGCAAGGTCGTCGTCGACATCACCAACCCGCTGAACTTCGAGACCTTCGACTCCCTGGTGGTGCCCTCCGACAGCTCCGCGGCGGCCGAACTGGCGGGCGCACTGCCCTCATCGACCGTCCTGAAGGCCTTCAACACCAACTTCGCCGCCACGCTGAGCTCACAGGCCGTCGGGGAGAACCGCACCTCGGTGCTGATCGCCGGCGACGACGATGCTGCTAAGCAGAATCTGGCCTCGGCAGTGCAGGCCGGAGGAGT
>JBQCZP010000062.1:0-10754 GCA_052089225.1 Nesterenkonia sp.
CCCAAAGCCGCTCCGGAGCGCCCACATGCTGAAGGATCTGCCGGATCTGGCGCTTATTGAGGGTGAAGTTGGGCTGCACATCGACCCCGCCGTCGCCGTATTTGGTGAAGAAGCCGGTGACGGCTTCGGCCCCGTGGTCTGTGCCGACCACCAATGAGCTGTGCTCTGCGGCGACCGCATACTGGGCGATCATGCGCATCCGGGCTTTGACGTTGCCCCGGTGATAGTCGGCCAACCGGCGGCCGAATGTCTCTTCGAACGCCATGTCCATACCGGTGACGGCGTCTTCGATGTTCATCGTGTGGGTGTGGTCGGGGCCTATGAGCGCCAGCGCCTCGGCGGCGTCGTCCTCGTCGTGCTGCACGCCGTATGGCAGCCGCATGGCGTGGAAGAATGCCTCATCTCCCTGTGCGCGCAGCTTCTGCGCAGCCTTCTGGGCGAGGATTCCGGCCAGCGTCGAGTCCACGCCGCCGGAGATGCCCAGGACGAATCCCTCTGCCCCGGCAGACCGGGCGTAGTCGGCGAGGAATTCGGCGCGCCGGGCCACTTCCTGGATCGGATCTATGTGGGGCTGAACACCCAACTCTTCAATGATCGTCTTCTGGAGGTGGTGCATACGTCTCAGTGTATGAGTTTTCTCCAGTTGGGGGATCTGCTGGTGCAGGACCTGCCGATCGGCTGGAAGGGCGAGTTCTCCCGGTCAGTCGTTCCGAGGGGGCCGCCGGCAGCGATTAGAATGCCATATGGCTTCTTGTGCAAGACATTGGAGCCTGGCAGGCCGAGGACGCGTTGACGAACTGGAGACGGCGCAGAAAGTCTCCGACACCGGCGGTCCGCTGCCTGTAGCCGGTGGCTGCGCACTGCAGAAGACGTGCACCAGGAGGGGAGGTCGATCAGATGGCGCAGATTCTGCTGCTCTCTGAGTCCCTCCAGAACGCCATGCCAGGCTTGGGCCTGCTCAGCCATGAGGTCAGTTCTCTGCCCGACGAGGCATCGAGCATCGTCCGGTCCCCACCAGTGGATATCACGCTCATCGACGCCCGGCACCACCTGGCCCACGCCCGCTCGCTGTGTCAGTTGGTGAAGTCCTCTGCACTCTCCCCGGTTCTTGTGGTGATCGAAGAAGCCGGGCTGGCGACGATGAACGAATCCTGGCAGGCCGATGACTTCGTGCTTGCCGACGCCTCTCCGGGGGAGCTGGAGGCCCGCCTGCGGCTGTGTCTTGTCGCTGCCGGAGAGGACGCACCTGTCGGGGAGATCCGTGCAGGTCCACTCGCCATCGACGAAGCAACGTACACGGCGAAGATCAGCAGACGGCTGCTGAACCTGACCTATAAGGAATTCGAGCTGCTCAAGTACCTCGCGCTGCACCCCGGTGAAGTCTTCACCCGTGACCGGGTGCTCCACGAGGTGTGGGGATACGACTACTTCGGAGGTACCCGGACCGTAGACGTCCACATCCGACGCCTGCGTGCCAAGCTCGGTCCGGAGTATGAGTCGCTGATCGCCACGGTGCGCAATGTCGGCTACCGGCTGGTGATCACCGGCGAAGCCACCGATACCGAGGACCCGAGCCCGTAGACTCTCTGCCTGCAGAGTCTGCGGCGAGGCCTCGGCACGGCAGGCGGCCCGGGTGCAACCAGCCGTTCAGACCCTCTCGGTGAGTCCAACTGCTGCGGCATTGTCAAAGATATAGGCCTCCTCCGCATGCTCCATCGTGTCGATGCCGGTGGTCTCCACTGCTTCCGGCACTCGGAAACCGATGGTGAGGTGGATGGCGTAGGCGATGATGGCTGTGGCGATCACCGTGAATGTCAACGTGACCAGAGAGGCAACCACTTGGGCCCAGAGCAGGTCGAGCCCACCGCCGTAGAACAGCCCACCGGCGTAGTCGAATTCGTCGATGGCCAGCAGCTCTCCGCGGCCCAGCAGGCCGATAGCAACGGTTCCCCAGAGTCCGGCGACGAAGTGCAGGCCGACGACGTCGAGCGAATCGTCATAGCCCAACTTGTACTTGAGGTTGATGGCCAGGCAGCAGAGCACACCGGCGACGGTGCCCAGCACGATCGCACCGACAGGGTCTACATACGCGCAGGCAGGAGTGATGGCGACCAGTCCCGTCACAATGCCGGAGGCGACACCCATGGCGGTGGGTCTGCGGCCCGAGAGCCGCAGGGTCAGAATCCACGCCACCAGCGCTGCCGCAGGGGCCAACAGGGTGTTCAGCCAGATCACTCCCGCCTGCCCGGCGTCCTCAGCTGCACCACCGTTGAACCCGAACCATCCGAACCACAGCACCGAGGCACCCAGCAGCACGAATGGCACATTGTGCGGTCTGTGGTTCTCGGGAGTGCTGAAGTTGCGACGCTTGCCGAGGACCAGGGCCAGCACCAGTGCCGCCACGCCGGCACACATATGCACCACCAGACCACCGGCGTAGTCGACTGCCTCACCGGCGAAAGAGCCGATCGGCCCGGTGGTCAGCAGCCCGTCTCCCCAGACCCAGAAGGCCAGCGGGCAATACACCAAGGTGACCCACACTGGGACGAAGACCAGCCATGCGGAGAATTTCGCCCGATCGGCGATCGCACCGGAGATCAGCGCGGTGGTGATGATCGCAAAAGTGGCTCCGAAGCCGACGCCGATCAGCTCTTCGGGGGCCTCTGACACGAGTGCGTAGAGTCCGAAATCAGTGCCGGGGTTGCCGAAGAGGTGGGCGACTCCCTCACCTTCGGCGAGGGAGAATCCCCACAGCGCCCAGACGACGGCGACGATGCCGATCGAAGCGAAGCTCATCATCATCATGTTCAGCGCGGACTTGGTCTGTGTGAGGCCCCCGTAGAAGAAGGCCAGACCAGGGGTCATCAGCAGGACCAGCGCCCCCGCCACAATCATCCAGACATCGAGTGCTTCAAGCATGTGTCCCTCCATGAAACGGCAACTTGACGATGTATCTCACCGTGCGAGCCGACTGCCATCCTGCTTCAAGCGTGTTTCATGCGATGGTGACGGATGTTTCAAGAAGGTAAAAACACTCCGACCCCCTGGTCGATGCGCTCGCCGGGCGGTGGTGTGTCCGCACCGGGAGTGAGGCTACAGGGAGATCGCCCGATCGCTCGGGGCGACCGGGGCGGGGAGCCGGGATGACCCTTCCAGGAACTCATCGACTTCCTTGGCCGCGGAGCGTCCTTCGGCGATCGCCCACACCACCAGAGAGGCGCCCCGGCCCGCGTCACCGACGACGAACATCCCCTCTGCGGTGCTCTGGTAGTCCTCGGCCCGCTCGATGCGGCCGCCGGCGTCGAAGCCCACGGCCAGCTGCTCGGTGAGAGTCTGCTGCTCTGTGCCGGTGAAGCCCAGCGCAAGCAGCACCAGATCTGCGGGAATCTCAGTCTCCGTCCCGGGTTTCGGGGTGCGGGATCCGTCTGAGTTGTACTGGGTCTCAGCGACCCTCAGCGCACGGACGCGACCATCCTCATCACCGAGGAATCCCACGGTGGAAGCCAGATACCGACGTTCTCCGCCCTCCTCATCGGCAGAGGTCAGTTCCAGGATCCGCGGGTCCATCGGCCAGGGCTCATGCTCAGCCCGTTCCTCGGGGAGAACCTTGCCGATGGCCAGTGTGGTGACTGACTTCGCGCCGTGGCGGTGGGCGGTGCCGATGCAGTCGGCACCCGTGTCGCCGCCGCCGAGCACCAGGACGTGTTTGCCCTCGGCGTGGATCTGGTCCGGGACGTCGTCGCCGGCCAGTGCTCGGTTCGAGGGCACCAGATACTCCATGGCGTAGTGGACGCCATCAAAGCCGCGGCCGTTGACCGGCAGGTCCCGGGGCACCATGGCTCCGGTGGCCAGAACGACGACGTCGTAGCTGTCGCGCAGCGTCTGCCAGGTGATGTCTTTGCCGATGTCGGTGCAGGGGTAGAACCTGGTGCCTTCGGCCTGCATCTGGTCGATGCGGAAATCGATCAGATGCTTCTCCATCTTGAAGTCGGGGATGCCGTAGCGCAGAAGCCCGCCGAGCCGGTCGTCACGTTCGTAGACGGCCACGGTGTGGCCAGCGCGGGTGAGCTGCTGGGCGGCGGCAAGCCCTGCGGGCCCTGAGCCGACGACCGCCACCGTCTTGCCGGTCAGGCGCTGAGCCAGCACCGGTTTGACGAATCCTTGGGCCAGCGCCTCGTCTGCGATCGAGACCTCCGACTGTTTGATGGTCACCGGCTGCTGATTGATCCCCAGCACACAGGAGGTCTCGCAGGGGGCGGGGCAGACTCTGCCGGTGAACTCAGGGAAGTTATTGGTCATGTGCAGCCGTTGGGAGGCCTCCTCCCACTGATCGCCCCAGACCATGTCGTTCCACTCCGGGATCAGGTTTCCCAGCGGGCAGCCGGTGTGGCAGAAGGCAATGCCACAGTCCATGCATCGCCCGGCCTGGGTCTGAGTGGTGCTCTTCTGCTGCTGCTCATAGACTTCCTTGAAATCCATGATGCGCACCGGGACGGGCCGCGAGGGCCGGTTCTGCCGCTGAGGGTGCTTCAGGAATCCACGCGGGTCAGCCATGGGTGGTCACCTCCAGAATCTTCTGCCATGTTTGTTCACCATCGGGATCCAGGCCCTCGGCCGAAGCCTGAGAACGCGCATTGAGTACTGCGTCGAAGTCGCGAGCAAGAACCTTGGTGATCCGGCCCACGGTCTGCTGCGGCTCGGCCAGCAGCTCTTCGGCCAGCGTGCTGCCGGTCTCATCCAGATGCCTGCTGAGCAGATCAAGGATGATTCGGCGGTCTTCGGAGTCGGGGGCCTGCAGCAGCAGTTCCCCGGTGGAGGCGGCCTGATCATTGAGCCGCTGCCGATCGAAGTCCAGCACGAAAGCGGTGCCTCCGGACATGCCAGCGCCGAAATTGCGTCCAGTCGGTCCCAGGATCAGGGTCTGGCCGCCGGTCATGTACTCGCAGCCATGGTCGCCGATGCCCTCGACCACCGCGGTGGCCCCGGAATTGCGGACCAAGAAGCGTTCGCCGACCTGGCCGCTGAGGAACAGCTCTCCGGAGGTCGCGCCGTATCCGATCACGTTTCCGGCAATGACGTTGTTCCGGGCACGCAGCCGCGCATCTGGGTCCGGACGAACAATGATCCGCCCGCCCGAGAGACCTTTGCCCACGTAGTCATTGGCATCGCCGCTGAGCCGCAGGCTCACCCCGTCCGGCAGAAAGGCGCCCAGAGACTGACCGGCCTCTCCGTGCAGATCCACCTCAATGGTGTTGGGCCGCAGCGTCCTCAGGCCCAGCGTGCGGGTCACCTGATGGCCCAGCATCGTCCCCACTGCCCGGTCGGTGTTGATGATGCGACGGGCGATCCGCACGTGGTGGCCGTGGTGGATTCCTGCCCGGGCCTCATCGATGAGTCCGACGTCGAAATGCTGCTCCAGCTGATGGTCCTGCTCCCTGGTGCGGCGCAGCGTAGCCGCAACTGCTGGGTCTGAGGGGTCGTAGCCCTGCAGGATCGGTTCCAGATCAAGGCCCTCCGTCTTCCAGTGGCGCTTGGCGTCGTCCATATTGAGGGTATCGATCCGCCCAATGGCCTCATCCATGGTGCGGAACCCAAGCTCAGCAAGAAGCTCCCGGACCTCCTGGGCGATGAACTCGAAGAAGTTGACCACATGCTCAGCCTTGCCCGTGTAGCGCTCACGCAGCGTGGGGTTCTGGGTCGCCACACCCACCGGGCAGGTGTCCAGGTGGCAGACGCGCATCATGATGCATCCGGAGACGACCAGCGGCGCGGTGGCGAAACCGTACTCCTCGGCACCCAACAGGGCTGCGATGACCACATCGCGTCCTGTCTTGAGCTGCCCGTCGGCCTGGAGGGTCACCCGCTGACGCAGCCCATTGAGCATCAGGGTCTGCTGCGCCTCGGCAAGACCCAGCTCCCAGGGCGCACCGGCGTGCTTCAGCGAGTTCAGCGGCGAGGCTCCGGTGCCGCCGTCGTGACCTGAGATCAGCACGACGTCGGCCTTGGCCTTGGTGACACCAGCCGCGACAGTGCCGACTCCGTTGAGCGCAACCAGCTTCACGTTGACTCTGGCCCCGGTGTTTGAGCGCTTGAGGTCGTAGATGAGCTGGGCAAGATCCTCGATCGAATAGATGTCATGATGCGGCGGGGGCGAGACCAGCGAGACCCCCGGAGTGGCATGCCGGGTCTCTGCCACCCACGGATAGACTTTCTTGCCCATCAGCTGGCCGCCTTCGCCGGGCTTGGCGCCCTGGGCCATCTTGATCTGCAGATCCTGGGCATGAGTCAGGTACTGGCTCGTCACCCCGAAGCGCCCTGATGCGATCTGTTTGATCGCAGAGCGGCGCTGCGGATCAGCAAGCCGAGCCGGATGTTCGCCGCCTTCGCCGGTGTTGGATCGCGCCCCGATCCGGTTCATGGCAACAGCGAGGGTCTCGTGGGCCTCCTGGGAGATGGACCCGTAGCTCATCGCGCCGGTGCTGAAGCGTTTCACGAGCTCGCTGACCGGCTCGACCTCACTGATCGGGACCGGTTCCCGGGTGGGGCTGAACCTCATCAGGCCCCGCAGCGTCAGCAGGTTATGAGACTGATCATCAACGGCGGTGGTGTACTGCTTGAAGATGTCATACCGGCGGGTCTTGGTGGAGTGCTGAAGCTTGAAGACCGTCTCCGGGTTGAACAGGTGGGCAGGACCCTCACGGCGCCACTGGTACTCGCCGCCGATCTCAAGTTCCTCGCCCCGTCCGAGGTCGTTGCCGTCAGCCGGGTAGGCGCTCATATGGCGCTGCCCCGTCTCTGCGGCGATGGTCCCGAGCCCGACGCCGCCCATCGGTGAGTGGGTGCCGGAGAAGTACTGGTCGACCACCTCTTGGGCCAGTCCCACCGCTTCGAAGGTCTGTGCGCCGCAGTAGGAAGCCACCGTGGAGATGCCCATCTTGGACATGATCTTCAGCACGCCCTTGCCCAGCGCCGCACGCAGGTTGTTGACGGCCTGCTCCTCGGTGATGCCGGTGATCTGTTCGCGGCGAACCATGTCCTCAGCCGACTCCATGGCCAGATAGGGATTGACCGCGGCGGCCCCGTAGCCGATCAGGCATGCCACGTGGTGAACCTCCCGGACGTCACCGGCCTCCACGATCAGCGAGGCCCGGGTGCGGGTGGCTGATTTCAGCAGGTGGTGGTGGATGGCCGAGACCAGCAGCAGCGAGGGGATCGGAGCCCACTGCGCGTTGGAGTCCCGGTCCGAGACCACGATGTGGGCCACCCCGCGGCTCAGGGCGGCAGAGACCTGTTCGCACAGGTCACGGATGCGCTGCCGCATCTCATCCTCACTGCTGCCGGCACGATAGAGGCCCCGGATCTTCAGAGTGATCTTCTGGCCCTCGCCATTGCGAATGTTGGCGATCTTGGCCAGGTGATCGTTGCTGATGACCGGAAAGTCGAGGCTGATCTGCTTGAAGCGCACCTGCTCGGTGGTCAGCGGGTTGCCCGTCGGGCCGATGCTCATGCCTAGGGAGGTGACCAGCTGCTCGCGGATCGAATCCAAGGGTGGGTTGGTGACCTGCGCGAAGGATTGGACGAAATAGTCGAAGAGTAGTCGTGGACGCTCTGCCAGCACCGCGATCGGGGTATCGGTGCCCATGGCCCCGATCGGTTCGGCACCGGTGGAGGCCATCGGACCCACCAGCATTCTGAGCTCCTCGTGGGTGTAGCCGAACGTCTGCTGGCGCAGCCGAACAGATTCTGCAGGGTGGCGGACGTGCAGACGCTCAGGCAGGTCCGGCAGGTTCACACGGTTCTCGGCGACCCAATCCTGCCACGGCTGCTGGGTGGCGAAGCCGGCCTTGATCTCCTCGTCCTCAATGATCCGACCCTCAACGGTGTCCAGAAGGAACATCATCCCCGGGGCCACCCGGCCTTTGCGTACAATGCGGTGCGGTTCGATGCCCAGGACCCCGACTTCGGAGGACAGCACCACCAGGCCCTCGTCGGTGACCCAGTAGCGAGCTGGCCGCAGCCCGTTTCGATCCAGCAGCGCACCGACCTGACGGCCGTCGGAGAAGGCGACGGCGGCGGGGCCGTCCCATGCTTCCATCAGCATGGAGTGATACTGGTAGAAGGCACGCAGGTCCGGGTCCATCGTCGCGTGGTTCTCCCAGGCTTCGGGGACCATCATGCGCATGGCTTGGGCCAGCGGCCGGCCGGAGAGCATCAGCAGCTCGGCCGCCTCATCGAATGACGTCGAGTCCGAAGCCCCCGGGGTGCAGATGGGGAACAGCTTCTCGGGGTCCTCACCGAGCAGCTCCGACCCCATCAGCGACTGCCGTGCCCGCATCCAGTTGCGGTTGCCGGTGATCGTGTTGATCTCGCCGTTGTGAGCGATGGTGCGCAGCGGCTGGGCCAAGGGCCAGGACGGAAAGGTGTTGGTGGAGAATCGTGAGTGCACGATTCCCAGCGTCGTCTTGTAGCGCTGGTCGGAGAGGTCTGCGAAGAAGGGCTCCAGCTGTGCGGTGGTCAGCATCCCCTTATAGGTGATCGTCTGCGTGGACAGCGAGGCGAAGTAGATTCCCAGCCTGTTCTGTCCGCGCTTGCGTAACCGCCAGGCACGCTGGTCCAGCGTACCTAGGGCATCGGACATGGGATCGTCCTGAATCCCGGAGGCCGGTGCTTCCGAGAGGAAGATCTGTTGGAAGACCGGCATCGACTCTTTGGCCAGGTCGCCGACCTTGGTGGCATCTGTGGGCACATCGCGCCAGCCCAGAACTTGCAGATCCTGTTCGCGGGCCATCTGTTCGAAGGCCTCGCACATCTGGGAGCGCTCCGACTCCTGCTGCGGAAGGAACGCCGTGCCCACTGCGTACTGCCCCTGAGCCGGCAGGTCGAAGTCGACCACCGCCCGAAAGAGCTCATCAGGGATCTGTGTGAGAAGCCCCGCCCCGTCCCCGGAGCCGACGTCGCTGCCGACTGCCCCTCGGTGCTCCAGATTGCGCAGCGCGGTCAGCGCGTGGTCGACGATGTCGTGACCCGGTGTGCCGCGCAGGGTCGCCACGGCCGCCATGCCGCAGTTCTCGTGCTCATTCTCCGGGTGGTAGAGACCGCCGGGGCCCGGGTCGAATCTCTCCTGGTGCGCTGCGAATCGCGCAAAGGGACTTACTGCCTCTGGCGCGTTGCCTGCTGACAATTCGTGATCGGACACAACGGTACTCCTTTCACCACATACCAATGATCTGTGGGAGGGATCCTCATTGACCCAAGGGTGGGAGTCATGATGATCCAGGCCGGACTCGACCTGTTTTTCCCATAGATGACTGAATTCATCAGTCGTACGGCCCCGATCAGGGGTGTCTGATCTCGCATGGACGCCACCAGGGGTGTGGGCTGGCGGTCACGCTTTATCCGTCAAGAACGGACCGAACGGATTTACCTTGCACGATGGTGACCCTTGCGCGCAAGTCTTCGAAGAATGCTTCTCACCCAGCTCCTGGAAGGCGCTCTGACGTTGTTGCGCGCCGGAAACTTTCTCGTAATGAATCGGAAACACGGCATTGGCTAGTCTCGTGACCCAACGTCGAGAGGCAGCCGCTTCTCGGCCGCCCTGACATCGGTTGAGGAGCACGAGCATATGTTCACCAGTCCTGAGGAAGTCCTGCAATTCATCCAGGAGGAAGGTGTGCAGTTCGTCGACGTCCGCTTCACCGACCTCCCCGGCAGCCAGCACCACTTCAACGTTCCGGCCACCAGTGTTGACCTGGATTTCTTTGCCGAGGGTCAGCTGTTTGACGGCTCATCCATTCGTGGGTTTCAAGGGATCGCTGAATCCGATATGCAGCTGATTCCCGATGTGGCCACGGCCTTCATCGATCAGTTCCGATCCGCCAAGACATTGGCGATGAGCTTCTCCATCACCAACCCGCGCACCGGGGAGCCCTATGGCCGGGACCCGCGCGGCGTGGCGCAGAAGGCGGAGGAACACCTGGCCTCCTCCGGCACTGCTGATACCGCCATCTTCGCCCCGGAGGCTGAGTTCTTCCTCTTCGACGATGTCCGCTACCGGTCCTCACCTGAGTCCTCTTACTACTCGCTCGGCGCTGAGGAGGCTGACTGGGCCTCGGGTGAGGACCATGCGGCCGGGAACCTGGGCCACAAGCTGGCCACCAAGGGCGGCTATTTCCCGGTCTCCCCGCAGGACAAGACCGCAGAGGTCCGCGATGCCATCTGTCTGGCCCTGGAGGCGGCCGGCCTGGAGGTCGAACGCGCCCACCACGAAGTTGCCGGCGCCGGCCAGCAGGAGATCAACTACCGGTTCAACACGCTGACCCACTCCGCCGACGACCTGCAGAAGTTCAAGTACATCGTGAAGAACACCGCGCTGGAGTACGGCAAGTCGGCCACGTTCATGCCGAAGCCGGTCTTCGGCGACAACGGCTCGGGAATGCACTGCCACCAGTCGCTGTGGAATGAGGGCGAACCGCTGTTCTATGATGAGAAGGGCTACGGGAGCCTCTCCGACACGGCCCGGTGGTACATCGGGGGCCTGCTGCAGCATGCTCCGGCGGTGCTCGCATTCACCAACCCGACCGTCAACTCCTACCGGCGGCTGGTCAAGGGGTACGAGGCCCCGGTGTCCCTGGTGTACTCCCAGGGCAACCGCTCCGCGGCGATCCGGATCCCGATCACCGGAGCCGCCCCGAAGGCCAAACGCCTGGAGTTCCGCGCACCCGACGCATCGGGCAATCCGTATCTGGCCTTTGCCG
>JBQCZP010000063.1:0-10236 GCA_052089225.1 Nesterenkonia sp.
TCGTAGGCGTTGGCACCTGTGACCGAGGTGAATGTGATGGTGCGAATCTCATCGACACTCATCGGGTTCTCCCCGTCCAGGTACTGCTCAAGCTGTCGGCAGAGCTGGTCCACCTCATCCTTGCGGTAGCCCAGTGCACTGGCGCTGCTCGGTTCGCGAAAGCGATGCTCCTCGGCGCGCTCCATGCGGCGCCGCAGCGGTTGGGAACGCTGGTGCAGCTGTTCGTACCAGGCATCTTCGCCGTGCTGTGCGATAAAACGGTCACGTTCGGATCCGGCGAAGGCATCCTCCAACCGGTCCAGTGCCGCGTCCACCTCGACCGGGCTGTACCCAGCGGCACCCAGGGTGAAGCTGGCCTCGCGAATCTCAGACAGTGCCATACCGCGGCCGGAGTCGTAGGCCTCGCGGGCACGGGCCATGAACTGGTCGACCTCACCGCGATCGTAGCCATGTTCGTGTTCATGCAGCAGTGTGAACAGCGGAGTAGGAGTGTTTGCCATACTTACAAGCCTAAGGGAAGCCCGGCCGAATCAGCAGTAAGCGCCACGACGACGAAGTAGGCCGTCGGCATCGCAAAGACGATCGAATCCAGGCGGTCCATGACCCCGCCGTGACCAGGCAGCACCTGAGACATGTCCTTCAGACCGATCTCACGTTTGATCATAGATTCGCTGAAGTCTCCGGCGGTGCCGGCAATCACCACAGCCACCGCCAGCAGCGCACCGATAATGAGCTGCTCCTCAAAGAGCAGCCAGGACGCCAGCATGCCCACCAGCACTGCGCCCACCAATGAACCCGCAAAACCTTCCCACGACTTCTTGGGGCTGACCTTAGGGGCCATGGGGTGTTTGCCGAACAGCACTCCTGCGATGTAGCCGAAGGTGTCATTGGCGACTACCAGCAGCACCACAATGATCAGTCGCCACTCCCCCTGAGCGGTCTGCAGCACCAGCAGCGCGAAGGAGATCAGGTACGGAACCCAGCATGCGATGAAGATTGAGGCAGTAATACTGTGTCCGGGATAGGTGACCCGGGTGACGGCGGCTCCCACCAGGACGGCTGCTCCGGTGACCATCAGCCCCAGTGTCAGCGCCTCCACGCCGCCCCAGTAGGCGGCGACCGGCATTGCTGCTGCGCCCAGATAGAGAGGGGCCTTCGGGATCTGCAGGCGGTGGCCGCCTTCGATCTCCACTGACTCCAGGGCACGGGCGACCTCCCAGACCCCCAGGCAGAGCATCACGATCCATACCGCGATCAGCAGCGGTGGCACGAAGAAGATGCCCAACAGCGCCGGCACCAACAGCACAATGCCGGTACCGATTGCTGCCGGAAGGTTCCGCCCGGCGCTGACGCGTCGCTTCCCAGTCGGCTGCTCTGCCGCCGACGGTGGATCCGGCACAGTAGTCATCGCGGTCTTCGGCTCAGAGTTCGAGGAGCTCGGATTCCTTACGCTTGGTCATCTCGTCGATGCGGTCGGTGAACTTCTTGGTCAGCGCCTCAAGATCCTTCGTGGCGCGGTCACCCTCGTCCTCGCCGACGTCGCCCTCTTTGACCGCCTTCTCAATGCTGTCCTTAGCTTTGCGACGGGCATTGCGGACTGAGACCTTGTGGTCCTCCCCTTTGCCCTTGACGATCTTGACGTACTCTCTGCGGCGCTCCTCGGTCAGATCAGGCATGGTGATGCGAATCTGTTTGCCGTCGTTGGAGGGGTTCGCCCCGATCTCGGAGTCGGAGAGCGCCTTCTCGATCTCGCGCAGAGAACTGGCGTCATAGGGAGTGATCAGAATGGTGCGTGCATCGGGAGTGTTGAAGGAAGCCAGCTGCTGCAGCGGGGTGGGCGCACCGTAGTAATCAACCAGCACCTTCGAATACAGGGCCGGGTTGGCGCGGCCGGTGCGCACGGTGGCGAAGTCTTCGCTGGTGGCTTCCACGGCACGCTCCATCAGCTCTTCGGCTTCGAGCAGGGTCTCGTCAGTCACGGGTCTCTCCTTGAGCTGTAGGGTCTTGCATCACAGTCTACCGACGTGGCGGCGCCTCAGTGCGACACGGTCAGGGCGTGACCAGGGTGCCCAGCTCTTCGCCGAGCAGGATGCGGGTGATGTTGCCCGGGTCCTCCATGCCGAAGACCCGCATGTTCAGACCGTTGTCGTTGCACATGGTCATCGCTGTCTGATCCATGACGCGAATGTTCTGATGCAGCGCCTCGGTATAGGTCAGCTGCTCCAGCCGCTTCGCGTTCGGATTGCTGCGAGGATCGGCAGTGTAGACGCCGTCGACGCCGGACTTGGCCATCAGCACCATTTCTGCGCCGACCTCCAGGGCACGTTGGGCGCACACGGTGTCAGTGGAGAAGAAGGGCATGCCGGCACCGGCGCCGAAGACGACGACGCGTCCCTTCTCCATGTGCCGCACGGCGCGCAGCGGAATGTATGGCTCGGCCACCTGGGCCATGCCGATGGCCGTCTGCACCCGAGTGGGCTGACCGGACTGCTCCAGAAAGTCCTGCAGGGCCAGAGCGTTCATGACCGTGCCCAGCATCCCGATGTAGTCGGCTCGGGAACGGTCCATCCCGGCCTTGGAGAGCTCGGCTCCGCGGAAGAAGTTGCCGCCGCCGACGACGACGCAGACCTCCACGCGGTCGCCCACCGCAGCGATCTGCTCGGCGATGCCACG
Organism: Nesterenkonia sp.; assembly: GCA_052089225.1. Classification (GTDB taxonomy): domain Bacteria; phylum Actinomycetota; class Actinomycetes; order Actinomycetales; family Micrococcaceae; genus Nesterenkonia. The sequence goes on from JBQCZP010000063.1 coordinate 2,674, forward strand.
CACAGTGCCCGGGTCCACGCCGACCGAGCCTCCGCCGAAGACTTCGCCGGAGAGTTTGAGCAGGACACGTCGGCGGGCTGGTGCATTCTCTGGCATGGGGCTCCTTAGAACGATTCTCGACATACAAAGGGGGTGACCACCCTCATGCTGGTGGTCACCCCCTTTGAATGTCAGGTCAGACGTTAGGGGTCAGTCTAACCGTTATGTGCCTCAGTTCCCGACGCGGAAGCGGGCAAAGCTGGTCGCAGCAGTCCCGGCATCCTCAAGCACCTTGGTCACCGAGACTTTGGGGTCCTTGGCGAAGGGCTGGTCGAGCAGCACGTGCTCCTTGAAGAACGCATTGGTGCGGCCCTCGACGATCTTGGTCATCGCCTGCTCCGGCTTGTTCTCTGCCCGAGCGGTCTCCTCAGCGATGCGGCGCTCATCGGCCACAGTCTCTTCGGGAACCTCGTCACGGGTGAGGTAGGTCGGTGACATAGCGGCAGCGTGAACTGCCACATCGTGAGCGGCAGTCTTTGCGGCGTCACCGTCAGCGTCCACGGCAACCAGCACGCCCACCTGAGCGGGCAGGTCCTTGGACGTCTTGTGCAGGTAGGCGTCGACATAGGCGCCGCTGATCTTCTCCAGGCGACGGACCACGACCTTCTCACCGAGGACAGCACCGCCCTCCTCGGTCACGTAGTCGCTGACCTTGCGGCCCTCAACCTCGGCCTCGAGCAGCGCCTCAGCGCTGTCCAGCTGGGACGCGACGGCGACGTCGAGAACCTTCTCAGCCAGGCTGACGAACTTATCGGACTTCGCAACGAAGTCCGTCTCAGCATTGACCTCGAGCAGGTAGCCGGTGGTTCCGTCGACGACCTTGGCCAGTACGAGACCCTCTGCAGCAGAGCGGCCTTCGCGCTTGGCAGCGCCTTTCAGCCCCTTGATGCGAATGGCTTCGATGGCCTTGTCCATGTCGCCGTCGGCCTCGTCGAGCGCCTTCTTCACGTCCATCATTCCGGCGCCGGTGCGCTCACGCAGGGCCTTGATGTCGGCAGCGGTGTAGTTCGCCATGAGTGTCTGGTGTCCTCTCAGTCCAGAGTAAGTGGATCAGGGTCCGCGATTACTGCGATTCTGCGGCTTCAGATGCGTCTGCGGCCTCTGCTGCGTCAGCGTCGGTGGGGATGTTCGCTTCGCCGGTCTCGGCCTCAGCCGCAGCGTCACCTGCGGTGCTGGGTGCGGACTGGTCCGGCTCCTGCTCACCGCGGGTCTCCGACTCGTCCTTCTCGGCGGCGTGCTGCTCCAGCAGCTCGCGCTCCCACTCGGCCATGGGCTCGGCCGGTGCTCCTGAGCCGCCGCCGCGCTTCTCATCGCGGGCGATCAGACCATCGGCTGCGGCATCTGCCACCACCCGGGTGAGCAGGTCCACTGAGCGGATGGCGTCGTCGTTGCCCGGGATCGGGTAGGTGACTTCGTCCGGATCGCAGTTGGTGTCCAGGATGGCGATCACCGGGATGCCCAGCTTGCGGGCCTCGTCGACTGCCAGGTGCTCCTTGTTGGTGTCCACCACCCAGATCGCGGAGGGGGTCCGGTTCAGGTTGCGGATACCACCGAGGTTGGCGCGCAGCTTGTCCAGCTCGCGGCGGAACAGCAGCAGCTCCTTCTTGGTGTACTGGGAGCCGGCGACGTCGTCGAAGTCGATCTCTTCCAGTTCCTTCATGCGCTGAACGCGCTTGGAGACGGTGGCGAAGTTGGTGAGCATCCCGCCGAGCCAACGGTGGTTGACGTAGGGCTGGCCGACGCGTGTGGCCTGCTCGGAGATGGTCTCCTGGGCCTGCTTCTTGGTGCCGACGAACAGAATGCTGCCGCCGTGGGCGACAGTCTGCTTCACGAAGTCGTAGGCGCGGTCGATGTAGCTCAGCGACTGCTGGAGATCGACGATGTAGATGCCGTTGCGCTCGGTGAAGATGTAGCGCTTCATCTTCGGGTTCCAGCGGCGGGTCTGGTGGCCGAAGTGCACTCCGGAGTCGAGCAGCTGGCGCATTGTGACGACAGGCATGGTGTCCTTTCAGATGCCGGGCTTCCAACACAGTGTTCAGCCGGCGGCGCCCTGAAAGCGTCACCGTCCCGCACCGTGCAGCGCCGACGTAGTTTTCTCGGTTGCATGACAGCCCGGTTCTCCCGGGCCCCTGGCTGCGGACCGATCGGGGGATCACAGCTTCCGAACACACAGATGACTCCCGACGTGAGGGAGCTGATTGTATGGACCGACGGAAACGTCCCGGCGCACCGGGGATTCGCAGCGCGTAGTCAGCTGTTGCGGCACAGTGAAGCGCACACAGTCCAGCTGCTTCGACCCAGTTTAGCCTGAAGGCCCCACAATCCCCAACCTTGGCAGTTTTCCTCCAGGCCGTTGCTCCGGGTGGGGACACGCCATACACCTCCCAGGTGCCGGTTCGACCGCACCGTCGAGGCCCTGGCGGCTTGAGTCTTGGATCATGAGCACCGCACAGACGATCACCGCTTTTCCCCGGTCCGGCCGCCCGGTGCTGTGGTGGCCCCGGCCGCGGGAGATCCTTCTGCTGCTGGCGCTGCTGCTTGGGCTCTTCGGCGTACCGCCAGCCACACCGGTCATGGCCCAGGCCGACTCCGCCACGTGGGTGAGACCCGCCGAAGCCGCGATTGCGGAGGAGTTCGCCGCTCCCCCAGTTCCTTGGGCCAGTGGGCACCGCGGCATCGATCTGGCCGCAGATGCCGAGGCGACCATCCGGGCGCCGGCCGACGGGGTGGTCAGCTTTTCGGGGCGGGTGGTGGACCGCGAGGTGCTCTCCATCGACCACGGCGCCGGCTACACCAGCTCCTTCGAGCCGATCGACTCACCGCTGGATGTCGGCGACTCAGTGGCCACCGGTGAGCCCATCGCCGAACTGGGAACCTACGACGACGGCGCCACCCACTGCCAGACCTCCTGCCTGCACTGGGGAGTCCGCCGCCACGGCGAATACATCAACCCCCTGCTGATGACCGGCGAGCTCGAACCCTCAGTCCTGCTGCCTGTCAACTGAGGGCGAATCATGGGACACTGGCCGAAACACCCTCGCAAGGAGCTGGAAGGGCTGCTGCGAGAGTTCGACAAACAATCTTGGCGGATCGAACAAACGCTCGGAGCGACTATCACCATCACGTACAACGGCTCCTACGTCACTGCTGTGGCCCATGCTGACGGGCTGGTCATCAAAGCCTCAGACCTCGCAGGCATCCGCTACGCAGACCAACACGTGGTGGATGCAGACGGCCCCCGCTCACTCGCCCTGACTTGAGGGCATCACCCGCCTGTTCCCGGGGCTGCTGCCCTTCCGACAGACTCTTCATTGAACCTTGAGCACCCGAAAACCTAGCCTGGGCTGCTCGTCACCTGCCCGGTGGCGCTCATAGTTCAGGCTGGGTGTGGAACTTGGCTCCGGTCTCATTGAAGATGCTGATGATCTGGCCCTCCTCCGGGCCCACCGCAGTCAGTGCATGCGGGGTCAGGGTGTCGAACTGCGCTGCCTCGCCCTTGTGCAGGATGATCTCCCGCTCCCCCAGCTGCAGACGCATCCCGCCGGTGAGTACGTAGAGCCACTCAAAGCCCTGATGCATCGCCAGCTCCTCCATCGACAGACGCGGCGACGGACTGTAGTGCATCTTGTAGGTGTGTACCGCAGAGTCCTCCTCGGAGAGCGGATGCACTCTCACCGGTCCGGCCTGCCAGCCCGTCCGACGCACACGGGGATCCTCCGGGGCCTCGACGAGCAGGTCGTCGAGGCTGATACCCAGCTTCCTGATCAGCGGCAGCAGCAGCTCCAGGGAGGCCTGCCGCTTCCCTGACTCCAAGCGGGAGAGCGTGCTGGCGGAGATGTTCGCCGCCGCTGCGAGTCGGTCCAATGTCCATCCCTTGGAAGTGCGGGCAGCTTTGAGGCGCAGGCCCACCTGTGCGAGTTCGTCCATGGGAACAGAGTGACTGATTCTTGCTATTACAGCAAACCTTGTTCCTATTTATGCATGACCGACTCATACTGGAGGCATGTCTACTTCAACAGAACCCACGCTGTGGGACAGCATCATCATCGGCGGCGGCCCCGCCGGCCTCGCTGCCGCACTGGCTTTGGGCCGCTCACTGCGGCACGTGCTGGTGATCGACGCCGGACAGCCCCGAAATCGAAGCGCCAGCCACATGCACACTGTGCTCGGCCATGAAGGCACCAGCCCCGCGGAGCTCCTTCGTCGGGGACGGGACGAGGCCGCCCAGTACGGAGCCGAATTCGTGGACGGGCGCGTCTCATCAGTGCGGGATCAGCGCTCGGAGACTGGACGGCACACGATGGCGCTCACACTTGAGGATGGTCAGCAGCTGCGGACGCGCACGGTCATCGCCGCCACCGGCATCACCGATCAGCTTCCCGCCGTCGACGGTCTCGCCGAACGGTGGGGCTCCAGTGTGCTGCACTGCCCGTACTGCCACGGCTGGGAGGTCCGTCACCGTCGTCTCGGTGTGCTGGCCACCGGACCGATGGCGGTGCACCAGGCGGAGCTGATCCGCCAGTGGAGCCAGCAGCTGACGTTCTTCAGCGCGGCCGCCGAACCGCTGGAGGAAGAGACCCGACGTCGTCTTCAGTGCCGGGGTGTGGTTGTCGAACCCGCTGCTGTCACCGCTCTGCACGGTGAAGGAGCTGCGCTGAGCGAGGTGGAGCTTGCGGACGGACGACGGGTCCCGGCGGAGGCGATCTTCACCGCCGGCGACCCAATCCCTCATGAGGACTTCCTGGCGGAGCTGCACCTGGAGCGCAGCGAGACTCCGCTGGGCAGCTTCCTCGCGGTGGACCAGGGCGGCCGCACCAGTCACGAGCGGGTCTGGGCCGTGGGCAACCTGACGGTGCCGCAGGGAAACATCCCGATGTCCATCAACGCAGGCACTATGGCCGGTGCGATGGCAAACATGACTCTGGTCTCCGAAGAGTTCGACACGGCGGAGTTATACACAGCGGCCGCTGGGAGCCAGGCATGAGTCAAGCACAGGAACCAGAGATGACCTTCGACCCGACCTTCTGGCACGAACACTGGCTCAGCAACGGTCCCTCGGCTGCGTCGAGCACAGTCCCGGCGAACCCCTACGTACTGCAGGAGGCACGGGCCCACCCGGACCCGAACGCCAACGGGTCCTCAGCCTCGGCCCTGGAGGTCGGATGCGGGGCCGGCAACGAGGCCCTGGCACTGGCGCAGGCCGGGTGGGAGGTCACCGCAGTCGACACCTCCGCCGAGGCGCTGCGGATCGCTGCTGATCGCGCCGCAGCCCAGGATCTCAGCGAACGGGTCACCTGGGTCGAGGCCGATGCCACCAGCTGGTCGCCGCAGTCCCACTACGATCTGGTGACCTGCTCCTACGTCCACACCCCGCTGCCCCAAGCCGAGCTGCTGCTCCGCCTCGCCGAGTGGGTCGCGCCCGGGGGCACGCTGCTGATGGTGGGGCACGCACCGGGGCATCACGGCCACCACGACCACGGCGAACACGGCCACAGCGAGCACGGCCACCCACCGGAGGAGGCTGCGGACCAGCTGCAGCCCCTTGCGGACGCCCTGAACCATCACCAGTGGTCAGTCAGCACCAGGGAGGTCGCCCGGACCGTGGCGCTGCAGGATGGTCCAGTGAAGACGCTGTACGACGTCGTCCTGCGCGCAGAACGCCGGTAAGTGGGTCCCAACGCGCATTGGATCTGGACCATCCGGGCGGAGAGGCCGTGACGAACAGCCAGCGATGGTGTAGTCGTGGAGCATGAATGTTGTCACCAAACGGATCTATGACCAGGCCGGGCACAATGATGGCACGCGTGTGCTGGTGGACCGGGTGTGGCCGCGCGGAGTCAGCAAAGCCGATGCGCAGCTGGATGACTGGGTGAAGGATGCGGCCCCCTCGACCGAGCTGCGCAAATGGTTCGGCCACGATCCGGACAGGTTCGACGAGTTCGCCGAGCAGTATCGCCGAGAACTGGACACTGACGACGGTCGAGAGGCTGTGCAGCAGCTCAAAGCGGCAGTCACCGGCAACCGCCTGACCCTGCTGACGGCCACGAAGGACTTGGAGAACAGCCACGTTGTAGTGCTCGCCGAAATCGTCGCCGAATAGCCTGGCCGAGCGGCCAAAAGTGGTGGTCCGGGGTGCGGGACTTGAACCCGCGACCAAAGGATTATGAGTCCTCTGCTCTGACCGACTGAGCTAACCCCGGTGGTGACGCGCTGACCCATCTTATCGGAGGACGACGACGGCCTGTGCCGCCGCCTGCCAGCACGGCAGATCATAACGTCGGCGTCGTACTCACTGAAGGTCCAGGCGCACACTGGCCCGGGCCTGGGGATTCTCGTCCGCGGCGACTTCCACCGCCTGCAGCCCATGCTCCGGCGGCAGGGATTCAGCCACCTGCAGGGCGATGTGGTGGCAGATCACCTCGGTGGTGGAGATCTTCTCGATGAAGTCAGGATGCTCATCCAGGTTCTGGTGGCGAAGCGGATCCAGCACTGCCGCCAGCAGCTGATGAGCCAGGCCTATGTCCATCACCACCCCATGCTCGTTGAGCCCCTGTCGTTCGAAGGTCGCTGTGAGCGCCAAGGTCGCCCCGTGAAGCTGCTGGGCCGGGCCGAAGTACTCTCCGGGCAGCGAATGGGCGATCATCAGGTGGTCATCCACGCTGAGCCGAAACACCGGTGTCTGTTCAATCATCACTCTTCTCCTTCGTAGGTCACCACGTGCAGCAGCTGGTTGCGGGTCCACTGCGCTGCGGCGGCGAAATCATCCATCACCTCTGGCAGCCGCTCCACCGGGGACCGGCCCGTCAGCAGAGCATCGAATCGGTCGTCCAACATGCTCAGTGCAGCATCCAGTCGCTGCGTGCGGCTGCGGCGCAGGCGTTTGGGCGCGGCCACCTGGCCGACCTGGGTGCCCAGCAGCCGCAGACGGCGAGCGTGAAAGTCAGCCCCCAACGGAACCTGCGGGGAACGGTCGCCGTACCAGGACATCTCCACCACGCTGCCGTCATCACCGGTGACCTCCAAGGCTCGGCGCAGCCCCTCGGCAGTGGCTGAGGCGTGGAGGACGACGTCGTTGTCCGCGGCAGCATCCTCGGGCGAGACCGTCGGCAGCCCCAGATCGGCTGCGAAGCGGGCCCGGGCGGGGTCGATTTCAATCAGCTGCAGCCGCGAGGGCGAAACGCCCTGAACCAGCAGCGCAGTCACCAGGCCCACCAGTCCTCCGCCGAGCACGGCAATGCGGTCCCCCAAGGTCACCGGGGCCTCCCAGAGCGCGTTCAGCCCCACTTCGGCCACCCCGGCCAGCAGGGCCCGCTCTGCGGGAACTGCCTCGTCGACCAGGTGGCAGGCGCTGATCGGGGCCGTCACATGGCTTCGATGACCCGCCAGGGTGAACACTCGCCTGCCCACCAGATCCGCCGGTCCCTGACGCACGGTGCCGACGTTGAGGTATCCGTGTGAGACCGGGAACGGCAGATCGCCCAGCTGCAGGGGTGCGCGCATCAGCTCCGCCACGGAGTCGGGCAC
>JBQCZP010000064.1:0-9838 GCA_052089225.1 Nesterenkonia sp.
GTCCAGACCGTTTCCTATCAACAGCTAAGGTGAGACATGACCACAGAAGTCGGCAAGCAGGCACCGTTAGTAGGCATCCTCGGCGGAATGGGGCCAGCGGCAACAGTCGACTTCTACTCCAAACTGATAGCCGCCACACCCGCTGCCACAGACCAGGAACACCTGCGGGTCATGATCTGGGCGGACCCGACAGTGCCTGACCGAACACGTGCCATCATCGGCGAAGGCGAGGACCCCACCAACCGTCTCGCCGCAGGGGCTCAGCAGCTGAAGGATGCAGGTGCGGCCTTCTATGTGGTCACCTGCAACGGTGCCCACGCCTTCCTGCCCCAGGTGCGTGAGCAAGTCGACTTGGAGTATCTGAGCATCGTGGAGGTGACCACAGAGCACATCGCAGCGCTTCCATATGCCTCCAAGGCCGGATTGCTGGCCACGGACGCGACCCTGACTGCCGGCTTGTACCAGCGCAGCCTGGCCGAGGCTGACATTGATCCTGTGCTTCCTGACTCCAGGGGCCAGCAGACGGTGATGGAGGCGATATATGGGGTCAAGGCCGGCACGCTCACCCTTGAGCAGGAGCGTGCGTTCATCGACGTCGTCGAAGAGCTCGCCGAACGTGGTGCAGATGTCATCGTTGCCGCCTGCACTGAAATACCACTTGCCCTGTCGGCAGAAGACTCCGCGCGACCTCTCATTGATCCGTCCATGCTGCTGGCTAACCAAGTCGTACAGAGGGCCGCCGCCCTGACTGGAGACTGACGCCGACGTTTTGGTGGCTGAACTGCACACCATGGACGCGATGGACGTGACAGATGCGGGCTCCGGGCCACAGGCCCTCGCCGAGGCAGATGAGCTTCACCGGTACGCTCAGCTGCTTCTTGATGGCAGCTACAGTGCCGCCGCGAATTCTGCCGTGCAGTTTGACGAGCACAATGCGGGTCCATGGGCGCTGCGTCGAAGGAACACGCTCCTGCGGCACCGGGTGCCAGTGCGGCGGCGCGCACAGGGCGGGTCTGAGCCACGGACAGCAGTGTGGACACCAGGCGATTGAGCAGGCTCGGCGGAGTCGCACCATACGCTTCAACGTCCGGGCTGCCGGGGCAGAAGAGGTGGAGTTCTCCGGACCGGCAGTGCTGGTCCAGCCAGGCGTTACACAGTTGCGTTCGTTCCGCAGCTTTACCCGGCAGCCAGTTGCCTCCCAGTAAAACTGTGATCCATGTTACATTGTGGCTACTCATCAGCACCCACCAGTTGCCGGGAGACATAGCGGCACAGGAGAGATCACTCATGGCTGAGAAGACTCGAACCTCGCTCTGGCGCAGGTACTTGGACTTCCCGCTGATCTGGAAACTTACTATCGCCTTGGTCCTGGGCGTCGTCGCAGGTCTTGTTGTCGGCCCGCCGATTGCTGTCATCGAACCGCTGGGAGACATTTTCCTGCGATTACTGACGATGCTGGTCATACCGATGATCCTGCTAACGCTGATTGCCGGGGTAGCCTCTGTATCCCCTAAGACGTTGGGTCGGGTTGGTGTCAAAGCCTTCGGTTTTTACCTGGTCACCACAACTTTCGCCATCGTGATCGGGATGTCTCTAGCGCTGCTCATCTCCCCAGGCACGGGACTAAGCGTCCCCGGTGACGCCGAGACTGAGGAGGAAGAAGCCCCTGAACTTGTTGACATTTTCGTAGGAATCTTCCCGGAGAACATTGTCGAGGCCATGGCTGAAGCCGATGTGCTGGCCGTGCTCTTCTTTGCTCTAATCGTTGGTGCCGCCCTGGCGGTCATGCGAGACAGCCCAAGTGAAAGAATCGCTGATTCGGGTGGGTTGATCCTACGGCTCGTCGACGGCAGTGTGGAGTTGGTCTTCATTCTGCTGCGCGGGGTGCTGCAGTACTCTCCCATCGGCGTCTTCGCACTGATCGCTGTCGTCATCGGCGAAACTGGGGCCGATGCGCTCGCCCCTCTGGCAGCGCTGACAGGAGTGGTCTACGGCGGCGTCGCGCTGATGATCGGCATCTACATCCTGATTCTGCTTGTATTCCGTGCGCCAGTGGGCAGATTCTTCCGTGAAGCCAAGGAGCCGATGCTCACCGCGTATGTCACCCGCTCCAGCAGCGGTACCCTGCCGGTGTCAATGCGAGCCGCCGAACGACTAGGCGTGCGCAAGGGAGTCTATTCCTTCACGCTGCCGTTGGGTGCCACGATTAATATGGACGGCACCGCGCTTTACGTGGGCGCAGCCACCATTTTCATCGCCAACGTCAGCGGCACTGAACTGACCCTGACAGAGCTTGTTGTGGTGGCGCTGACCGGTACCTTGGCATCCATCGGGACGGCGGGGGTGCCCGGAGCAGGCCTGATCATGCTGACCCTGGCCGTCGGTGCAGTGGGGCTGCCCATGGCCCCGGTCGCCCTGGTGGCTGGTATCGACGCGATACTGGACATGGCCCGGACCATGAACAACGTCACCGGAGACCTAGCAGGATCCCGAATCATCGCCAAGACTGAGAAGGGCATGCTCATCGACCCCGATGAGGCTGTGAAGCTCGAAGAGAGCGAGGCTGCCTCCGACGAGGAGGCAACGCAGGAAGGCGCGGAGTTGTCCGAACACGACGACCGGGACAATTCTTCCTAGCCGCGAAACAGTGCCAGGAGCAGCTGGTGTCGTGGTCATCGAGCAGGAGGGGGCGCACTGTGAAGTCTCCTGCCCCTCTCGCTGACGTTGACCCACCCCTTATGTCGTCGTGGATCTCAGCCTGGCCAAGCGCAACGCAGAGCGATTGAGGTGTGACCGAGGTTCGCGCGGATAACTACCTCGTTGTCGGCCTGGTGATGGTAGGAATCGGCGTCTGCCGACTCGAGGACATCACGCCTGCGTCACAGTGGCGCAGTACCCGCAGGATCAGGTGATTGACAGCAAGCAGGCCCAGCCTCCCGGACGCCCCCACGGTCGTGGACACGTGGAAGCGCATACAGGGGTGGTAAACCAGAGTCGATCGTCAAGGGAACCTATGCCGGGGTCGAGCAGATTATGGGTCGGCACCGGCTCCGGGATCCTGCGCAGCTGCACCTCAGTGCCCCTAACCACGCTGGCGGGCGAAATGATGCCAGGATGCCGTCTGCTGAACCCGGGACGAAGGCGGGCGAGCCTTTCCTCCGGAATCGTGGGTACGGTGGTTAAGGCCTCGGAGGAGCCGAATCAGGTGCCGCCACCGAACTGCTTTCCCATCGCCGCACATATGCGTGAACTGATAGACACAGCCCTGAGCACCGTGCTGCCGGAACGTGACTGCCTTGCCTTTGGCCTCTCAACGTTCCGGACCTCGGGACAAACTGTGATCGCTGCAGACCTCAACGGTGAGCAAATCGGGTTCAACAAGGCCGGAACAGTGCTCAAGCCACTCCACGGCGCCCAGGGTCAGGGAGTGGTGACTGGCACAACCGTCGTCGCAAACCTCGAATAGGCTTTCCACGACATCGCCTCAGTCACGATCGCTGCCCCGGGGCTTCAGGGCGCAGATGCTGGGCGGCAGGCGCTGGTGGAGCGGATCATGCGCACTCCCCACCTGCGCGACTTTGCAGCCGACTCGCGAGGAGAAGCGTTTCGCCTAGCCGACCTGCTCGTCCACAGCGCGGCGCAGGACCTCGGAGTTCGGCTGGCTGAGCCGACGCCGCGAGTCCCCGTCAGCTTGGATTTCACCGGAGTCCCGGATCCCGACGCGTTTAGGGCTGAACTGCTCACCATGGTGGATGCGAAGGACAGTGCAGATGTGGAGTCGGGACCAGAGGCCCTCGCCGACGGGGGTGCAGCTGAGCGTCGTGGGGCGTGCCCATGATGCGGCGATGATCATCGCGCGCTCGATCGTTGGCTTCGGCGCAGCACGATCCGCCCACATGGTCCGCAGCCGGCCCGTTGAGCATTGGCCATTGGCGTCTGCTCAGGGTGTGGTTCGGGGCTCTCTTTCAGCGTGGTTGGTGTGGTGGTTCCGTCGACTTCCTGTTCAAAGCCTCGGCGTAGCGTGAACCATGAATCGACTCCGAAACCAGGCGGCTCAGCCCCTGGAATCAGCACAGGACTCGTTGCATGAGAAGGAGGAGCAAGAGCCATGAACTATGGAGAATTCGTCAACACAGTGATCGAACGTGGCGGTCCAAGTGACCGCGAGTCGGCCCAGCAGGTGACCGAGATCGTACTGGCGGACCTGGGCCAGCGGCTCACCGGCGATGAAGCCCAGAACCTGGCAGACCAGCTGCCCGAGGAGCTGAAGCAGCCGGTGATTGAACACGTGGCCGCCGATCCGGTGGTTGACGACGCAGATGACTTTCTGCGCCGGGTCGCCGACCATATGGGCGAAGGCGTCGACCCTGCGCAGGCCCGGGAGCATGTCAGGGCAGTCTTCGCCACCTTGTCCCAATCGGTGTCAGCTGGTGAGATCGACGATGTCCGGGCCCAACTGCCGGCCGGATTCGGACCACTCTTCGAGTAATCAGCCGGAATACACGACATAAGGAGAATGGAGACCATCATGGACACTGCAGACATCACCGCATTGGCCCAAGAACGTGGAGGTTTCGCCTCCGCGGATGAGACGCGCACAGCGATCAGCGAAGTGCTCAACGTGCTGGGCTCCCGCGATCTGGGCGGTGAAGCCAAGGCCCTGGCGGCTCAGCTTCCCGACGGAGTGGGTGAACTGCTGCTCGGCGAAGGTGAGCCGGATGAGCATTTCGGAGCCGAAGAGTTCATCGACCGCATCCAGAAGAACCTGAGCATCAGCAAAGATCAGGCCGAGCACACGGCCCGGGCAGTGCTCTCCACCGTCACTGACGCTGTCTCCGAGGGTGAACGAGTCTCCTTCGTCAACGCATTGCCCGCCGATCTCTCCGGATACACCCGCTGGACCTGAGAGCCGCACCCGGCACGAGCCCTCGTAAGGTCAGTCCTCCAGCAGAGCCTCTACGAAGGACTCCGTGTCGAAGGGGGCCAGGTCGTCTGGGCCTTCGCCGAGGCCGATGAGCTTCACCGGTACGCCCAGCTGCTTCTGGATGGCGACGACGATGCCGCCGCGGGCCGTGCCGTCGAGCTTGGTCAGCACGATGCCAGTGACATTGACCGCCTCGGAGAACACTTTGGCCTGGTTCAGCCCGTTCTGACCGGTGGTGGCGTCCAGCACCAGCAGCACCTCGTCGACCTCGGACTTCTTCTCGACGACGCGCTTGACCTTGCCCAGCTCATCCATCAGGTTGGCCTTGTTCTGCAGCCGCCCGGCAGTATCGACCAGGACGACGTCGGTCTCCAGCTCGGTGCCCTTGTCCACCGCCTCATAGGCGACCGAGGCAGGGTCTGCGCCCTCGACGTCGGAGGAGACCGTCGGCACTCCCACGCGGGAGCCCCACGTGGTCAGCTGCTCCGCCGCTGCGGCACGGAAGGTGTCGGCGGCACCTAAGATCACGTCTTTGTCCTCGGCCACCAGCACGCGGGCCAGCTTGCCGACCGTGGTGGTCTTGCCGACACCGTTGACGCCGACCACCAGGACCACTGCGGGCCGACCATCGGCGGTGACCGTCAGGCGGCGGTCGAACTCCGGATTGATGAGCTTCACCAGCTCCTCGTGCAGCATGGCACGCACCCGCTGGGGGTCCTTGGAGCCTTCGACCTTGACCCGCTCACGCAGGGTATCGACGAGCTCCATGGTCGAATCGGTGCCCAGGTCTGCCATCAGCAGAGTCTCTTCGATCTCTTCCCAGACGTCCTCGGTGATCTCATCCTGACTCAGCAGGGCCAGTAGCGACTTGCCGAAGACGTTGTTTGACTTCACCAGCCGCGCGCGCAGCCGGGCCAGGCGACTGGCCACCGGCTCGGGCGTCTCGATGGTCGGGGCGGCTTCCGCCTCCGTCTCGGCTGCTTCAGCGGCGGGCCGGTCAGCGACCAGGGTGTCGCCGTCGTCCTCCTCTGCGGCACCGGGGGGCAGATCATCGGCGTCGCGAGTCTGGGGGTAGAGCTTGCGCGTCTCCTTCGGCGTCAGCTTGCGGCCGCCGACCAGCAGCGTACCGACCAGGCCGACCAGCACGACGGCGAGAACAATGAGTGTGATCAGAACTGAAGTTTCCACCCGGTCAGTGTATCTGTGCCCGTCCGTGGGACTCGAAAGCCGAGTTCAATCCCGGCGAGCACTACACTGGGAGGGCAACTTCCCAGTTTGAAACCGAGTGAGGTGCTGTTGCCATGAGTGTCCCAGTGCAGCCGGATGTTGCCCTGGAGAACCGATTCGCGCAGGAGCTGCCCGAGCTGTCGATCTCCTGGTCGGCCGACGAGGCTGCGGACCCGCAGCTGGTGGTGCTCAATGACGCGCTCGCCGACCAGTTGGACCTGGACCCCGAATACCTCAAGAGCCACGGCGGGGTTGACCTGCTGATCGGCAACCAGGTCCCTGACTCTGCGACTCCGGTGGCTCAGGGCTACGCCGGCCACCAGTTCGGCGCCTACTCTCCGCGGTTGGGCGATGGGCGCGCACTGCTGCTGGGGGAGCTGACCGACTCGCAGGGCCGACTGCGCGATGTGCACCTCAAGGGCTCAGGGCGGACCCCGTTCGCCCGCGGTGGTGCCGACGGTCGCGCCGCACTGGGTCCGATGCTGCGCGAATACCTCATCAGCGAGGCCATCCACGCACTGGGCATCCCCACCTCACGCTCGTTGGCCGTGGTCACCACCGGTCACGAAGTCCAGCGCGATCGGTTCTTGCCCGGGGCAGTCCTGACGCGGGTGGCCAGCAGTCACCTGCGGGTGGGCAGCTTCCAGTTCGCCCGCGCCACCGGCGGCGAGGATCTGGTGCGCCGCGTGGCCGACCACGCCATTGCTCGGCACTACCCCGAGGCTGCGGACGCTGAGAACCCCTATCTCGCGCTGTTTTCCGCTGTGGTCTCCGCGCAGGCACGGCTGGTCGCCGACTGGATGCTGGTCGGCTTCGTCCACGGGGTGATGAACACCGACAACACGACCATCTCCGGAGAGTCGATCGACTACGGCCCATGCGCGTTCATGGACACCTTCGACCCCACTGTGGTCTACAGCTCCATCGATCAGAACGGCCGCTACGCCTACCGCAACCAACCAGTGATCGCCGAATGGAACCTCGCCCGCTTCGCCGAGACGCTGCTGCCGCTGTTCCACGACGACGAAGACCAGGCCGTGGAGGCGGCGCAGCAAGCCCTCGCTGCCTTCCGCGGCGAGTACAGCAGCGCCTGGATGCAGGGGATGAGAACCAAACTCGGGGTGCCGGAGGGCGAAGACGACGACGTCGCCTCACCGGTGATCGAGGAACTGGTCACGCTGATGCAGCAGGAGTCGGTCGACTACACCTCGTTCTTCCGGGCGCTGAACCACGCAGCTCGCGGCGACGCCGAACCGGTGCTGCAGAAGGTCTCAGACCGTGAGCGCCTGGACACATGGCTGCGGCGCTGGCGCGACCTGCAGCCGCAGGCGGAGCAGATGGACCGGGCCAACCCCATCTACATCCCGCGCAATCACTTGGTGGAAGAGGCCCTGGAGTCCGCCACTGACGGCGACCTCGCCCCATTCCACGAGCTCATCAGCGCCGTGACCGACCCGTACACCGAACGGGAGGGGCTCGCGCGCTACGCATCACCAGCGCCGGAGAGCTTCGGCCCCTATATGACGTACTGCGGGACCTGAGGACCGAAGCGGCCCCGGACTCTACTGGCCAGGACAGGCGGAACCGTAGGCCCGCCCATCCTCGGTCTCGGGATCGATCGCCCCGGGATGGCCATGACCCCTGGGTGGTGGGCACGCTGAGACACCGGAGGATGAGGCTGGCCCGCCAGCAGCGTCAACAGGCCGACGGCGCTGCTCTGGCTCGGCAGGTCGGTGTCTGTTCGGGAGCCTCTGATGGGCCCGAGCATCGGGTGAGGACCGCAGTGATCGTCGCGGTGAGGATGATGCATCGGCTCATACCTCACAGCGACATGAGGGAGGGGTCTGGCTGCTGGGGGTGGTTCACTTATCGGATGCGTGGCGGCTGATCGTTTAGTCGGTCGTCTTGCAGGTTCGGGACTACCATGACGGGTCCGGCTGCTCGGAGTAGAACCGCGCGGGAGATGGATCCTAAATGCGCCCCGGTGTATTCGGTGCGTCCTTGAGTGCCCAGGACGGTTAGTTGTGCTTTATGTGTGGCTTTGCTGAGCTGTGTGATGGGATCTGCAGGTTCGACCCTGGTGGTCACTGTCAATGAGGGGTAGTGCCGGTTCACCCATAGGGCTTCGGCTTGGAGGGATCTTTCGAGCTGGGGCTGTCGGCGGGCAACAAGTTCATGCTCCGTTGTATCGAGTTCCGGGTACCAGCTCATCGATCCCTCCAAGGGGGGAAGGGCTAGGAGCAGGTTCAAAGTCACCCCCCGATTCTGCGCTGCCTGTGCGGCGTGGAGCACAGCGACCCGGCTGTGTTGTGAGCCGTCGATGCCGACAATGATAGGGCGTTGATCTGATTGGGGCATAAAGCGGGCGGTTCCCCGAGCGTGGGGGACTTTGTAGTGTCTGGGGATCACCACGGTCGGACAATCAGAATGTGCAGGAAGAGCTGAGGATACTGAGCCCAACACCCGGCCGAAGAAGCCGCCGCGACCACGGGAGCCTACGACAGCGAGCTCCGCGACGGTGGAGAGATCCACTAGCACCCCGGCGGCGTCTCCACGTTCGGTCCGGTAGATGACTTTACCGGGGTACTCCTGAAGGTATTTCCGGGCTTCTTGGAGGACCTCTTGTGCGGCGACAAGCTGTATTGTCGCTTCGGATTTTTCCGGCCCTGCAGGCAGGGCGGTGTGGATAGGGCGGGGGACGCTGAACGCGGTGACCACGGTGAGCACTCGTCCACTGCGCTGAGCAGCTAGAGCACCGTAGTGCAGCGCCAGGACGGATTGCTTGGACCCGTCGAAGCCGACCATGACGCCCAGGTCTCGTCGTGCCGGGTCGAAGGCGATGGGCCGTGGCGCTGGGGGAGTGTCATTGTTGTCAGGGTTGTGGTGAGTGTCGTTGTTCATTTCGTCCCTCTCCGCAGGGGCCTGGTGGGAATTGGCCGAGGACGGCCCGTCGCTCTCTTTGATGGCTTTCCGGGGGTTGCTGCGGGGGTGGGGGAGTTGACGCGAGTGACTGTCGTTCCAGGCCGGTGCCGGTCCGGACGATCCCACGGCAGGATTAGGGGCGGTCTTGTTCGATTCGTGACATCAGAGACCGTGGCGAGGCCCTCCTGGGTGAAGGGCGGGTTTCCCCCAGACTGGGCGGCGCAGAGGGGACCTGCGGCAGTACCAGAGACGGTGAGCGGAACTGCCATGGAAGCTGGTTTTGGAACCTGTGGGGAATGGACCCTTGCGGTAGCCATAGTCTAGCTTCTCAGCTGATAGCCGGTAAGGATAGGGGCGCTTCACAAATGGTGATGCTCCTATGGCTCAAGCGGCGGTGAGCCAGTTCCGGTAGGTCGTGGCGAGGTCTGCGTTGGTGGCGTAGCGGCCGGAGGGCCTCGACCGACAGAGAGAACAAGCTCTTGGGCGAGTACATTCAGTTTGATGTTCCGGTGGTTTGAAGCGCTTTGCCGCACGGAAACAGCCTGGGCCTGGCTGCAGCGCCTCTATGGCCGATACCCCTGGCCGAACCCAGCAGCCAGCCCAACTTGCTCAGTGATCATCCAGATCTCGCGATATTCGGCGTTGATGAGCCGCACGAGCCACGGACACTCATTGACATCTTCCAGCAGGCGGTGGCATTGAATGCCGGTGCCGTCGCACTCGAAGGAACTGACCAAACTCTCACTGGAGAGCTTCGGTCCCTAT
>JBQCZP010000065.1:0-9047 GCA_052089225.1 Nesterenkonia sp.
GCTAAGAAGGGGTCGCGAGTCGGCTGTGTCCCGAGGGGCGATGTATCCCGAACCGCGCACCAGCTCCTCAAGTAGGCGCACCCTACTCTTGGGTGAAGCCGTCTTTCTCCAGGGTTCTTCGACGTCGGCGGTGCATCTGTTCGAGCAGAGGTACCTTGGCGTCTCGGAAGTCATGGACGACTGCGGTCTCAGTTGCTGCGGTTGGCCCTCGTGTGACTCGGCCAGCTTGTTGGATGATTCTTCCCTTGAACGAGACCAGCAGAGTCAGGAACAATATGTCCAGAGCAGGGATGTCGAGACCTTCGCCTGCGACCTTGTCGATGGCGAGCAAGACGAACGGATCACCATTATCCGATGCTTGGCAGGCAGCGACTACCAAGAACGATGAGTGCGGGCCTTGTGGCGGAACACCCGGGGTATGCGCGGTGAAGGTGCTTACTAGCGCACACCGCGGGCGACCAGGGCTTCCGCCGTCTCTTCGGCGTGCCTCAGCGTCATCACCAGCAGGGGAGTGGTGGCTCCCACCACCCCGGCGGGACCGAGCTTCGCTCCACGAGCCCGACGGGCTTCACGGATCTCCGTATAGAACCCGAACACCGTCGGAATCGCCGTCATCGTCAGCGACATCGCCAGCGCCACCCGTTCGGCGGTCAGCCCCAGCCGGCCGAGTCCCAGCCGCTCCAACGGGCGGAAGCCCACCAGGACCAGATCCATCACTGCCGATACTCGGGTCGTCAGCGTAAACAGCCCGGCCAGCAGCACCACCGCTGTGATCCTCACGGTGGTGATGGCCGCCTCAGGAGGGGCGACGAAGATCAGCTGAGGCACCGCAATCAGCAGCACCAGCCACTTCAGCGCCCAGATCCGGCGCAGCAGCTCGGCAGCCCCGCGCCCGCGCTGATAGGCGAGCAGATATCCGCACATCACCATCACCCAGGCGGCGGCGGCCACCCACAGGCTGTCCCGCCACACGCTCACAGCAATCCCGACTGCGGCCAAGGCTGCCAGCTTTGCGCCGGCCGGCGTTCGGTGCAGAGGCGAGACCCCCGGGTTGTAGAGCGGAATCACTTCCGGCCGGGCCCACGCTTACGAGCAAAGGCCGCTGGGTAGGCTCGGGCCAGCGAATGGGTGATCACCACGGCCATGGCGGCCTTGAGTCCGTCGCCGGGCAGGAAGATCAGGTTCACCCCAACGGCCTCCTGCAGGCTGATGCCCAACTGGTAGGCCATCACGGGGACCCCGCAGGCATAGATCACTCCGACCCCGCCCAGGAGGACCCCCACCGAGGTGCGCCACCAGCGCAGCGGCCACCGGTACTGGACGATGAGCCCGATGATCAGTGCCCCGGGGATGAACCCCAGCGCGAATCCCGCCGTCGGGCCGGCATAGACCCCTAGGCCTCCCGAGCCCTGGGACATCAGCGGCATCCCCGCTGCGGTCAGGAGGTTCAGCAGCAGCATCGCGCCGGCGCCTCTCCACGGGCCCAAAATCGCGCCGGTCAGCATGACACCCATGGTTTGCAGGGTGATCGGCACCGGTCCGACAGGAAGGGCCGCCACCTGGCCCAAGACCGCCACCAGTGCGGCGAAGAGGGCCATCTGGGAGATGCTGCGGGCCGCAGAGCCGGCCGAGGGCGCTGATGTGGACCGCTCGCCGCTGGGTTGCTGCGATGCGCCGGTCGCTTTTGCTTCATCGATCATAATCTTGAGCCTACGAGTCTGCTGCGCGGCAGCCTATTGGATGGTTCCTACAAGCGGCTCCGAGCCAGTGACCTGAGGTTCTGCGGCATAAAGTGCGCTGTTCAGCGGTTAGACTGTATGGAACCGACGGATTCGCCGTGACGAGGAACCCTGACATAGGAGAGCTTAACGACAATGGCCACGCAGTTCGGCAGCTCAAGCAACCCGGTATTCAACTCTGGCGCCATGCCCGCCCAGTTCAACGCGGACAAGCGGCGCCGCTTCTACATGAACTCCGACTCCGGGTCAGTGCGTGAAGCGCCGCGTCAGGAGCGCACCTACGCCCAGCAGCACGGAGTGCCCGGCCCAGGCGAGCTGCAGGAGCAGTACAACATGCCCGGGGCAGCCGGCTCGCAGGGCGCGGCCATGACCTACGACGACGTCATCCGCAAGACGGTCACCAGCTTCGCCGTGCTGCTGGTCGGCGCCGGGGTCGCCGTCACGCTGGCCACCATGATGCCGGGTGCCGCCATGGGCCTGGCGCTGGTGGCGGTGCTGGCCGGCCTCGTCCTCGGACTGGTCAACGCATTCCGCCGGGAGCCCAACCCGGCACTGATCCTGGCCTACTCGGCCACGCAGGGATTCTTCCTCGGTGCGCTCACCTGGGTCCTGGAAATCGAGTTCCCCGGCGTCGCCGTCCAAGCCGTCACCGCCACCCTGGTGGTCTTCGGCACCGTGCTGGCACTGTTCAAGTCCGGCAAAGTCCGCGCCACCCCCAAACTCAATAAGATGTTCTTCACTGCGCTGATCGCCTACGCCGTGTTCAGCCTGCTCAACCTGGGCCTGATGCTGTTCACCGACATCGGCATGTTCGGCATGCGCAGCGGGTGGCTCGGTGTGGCCATCGGAGCCTTCGCGATCCTGCTGGCCACCTACTCGCTGGTGCTGGACTTCACCAACATCCAGGAGGGAGTGGACGCAGGCGTGGAGCAGAAGTACGGCTGGGCCGCGGCCTTCGGCCTGACCGTCTCACTGGTCTGGCTCTACGTGGAGATCCTTCGCGTCATCGTCATTCTCCGATCCCTGGCTGAGTGACACCACCGATCTGACCAGAACTGAGGGGCCCGTCGAACACCTGAGGGTGATCGGCGGGCCCCTTCTTCTTAAGAACTGCGGCTAATCAATGGCAGGATAGGGCCTATGAGCACTGGTCACACAGGAAGTCCCGAGTCGGGGCTGTCCCATGAGGAGCCTGTCGATGCCCAGGACAACCGGCTGAGTCCTTCCTCGAAGGGCGCTGAGGAGCAGCGCATCCGCGATGACATTCCCTGGGGGGTGCGCATCGCCGCCGAGTGGTCCTGGCGTGCCATCATCATTCTGATTGCGGTGGGGGTGGCCATCTGGCTGATCAGCCACGTGATGCTGATCCTGATCGCCCTGATGGTCGCCGGGCTGCTGACCACCCTGCTGCGCCCGCTGCACAACGGCTTCCTGAAACTGAAGTTCCCCCGCTTCCTCGCGGCGGTCGCCAGTATCCTGGTGCTGCTGGGCTTCGTCTTCAGTGTGCTCTACCTGGTCGGCAGCGAGATCGTTCAGGGCTTCGCGGAGATGGCCGATCAAGTCATGTCCGGCATCTACGAGCTCATCGACTGGGCCGACCAGACGGCCCAGCAGTTCGGCCTGGAGATCTCAACAGCGCAGTTCAACCAAGCCATCGATGAGGTGTTCGGCTGGATTCAGCAGAACCAGGACACCATCCTGTCCTCAGCCGGCGCCTTCGGATCCGTGGCAACCAGCATGGGCATCGGCATCGTGCTGGTGCTGTTCACCCTCATCTTCTTCCTGTCCGACGGCCGGGGCATCTGGAACTTCCTGGTGATCTTCGTTCCGGCCAAGCACCGGCCGGCGATCCACGGTGCTGGCCGTCGGGGGTGGACAGCGGTAGGCACATATATGCGGGTGCAGGTCTTCGTGGCATTCGTCGACGCCGTGGGGATCTACGTCGGTGCCGTCGTCCTTGATGTGCCACTGGCGCTGCCGATCGGCGTACTGGTCTTCTTCGGTGGGTTCGTGCCGGTGGTCGGCGCTGTGGTCACCGGTGCAGTGGCTGTCCTGCTGGCCTGGGTGGCACATGACTTCATCACCGCACTGCTGATGCTGGGGGTGGTGCTGCTGGTCCAACAGGTGGAATCCAACGTGCTGCAGCCGATCGTCATGGGCAAGGCGGTCAAACTGCACCCACTTGCAGTGGTCCTGGCGGTCACCGCCGGCACCACGCTGCTGGGCATCGTGGGCGCGCTCTTCGCTGTGCCGGTGCTGGCCTTCATCAAGCGCTCCGTTGAGTACCTGAGCGCAGAGGAATGGCGCGCCGATGAAGACGCCCTGGCGATGGAGCGCAGCCTGACTGAGGAGTCGCTGAAACGCGCTGCCCGCAGAGAGCAGCACGAAGCCGAGGAACAGGCTAACCTGGCCACACTGAAAGAGCGCATCTTCGACACCATCCCGGGACTGGACCCCAAGAGATCGCCGTTTGCCCGTCGCCAGCAGGCTGCCGCTGACCACGACTCCACCGAGGGCCCGAAGAGCCGAGACGCCGACGACGCTGTGCCCGCGCCCAAACCCGCAGCCGATGCAGATCACGACGATGAGAAGAGGGAAAGCTGAGCATGACCGCAGCCACCGCTGATGAACACCCCAAGATCCCGGGCCGTGGGCTCAGCGTTCAGCTTCAGGACATCCGTTCGGCACAGGAGCTGCTGAACGACGTCATCGTTCATACCCCGATGGAGCACTCCCGGGCACTGGGGCGCATGCTGGACGCCACCGTGCATCTGAAGGCTGAGAACCTGCAGCGGGCCGGATCGTTCAAGGTTCGCGGAGCCTATGTTCGTATGGCACGGCTCAGCGATGACGAGCGGGCACGCGGTGTGGTCGCAGCCTCAGCGGGGAACCACGCTCAGGGTGTGGCCCTGGCGGCCAAGAAGCTGGGCATCCGAGCCAAAATATTCATGCCGCGCGGGGTCGCACTGCCCAAGTTGGCGGCCACGCGCGATCACGGGGCTGAAGTCATGCTGCACGGCTCCAATGTGGATGAGGCGCTTGCGGAGGCTCAGCGGTACTCAGAAGAGACCGGGGCAGTGTTCATCCATCCCTTCAACAACACAGACGTGGTCGCCGGGCAGGGGACCATCGGCCTGGAGATCCTGGATCAGCAGCCTGAGGTGGACACTGTGGTCATGGGGATCGGTGGCGGAGGCATGCTCGCCGGAGCTGCGGTGGCCCTGAAACAGGAGGCAGCGCGCCGCGGACGCACGATTAAGCTCATCGGCGTGCAGGCGGAGAATGCCGCAGCCTACCCGCCGTCGTTGGCCGCTGATGCCCTGGTGCCGCTGCAGGGGGTGCGCACCATCGCTGATGGCATCGCTGTGGGCCGACCCGGTGAGATCCCCTTTGAGATCATCAAAGAGTTGGTCGACGAGGTCGTCACAGTCAGCGAAGACGCGATCGCCAAGGCGCTGATCTTTCTGATGGAGCGCTCCAAAATGGTCGTCGAGCCGGCCGGTGCGGTCGGGGTCGCCGCGCTGCTGGAGGATAAGCTCGCTGAGCTCAACATCTCGACGAAGAACGTCGTCGCGGTGCTCTCCGGCGGCAACATCGACCCGATGCTGATGCTGCGGGTCATTCAGCACGGACTCTCGGCAGCCGAGCGGTTCCTCACGTTCAAGATCATGCTCAAAGACCGACCCGGCGAACTGGCGCAGATCTCTAAGATCATCGCCGACAGCGACGCCAATGTGATCGGTGTGGATCACTCTCGCATCGGCGGCGAACTGTCCATGGGGGACGTGTCGATCATGATCAACTTGGAGACCAAGGGCCAGGAGCACTCATCACTGGTGCTCAACGCATTGCGCGCTGAGGGGTACGAACCTCTGGTGCGGAACTGACTCAGTGCCGAACTGGTCGAGCCCGGCCGCGCGGTCAGCCGGTGTAGGGCTCGGCGTCGACGATCTCTACAGTGATGTCGCTGCCGTTGGGAGCCTGATAGGTGACCTTCTCGCCAGTCTTGGCGCCGCTGATCGCCTCACCCATCGGTGAGGAGTCGGAGTAGACCGACAGGTCGGTGTCACCGGCGATCTCGCGGTTGCCGAAGATGAAGTTCATGTCTCGGCCAGCCACCTTGGCCCGGACCCGCATACCGGGCCTCACAGTGCCGTCGCTGGCGGGGGCCTCCCCGACAGAGGCATTCTCCAGCAGCCGGGAGAGGTAGGTGATCCGAGCCTCGGCCTTGCCCTGCTCCTCCTTGGCTGCGTGGTAGCCGCCGTTCTCCTTCAGATCCCCTTCATCGCGGGCGGCGGCGATGCTGTCGATGATCGCCTGGCGACCGGGGCCCTTCAGATGCTGCAGCTCCGCAGAGAGTCGATCGTAGGCTTCTTGGCTCAGCCACTCGGTGTTCGCGTCCGTTTCTGAGGTGTTGGCTGACACGATGATCGTCTCCTTCGAGGTCTTGAGGTCGCACGGCGTCTAAGATGCCGACCTAAACAGAGACCCCGCCGGGACAGTCCCTGGCGGGGTTTGTTGCATGTTTGAACATGTTAGTCCGAGCCGCCCCAGAATCTCAAAGATTCCACGCGTTTATGCCCACTGTGAACAGGCCTCATCCCGGGTGAGACCACAGCACGGGCAGCCGGTGGGTGCGCGGGTGGGTCCTCAGTCGAGCAGCCAGCACGAATCCACGATGCCGGTGACCCCGAGGTGTTCGGTGCGCAGGTCGCTGCGGAAATACTGACTGCGCTCATCAGCGGTTGATCCCTGGTGAGGTCCGATCGTCACAATCCGGGACCCGACGATGGCGTAGGAGTCGTCCAGGACCTGAAGCATGCACTGTGCGGTGGCGTCGAAGTCTTTGGTGACTTCATAGTCCACCGAGGCCCGGGTATCTGACTCGATGGTGTAGCCGACGTCCTCATAGTCCAGCGAAACTGAGGTGAGACTCGCGGTGATCCACACAACCACGGCCACAGTTGCCGCTAGGGCCGCGATGATCCCCCATTTCTGGGCGTTTCGGGAAAGTTTTCGACGCGGGGGACCATAGCGATCGGCGAGTGCGGAGTCGGACTCAGCGGAGCCGATTGGTTCAGAGACGGGCATCAGAGACTATTCTATGTGGTTATGGCCAAAAAGACGTTTCCCGGCACTGTCCCCGCTGCTGACCCACGTGCAGCCACGGCTGCCGATGAGCTGCAGAGCAGAGCACCACAGGCGCCGCAGAGGCTGCCGGACTCCACCGGACTGCGACTGCTGGCAGTCCACGCACACCCCGACGACGAAGCCTCCAAAGGCGCGGCCATGATGGCCGCCTACGCCGACGCCGGGGCCGAGGTCATGGTCGCCACCGCAACCGGCGGCGAACGTGGCGACCTGCTGAACCCCGCTGCCGACACCGCCCAGTGTCACCGGGATATGACCGGACTGCGCCGCACAGAGATGAAGAATGCGGCCGCGAGCCTGGGAGCCAGTCACGTGTGGCTGGGCTTCGTCGACTCCGGCCTGCCGCAGGGGGACCCCATGCCCCCGCTTCCGTTCGGCAGCTTCGGCACCCTGGAGCTGGAACAGGCCGCCGCGCCGCTGGTACGACTCATTCGGCGCTTCCAACCACATGTCATCACCGGCTATGACGAGTCCGGCGGCTATCCGCACCCGGATCACATCATGAGCCACCGGATCACGATCGAGGCCTACCACGCGGCCGGAGATCCGCAGAAGTACCCCGACTGCGGGCAGCCGTGGGCGCCGCAGAAGCTCTACTACGACCGAGCCTTCAACCCGGGCAGGCTGAAGGCGCTGCACGAAGCGCTGGTGGAAGCTGGTATCGACTCACCCTACGAAGAGCGCCTGCTGCGTTATGAGCAGGGGGAGCGGCCGGACTGGCTGACCACCCATGAGGTCACCACCAAAGTCCCCGTGGGAGACTTCTTCGAAAAGCGGGATGCCGCCCTGCGCGCGCACCGCACACAGGTGGATCCGGAGGGATTCTTCTTCGCCACCCCCAACGATTTCCTGCGTGAAGTATGGCCCTATGACGACTACGTGCTGGTGGACTCAGCAGTGCAGACCGAGCTTCCCGAGGAGGACCTCTTCGCTGGTCTGCGCGGCTGAACAGCCCACCTTCTGCACTCGCCCCAATCGGCGGTAGACTGCGGGTGTGACTTCTTCATCTGCGACTATGCTCCCCACCCTGACCAATTGGTGGCCCGGTGGTGGCGGGGGAGGAGAGACTCCGGACCTGCGCCCCGGGCTCACCGAGGCGGACATCACCCCCGGCATCCTCGGTTTCCTCTTCACCGCGCTGATGGTGGGGCTGGCAATTCTGGTGGTCCGCGACATGGCCAAGCGGATGCGACGAATGAAGTACCACAATCAGATGGAGGCGGAGGCCGCCGGCGACGAGGCTGAGTTCCCCGGCGAGATCATCCCGGCCGGCATCTCTGAGTCCCAGCAGCACGCTCGTGCCGCTGCGGCTGAGGCCCGCTTCGGCGCCACAGCCGAGGCCGCTGATGCCGAGGGTGAGGACGCCGGCGAGTCCCGCCCCTGAGCCGCCCCTGAGCCTCCTGCGCAGCAGCGTCGGAAAGCACTGCGGCATCGGGCCGAGCTAGGCGAGCACGGCGAACATAATAGCGACGTAGTGACAGATGAACCCTGCCAGCGTGCACGCATGGAAGAGCTCGTGGAACCCGAACCACTGCAGGGAGATGTTCGGCCGCTTCATCGCGTAGAACACCGCACCGGTGATGTAGGCGGCCCCGCCCACACATATCAGCACCGCAGACGGAACATTCGCGGCGAAGAAGTCGCCTATGAACACCACCGCGGCCAGACCCAGCACGATGTAGAAGATCGTGTACAGCCAGCGCGGCGCGTCAGTCCAGAGCAGTCGGAAGGCGACGCCGCCGGTCGCGCCGAACCATACGCTGGTCAGCAGAATCGCGTCCCGGGGTTCCGGAAGCAGCGCCAGTGTCAACGGGGTGTAGGTCCCTGCGATGATCAGCAGAATATTGGTGTGGTCCAGGCGCTTGAGCACCCGAGCCGTCCGCGGCGACCAGGTCCCCAGGTGATAGGTCGCTGAGACCGCGAACAGCAGCAGCCCAGTGACTGCATAGATCGCCGAAGCGACCGTCAGGGTGGTGCCGGGGGCCAGAACGACGACGACGATGCCGGCCGCCAGTGCCAGCGGAACCATTCCGGCGTGCAGCCAGCCCCGCATCCGCGGCTTGAGCGGAACCTCGGTGTCAAAGAGCCGACTCGGGGCAGCCGTGTCGCCGGTGGGCTGCTCGCTGCCTGCCCGGGCATGCTCGATGCGGTCCTCTG
>JBQCZP010000066.1:0-8687 GCA_052089225.1 Nesterenkonia sp.
CGGGCTTCGGCTTCGATCCGTTGGATCCGGGCCAAGTAAGCCTGGGACTGTTCCTCCATCTGGTCGAGCAACCTGTCCAGTCTCGTGAAGCTGCCGGGTCCGTGATCTCTGCGCTGGGACTTGTAGTGGACGGCGTACGAATCCGGCGCGTGTGCGACTGGGCTCAGGAAAGATGGCGCCTGGACCTGTCTGTGGGCAAGGATCGTTGAGACGGCGCGGGTGCTCAGCCCCTGGTGCTCGTCGATCCAGCCATGGACGTCGATGCCCGGCAGCAGGACGGGGAAGAGCCTCCACTCCTTCTCGCCGACGGGCTGGTCACAGGCATGGACCGGGTCCACATGCTTGTCTCGGATCAGCTGGGCCCGGACGGTCGACCGACCCCATTTGCGGTAGAGCCCCAGAGTGTTCAGCCAACGGGTGACCGCGCACCGGGGGCAGGACCGAGGGTCGTCACTGGCGGGGACAGTTCTTCCGGCGATGGTGACCCCCTGTTCGGGGTCGGTGCTGATCGTTTCGGGGGTGAGCCTGTGGGCTTCGCTGCGGGTGAGCCCCAGGCTGATGCCCACTAGCAGGAATGCGTCCCTGCGTCCGCGCAGCCCTGATGTCCAGCCGGTGTGCGGGATCTGGGCCAGGGCCTGGTGCAGACCGAGCCACGGCTGCCCGCTGCGCCAGGCCGGACCGGGTCCGGTGCTGCGATCATCCAGCTTATGGGGCTTTTCGATCCCCAGCCGGGCGAGGATGGAGCGCTCCCTGGCCGCCCTGGTCGAGGCAGCGACTGGCACTTCGTTGAAGAACTCTTCCAGGCGTGCATGGGCCGGGTCCCGGCCGGTGGCCTGACACCAGTCCAGGTACAGCGGCCAACAGCCTTCAGAGGCCGAGGTCTGCCACGGCATTGCCCACCAGCGGTGCGTGTTCCCGGTCGTAGAGGTCGATGAGCGCATCGCTGGAGTGTCTGGTCTGTCGTCGCACGGCCCGGGCGTCGGCCCCGTTGCGGCGGGCTTGGGTGACGAAGCCGGCCCGCAGGGAATGGAAGCCGATGTCGCCGGTGATGCCCACCTGGGCGCTGCGCCGCTGAACTACCCGGTGCAGAGCGTCGCCGGTGAGACCAGAGTCGAGGTGGCCGCCGCGGCGGATGATGCGCAGCACCGGCGCTTCGGGTGAAGTGACCTGGTGCGCTGTGCCGCAGATGTGTTCTCGGTGATCCCATTCGGCGGTGGACAGTACGACGCGCATGAGCGCTGCCCTGCTGGTGGCTGCCGCTTCGACCGCGTGCTGCCATCGCAGGTGTGCGCAGACCGGGCAGGTCTGGGGGCTCTGGCCGTGAGGCATCACGATCCTCGCGCCCCGTGCCTCTTGGTCGCCTTTAGACCATGGGATGTGGACCAGCAGGCCGGTCTTCGGCTCTTGGCGGATGTCCATCTGGCGCATCGCTGCCATCTCGGATCGTCGCATCGCGGAGGCGAATCCTCCCAGGATGATGAAGGTGTCCCGGATGCCCGCCAGTCCGGCCGGCCAGGTGGAGCAGTCGATGGCAGAGACGATGCTACGGATGTCATCAAGCAGCAGCGGACGCATCTGCCGAGGCCGTGATCCCTGCTGCCGGCGCAGTCCCCGCATCAGCGCTTCGACCGAAGGGCGCCTAACCGGAGACGGATACCCTTCACTGATGTGGACGTGACCGATGCTGGCCAGGTGACGACCAATGGTGGACACCTTGTATCCGCGCCTCCCGCGAGAATCCAGGGTCATCGCCATCGAGGTCGCGTAGAAGCGGATCGTGTGCTCATCGGCCGGCAGAGCACTCCGGCCGACTGTGGAGCACCACCCGGCGAACCGTTGCCAGTCAGCGGCATACAGTCTCCGCGTGCGCTCTGAGAGAGAATTGGCTTCCGCCAGACGTGCCGCCTCGTCGAGCAGCTCAAGTCCCGCAGACGACCCCAGCGGCGCCGACACCCCACTCATCGTGCCTTCCATGCCCCCACCATATGCCGGCCTCAAGACATCGGTCCTGTCCGGGGAGTGAACCAAGCAGTCAGAGGTCGCCGCGCAGCACCGCCCTGGCCTCAGCTGCGATCTCATCCTGCTCCGGGCCGTACTTCATCTCCGAAAGCTGGGGGTGCACCAGCGTCAACAGGTCAGTGTCATCGGTCTCCAAGCCCTGCGCCCGACGGTCCCGAATGACGTCTTCGGCCAAGCGGCGACCTTCTTCACGCAGGCCGACCTCATCATCTCCGCTGAAGCCTCCGTCTATGTGACGGAGGTATTCATCGTAGGCGGCCTGGTCACTGGCATCGTCGAAGCGGGGATCCTGGCCCGGGTCTGCATCCATCGACAAAGCTCCGCCTTCCTCAGAGTGCTCATGGAATTCTATAGCAGAGCCTGGCCGGGAACCGCCGGGGGGAGATTCTGTGGCCTCGTCGAGGCCCAGGGCGGCGGCGGTGTTCTCGGGCTGACCGTGGGCCTTCTGGCGCCACTTGCCCTCGGCGTCGCGATTCTCCATCTGGGCTTGGTGCGCTGGCGTGAGTCCTGAAGCGTTCATACCCACCAAGTGTCCGGCCGAGAGTGTTCAAGACCGCAGCGACGACAGACTCAGAGCAGCCCGAGGGCGGATCTCGTTTGGGAGGCCCAGCCGAGACATCCAACCGATAGGTCAGATAACTGACATTATCGAGGGTCTCAATCTGCCGGGGTTGAAGCGAGCACACCCCCTCCGAATCGGCTGGTGCCGAAGGTTGCGATTCTCTGCGCAGAGTCGGAGACGGCAGACTAATCCGGAGCGACCACCAACTGGGGGTTGGGAGTCTGCAGCAGAAGTTTCGTTCCCACGGCACTAGTAACATGTTGCGCGGGTTCATTCTGTAGGTTCTCATTGACCTTGTCGGGACCGCGCTGTGCTGACCTGGGGAATGACGGCTCGGTGAGACTGTCTCCGTCTCACTAACTTGTCGTAATCCTCAGCGATACGGCGCCCCAACAGAAATACTGTGGGGCACCAACTCACCATGAAGAGGGTGTGTCATTTGGGGATCCCCAACTGACGCAGGCGCCGCACGGCGCCGGGCGGGCTGGTGTGTCAGCTTGCCATCACCTGGCCCTGACAATGCGTATATATCGTAGCCCCTCGGAATATATTGGTCGGCCGTCAGGCCATCCTGGATGAGTTCCA
The DNA here is from genome assembly GCA_052089225.1 of Nesterenkonia sp. Lineage (GTDB taxonomy): Bacteria > Actinomycetota > Actinomycetes > Actinomycetales > Micrococcaceae > Nesterenkonia. The sequence continues at coordinate 3,167 of JBQCZP010000066.1, forward strand.
AGAGTCGATTGAAACAGAGAAATGACTACGCCACCGTAGGCGTGTCGGCGGGTCTGCCGACTGCTACCGTGGCGTAGTCAGAAACGACCGTTATCGGTCTATCCAGGCACTACATTCGTTGCAGCTTTCCTTGCACTTGAGAAAGCTAGTCAGCAGGCTTCTACCCAAGTGTTTGACGTTCCTGGTGCTACGGCAATGCACATATTGCTTGGCCAGTTAGAAGTGTCGATTTGAGATATATGGTAGGAGGCCAAACCTATTGCTGTAGCGCAGGCTGCGGCTCCGACAGTCGCGGTGATAAATGTGCAGGCAGCAATGCTAACAATGGAACCCTGTGCGATTGCACTTTGCCACTGAGGAGCAGTTGCTTTGACATAAGGGCCGCCATTTCCCCAGTTCCAGCCGGTGCCCCACATGGGCTGCATGGCATCCGGGTCGCCTAGGTTAAAAGCAAGAGATACCCCGTCCACAGTTTTTTCGTAGACAATCTCATTGTCGTCACCCGCGTCAGCTACCTGAGTGAATCCATTCTGCTCAAGAATTGCTGCGGCTTCATCGAAAGAATTAGCATTGTCCACTTCATAAGCCAGAGAGTCTTCCTCGTACTCAACTTCTTGGTACTCAGGAGATTCAAGGGCGGCAGTTTGCGCAGCGTCTTGGGAAGATTCTGCGTTGGCGGGTTGGGCTACCGCCATGCATGTACCCGCTATTACCGCTGATGCAGACAGCATTCCGAATGTTCGATGTAGCGTACGCATTTCATTCACACCTCTAGTTATTCGCGTATTTATCTTAGTTTACGTAGTCTATTATTAATCGGTAATTCTTGGTAAATATCTATACTTTATGTTTACGCAGCGGCGGGTGGCGATGGTTGACGTCGTTCCAGTTGATGACTGTGCCAGATTGTCATAACACCAAATGCGACGAAAGCAATATTCATCCACATCAAGTTGTTTGTTATGTATCCAGCAGAAGCAGCAATAAGTGCGATCCATGGCAACCAAGGAAGAGATTTCCAGTGCTGAAGTCCAGCGGCCAGAGCGAGGATTCCAGAGGCAAGTAAAGCCACTATCGGAAATGCTCCTGTATTCTCCACTGAGATTCCGCTCGCTGTTACTCCACCAGTGATGGCCAAGATCAAAATGACCATAGGCGCTGCGGAGCGGATAGCTGATTTCATAATTTGTTCCCATGTCCGACGTTGGTACACTTTCAGGCTGTTCAATAAACCTCAACATAGACTTGATATCAGCGTCACATTTGCGGAACACCCGCACTCTGGAACTAAGAGGTATCTACGCTTGACCGTCCTGCGCTTGTGTTCCATATCACACCGTAAACGTATTGCGATTCCCGGAGTCAATGGTCTCTGACAGTGAAGGACCGGCACATCGAATCGGTGCCTCGGTGAACGCTAGGATCCCCCCCCCCGTCAAACGGTCACCAACCTGACCGCCGTGAGCGGCCGTGTCAGTAGACCAACCCCAACCGGACACACCCGCCCCTGACCTGGGACGTTGCAGTGGTGCAGGAAAGGGGTGTCCGTATAGGTGGTCCGCACCCTTGTCCGGTGACGGGGGGCTAACCGGCACACCGTGGAAGATCCGTGAGCGCTTGGTGTGTCGGGTCGATTCGAAGCTTCGACCAGCCCGGCAGAATCGTGTGACAAGGACGACAGTCAGGACATGAAAATGAGAAAATGACGCGAAAACTGAGAACCTACACATTCATTACTGGTGAGAGCTCGAAACGCTTGGAAGCTGAGAAGGGACAGGCTAGATGACGGGCACGTGGCCTCTTCCGCCAGAGGTTAATCCACCACGAAAATCTAAAGCGTGTGCGCTCACCATGGCGTCCCCACCGTCACCGTGAACACCGCAACTGACACCATCGCTAAGACCAACAGGGTCAGCCCCATAACAGGGCCGACCAATCGGCTGGTGGGGCCATCGCTTCATCGTCATCAAGCCAAACCATGCGATTGTGAAAGCATGGTCGCGTGCGAAATCGGTGAGCATGAGCTATCTTCCGCCTCAAGGGGTCGCTCCGCTGGAAGCCACTTCTATTTTCTCCGTTGGTGTGACATGGAGGCGATCACGATGAACATTCCCACAACACTGATGATGATGACCATGAGCGCGGTTGCATCCATGGGGCCAGCTTACCGGTCGGATTGACCCCAAACGGCGCTGAGGAGGGCGTCAGATGTTTGGGTCTTGTAGGTGCTGTACCACCTGATCTAACGGTAATCAGAGTGCCAGGGCGTCCCACTGTTCGGCGGCCTTGGAGCCAGCTGGTCCCGGCTGGTGATTCGGAGCGGACGGGGTGGGTTCTTCGGCACCGGCGTCGAGGTTGTCTTCGCCGAAGACTTCAGCGATCCACGCTTGGGTAGGGGTCACTGCCGCGTCGGTGCGCTGAGCGACGCCTAAGCTGATCAGCCAGTCGCGGTACTCGTGAGTGGTCCGGAAGAAGGACTTGAACACCACCGGCGTGGCTCCTTCCGGTTCGATCGCGCCGACACCTTTGGCAGCTGCTGCGTCTTCGCGCACGTGGGGCGGGACCGTCGGGACTGCTTCGTGGTCGGAGAAGACCAGTTTGCGGTTGTTCTCGGTGGGTTTGGCGCCCAGCAGCGCCTTGTGTCCCAAGTTGGTCCGCAGGGCGGTGTCGATGCCGGTGTTGGTTGAGGCGATCTGGGTCGAGACCAGCAGGAAGATCCCGACGAACCGCAGCTCGGCAGCGATGTTTTTGATCGCGTCTTTCAACAGCGACTTAGCGAAGTTGGTCGCCTCGGCCTTCTCTTTCAGCTCGATCTGCTTCTGCGGTGCGTCCTTGGGGATCTTTGGCACGGTATCCATGGCGTAGAGCGCGGTCAGCTCATCGACCACCACGACCAGTGGCTTGAATCCCTTGTCTTTTGGCAGGTCTTTGAAGTTGACCTCGCCGGCTCGTTTGATCTCTTTGCCGCGGCGCTGTCCTTCTTGGCGGATCATCTCTGCGGTGGCGGCTGAGTCACGGATCGAGTCGCAGCCCCATCCGCCGGGGGTGAGGAATTCTTTGCACCACATGAAGTCCGCCGACTTCGCAGGTGTGTCGATGATGGCCATATCCGCGCCTCGGGCCAGGAGGTAGGCGATGTAGGCGTTGATGGCAACGGTTTTTCCCGATCCCGACGTGCCACCAATTTGTGCATGGTTGTGGGCATCGAGGTCGAGGTTCATCGTCTGGTGGCGCTGACCGGGTTCGGGCAGGGTCAACCCCATGGGCACCTTGAAGTGGTTCTTGTTGGTGTGGTCGAAGGGCTCCATCTTCTTGGGCATCGGGGTCTTGTAGACCGGCTCGAAGGTGGCCAGCTCTGCGGGGATGATCGAGCCTTTCCGCGCATGGGTGTCCGTTTCGACGTACCAGCCCGGCTCACCGATGATGACTGTGGCGACCTCGTCGAGGGGCCCGTCGTGCTTCGAGGGCCGGTAGGCCGGCGGGATCGAGAAGTCGAAGCCCCCATCAGCACGGGCGGCGACCTGCACGTCCCAGGCCTCGACGCTGAGGGCGGTGGAGATCGCGTCACGGGCACGGATGACCTCCTCGCTGAGCTTGGAGATGATCGCCCGGCGCCGGTGCGGCTCGAAGACGGTCATCTGGTAGCCCGGATAAGTGTCAGCCAGCGAGACCGCGCGCTTCTTACCATCGGACTGTTTCGTGTCCTGGGGCAGCCGGATCTCCATGGAATCGTTGCCCGCATGGGAGGCGACCAGAGTGTTGGACTCACGTTTGAAGATCGCCACGCCCTCGGAGGGCTCATAACCGTCGAGTTCGAATCCCTCCCCGTGTTCCTCGGCGATCCCGGCCAAGACTTTGTCGACGTGGGCGGGCTTATCGGGTTGGAACTTGGATCCGACATTGGCGCGGACCCGTTCAATCCCCAGGCTGGGTGTGGTCGTCATGTGTTCTCCTCACAGATAGGGCAAAAACGTCCTCTGCTTGGTTCACATGCGCACTCTGCTGGATCAAGGGCTTTAGTTCGCAGCCACCCCATTCTCGGCGAGGACCGGGATGTCCATGTCGATCAGCTTCTGGAGACTGTCGGTGTAATCAATGGTGGCAATGTTCGGGGCGACGTAGAACTTCTTGGTGGTCGCCACGCTGGAGTGTCCGCCCTGCTGGGAAGCCGCGGTGAGGCCGTGGTCGCGTTCAACGGCTGTGATCGCAGTCTTGCGCAGACTGTGGCTCTTGAATCCTCCCTCGAAGACATCAACGCTGACGCCGTAGCGTTCCATCGCCCGAATGGCCGAGATTCTGATGTTCCGCGAGGTATACAGGTTCCCGGTGCTGGCACGAAAGAGGTGCTCAGATACTGGCGGGATGGAGCGCAGGATGTCGACGGCGAACTCTGGCAGCGCAATGCGCAGTGCTGTCTTGGTCTTCGTGCTGTCTAGATAGGCGCCTGTGCCCACCACATAGCTGACGCTGTGACGAATCTCGACCCATGGGATCGCATCATCCAGGTGCACATGCTCCCATCTCAAGGCGAGTATCTCTCCGATCCTGCACCCGGTGGCCAACATAAGGTCAAGAATTTTGAGCAGAGGCACTCGGGATCTCTTGATCTCTGTCTCAAACCGCCTGAATGCGGTCCGCAGCTGCTGGATCTCTTCGGCACTGAGCGCGTGGGGTGATGCCGGGCTGTAGGCAATCTTCTTCGTCTCGCGGGCCATGTTGTAGGGCAGGATGTCGTTCTCGACTGCGTATCGGCAGATTTTGCTGAGCACGCTGCGGACCAATTCTGCGGTAGCTTTGCCGGACCCATCGTCTGCGATGATCTCCGAGATAGTGGCGTTGAGCACACCCACTGCCAACTCGTCGCAGGCCAGTGACCCGATCTTGGGGACCACGTGTCTGTCTATCGCCCGTTTCTGCTCTACCAAGCTGCGTTCCTTGGGCTTGCCGTTGACCCGGGAGAACTCCAAGGCCTCTGCGTACCAGCGCTCCACCAGGTCGGCCACGGTGACCCGCTTGCTGTTGAAACGTCCGGTGAAGATGGATTTGGACGTCTCATGCCACTTATCGTTCAGCGCATTCTCTGCCCGCGCCTTGGTGGGCTCGTACGCGGTGAGCTCACGTTTGGTGCCGGTGTTGTCTCGGAAGTAGCACCTAGCCCGCCATTTTCGGTCGCCGACCTTCGTCAGGTTGATGCTTCCTCGTTCGCCTGCTCGCAATGCCTGCCGCGCCACGTTCGCCCCCATGGTTCTTCTCGATTCGGACTTCCTTACGGTGTCCGGCAGAGGAGCAAAAACGGGCGCCGTCTTGAGTGTCGCGGCTCTTGTTCGTATGTTCAAAAACGGTCATAAAACGGTCACAGACCATTTTCGGCACCAAATCCGAACCATTCACTGTGTGGCTACTTCCCCGTCATTGCAGGCATCGAAGGGTGTCTGATTGGATCTTGGAAGAAACAAGGCACACTCAGTTAACATGAGTCCCAGCATCGCGTCGCACCGACAGGGAGGAGCTCAGCATGATG
>JBQCZP010000067.1:0-8456 GCA_052089225.1 Nesterenkonia sp.
GGCTGGCCGCACTGCACTACGCGCGGCGTTCGGAGACCATCACCCGGGCCGAGGCTGCACGGCTGCTGGAGGGCCTGGTGCAGGTGATGGAGGCCGCGCTTGCCGCCGGTGGGACCAGCTTCGATGCGCTCTACGTCAACGTCAATGGGGCCTCCGGCTACTTTGAGCGCTCCCTGCAGGCCTACGGTCAGGCAGGTCAGGCGTGCGGCCGGTGCCTGCAGCGCCACCATGCCGGCGAACTCAGTTCAGCCCGCAGCCCCGGCGTCATCGTTAGGGAGAAGTTTATGGGCCGCTCCTCCTATCTCTGCCCGGTCTGCCAGCCCAGGCCCCGCAACGGCCGCTGGTGACCCGGTGCGATGAGGGCGGCTGGCCCGGATCAGCGCGTCGTGGCAGTGCAAGTGCGCGCGAATACGCCGTCGTAGCAGCACTTCCTCGACTGCACCGGAGGGGTCGACGGAAGACTGGCACAGCTATAACACGCATGGTATATTCATTGCCATGTGGGGCGTCGTCGACCATCCGGACGCCGAAGGTGAATACAAGAAGCTGGGTGCCCGGGAGGCTGTGGCGGTCGACAACGCGATCGCGAAGCTGAAGGAGCTCGGCCCGAAGCTCCCCTTCCCGCACAGCAGCGCGGTGAAGGGAGCCGACAAGCTCAGGGAGCTGCGCCCGCGAGGCGGTCGCAGCGTCACACGACCGCTCTACAGGCGGATCGGCGACGTGTTCGTCATCGGGGCCTACGGACCCGAGGCCGAGAGCGATCCCAAAGGCTTCGCACGAGCATGCCGAGCCGCCGAGCAGCGACTGGGCCAGATCGAGGAATGAGAGCGATGATCATGAAGCTGTCCGACCTGAAGAATCACGACGTGATCGTGGCTGAGCGCCGTCAGGCCGACCCTGAGTACGCTGCTGAGGCCGATCACCTCGGGCTGGCTGACGCGGTGAGCCGGGCAGTCGTCCACTATCGCGCAGAGCGTGACCTGACGCAGACTGCGTTCGGGGCGATGCTGGGCTGGAAGCAGCCGCACGTGGCGCGATTGGAGAGTGGTGACGTCGCACCGTCGATCGAGACTCTGCAGCGCCTGGCCCGCGCCGGCGTCATCGAGGTTCATATCGAGCAACAGCGCACCTACGTCCGCGAGCTCGCCACAACATAACGAGCAAGCTCGACAGCAGTGACCAGTGGGTCTGCTGAACGAGTAGGTGACATCTGAGATGGCGTCCCCGCGGGGTGCGCCTGCCATCCAGGCGTGGATGTCGCCCGCTACCTCAACTACCACGAGGATCCCGGCGGTCTCTCCCTGGCTTTGGGGCGCGACGCGATCGCGTACGTCCAGCAGGTCACCGTCCCTCTACCTGCCACCTTCGACTCCGACTGAACGCTCGATATGATCGCTGCTCTCACCGACGCCTCCGACGCGCTCGTCCCGGCGACCGGCAGGCTGGCCCGATTCATGCGGCCGTCATCGGCGCGAGCCGACCTCGCCAGCAAGCTCGTTGCGGCTCTGGCTGACTGCCTGCCGGTCAATCTCCGGGACCAGTTCGCATCAGCCGCAGCGTTCGAGGAGGGGGAGGACCCAGCGCGGTGGGCGTGTTGGACGGGTGGCCTGTTGGATCTGGTAGACGCGCCGGAGCGCGCGCTGGAGGCTCTCGACGACGCCGGACTGCGCCAGGTTTGAGACCAGCAGGCCCGGCCGACACCGTCACCAGCCATCAGCTTCCGAAACGAGCCGCCTAGATTCTTAGACCCGTCGGCTCCGGCCGGCCAGGTCCCCCGATCTCCCAGCCGATCGTCTTGCCCATCTCACCGAAGCAGCCCTGGACGCCGAGACCGTGGACGCAGGATCAGCAAGCGTCCAACTCGTCCGCGCGACACAGCGGTTGCGGACGACGTACGCGACGGCCCTCCGCAAGTCCGGCAGCGAGGAAGAGGTCGCTGAGTGGATCGACCGAGAGGTGGTCGGCGAACACTGGGACAAGCTGAACTGCCCCCTTCGTGCGCGAGGCGTGGGAGGCCGCCCACGACGAGCTGCGTCAACATTGGCCGCCGTAATCAGGCCTCCGGGGGCTTGCCGTGATTGCGATTCCGTCGGCACCGGGGCCGTCGAATATCACCTATCGCGATGACGTAAGGTACTGGCATGGGGCACAAGGAGCCAATGTCGATCGCCAGCGCACTTCGACAGATCCAGGACAGAAGACTCATACTCCCCGCTATCCAGCGTGAGTACGTCTGGAAACCGTCGCAAGTCATCCGTGTCTTCGACTCGGTAATGCGCGGTTACCCGATCGGGAGTTTTCTCTCGTGGAAGGTGCTTCCTGAGACGATCAGCAAGTTCAGGTTTTATGGATTCATGAAGGAATACAGCGCCTTCGACAACCGCCATAACCCGGTGATCGACATCCCGACTGACCGCGAAGTGGTCGCAATCTTGGATGGGCAGCAGCGGTTAACTTCGCTCAACATCGGCTTGCGCGGCACGTACGCGTACAAGAACCACGGCGGTTGGGCGAACAAGCCGTGGTCCTATCCAGAGCGTCGGCTGCACTTGAACCTCGCTGGCGAGGCCCCAGAGAACGAGCTCGGGCTCAAGTACCACTTCCAGTTCCTGACGAAAAACGACGTCGACGCCTCGGTGGACGACGAGAGAAAGAAGTGGCTTCCGGTGTCCGAGGTCTTTGATTCAACGGATACGTCTGCGCTGATTCAAATGCTAGCCAAATACGGCGTGGGCAATGACCAGGATGCCTCGTTTCTAGTGAGCAAGCTCTGGGAATCGGTTCACAAGACTGCGAGTCTCCACTTCTACGAAGAAGATGATCAGGACATCGAGAGGGTGTTGGACATCTTCGTGCGGGTCAACTCTGGCGGAACCGTCCTCTCGTACAGCGACTTGCTGCTGTCGATTGCCTCTGCCCAATGGGAAGGCGATGCTCGTGCTGCTGTCCACGGACTGGTGGATTCACTCAACCAGACCGGCAACGGGTTCAGCTTCTCCAGAGACACTGTCTTGAAGTCGGGACTGGTGATCGCCGACGTCGGCGACATTGGGTTCAAAGTGAAGAACTTCACCACGACCAACATGGCCAAGCTCGAGGCAGGCTGGGACGCGATGAGCAGATCGCTCCAGGTCGCCGTCGGTCTTCTCAGCGACTTTGGTCTCTCCGGTGGCTCACTCACTGCGGACAGCGTGTTGATCCCCGTGGCCTACTATGTCCACCATCGCGAGCTTGACCATTCCTACCGGGAATCACCCAAGACCCGAGAGGACCGGGAGGTTCTTCGGTCGTGGGTTCTGCGCTCCTTGATCGTGCGGGGTGTGTGGGGGTCCGGCTTGGACACCTTGCTTCGCGAGCTCCGTGAGGTCATCAAGACTCACGGCGGCACTGCCTTCCCGGGTGCTGCGATCGAACGTGTGATGTCGCTGCGCGGCAAGCCGCTTACGGTTACGGAGGCATTGGTCGACGATATCTTGAACCTGTCGTATGGAAAGCCTCGCACCTTCGCGGTGCTCGCAGCACTGTTCCCACATGTCGACACACGCAACCAGTTCCATGTCGATCACGTCTTCCCGGGGGTGCTGCTCGACAAGAAGTCCCTGCGGCGCGAGAAGAACGATGACGGGGCACCGAGGTTCACCTCCGAGGAGATCGACGACCTCGTTGATCTGAGAGACCGACTGCCGAATCTGCAACTATTGCCTGGTCTCGAGAACATCGCGAAATCAGCCAAAGCCCCTGATGAGTGGTTGGTAGCGGAGTACTCATTCGCCGATGAGCAAAGCGCGTTTCTATCGCGTAATGCATTGCCCCAGTCGCTTCCGCACTCGGCTGGGGAGTTCATGGACTACTTCGACGAACGGCGAGCGAAACTCACTGCGCGCATCTACGACCTCCTTAAGACCCAAGCGCCCGATCGTCTGGCCACAGAGACGACTACCCTCGTGGACTTGGATGAGGAACTCGCCGAAGGCGACGACTCCGATTAACGTGCACCACGTCGGAGCCGCCCGCTGATCCAGCGAGAACAGTCATCAGTCTTGAGCCGGTTCAACAGTTGGCTTCAATCGGCTAGGCATGCCCGTGACCTCCTCGAAGCCCTCGCTGAGGAATGGCGTATCGACCGGCAGAGAGGAGCAGAGTGATGACTACCGATGAGAATGAAGGCGCCGAGCGGAGTGAGTAGTACGGGCCATATACTCGAAGTGACCCGCAATCACCACCCCGGAGGTCATAGGTGCCGTTCACGCAGACGATCCTTGACGTCGCTGCTGAGGACGGCCGAAGGCCTGCCATCGTGGGAGCCGAGGAGCGCCTGACCTACTCCGAACTCGTCACGGATTCGGCCCGGGTGTACGCGGCCGCCTACCAACTCCACAACGTTCAGGACCACCCGCCCGAACCTGCTGCGGAGACCACCGGCATCCCGATCACCGCCGTGAGCCTCACCTCGGCATTCCACACCTCGCGCATCATCGCCGGCTTGGCCGGCTTCCGCGCGGTGTCGGCCACGATCGATCCGCGCTGGCCGCTCGACCACCAGGTCTCGGTCATCACCACCACCGGCATCGGCGTCGTCATCAGTGACTCGTCCGAACTCGCTGCCGCGCTCGAGAGCGCACAGTGGGCCGGCTCCATCATCACACTGGCCGACTTCCAACACCTCGAGAAGACAGCCACCATCACTGAGCAGCCCACCAGGCGCGACGGCGCGGAGCCCTTCCTCATGATGTTCTCCTCGGGTACGACTGCCGATCCCAAGGCATTCCTGAAGACCCGACAGCAGTACCGCGACAACTACGCCGTCTCCAGCGCCCACCTCGAGCCGCTGCCCGGGGTTGCCACCCTGGCGCCCGGGCCGGTGTCCTACAGCCTGACCCTCTACGCCCTCATCGAATGCTTGGCCTCCGGCGGCAGCTGCCATGTGGCCGACGGGTTTGACCCGATCGACGCTGGCCGGCGCATCGAAGCCGAGGCGATCACGCGTGTGGTGGTCGTGCCCGCAGTGCTCCAGGCCCTGGCTTCTGCCGCACGTCGCGACCCCGAACGCTTCGCCGCCCTGGAACTGGCCGTCACCGGCGGGGCGAACCTCTCGGCCACTATCAGGAGCACATTCGCGGCCGCCGCACCGGGCGCACGCCTGGTCAGTTACTACGGTGCGGCCGAGATCGGGTTCATCGGCGACAGCCGCGCCGGCGACGGCACGCTGATCACCATCTACGACGGCGTCAGGGTCAGCATCCGCGACACCGACGGCCGTGAGCTGCCCGAGGGCGAACTGGGTACCGTATGGATCTGGGCGCGGGCCTGCTCCCAGGCCTACGTCGCCGCGACCACCGACGCCGTGCTGGTCGGACCCGACGGCTGGGCCACCGTCCACGACCAGGGCAGGATCATTGACGGCCGGCTCAGCTTGGCCGGCCGGGCCGGGGACATCGTCGTCACCGGCGGCCACAAGGTCGCACTTCCGGAGGTGGAGCGGGCGTTTGAGACGATGCCTGGCCTGGGCGAGGTGTGCGCCGTCGCGGTGGCCAGCCGACAGCTCGGCACACTGGTGGCCCTGGTCATCGAGGGCGAGGCGCCGACCAAGGGTGAGCTGTTGGCCCACGCCCGCGAGCACCTGGCACCGCAGTTCGTGCCCCGCCGCTGGTACGCGGTGCCGAGGCTGCTGCGGACCGTCGGCGGTAAGATCCGGCGGGAGGCCACGGCCGAACTGATCAGCGACGGGGAAGGAGTCAAGCGCCTGTGACGCGTGAGGCACGCCGTGTGGTGATCACGGGAATGGGGGCGGTGACGCCCAGTGGGCTGAGCGCCGCCGAGACCTGGAACACAGTCGCCGCGGGCCGCAGTGCGATAGACGTGCTCGACGGCGCTGAGTTCGCCGACCTGCCTGTGCGGATCGGGGCACAGGTGCGCGGTTTCGACCCCGAAGCGGTGATCAAAAAAGCTGTGGCCCGTCGCCTGAGCCCTGTGCAGTGGTGGGCGCTGGCAGCCGCCGACGAGGCGATGCGCCAGGCCGAGGTGCTCGCCGGCGATCCGCAGGCGCCGCAGGCCCACCTGCCGACCGCGCCGCACAGGTTCAGCATCATCGCCGCCACCGGCTCTGGTCCCGTCGAGGCGATGCAGCAGGCCACCCGCAGCTACCTCGACGGCGGGCCGCGGGCCACACCACTGTCGCTGCCGATCTACGGGGCTCCCGATGCCGCGGCGGCCCTGCTGAGCCAGCGGTATCAGTCCACCGGACAAGCACAGGCAATCTCTGCCACCTGTGCCAGCGGAGCCGCCGGCCTGGGCGAGGGGCTGCGACGGATTCGGCACGGCTACGCCGATGCCGTGCTGGTGGTCGGAATGGAGGACTGCCTCGACCCGATCCACCTGACAGCGAACGCCACCCTGCGTTCCCTGGCTTCGGGCTACGAGGACGACCCCACGGCTGCCAGCCGGCCCTTCGACGCCGACCGGAAGGGATTCGTGATGGGGCAGGGCGCCTCCGCGATTCTTCTGGAGGCCGAAGAGACAGCCCATGCCCGGGATGCTGCCCCGCTGGCGCAGCTGGCCGGCTATGGCGCCGCAAGTGACGCCTACCATCCCACGGCCCCGCACCCGGACGGCGCAGGTGCGGCAGCCGCGGTCACCGACTGCCTGGCGGACGCGGGCGTGACCCCGGACGACGTCGACCACGTCAGTGCCCACGGAACAGGCACAGCGCAGGGCGACACAGCTGAGATCCGAGCTCTGGAAACCGCCCTGGGAACCCGCACCGCTGAAATCCCGATCACGGCGACCAAGTCGGCCACCGGCCACCTGCTGGGCGCCGGCGGAGTCGTCGAAGCGCTGCTTGCTGTCTGCACTCTGCAACAACGACGGATTCCGCCCACACTCAACCTCGACCGGCCCGACTTCCCCGACCACAACGTCGTCACCGGAGAGGCGCGTTCAGCTGAACTGGACACCGTGCTGTCGAACTCATTCGGGTTCGGCGGGCACAGCGGCGTCGTCCTGCTGCGGCGCTGGCAGTGACGCCGCACCAGCAGAGAAGTATTACCACCTACGAGCAAGGAGCTGACCGTGACTGACCGCGAGACCCGACACACCGAGTTGGCCCAGCGCTACCTGCCCGAGGAGCTGCTTGAACGCATCCGGGAGCGCGCATCGCGCTACGACCGGGAGAACAGCTTCTTCGACGAGGACTTCGACGAGCTGCGGGAGCAGGGCTACCTCACGCTGTTCGTGCCCGAGGAGTTCGGCGGCCCCGGACTGGGGATGGACGAGGTGAGCCGGCTGCAGCAGCGCCTGGCGACGGCCGCACCGGCGACCGCGCTGGGCATCAATATGCACCTTGTGTGCACCGGCACTGTCCGGGCGATGCACGCACGCGGCGACCGCTCCCTGGACTACGTGTTCAACGAGGTGATGGCCGGGGAGGTGTTCGGCTTCGGAGTCAGCGAGCCTGCCAACGACTGGGTGCTGCAGAGCGCCAACACATCGGCGGTGCCCGAGGCGGACGGTGGCTATCGTCTGACCGGCACCAAGATCTTCACCTCGCTGTCACCGGTGTGGACCCGGCTGATCGTCCACGGGTTGGATTCCTCCGATCCGGAGAGTCCCGAGGTGGTCTACGGCTTCATCGAGCGCGACGAGGAGGGTATTGCGACGTCGGACCATTGGGACGTGATGGGCATGCGCGCTACCCAGAGCCGGGCCACCCGGCTGGAGAACGTGCGCATGCGGCCCGAGAAGGTCGCCCGCCGGATACCGGACGGGCCCAACCCGGACCTGCTGACGTTCGGGATCACCGCGAACTTCCAGCTGCTCATCGCCTCCGTCTACACCGGGCTGGCCTCGCGTGCGCTGGATGTCGGAGCCGAGGCGCTGAAGAACAAGCGTTCTGCCAAGCACGGCACCAGCTTCGCGGAGATCCCGCAGCACCGGGACCGGCTGGCTGATGCGTTGAGGGACTACCTGGCCGTGCCGGCACAGTTGGCGACCTACGCCCGTGAGTTCGACGAGCTGGTCGACCATGGCACCGGGTGGCCGCAGCGCTTCGTCGCCGCGCGGATCAGCGCCGGCGATGCCGCCGGCCGCTGCGTCGAGGAGGCACTGAAGTGCTCCGGCGGCGCGGGCTACGACAACTCCAGTGAGCTCAACCGCCTGTATCGGGACGCTTTGGCCGGGCTGTTTCACCCGCAGAGCGCCGACGCGGCCCGGCCGATGTATGCCGCGGCACTGCTGGACGACTAGCGGCGTTCCTCCATGACCAGCGGACCACCGTCTACTCGGGAACTCATTCTGCGCTTCCATGCTGGGGTCATTCCACCGGCCGTCGGCGGCGACGCGGTGGGATCAGGCGTGCGCCCGGTGCCTGCAGCGCCACCACGTCGGTGAGCTCAGCTCAGCCCGAAGCCCCGGCGTCATTGTGCGCGAGAAGTTCATGGGCCGCTCGTCATATCTCTGCC
>JBQCZP010000068.1:0-8354 GCA_052089225.1 Nesterenkonia sp.
CGGTGGAGAGCTTCTTGGCGAACTCGGCGTCGTCGTGCTTTCCGGTGCGCTTGGCCAGCTGACCGATCAGCTTGGCGGCCTTGACCGTCTTCTTGGCCGCATCCGGGTTCCAGGAGAGGTCGAAGGTGGTGGACGCCTGCTGGGCGGCCAGGGCAGCCCGAATCACCTCGCCGGGCTGGGCGTCGTCGCTGACCCGCAGCAGCACGTGCTCGGGCAGGTAGCGGAAGATGTTCGCCTCCGCATCCAGTCCGGTGTGGTCCACAGCCTGGCCGAACTCCTCGTCCCACCAGCGCCGATCGGAGCTGGCCGCGGACTTCAGCCAGGCGTAGTCCTCGTCGCTGATGAGGCTCTTGTCCAGGGCGGCGTCGATGAGCCTGCGCTGGGGGGTGTCCTCCTGGGGCGGCCGGCTCTGGGCTGCGGCGGCGATGTCGACGTCGTCGTACCAGGTGCCGAAGAGCATGACGTAGTTGGGGCCGCCGGCCTTGGACCCTAGGCCCACCGAGGACTTCTTCCAGCCGCCGAAGGACTGCCGCTGCACGATGGCACCGGTGATGCCGCGGTTGACGTAGGCGTTTCCCACTGCCACTTGGTCCAGCCACTGCTGCACCTCGTCGATCTCCAGGGAGTGGATGCCTCCGGTGAGCCCGTACTCCACCTGGTTCTGCAGCGCAATGGCCTCATCGAGGTCCTTCGCGTCCATCAGGCCCAGCACGGGGCCGAACACCTCGGTCATGTGGAAGAAGCTGCCCGGCTTCACCCCGGTCTTGATGCCCGGGCGCCACAGCTTGCCGGTGTCATCCAGCGGTTTGGGCTCCAGCAGCCAGGTCTCGCCCTCGTCCAGAGTGGTCAGCGCGCGGTGGAGCTTCTCGCTGGGCTCTTCGGTGAGCGGTCCCACGGTGGCCGAGAGGTTGGAGGGCCAGTCGACCACCAGGGAGCTGGCGGCGTCGATGAGCTGACGGCGGAACCGGTCGGAGCGATAGACGCTGCCGATCAGAATGCCGAGGCTGGCCGCTGAGCACTTCTGCCCGGCGTGGCCGAAGGCGGAGTTGACCAGGTCGGCCACCGCCAGGTCTCGGTCGGCCGCCGGGGTGACCACCAGCGCGTTCTTGCCCGAGGTCTCGGCGTTGAGCTTCAGCTCCGGCTTCCAGGAGCGGAACATGGCCGCCGTTTCGGAGGCGCCGGTGAGGATGACCCGGTCCACACCGTCGTGGGAGACCAGCAGCCGACCGGCCTCGCGCTCATCGGGGTAGACCCCGTGCAGCACCTCGCGCGGCACACCGGCGTCCCACAGGGCCTCCAGGATCGCCATGGAGCAGTGCGGGGTGGGCCGTGAGGGCTTGTGGATCACTGCGGCACCGGCGGCGAGCGCGGCGAACGTTCCGCCTGCCGGGATGGCGATCGGGAAGTTCCACGGCGGGGTGATCAGCACCAGCTTGTCCGCGGTGAAGGCGGCGTCGTCGATCTGTTCCATCGTCAGCGCCGAGTGCGCGTAGTAGCGGGCGAAGTCGATGGCCTCGGAGATCTCCGGGTCACTCTGCTGCGGGGACTTGCCGGGCTCGGCGGCGGCGACGGAGAGCAGGTGCCCGCGGCGGGATGCCATGAGGTCGGCCGCCGCGTAGAGGATGCGGGCGCGCTCAGCGGCAGGCCGGGCCGCCCATTCCTCCGCGGCGCTGCGGGCGGTCTCGATGAGCGGCTCCACAGCATCTGAGCTGATCTGCTCCGGCAGCGCCTGCTGAGTCAGCCAGTCCGGTGTGGCGCGGGCGATCGCCTCCCGCCCCCACTGCTGGTTGGCGGCAAGTGTGGGGTCGGTGTCCGGCTCGTTGGCGAAGGCCGGCAGCTCGGCGTCGGTGTAGTCGGTGGGCTGAGCTACTTCCTCGGCACCGCGGTTCTGGGTGTGGTTGGGCCCCGGAGGCGTCTCACCGTGCTCTTCGATGGTCTCCTCGAGGGTGTCGACGGAGCTGCGGAAGCGGTTCTCCTCGCGGACGAAGATCTCGTTTCCGGGTTCCAGCTCGAAGATGCCGGACATGAAGTTCTCGCTGGAGGCGTTCTCCTCCAGCCGGCGCACCAGGTAGGAGATGGCGACGTCGAACTCTTCGGGCCGAACTGCCGGCACGTAGAGCAGCAGCTGGCCGACGTCGTCGCTGATGGGGCCCTGCTGTTCGGCGGCCATGCCCTGCAGCATCTCAAAGTCCAGGTTTTCGGAGACTCCGCGCTCGGCACCCAGCAGGTGGGCGAAGGCCAGGTCGAACAGGTTGTGCCCTGCCACGCCCAGGCGCACGCCCTTCATCCGATCCTGGGTGAGCAGCCAGTGCAGCACCCGCTTATAGTTGGCGTCGGTGGCTTCCTTGGACTCGCAGGTGGCTTGGTCCCAGCCGCGGATCTCCGCGTGGACGTGCTCCATGGGGAGGTTCGCGCCCTTGACCAGACGGATCTTGATGCCGGCGCCGCCGTCGTCGACCCGTGCGTTGGCGAACTCGGTCAGCTCCTGCACCGCTCCCAGCGCGTCGGGCAGGTAGGCCTGGATGACGATTCCGGCCTCGTAGTGCTTAAGCTGCGGCATGGACAGCAGTCGCTTGAAGACCTCGATGGTCAGCCGCAGGTCGGCGTACTCCTCCATGTCCAGGTTGATGAACTTGGTGCCGGCCGGCTGCTCGGCGGTCTCGGTGTAGAGCGGGACCAGACGCTGGACCACATAGTCGACCGTCTCATCGAAGCCCCACATGGAGATCTGGCTGGCGATGGATGAGACCTTGATGGAGACATAGTCGACGTCGTCGCGGCGCAGCAGCCGCACGGTGTCCTCCAGGTGGCGATCGGCTTCGGTCTCGCCGAGCACGGCCTCTCCCAGCAGGTTGATGTTCAGCCCGTTGCCCTGCTTGGTGATTTGGGAGACCGCCTTGCCGAACTGCTTATCGCGCGCATCGATGACCATGTGACCGACCATTGAGCGCATCCGCTGGCGTGCGGCGGGCACGACGACGTTAGGAAGCAGCCGGCCCAGCTTGGAGCCGGCCTGGATCTGGGCCAGGTCAAGCTTGTTCATGGTCTCCGGGGCCAGTTCCCCCAGTTCGCTGAGTGCCTTGGCGGCGGCCTTGGTGTCCTCAGTGCGGATGACCCGGTCGACGAAGCCCACGGTGAAGTCCAGCCCGGTGGGGTGGCTGAGCACTGCAGAGAGCAGCTGAGCTGAGGCGTGCGGCTTCACTCCGGACTGCTGGGTGAGCGTCAGCCAGTGATCGACCTTCTCCGCGGCGGCGTCGGAGAGTCGGTCCAGTTCCTCGTGCAGGGCGGGTGCAGCGGTCTTCTCAGTCATCGTGGGCCTCCTAGTGACACAGGACATTCTCCTCCAGTGTGGCCAGTTCACCGGGTGAGGGGAAGCTTTCGACCGACTGATCCCCCACATTTGAGTCAAAAATGAGGGAGACTGGTGCCATGACGAGCTCTGCACGCGGCCGGCCACGGGTTCAGGAGTCGGCCGATGACATCGTCGCCGGGGTGCTGGTGGCGGCCGGGGCGCGCGTGAGCACCGCTGACTACACCACCCGGCGGATCGCAGGCCTGACCGGGCTGAGTCAGACGCTGGTCTCGCGCGCGATTCGGCGGATCCGAGGCTCGGATACGCGTCCGTCGGTGCCGGCAGCGCAGATCGGCGCGGGGCTGCG
This sequence comes from Nesterenkonia sp., assembly GCA_052089225.1. Taxonomy (GTDB): domain Bacteria; phylum Actinomycetota; class Actinomycetes; order Actinomycetales; family Micrococcaceae; genus Nesterenkonia. Next base: position 3,660 of record JBQCZP010000068.1, read on the forward strand.
GCTGGCGCAGTTCCGTGTGCAGTACCCGCAGATCTCCCTTCGCTTCGAAGCTGCGCAGGCTCAGGAATCAACTCAGCCGCGCGGCTTTCACCGGCGCTGCGCCGCAGTGATGGCGGCACTGTGGGTCTCCGGCGCCGCCGAGTGGCCATCCCCTGAAACCGACGACGACGCCGGCTCTCCCGCCGTTGAGTGTGCCGGAACTGATGAAACTCCCCACCAGAACCGGGGGGTTTCCGAAGTTCCGGCACACTCACTGACCGCACAGTGGGTCCCCGGGCAGGGCACCTGGTCAGACTTCCTCACCGAGGTCGCCGGGCTGCTTGATCAGTGCCGCCCGAGCCTGGACGCGGTGCCCGGCGACCTGCTGCACCAGCTCTCGTCACGGGCGGGGCGGAGTCTGCACGGGGTCGCCTGGGACCGCAGCCGCTCCGAACTCGACTGGGCCGGTCCGAACCGAGCCGCATCAGATTCTGACTCACAGCCGTTGGGGCTGGCTGAGTTCCCGGCTCCTCGAGCAGCTGCGTCGCACCCCACTCAGCCCCGAGTGAAGCTGTCTGCGACCGAACAGATCGCCATCACGCTGCGCAAGGAGATGATCAGCTCCGGTTTCCGATCCGGGGACCGCCTGTCGGTGAACCTGCTGGCTGAGCGCCTGGGGCTGGGCCAAGCACAGGTGCGAAATGCTATGCGGCAGCTCGCCGACGACGGCCTGCTGACCCACAGCGAGTCGGGCTTCAGGATTCCGCATTTCACCGGAACGGACGTGATCGATCTCTACGCCTCCCGGCTCCACGTGGGGATTGTCATCATTCGCGCAAGTGCGGCTCAGCCCAGGCACCGGCTGCTGCCGACACGACTGGCTCTGGGGACCTTGGAGGCGGTGGCCAAACAGGGCTCGCTCACTGAGTCAGGCGAAGCCGATCTTCGTTTTCAGCAGGAACTGGCCGAGGCTTCGGGCCTGCGGCAGTCCGCACACAGCTTCCACGCGCTGACCCTGCGGCTGCGGATGTTCATCTCAGTGCTGCAGCTGGACTACTCCCCTGCAGTGGAGCGGCTCGTCGCTGATGACCGACGCCTGCTGACCGCGGTGCTGGAGGCACGGGCAGAGGACGCGGTGCGCATCTGGCGCAGCAAGCTCGACGACGCCGTGCGCCACATGTCCGCGCTGGCACCGGACACCTTCGATCCGCGCCTGTGGTCGCAGCTGACCTCCTGATACGCCCCCCGACTGCAGCCGCCGAGGACCGCTGATAGCCTCCCTTCATGGATATTCGCATTGGCGCCTATGCGGTCATCACCGACGACGACGGCCGGATGCTGCTTCCGCATTGGCACGCCCCCGATGCTGGCGGGTGGACCCTGCCCGGCGGTGGTATCGAGCCCGGCGAGGACCCGGCAGATGCCGCGGTGCGTGAAGTGTTCGAAGAGTCCGGCTATCACTGTGTGCTCGACGAACTGCTGGGCGTGGACAATATGGTGGTTCCCGGCGAACTGCGGCTGGCTCACTCCAAGCGTCAGGGAATTCCGCTGCAGAACCTGCGCATCATCTACCGCGCACATGTCACCGGCGGTGAGCTCACCGTTGAGCAGGACGGCTCCACCAACGACGTCGGGTGGTTCAGCCCCGCAGAGATCGACGGTCTGAAGCGGGTGAGCCTGATCAACGTCGCTCGGCGCATGGCTGGCCTCATCGACTGACCGAACGGGGAGACTTCAGCCCAGCAGCGGCTGCACCGACTCCCAGGTCCCCACGGCAGCGGGAACCAGGGAGACCACCAGCAGCCCGGCCATCACCAAGTTGAAGATGCGCATGTGCAGCGGGTTGGAGATGAATCGGCCGGCCCCCACCCCCAACAGCGCCCACAGCGCAGTGCAGGGGGCGCCGAAGACCAGGGCTATGAGCGCAAGCACCAGCATCTCGGCGAGAAAGGAGTCCCAGAATCCGGTGTAGGCCGACAGCGCTGCCACCGCCAGTGTCCACGCCTTGGGATTGACCCACTGAAACAGCGCCATCTGGAGAACCCCCGGGGGTCTGCCGGCACGGCGCTGCTGCAGGTCTGTGGGGCCGGTGGCGATCTTCCAGGACAGCCACAGCAGGTAGAGCACTCCCACCGGGCGCAGCGCGTCCAGCACCCAGGGCCACTGGGTCAGCACCCCGGAGAGCCCCAGGCCCACCACCAGGACCATCGTGGGAAACCCGATGTTGACCCCGATGATCGTCGGGATCGTCTTGCGCAGGCCGAAGGCCGCACCGGAGGCCAAGGCGATGGTGTTGTTCGGCCCGGGCGTTCCGGCCCCGGCGATGAAGAACAGAATGGCAGAGAAGATCGGCACCCTGAGAATCTACTCCCCTGCGCGCTCTCGGGGCCTGAAAGACCTGCGGGAGTCCGGCATGTGGGCAGCACTGCTGGGCGTAGTGTTTACCCCGCATTCAGGAGCCTCTGCCAGAATCGCCGTATGAGGATCACACATCTGGGTCATGCTTGCGTTCTGGTGGAGGCTGCGGGGACGCGCGTTCTGATCGATCCCGGCTCGTTCTCCGATCTGTGGCACCACGTTGAAGGCCTTGACGCCGTACTGATCACCCACCAGCACCCTGATCACATTGATGCTGACCACACGCCCGCGCTGATTGAGGACAATCCGCAGGCCGTGGTCCGCACCGCCGACGACGTCCACCACACGCTGCTGCTGCCCCGCGCCGAAGCTGTCGCCTCGGGTGAGAAGTTCACCGTCGGGGGGCTGGATGTGGAAGCTGTCGGCGGCAATCATGCGGTCATTCATGCCGATGTTCCCCGGGTGCACAACATCGGCTTTGTGCTGCGTGCCGAGGGTGAGCCGGTGTTCTTCCATCCCGGCGACGCGCTGGACTCCGCACCGGCCGGCGTTGATGTGCTGGCTCTGCCGATCATGGGCCCGTGGGCGGCGATGAAGGAACATGTGGATTTCGTCCGCGCTTTGGACGTGCCCAAGCACAGCATCCCGATCCACGACGAGTTGCTCTCTGACCGCGGTCGCGAGCTGCTTTCCCGCCAGATCGGCAACCTCACCGGCACTAAGTTCATCAGCCTGCGCGGCGGCGACTCCCGCGACTTCTGAGCAGCTGCCGATTCGACTCAGCGTGTGTACTCACCGTGTGTAGTGGAACCGACACGCAGCGATGTGGATCCGGTCATCGAAGAGTTCGTAGACCAGGCGGTGCTCATCGGTGATCCGGCGTGACCAGCAGCTTGCATAGTCGCGCCGCAGCGGCTCCGGCTTACCGGTCCCCTCGTTGCCGCTGCGCCGGATGTCTTCCAGCAGCAGGTTGATGCGCTTGAGCACTTCGCGGTCCTGCCCCTGCCACCACAGGTAATCAGCCCGCGCCTGCTCAGACCACACCAGAAGCATCGCTGCTGCAGATCCCCCTACTGCGGGTCCGGGTCAACAGTGTCGTGAGCCTGCCCATCTCCGGTCCTCGATCGAGTCCAACAACCGACTGTGGTTCTCCGGTGAGCTCATCAGATACATGGTCTCCTTCATAGATTGGTAATCATCCATGGCGACCATCACCACCGACTCTTTGCCCTGTCGGGTGATCACGACTTCTTCGCGGTCATCAACGACTGAATCCAGCACCTTGGCGTAGTTGGACCGAGATTCTGTATAGCTGATGATCTTCATGTCTCACACTCCGCAGCAGACGATCCGTGACCTGTACGTATAAACGTCCTTGATCAAAGGTGACTCCGTCATGGGCCAGGCCGCACGTGTTTGTGCCCGAGGCGGCATCGGGGCTCCTGAGCGTTCTAAGCGTTCCGACTGCGGCGTCGTGCTTGGACCGTCCACCAGGCTCCGACGATGATGATCACACAGCCCAGCAGCTGCCACATGGTAGGAATGTCCGCGAAGAGCACGACGCCCAGCAGGATGGCGAAGATCGGGCCGGTGAGCATAAGCGTGCTGGAGGTGACCTCGCTCAGTGAGGTCATCGCGATGTTGAAGCTGAGATAGACCACCAGCTGCCCCACGAAGGCCAACGCAATCAGCCACAGCCAGTCTGGGGCCTGGGTGGGAACGTGGAATCTGCCGGTGACCAGGGCGACACCGCCTGCGGTGATCCCGGCGGTGAGGCAGACGAGCGCCAGCACGGTGAAGGGTGCCGGGCGCAGCGTCCTGGGCGCAGTGCGGCGAATGACCGCCAGGTAGGTCGCATAGGCGGCACCGGCGATGATCCCAGCGGTGACGCCGAACCAGTGGATTGCGGCGTCGTCGAACGCTCCGGCGGCGAACGCGACTCCGAGCATCATCAGCGGCACAATAGGCGCCAGCTGCTTCATGGGCCGCACACCCTCCAATGCCCATGCCACCAGCGGCAGCACCACAATCTGCAGGTTGATCAGCACAGTGGCCAGCCCAGGTCCGATCAGCCCGATGGAGGTGTTGTAGAACGTGTAGTCCACCCCGATGGCGACCCCGCCGATCGCCGCACCGATCACCGTGGAGCGCGGAAGCGCCTCAGCACGGTCGACCCGGCGCAGCTCCCACAGCACGAACGGCAGCAGCATCGGCACAGCGAGCAGGCACCGGTAGGCTGCTACGCTCATCGGCTCAGCGTCGAGGTGATAGATGATTGCGGCGGAACCGGCCATGGCGAAGCTGCCCAGCAGAATCAGCACCATGGCGCGCCGAGAACTGGTCATGGCCTCAGTCTAG
>JBQCZP010000069.1:0-8148 GCA_052089225.1 Nesterenkonia sp.
TCAAATGATTCTTCGAATGCTGCTACGCGGACATCTTCTATGAGTCAACGCGGGGCGCAGTCCTCGTCCGGTCACCGGAGTACCATGGAGGTCTGTTCGGAAGGGAAGGAGCGACCGATGACGGCTCGTGGTCACCTGCGCGCAGTGGAAGCGGCGGACGACGACGGCGGACTGGATCTGATCGCCCTGGGCCGCCGGGTGCGCCACCTGCGCAAGAAGAAGGGGAAGACCCTGGACGATCTTGCCGCAGATCTGGGGACCTCTGCCTCCCAGCTCTCCCTGCTGGAGAACGGCAAGCGCGAACCGCGGCTCTCCCAGCTGCAGCAGCTGGCCAAGACCTTCGAAGTGACCCTCGATGACCTCTTCGGCGCTGAGCCGCCGTCCAAGCGTGCCGCCCTGGAGATCGAACTGGAGAAGACTCAGCGCGGCCCCCTCTACGCTGCGATGGGGCTGCCGGCGGTGCGGATCTCCAACCGGCTGCCGATGGACGTGCTGGAATCCCTGGTCGCACTGCAGCGTGAGCTCAAGGGACGTCTGGAGGAGCAGGCGGCCACACCCGAGGAGGCCCGCCGGGCCAATACCGAGCTGCGTGAGGAGATGAAGGCGCGCAACAACTACTACCCGGAGATCGAAGCCGAGGCGGAGAAGATCCTTGCCGCCGTCGGGCACCGCTCCGGGCCGCTGAGTCACCACATCGCCGGTGACATCGCGGAGCACCTAGGGTTCAGCCTGCGCTTTGTGCCGAACCTGCCCAACTCCACCCGTTCGGTGACCGACCAGCGCAATAGGACCATCTATCTCACCCAGTCCAGCTCGCGCGACTGGGACGCTCGCTCTGTGCTCCTGCAGGCCTTGGGGCACCACGTGCTGGGCCACACCGAGCCCCAGGACTACTCGGACTTTCTGAGTCAGCGGGTCTACACCAACTACTTCGCTGCCGCGCTGCTGATGCCCCAGCGCACGGCGGTGAACTTTCTCTCCGAGGCCAAGCAGCGCAAGGAGCTGGCAATTGAGGACCTGCGTGACGCCTTCGCCGTCTCTTATGAGTCCGCCGCGCACCGGTTCACCAATCTGGCCACCGAGCACCTGGACATCACCTGTCACTTCCAGAAGGTCCACGAGTCCGGCATCATTCACAAGGCCTACGAGAACGACGAGGTCAACTTCCCCGCTGACCACTCCGGAGCGATCGAGGGCCAGACGATATGCCGAGAATGGACCTCGCGGCAGGTGTTCGACGTGGAGGACAAGTTCCGCTCCTTCAACCAGTACACAGACACCCCGGGAGGCACCTACTGGTGCACCGCCCGGGTGGAGGGCCACTCTTCGGGAAGCTACTCGCTCTCGATCGGGGTGCCCTTCGAGCACGCCAAATGGTTCCGCGGCAAGGACACCACCTCCCGCTCGGTGTCGCGCTGCCCGGATGATCCGACCTGCTGCCGGGTTCCCCCGGCAGAGCTGTCAGCGGTCTGGGAGGGCCAGGCGTGGCCGGCGGCCCGGGCGAACACACACCTGCTGGCCGCGATGCCTCAGGGGGCCTTTCCGGGGGTGGACACCACGGAGGTCTACCGGTTCCTGGACGCTTACTCCCAGTAGATCAGCGAGGTCTGTCAGCGGGGCGTCTTGGGGTCCACCTGGGGCATCACCCCGGTGGCGTCGTTGACCCACCGGTGCGCCCGCCTGCGGGCCATCCCCTGTTTGACGCTGTACTTTCCGTGCAGCAGCCAGTAGAGGCCCAGGGCCAGCAGTATGACGCCGGCGCAGGCGGCGTACATGACCTGGTAGCCCCACACTTCGACGAACTGGCCCAGAAACAGCGGAGCGAGTCCGAATCCGGAGTCCATCATGATGAAGAAGGTGGACAGTCCGATGCTGATGCGATGAGTGGGCAGCTTGGAGGCGATGATCGCCTGCATCGCCGGCATCATGGCGCCGAAGCCGAATCCGGCCAAGGCGCCCGAGACGATGATGGCCCACTCGTCCGGTGCCCAGGCCAGCAGCCCCATCGAGGTGAAGAACACCGCCAGGGTGGGGTAGACTAGTGCGTTGTCGCCGAACCGGTCCTGCACCCGCCCCATGAACATGCGGGTGACCAGCATGACCGCTGCGTAGACCAGGAAGTAGATGCTGGCCGCCTCGACGAAGCCCTCGCTCTGGGCGAAGCCGTTGAGGAAGGCCATGACCGAGGCGAAGCAGATGCTGATCAGCATGGCCACCAGGGCGACGGAGAAGGCCCTCGGTTCGATGATGTCCCGTGGCCGCAGCGCCAGCCGCTGGGCCCAGCTCGCCCGGGCGGGCTTGACCTCCGGGACCCGAAGCGGCAGGGCCAGCAGGAACCCCACCGCAGAGATGGCGGCTACCACGATGAACATCTCGTCGTAGCCGTAGCGCTGTGAAATCTGGATCGCCACCAGCGGCCCCACCGCTGGGGCCAGCGCGTTGGCCATCAGGTAGTAGCCGGAGCCCTCGCCGCGGCGGGATTTGGGGATGATGTCGAAGACGGCGGCCGTCAGTGCGGTCTGGGCGAAGCCCATCAGCACCCCGTGGACGAGCCTCAGCCCGATCAGCAGTGCATAGGAGTCCACCCACAGATAGACCACCCCCGCCACGGTGTAGAGGAGCATACAGATCAGCAGAATGGGCTTGCGTCCCAACGTGTTGACCCACTTGCCCGCGAAGATGCGGGAGAACACCGCTCCGATCATGAACGCGCTGGCGGCGAAGCCGGCGGCGGTCTCACCGGCTGCGAACTCCTCGGCGGCGTAGACGGCCATGCCGGTGACCAGTGCGAAGAAACCGATGGTGATGATCAGGTTGATGCAGGTGGCGAAGATGAAATGTCGGGAAAACAGCCGCTCGGCCCCGATTGCTGCTGCTGCGCCCGACGGGGAAGTATCCTGATCCACACAGTGATTGTTTCACGGGCACCGCGGAAGTCTAGGATCCGTCGGGTGTGACCAGCAGCGGTAAGGGAGCAGTGGTGTCAGCCGGACCTCGCATCGACCTCAACACAGATCTCGGCGAGGGCTTCGGCAGCCGGCCCATGGGTCATGACGCCGCCCTGCTCAGCCGCCTCAGCAGCGCAGACAGCGCCTGCGCCGACGTGGAGATTCGGAGCTTCGCCTGATGGTCGACTCCGTGCTCTGGGCCGGCGAGCGTGCCCTCTTGGTCGAGTTCGGATCGCTGGCTGAGGTGATGGCCTTCCACCAGGACATCGTCGACAAGCCGCTGCCCGGCCAGCGAGAGGCCGTGGCAGCCGCCCGCACCGTGCTGCTGGACTTTCGTGCCCGGCGCGACGCAGTCTCTGCAGCCCGCGCGGTGCGTCGTCGTAGGCCCAAGCCCGGCGCTGACCGACAGGCGGCAGAGCTTGAGATCGCCGTCCACTATGACGGGGAGGACCTGGCCCGAGTCGCGGAGCTGACCGGCATGAGCGAAGAGGCGCTGATCACCTGGCACACCGGCACCGTCTGGGTCGGGGCCTTCGGAGGCTTCGCCCCCGGGTTCACCTACTGTGTGCCTGAAGAGCTGACGCGTCGCAGGCGGCCGCGCCGGTCCGAGGCTCCTCCACAGGTGCCGCGCCTCGATGCCCCGCGCACCCGGGTCCCGGCGGGCGCGGTGGCGGTGGCCGCAGAGTTCTCCGCCGTGTATCCGCGCAGCAGCCCCGGAGGCTGGCAGCTGATCGGCACCACCGATGCTGCGATGTGGAGCACCCAGCGCAGCGAACCCGCACTGATCCGCCCGGGAGACCGTGTCCGCTACACCGCCAGCACCGAGTCCATCACCGTCTCCGAGCCGCCGTCCCGCACGGACCGGGGATCTCTCGAGGCGAACGACGCTGCTCTGACGGTCAACGACCCGGGAGCCCAGACTCTGGTGCAGGACACCGGTCGCACCGGCATGCGTGACTTAGGGGTGACGCGGTCAGGAGCTGCCGATCGCTCAGCAGCGCGGCAGGCCAACCAGCTGGTGGGCAACGACGACGCCGCACCCGTCTTCGAGGTCCTGTCAGGAGGACTGCAGCTGACAGCTCACCAGACCCTGGTGCTGGCTGTCACTGGGGCGGACGCTGTCCTGGAGGTCACCAGTCCCGCTGCGGAGCAGACCTCGAACATGGCGGTGAGCGGCACCGGAGTCGAGCGCGCACCCCAGGAGTCGGCGGAGACGCGGGAGGTGGCCGCTCGTGCCCCATTCTGGCTCTTTCCCGGCGAACAGCTTCGGGTGGCCGCCCCCAGCCGCGGCATCCGATCCTATGTGGCCGTCTCCGGGGGGCTGGTCGCACCGGAAGTTTTGGGCAGCGCGGCCACAGATACGCTCTCCGGCCTGGGTCCGGAGCCGGTGGCCGCGGGGGAGTCCTTCGCCCTGATCGGGGCGACGTCACGGTTCGTCGGCATCGCCGATGTGGCGCGGTCAGCGCTGCCCGAACCCGGTCAGCCAAGCACGATCCGGTTCGTGCCCGGGCCCCGCCACGAGTGGTTCGCAGGCGGCCGGGGCGGCTACTCAGGGCTGCAGCAGCTGCAGCTGACCCGGTGGCGGGTCAGCCAGGACGCCGACCGGGTGGGGATCAGATTCACCGCGGAGGACCCCGCGCAGAACCTGCAGCGCAGCCGTGAGGGGGAGCTGCACTCGGAGCCGATGGTTCACGGGGCCCTGCAGGTGCCGCCCTCAGGGGAGCCGGTGGTGCTGCTGGCCGACCACCCGGTGACCGGCGGCTACCCGGTGATCGGTGTTGTGGTGCGTGCCGATCTGGGTCTGGCTGCCCAGCTGCTCCCCGGCGCGGAAGTCCGGTTCACCGCCGTCGACTCCGAGACGCTGGCTCCGCTGCAGTAGCAGACACAGCTGTGCCCCGCAGATGTGAGCATCTGCGGGGCACAGGCTGGATTAGCTGAACAAGCTGCTTGACACGGTGCTGCTACTGGCCGGTGACCTCGTCGATCATGTCGGAGTTCTCCTCCAGCCAGGTCTGGGCGCCTTCAGCCTCATTGCCCTCGTACTCGTTGACGATCATGTCTTCAAGTGCGGCGTACTCCTCGTCGTTGAGGGTGAAGTTGCCCATCCAGTCAGCAACGTCGGGGAACTCGGAGGAGAACTCAGAGTTGGCGACGAAGCTCAGAGGTTCTTCCCCGCCGAGAGCGCCCTCCGGGTCCTCCAGGTCCTTCATGTCCCAGGAGCCATAGGCCCAGAAAGGACGCCACAGGGTGACGACAATGTCTTCCTCATTGGAGTAGGCGTCGTCAAGTGTGGACAGCATGGCCGCCGTGGAGGATTCAACCAGCTCGAAGTTCTCGTCCAGCCCGTAGGTGGGGAAGACCTCGTTGGCGGTGGTGTCCATGTGACCGGCACCGGGTTCGATGCCCACCACGCGGTTGTCCAGAGCGTCGGCGTTGTCGTTGAGCTCCTCGATGGAGTCGATGTCTGTGTACTCTGGCACAGCCAGGGTCAGCATCGCGCCCTCGTAGTAGTTTCCGAGGTTCTCGAGGCTGTCGCCGTGATCTTCCATGTAGCTGGCGTGAGTCAGCTCCGGCCAGGCCGAAGGATAGACGTCGACGTCGCCGTTGGCTACGCCGAGGTAGAGGGCACCGGCGTCGGCGACCTCCTGGACCTCGACGTCGTAGCCCTGATTCTCCAGCAACTCATGCCAGACGTTGCCCAGGGAGACGCCGTCGGTCCAACCGGGGATGATGCCCAGGGTGATTTCGCCCTCGCCGCCGGCTTCGCCGTTGCCCTCGGAAGTGGCGGTCTCCTCAGAAGCGGCGCCGTCGGTCTCTTCGGCGTCATCGCCGCTGTCGTCGCCGTTTCCGCAGGCGGTCAGAGCGAGTCCGAGCACCGAGAGGGTGGCGGTGGACTTCACGAATTTTGATGAAGTGGTCATGTTCTCCTGATTTCCTTACGTGTTTACAGTGGAGCGATATTTTTGTGACACCCGTCGCGCAGGCGGGCAAGTTTCTTTTCTGCGTGGGCTATCCAGCCGTCTTGGCCGGTGTCGCCTCGTTCGATTCGGTCTGCTCTTCCGTTGGCGCCGACCTGCGCCGACGGCGAAGCACCTTGGGCAGCAGGCCCTCCCCGCCGCTGATGGCTGCGGTGACTCGGTCCAGGAAGACCGCCAGCATCACCACGGAGAGTCCCGACTCGAAGCCGAGTGCTATGTCCACGGTGGTGATCGCACGGGTCACTTCCCCGCCCAGGCCTCCAGCGCCGACGAAACCGGCGATCACGGCCATGGACAGTGCCAGCATGATGACCTGTCCGACCCCGGCCATGATGGTCCGCGCTGCCAGCGGCAGCTGGATGCGGAACAGAATCTGCCTCGGGGTGCTGCCGAAGGCGTAGCCCGCTTCGACGACTTCGGAGTCAACCTGACGGATGCCCAGCTCGGTGAAGCGTGCCCCGGGAGGTAGGCAGAAGATGAATGTCGCGACCACTCCGGCGGTGACGTTGAGACCGAAGAGCGTCAGCACCAGGGGAAGCCAGACGAACGCCGGCATGGTCTGCATCAGGTCCATGATCGGCCGGACCACCTGGGAGGCACGCTGAGACTTGGCCGCAAGTATCCCGACCGGTATGGCGATCACCAGCGCGAAGAAGGCGGCCACCAGCACCATGGCCAGGGTGTCCATGGCGAAGCCCCACATATCCACGGTGATGATGAAGGTCATCAGTGCTAAGGAGAGCACACCGAGCTTCCAGTCTCGGACCAGCCAACCTATCAGCGCGAAGATGACAGCCATCAGGAGCGCATCCGGCCAGTTCAGGAAGACCCCCAACCAGTCATCGGTGAGCGTCAGCAGCATCGCCTCGACAAAGTCGAAGAAGGCGCCGAAGTTGTCGTTCAGCCAGTTGAACCCCGACTCCAGCCAACTTCCAACCTCCAGCCGGGGGATTATTCCGCTGTCGGTCTCTTCTTGGGCGCGGATCATGCTCCCACCTCCTGGGACACTTCTTGGACCGAACCTGTGGCAGTGGGATCAGCCAATGCGTTGAGCAGGGTGATCCGTGGGATGACGCCGTCCAGCCTGCCGGCCTGGTCGACGACCGCAAGCCCAGCCGCGTGCGCTGAGGCAGCGTTGATCAGTTCTGCCAGGACCGTGGTGGATGCGGTGGCCGGCATCGGCCGGATCAGTCCGTCCAGGGTGTCCTTGCCGCTGGAGACGCCTTCGGCGGCGTCGCTCTCATAGACCACACCCTGCAGCTTGCGGCCCTTATCGACCACACACAGTGCGGTGGTCTGGTGCTGACGCATCAGCCGGTGGGCAGCACGCGGCCCCTGGCCTGCGCCCAGCAGCGCCACGGGGGGCTCCATGACATCTCCGGCGGTGAGCACCCGGGTCCGGTCCACGTCCTGGACGAACTGAGCGACATAGTCATTGGCCGGATCGTTGAGGATCTCCTCGGTGGTGCCGATCTGGACGATGCGACCATCGCGCATCATGGCAATCCGGTTGCCCAGTCGCATCGCTTCGTTGAGATCATGGGTGATGAACACGATGGTCTTGCCCAGCTCCTGCTGCAGCTCCAGCAGCTGATCCTGCATCTCCTTGCGGATCAGCGGATCCAGGGCGCTGAATGCCTCGTCCATCAGCATCAGGTCAGTCTCGGCGGCCAGCGCACGGGCCAGCCCCACCCGCTGACGCATACCGCCGGAGAGCTCATCGGGGCGGAAGCCGCCATAGCCGGAGAGGCCGACCATACTCAGAGCCTCCTCTGCCCGCTGCTCCCGCTCGCTGCGGTTCACGCCGCGGACTTCCAGGGCGTAGGCGGCGTTCTGTCCCACCGTGCGGTGGGGCAGCAGTGCGAAGTGCTGGAAGACCATGGAGGTGTGTTCCCGCCGGATGGCACGCAGCCGGGCTGGACTGACGGCGGTGATGTCTTCGCCCGAGAGCTCCACTGAGCCGGCTGTCGGAGGCTGAATTCCGTTGAGCGTCCGGATCAGTGTGGACTTGCCGGAACCCGAGAGTCCCATCACCACAAAGATCTCACCCGCGGCCACCTCAAAGCTGGCATCGATGACTGCAGCCGTGCCCTGGGACTTCAGCGCGTCTCGCGTAGCGCCGTCCTTCAGCTTCTGGACAATATTCTGCGGCCGCCTGCCGAATGCCTTATAGACATTCTGAACACGGACGGCGGGCGGACCGCTGCTCTCATTGGTTTTCA
>JBQCZP010000070.1:0-2760 GCA_052089225.1 Nesterenkonia sp.
TATACCACTGTGATCAAGAAACCGCCGTCACCGCAGTTACTACACCGTGATATGTCTTAGCTACTCCCGAGCAGGCATAGCGCTGTGGGCTCCATTGACCATACGCCGAAATGCAGTTTCCCGTGAGTCGAACCCACAGTGCGTCGTCGCACGCAACTGACCTATCGCCGGCAGCCTGATAACACAGGTCATGACTTGCGCACGGACCCCTGAAGTCGGCATCAAAATAAGAATCTGGGGAACTCGTGCAGTAATCATGGAGACTACCAAGAGAAGGGTTGTAGATATAGTGGCTGGGTATTCCATACATAGGGGCTGCGGCTATGCTCATGTTTCCGCCTGTGTGTCCAGCTCCCGCGTTGGATCCATGAGGACCGGAAACTCAGTATTCTCGTCAAACGTTACGGTCTGCCGAATACTCCCATCCACGTACTCGTAGCTCGACTCTAGGAAATCACCGGACGCATCGAGCGCCCACGCTTGTTCAAAGCTTCCCACAACTGTGTCTGAGGTTTTGATTAAGAGGCGGCCATCCTCCGCTAGGGATACATCACTGCCTTGAGGGGTAGCGAGAGGAAAATTGATAGTCTCCTCAGAATCATCTGAGGTAAACAGAATAGGTCCAGGGTCGCTTTCCGGAGTCATGTTTGGCGATGAAGGTAAATCCAACTGCGCCAAATCGAAGACCGGATCAGCCGGTCCTGTTATTTCTGAAGGTGGGGGGGTGCAGCCATTCCGGTGAGTAGGAGACTTGACGTTAAGCCCAGCAAAAGAAGATGTGAAGGCTTTGAAAGCATAGGTGAAATTACCCTTCTCATATGCATAGGACAGTGTCCTATTTCCATGTACCCTTAACCGTTGGAACACTCGAGTAGCTGAACTTACTGGATAAGCACTCCAGTTAAATATAGTACACCCTGGATTGCGAAGAGCCGGTTTCCACGGCACGCCGCGGCGCCGGATGCCGCTACCCACCCACGTTGCCCACCCGCGCTGCTCGGCTCAGTCAGCGTCGTTGAAGACGCCGGCGAAGAAGTCCGTCAGTTCTTCCCGGGCCCCCAGCGGCAGCACGTGGGCCACGTACTGATCCGGACGTACGATGACGACCGCACCGTCGCGGCTGATGCCGCGCTCATCGAAGATGTCATAGTCCGGATGAATGCTGAAGACGTTGTTCAGATCGACCACCTGGTAGGGGCCCACTTCCGGGGTGAAGATCTTCGGGGCGTTCATCACCTCGAAGTCGGTGTGCTTGCGCTGATAGGTGACTTTGATGTCGAAGAGCGCGCTGCGATCCTCATCAGCGGCGGTGAACCGGTTCACCGGTGAGTCCGCGGACTCGTCCATCCACTGCGCCCACCGGCGGATCGCAGAGGTCTCCCCCGCCGGCGCGTCCGGGGTGGAATCGCAGGCGAAGGCATAGATCCGCCAGCGCCCGTCCGCTGTGGCCTGGTGGCCCAGCTGCAGCGGGTTGGTGTCGCAGACCCGAACCACGCGCTCCGATTTGAACCGTTTGCCGACGGGGAAGCCGGTGGCCAATTCCTGATGGTCGGTGGAACCGGTGATCATCGAGGGCTCGTATTCGGTCATGAACCCGGCGGGGAACTCGAAGGTCTTGTCGTAGAACTCCTCCAGCTCCGCAGGATTCTCAAAGTCTTCGGGCCGCTTGGCCATCATAGTGGACCATTCCTTGTCGAAGTCGATGAGGTTCTGGGCCACCACCTGACGCTCCGGCGAGTAGGTGCTCAGCAGTGATTCGGGGCTGCGCCCGGATACGACCTGGCCCAGCTTCCAGCCCAGGTTGAAACCGTCCTGCATGGAGACATTCATGCCCTGGCCGGCCTTGGCACTGTGGGTGTGGCAGGCGTCGCCGGCGATGAACACCCGCGGGGTCCGCTCACCGGTGAGTTCAGCCGGAACGTCGTCGAACCTGTCGGTCAGCCGGTGGCCGACCTCGTAGACGCTGTTCCACGCGACGTGCTTCACGTCCACCGTGTAGGGGTGGAGAATCTCGTTGGCCCTCTCGACCACCTCATCCAGAGTGGTCTTGCGAATCTCGCCGGCACGTTCCTTGGTGACCTCGCCCAAGTCCACATACATCCGGAACAGGTGGCCGCCCTCGCGGGGGATCAGCAGGATGGATCCGCCGGAGTTCGACTGGATTGCTGATTTCAGCCGGATGTCGGGGAAATCGGTGGTGGCCAGCACGTCCATCACGCCCCAGGCGTGGTTGGCCTGCTTGCCGTCCAGCTTCAGCCCGATCGACTCCCGCACACCGCTGCGCGCCCCGTCAGCACCCAGGACGTACTTCACCCGGATTATCCGCTCCTCGCCTTCGCGTTCGGCTGCGGTGTGGCGCACCCGCACCTCCACCGGGTAATCGCCTTCGCCGGTGTCGGTCAGGCTCAGGAACTCGATGCCGTAGTCCGGGGTCATGCGGCTGGGCGAGTTGAGCATGAACTGCGCGAAGTAGTCCAGAATGCGGGCCTGGTTCACAATCAGGTGGGGGAACTCAGAGATTCCCTGTGGATCATCGACCTTCTGCGCGGCGCGCACAATGTTCTTCGGGTTCTGCGGGTCCGGCTTCCAGAAGGCCATCTCGGTGAGGTGGTACGCCTCGCTGCTCAGCTGGCCGGCGAACCCGAACGCCTGGAAAGTCTCCACGCTGCGGGCCTGAATGCCGTCAGCCTGGCCCACCTCCAGCCGGGCCGGGCGGCGCTCGATGATGCGGGTGTGCACATCGGGGTACATGGCCAGCTG
>JBQCZP010000070.1:2860-8081 GCA_052089225.1 Nesterenkonia sp.
GATAGGTCGCTGGGGCCCAGAAAGACGCCGTCAATACCGTCGACGGCGGCGATTTCCGCCGCGTTGGACACGCCTTCGGCGGTCTCGATCTGGACGAAGACCGATACGTGGCGCTCGGCCTCCTTCAGGTATCCCTGCACCCGGTTCCACCGGGCGGAGCGGGCCAGGGCGCTGCCGATGCCGCGCACCCCGTCCGGGGGGTAGGTGGCCATGGCTGCGATCTCTTCGGCCTGCTGCGCGCTGGAGACCATCGGCACCAGAATATTCTGCGCGCCTAAGTCCAGCACCTGTTTGACGGTGGTGGTCTCCCCGGCCGGCACTCGCACCATCGGGGTGGAGTTGTAGCCGGAGACCGCGTGCAGCTGAGCCATGACCGACTGAAGCCCGTTGGGTGCGTGCTCCATATCGATGAGCAGCCAGTCCAGCCCTGCACCGGCCATGATCTCGGCGACCACCGGGGAGCCGGAGCAGATCCAGCCGCCGTAGAGGGTGCGGTCCGCCGCAGCCAGCTGCCGGCCGAAGGTCGGGTCTAGTCGAAGCGGCATGTCACGGTTCCCATCGGCCCATAGTCGCAGAACACGGTGTCGCCGGCTTCGACCCACATCGGGCGGGTGAAGGAGCCGGCCAGAATGATCTCGCCGGCGGTGAGCGAATCACCATGGGCAGCGAGCTTATTGGCCAACCACACCACGCCTGAGGCCGGGTGGTTCAGCACTGCGGCGGCCACGCCGGACTCTTCGATCGTCTCGTTGCGGTAAAGCAGTGCGGAGACCCAGCGCAGGTCGACGTCGTGGGGCTTGACCGGGTTGCCCCCGTAGACCATCGCGCCCATTGCTGCGTTGTCGCTGATGGTGTCCACGATGGTTCGTCCGGACATCTCGATGCGGGACGAGAGGACCTCCAGGGCCGGCACCACGTAGTCG
Organism: Nesterenkonia sp.; assembly: GCA_052089225.1. Lineage (GTDB taxonomy): Bacteria > Actinomycetota > Actinomycetes > Actinomycetales > Micrococcaceae > Nesterenkonia. The sequence continues at coordinate 3,784 of JBQCZP010000070.1, forward strand.
GTGGCGTCCAAGACGTCGAAGATGCTCACGTTGGGCCCGGTGAGGTCCTCGCCCAGCACGAAGGCCAGCTCCACCTCGATGCGCACGTTGGAGAACCGCCCGTGCTCAATCACCGAGCCGTTCTCATAGACCATGTCGTCGAAGATGGCCCCGTAGTCGGGTTCGGTGATGCCGGTGGCCGCCTGCATCACCTTGGAGGTCAGGCCGATCTTGCGCCCCACCGGACGGCGCCCGGCCGCAATGCCGCGGCGTCTCCACTCGTTCTGCACCGCGTAGGAGTCCTCGATGGTCATCTCCGGGTAGCGTTCGGTGAGCAGCGGAATCATGCTGCGCTGCTCTTCGGCGCCGGCCAGCTCATCGGCGATGGTGGTGAGCGTGTCTTGGCTGAGCCTGGTGTTTTCAACGGGCATTTCGGCTCCCCCTACAGCTGGTGTCCGAGTTTGTATTCGCCCTGTTTCCACTCGGGCATGGCCTTCTCCTCGTCTTGGCGGGTGTAGGAGAATCCGTCGGCGCCGATGGTGACGTCCATCTCTGAATCGTCGGTGCGCTCAACGGTGGGCATCGGGTTGCCGTCCAGGTCAAGCACCGTGGAGGCGTCGGTGTACCACGAGGGGACCACGGGGTTGCCCCACCAGTCGCGGCGCTGATTGTCGTGGACGTCCCAGGTGACCACCGGGTTGTCGGGGTCGCCGGTGTAGTAGTCCTGGGTGTAGATCTCCACACGGTGACCGTCGGGGTCGCGCAGGTAGAGGTAGAACGCGTTGGAGACCCCGTGCCGGCCGGGACCGCGCTCAATGTGGTCGGAGAGCCGCAGCGCCCCCAGCTTGTCGCAGATGGCTAAGATGTTGTGCTTCTCGTGCGTGGCGAAGGCTACGTGGTGCATCCGCGGGCCGGCGCCGCCGGTCATGGCGGTGTCGTGGACGGTGGGCTTGCGCCGCATCCAGGCGGCGTAGGTGGTGCCCTCGGCGTCCTGGATGTCTTCGGTGACCCGGAAGCCGAGGTCCTCCATGTACTTCACGGCCTTGGGCACATCGGGGGTGACCTGGTTGAAGTGGTCCAGCCGCACCAGCGCCCCGGGTGAGTAGAGGTCGTAGCGCCAGGCCAGGCGCTCCACGTGCTCCACATCGTAGAAGAACTCGTAGGGGAACCCCAGCGGGTCCTGCACCCGCACGGAGTCCCCGATGCCTGTGACGAATCCGTTCTTCTGCCGCCGGACGGTGCTGCCCAGCTCCTTGTAGTAGGCCTCGGCCTTGTCCAGCTCCTCCGGGCTGCGCACCCGGTAGGAGAAGGCGGCTACGGCGGCGGCCTCGCCCTGGCGCAGCACCAGGTTGTGGTGGATGAACTCCTCCATGGAGCGCAGGTAGATGGCGTTCTCGTCCTCTGTGGTGACCACGAGTCCCAGTACGTCCACATAGAAGTCGCGGGAGCGCTTCAGGTCGGTGACCACCAGCTCCATGTAGGCGCAGCGCACTACATCGGGAGCCGGCGACGACGGGGTCGGAATCGTTGCGTCAGGGGTGTTGGGGGTCATGTCAGGCGTCCTTGCTCTGTCAATGGTGAAGGGGGCTCAGTCGGCTTTGCCGAAGACGGGGTTGTGCACTTCCCCGAGGTTGATGTGCACAGCCTGCTGGTCGGTGTAGAAGTCGATGGACCGGTAGCCGCCCTCGTGTCCCAGACCCGAGGCCTTCACACCGCCGAAGGGGGTGCGCAGGTCGCGGACGTTGTTGGAGTTCAGCCACACCATGCCGGCGTCGACCGCCTGGGCGAAGTTGTGCGAGCGCTTCAGGTCGTTGGTCCACACATAGGCGGCCAGGCCGTACTTGGTGTTGTTGGCCAGCTTCAGCGCCTCCTCCTCGGTGTCGAAGGGGGTGATGGCCACCACGGGGCCGAAGATCTCGTCCTGGAAGATGCTGGCGTCGGCGGAGACGTCGGCGAAGACGGTGGGGGCGACGAAGTTGCCGGTCTCAAACCCCTCGGGACGCCCGCCGCCGGCGACCAGGTGTGCTTCCTCCTTGCCCTTCTCCACGTAGCTCATCACCTTCTCGAAGTGCTCCGGGTGCACCAGGGCGCCTACCTCGGTGGCCCGCTCGTGGGGCAGGCCGACCTTGACCCGCTTGGCCTGGGCGGCGTAGCGCTCGACGAACTCGTCATAGATGCTGCGCTCCACCAGGATCCTGGATCCGGCCGTGCAGCGCTCACCGTTGAGGGAGAAGACCCCGAAGACGGTGGCGTTGATGGCAGTCTCCATGTCCGCGTCGGCGAAGACGATGGCCGGGGATTTGCCGCCCAGCTCCATGGAGAGACCCTTCAGGTGCGGTGCGGAGTTGGCGAAGATCAGCTGGCCGGTGCTGGACTCTCCGGTGAAGGAGATCAGCGGGACCTCGGGGTGCTTCACCAACGCGTCGCCGGCATCTTCACCCATGCCGTTGACCAGGTTGAACACCCCAGCCGGCAAACCGGCCTCCTCGAAGATGCCGGCCCAGAGGCCGGCGGAGAGCGGAGTGAACTCAGCCGGCTTGAGCACCACGGAGTTTCCGGTGGCGATGGCCGGGGCGAGCTTCCAGCTCTCCAGCATGAAGGGGGTGTTCCAAGGAGTGATCAGCCCGGCCACGCCGATCGGCTTGCGGTTGACGTAGTTGATCTGGCGGCCGGGGACCTTGAAGGTGTCATCGGCCTGGGCGACGATCAGGTCTGCGAAGAACCGGAAGTTCTCCGCCGCCCGGCGCGCCTGACCCAGCGCCTGGGTGATGGGCAGCCCGGTGTCGAAGGACTCCAGCTCGGCCAGCCGGTCGCCGCGGGTCTCGACCACGTCTGCGATCTTGTGCAGCACCCGTGAGCGTTCCCGCGGCAGCGCCTGGGACCAGGTGCCGGCGTCGAAGGTTCGCTGGGCTGCGGCCACAGCGCGGTCGATGTCGGCCTTGCTGCCCGCGGAGGCCTGAATATAGGTCTCGTTGGTGACCGGGCTGATGACCTCGAAGGTGGAGCCGTCTGCTGAGTCGACGAACTCGCCGTCGATGTAGTGCCGGATCTGCTCCGGAAGCTCTGCGGGGGTGTGGGTCTCGTAGTCTGCCATCGTGAAAGCTCCTTGATGTGTTGCTGTGGTCTGGTGATCGTGTGGTCGGCCTGCTGCGCCGGGCTGCTAACCGCCCTGGTCGCGGAAGGCGTCCACGGTGCGCCACTTGTGGTGGCGGATTCTCATCTCGATTTCGGTGGGGTCTGCTTGGTCTCGTATCAGCTGCAGGATCTCGTCGTGCTCATCGACCGAGCGTGGTGCCCGCTCCGGCACGAAGCTGAAGGTGGAGGTGCGCAGCCCAGCCATCCGGGTCCAGCCTCGGTCGACCAGCATGGACAGGTGGGAGTTGGGGCAGCGGCCGAACAGGGCTCGGTGGAACTTCTCGTTCAGGACGGTGAAGATCGAGGGGTCAAAGTTGGTCAGCACCGTTCGCATCTGGTCATTGACGTCCTGGGCCGCGCTGATGTCCGCGTCGGTGAGGTGCGGCAGCGACAGCACCGTGGCGGCCCCTTCGAGGATGCCCAGGGTCTGCATGGTGTCGACGTATTCGCCTTCGTTGACCATGGCCACCCGGGCTCCGACGTTGCGTTCGAACTCCACCAGCCCCTCAGCCTCCAGCCGGCGGATCGCCTCCCGAACCGGCACAGTGCTGACTCCCAGCTCGGCGGCGATGCTGCTGAGGACCAGGCGGTAGCCGGGGTTGAAGTCCCGGGTCAGGATGCGCTGGCTGAGCCAGTCGTAGGTGCGCTGGGATTTGCTGGTGGAGTCGACGGCCCGGACAGTCATGGTGTCACTGCCCTGCCTGTTCGGCGTCGTAGCGGGCCCGCCACTGCTGATTCATCGGGAAGACCTCTTCGATCGGGGCCCCGGCCCTGACCTGCGCGGCGACCCACGCGTCCTCGGTCTCCTTGGCCAGAACCGCGTCGGCCACCTCCTCGGCCAGCGCGGGAGGGATGACGACGACGCCGTCGTCGTCTCCGACGATGAGGTCACCGGGCTGGACGGTGGCGCCGCCGCAGGCGATGGTCAGGTCCGCGTCCCAGGGCACGTGTTTGCGCCCCAGCACGGCCGGGTGGGCGCCGCTGGTGAACACCGGCAGATCGATCTCGGCGACCGTGGTGTAGTCGCGGACTCCCCCGTCGGTGACCACCCCTGCTGCGCCGCGGGCCTGTGCTCGCAGGGCCAGAATGTCACCCAGGGTGCCCGAGCCGGGTTCGTTGCGGGCTTCGATGACGACGACCTCGTCCTCGGCCACGGAGTCGAAGACCTGCTTCTGTGCGTTGAA
>JBQCZP010000071.1:0-7028 GCA_052089225.1 Nesterenkonia sp.
CCGAGAACGTGATCGAGCTGCTGCGCGAACGGGCTCAGCAGACACCATAAGTGAGAGGAGAGTGCCGTTGAGTACCGAAACTATCGGCACCGCAATACAGGTGCGCGGGGTGACCCGCAGCTACCGCAGCGCCACAGCGCTCGACGACGTCACCGTCAGCTTCGAGAAGGACATGATCCACGGGCTGCTGGGACGCAACGGGGCGGGCAAGACCTCGCTGATGTCCATCATCACTGGTCAGGACTGGCCGAGTCAGGGTGAGGTCGACGTCTTCGGGCAGCGCCCGCACGAAAATGAGCAGGTGCTGCCCCAGATCTGCTTCGTCCGTGAGGACCAGCGCTATATCGACGACGCCAAGGCTATTCATGCCTTCAGAGCCGCAGCCATGGCGTTCCCGCAGTGGGACTGGCAATTGGCGCAGCAGCTCATTGATGACTTTAACCTGCCGAAGAAGACCCGCATCAAAAAGATGTCCAAGGGCCAGCGCTCAGCAGTGGGAGTGATCATTGGGCTGGCCTCCCGGGCAGAGATCACCGTTTTCGACGAGCCATACATGGGCCTGGACGCGGTGGCCCGCCAGACCTTCTATGACCGGCTGCTGGAAGACTATGCGCAGCATCCGCGCACAGTGGTGCTCTCCAGTCACCTGATTGACGAGATCGCGCATCTGATCGAATCGGTGGTCCTCATTGACCAGGGCAGAATCCTCGTCAACGAACCGGTGGAGCAGCTGCGCGACCGGGCAGTGACCCTGGTGGGCAAGGCTGACTCCGTGGCGGAGATCGCCGGCAGTCGCACAGTCCTCAACCAAGAGTCGCTGGGCCGGATGGTGCGGACCACTGTGCTGGGTGCGCTCACCGAGTCCGAACAGCGCCGGGTCGCAGAGCTGGACGTCGACGTCGTGCCGGTTTCGCTGCAGCAGCTGGTGGTGCACCTGACCACCAGAGATTCCACCCACGAGAAGCAGGAGGTGGCCCGATGAGTGCCGTCGCTGAACCACGTTCCAGCTTTGCTCGCGTGCCGGCAGCCTTCCGGCTGCAGTTTGCGGTGCCGGGAAATATGATCGGTGTTCCGGTTCTGGTGTTCGTCTCGGCGTGGGCGCTGGCCCTGGGGATCGTGGTCTGGGTTCACCAGGCCGATGACCGCGGAGCTGACCTGGCGGCCGAACCGATATACACCGGAGCCAGCCAGGCCGCGCTGTGGTGCCTGGTGTTCATGGCCGCCTACTCGGCCACCCACGCCTTTCCCTTCTCTCTGGCGCTGAGCTACAGTCGCCGGGTCTTCGTGATCGGTGCGCTGCTGGCGTTCGCCGCACTGTCTCTGGGCTTCGGCGCTGCGTATGCTCTGGCTGCCTGGATCGAGCAGCTCACCGATGGGTACGGCATCGAGGCGTACAACTTCGCCCTTCCCTACCTGGTCAACGGTCCGGGCGGTGTCCTCAGCGCTGGGCTGATGGCGGCGATGCTGAGCCTGATGATCATGCTGGCAGGCTTCGGGTTCACCATCATCTACCGCCGCCTGGGCCTGATGCTCTTCTGGGCGGTGCTGCTGGGACTGGTTGTGGTGCTGGCGGCAGCGGTGATGCTCATCACCGTCAACGGCGGATGGGCCACTGTGGGCGAATGGATCATGAACCAGTCTGCGCTGAGCCTCTCCGGCTGGCTCACCCTGCCCAGTGTGGTGTTCGCGGTGGTGAGCTACGGGATGATCCGCAAGGCTGTGGCCGCCTGAGGAGCCGGCGGCCGACCAGAGCGTAGCTCGACAGAGAAAAGCTCCCGGATCAGCTGCGTGAGGGGGACGCTTGAAACGCTGATCCGGGAGCTTTGAATCACTCGCACCTTGATGAGGTACTTACTAATATAGGGGCAGACCTTGACAGAACACCCCAAAGTGACTGGACATTTGCTGTGAGTTTTCAGCGAGGTTCGGAGCTACGCCTCGGGGTGCGGAGTACCGGGGTGCAGGATCAGATTTCCCTCTTCGACCGTGACCAGATGCGTCTTCACCGGTGTGATGGCCGGCAGGGTCTCCGGCACCCCGGTCTTCAGGCAGAATGCCGAGGCGTGTTTGGGGCACTCCAGGGTGTCCTCCTCCACGAACCCGCCGGAGAGTGAGACCGCCTCATGGGAGCACTCATCGTCCAGGGCGTAGAACCCGCCCTCTTCGGCGTGAACCAAGGCGATCTCGCCGGAGTGGCCGGAGGTGTCGGCGGAGATCTGCATGACTTCACCCTCGGGCAGCTGGTCGGCGGGGCCTAAGTCAACACGTGCGCTCATGAATCGGACCTTTCATCCTCGGGAGCAAGGTGGTCGGGACAAGGTGGTCGGGACAATGCAGTTGGGCTCTCAAGACCAATCATCTCAAAGGTTCGACGACGCCACAGACTCACCGCAGGCCGGAACGGTCCTTGGTGTAGCCGCGCAGCCGCTCCAATTGGCGGCGCTCGCGTTTGGTGGGGCGCCCGGTGCCCGGGGCGCGCCTGGGCAGCCCGACGTCGCGGGGTCTGATCTGTTCGGGGGAGTGGTCGGCATAGGCTGTGCGGGCCACCGGGGCGCCGACCCGCTTGGTGTGGGTGTGGATGACCTCCAGGATCACCACGTAGCCGGGTCGGCTTATCTGGATTTCGGTGCCCGGGGCGATCTTGGTGGCGGGCTTGACCGCATCGCCGTCGATCTTGATCTTCCCCGCACGGCAGGCCTCGGTGGCGGCGGAGCGGGTCTTGAACATGCGCACCGACCACAGCCAGGCATCTGCCCGCACCGGCGTCGTCGGTCCTTCACTCATGACACCACCCTAGTGCCGATCACAACGGCCGTGCCCAAACTGGCAGCTGGTCCGCAGAAGTCCGCCCCACCTGTCATTTGCGGCGCGGTCAAAGCTCGGCAGTCGCCTGCGCGGCGGCAACGGTGGCGCCGCGGTAGGCGGAGCCGAACAGCAGCCAGTGAACCGCCAAGTAGAAGAGCTGGTGGACCGGCACGCGCTGCTGCCACCCGGCGCGCAGCGGATGGGTCTGCTGGTAGGCCTCCAACAGCTCATCCAGGTAGGGCATCCCGAACAGCTGGAGCATCGCGATGTCGGACTCGCGGTGGCCGGCGTGGGCGGCAGGGTCGATCAGCACAGCGCCTGCCGGGCTCCACAGCACGTTGCCGCTCCACAGGTCCCCGTGGATCAGGGAGGCGGACTCATCGTCGTCGAAACCTCCTGCGCCGATCCGATCCCGTGCGGCGATCAGCACCTCCCAATCCGACGACGCCGCCGACGGCCGCAGCCGCTGCAGCACCGGGTCGAGGCGCTGCTGCGCCTGGAATGTGCCCCAGCTGTGGTGTTGGCCGGTGCCCATCGGCAGGGGGTGGTCGGCCGGGCCGAAGAGCGGCGACTGCTCGACCGGGTGCTCCTGCCCCAGCGTGCCGAACAGCGTCGGCGGGTCCAGGCTGCGGTGCATGCGAGCCAGCCCGGCGCCGAATTCAGCGGCCGCTGCAGCACTGGGCCGGCCTGCGGAAACCTCCTGAAGCCGCAGCAGCCCCGACTCGGCACCGAGAACCGCGACGACGGCGGGCCCGCCGACCGCTTCAGCGGACTTCAGCCAGGTCAGCCCTGCTGCCTCCACCAGGGCGGCCCGCGGGTGCGAGGCGGGGGCACGTTTGGTGAAACTCATCAGAGCAGCCGATCAGAGCCCAGTGGGTGTCGGCTGCAGCTCGGCATGCGCGATGCCGATGTTTCCAGCGACGCACCAGTCGGGGTGGGCGTCCCCGTCGGCCGAGGCGGGTCGGCGCACCGGAACTCCGGCCTCTTCGGAGATGACGGCTGCACCGGCCCAGTCGTGCTCCTGGATGCCGTACTCGGCGTAGGCGTCGAGCGTGCCGTCGGCGACCATGCAGATGTCCAGCGCCGCTGCGCCGAGACGCCGCAGGTTTCCGAAGTGCTCGTTCATTGCGGCGGCCGAGGCCATCTGCTGGGCGCGGCGCCCAGGTTGGTAGCCGAATCCGGTGCCCAGCAGGCCCGCACTCAGCTCGCCGCTGGGCCCGTGGATCGGCACCGGGTCCGACCCGGCACGTGCGGCGAAGGCACCCTGCCCTGACACGGCCCACCAGGTTCGGCCCAGCGCGGGGGCGTCGACCACACCGATGACCCATTCGCCGTCGGGCGCCTGCAGCCCCACCGAGGTGCCGTAGTAGATGATGCCGCGCACAAAGTTGGTGGTGCCGTCCAGCGGGTCGATCGACCACCGGTAGCCGGAGGGCTCGGCGACCTCCGTGGTGCCGTACTCCTCCCCGGAGATGACGTCGTGGGGGCGGTGGCGGGTGATCACCTCACGCACTGCATCCTCAGCGCGTCTGTCGAAGTCGGTGACGAAGTCCGAAACTGATGATTTCGTCTCGATCCCGTGGTCCTGACTGCTCAGCGGAAGTCCGGAGGGATTCGCCTGGTCGCGTCCTGCCAGCACGGTGGCACCTGCAGCTGCGGCCTGCTGGGCGATGCTCAGCAGATTCTGCAGCGTCTTGGTCTCTTCACTCACGCATTCAACCCTTCTTGTCCGCCCAGTCCTTCTGGTCCACTGTTCAGCAGCGTCTGAAACTCTTCCTCATTCAGCATCGTCACCCCCAGCGACTCGGCCTTGTCCAGCTTGGATCCGGCATTGGCTCCGGCGACGACGTAGTCGGTCTTCTTCGACACCGAGCCGGAGGCCCGTCCGCCGCGGGTGATGATCGCCTCTTTCGACTCATCGCGGGAGAACCCCTCCAACGAGCCGGTGACCACCACGGTCAGCCCTTCCAGCGTGCGCGGGGCGGACTCGTCGACGTCGTCCTCGGTGCGCACCCCGGCCTCAGCCCAGCGCTCCAGCAGACGGCGGTGCCACTCCACGCTGAACCATTCGCGGATGGAGGCGGCAATCACGGGCCCGACGCCGTCGATGCCGGCCAGCTCGTCCTCCTGCGCGGCACGGATCTTATCCATGGACCCGTAGGCGTTGGCCAGCGCCCGTGAGGCAGTCGGTCCCACGTGCCGGATCGACAGTGCCACCAGCACCCGCCACAACGGCTGTTCCTTGGCCTTGTGCAGCTCTTCGAAGAGCTGCACCGTGTTCGCTGTGGGCTCCGAGGCCTTCTTCAGCTCGCCGTTGCGGCCGTACTGAGGCTTGGTCCAGAAGTACAGCGACGGTGCCCACATGCCGGTGGGCTCACCGGCGCGGCGCACCTCGCGCCAGACCCAGACGTCCTTGACGTCCTCAGCGCGCACGTCGAAGAGTTCGGCCTCATTGCGAAGTGCCGGTGTCTGCGAGACCGGGGCGCCGTCGTCGTCGAATGTCACCTCAGCGCCGGATTCCTCCAGAACCGTGTGGTCGATCAGCTCAGCCGGCGGTCGGCGCAGCTCCGGGTTGGTCAGTGCGATGCCGGCCTCATCACCGAGGGCTTCGATGTCCAGGGCACCTCGGGAGCCGATGTGGATGACCCGCTCACTGAGCTGGGCGGGGCAGGTCTCCGCGTTGGGGCAGCGCATGTCCACATCGCCCTCTTTGCTGGGCGCCAGGTGGGTCCCGCAGGCTGGGCAGTCGGCGGGGAAGACGTACTCGCGCAGCTCATCCTCCCGGCCTTCGCGGGCGGGCAGGACCGGGCCCAGCACCTCCGGGATGACGTCACCGGCTTTGCGGATGAAGACGTCGTCGCCGATCAGCACCCCCTTGGCCCGGACCACCTCTTGGTTGTGCAGAGTGGCCCGCTGGACCTCGGAGCCGGCCACTCTGACCTTGTCCAGCACTGCGTAGGGAGTCACGCGTCCGGTGCGACCGACCTGTTCGCGGATGTCCAGCAGCCGGGTGGTGACCTCCTCGGGAGGGTACTTGAACGCCGCAGCCCAGCGCGGCACCCGTGAGGTATGGCCCAACGCTCGCTGCTGGTCGAAATCATCAACCTTGATGACTACCCCGTCGATCTCATGAACCAGTTCGTGGCGTTTGCGCTGGTGCTGTGTCAGGTACTCCTCGATCTGCTCGCGGGTCTGCAGAATCTGGGTGTAGGGGCTGACCGGCAGGCCCCATTCGGCCAGCTGGTCGTAGGTGTGATGCTGGCTGCTCAGTTCCAGACCCTCACGCACTCCGACGCCGTGGACGAACATCGACAGCGGACGTTGGGCGGTCTTGGCCGGGTCCTTCTGCCGCAGCGAACCGGCGGCGGCGTTGCGCGGGTTGGCCAGCGGGGGATGGCCGGCGGCGATGAGCTGGTCGTTGAATGCGGCGAACTCCTCAGAGGGCATGAAGATCTCTCCGCGGACCTCCAACTCCTCCGGGTGGCCGGAACCCTCCAGCTGGTGCGGGATGTCTTTGATGGTGCGCACATTATGAGTCACATCCTCACCGGTGATCCCGTCGCCGCGGGTGACTCCGCGGACCAGCTCGCCGCGGCGGTAGAGCAGGTTGATCGCCAGCCCGTCGATTTTGACCTCAACCAGCCATCGGACCGGATCATCGGGCCGAAGCTCAGCCAGCGAGGCCACAGCACGGTCATACCAGGTGCGCAGCTCGGAGAGGCTGAAAAGATCCTCCAGCGAGTAGAGCCGCTGGAGGTGCTGCACCGGGTCAAACGCCTTCGACGGCGCACCGCCCACCTGCTGAGTGGGGGAGTCCGCAGCCACCAGCTCGGGGTGTTCGCCCTCGATCCTGCGCAGCCGGTGGATCAGCTGGTCATATTCGGCGTCGGCGATGAGCGGCGAATCCCGCTGGTGGTAGGCGGCCTGGTGGCCACGAACCTCCTCGGCCAGCTGCGCATACTCTTCACGCAGCTGGGCGCCGGGGGTGCGGGCAGGGCTTTCGGGAACCTCAGTCACTCGATCCAGTCTAGTCGGGTCGCCGCAGGGCAGCTCCGTGCGGCAGCACCGCCGAAAAATTCATAGGAAAAATTAAGGTTCTTTGGGGTGTTCCGTCAAGGTAGGCCCGTACATTAGACAGTGCCTCTTCAAGGTGCGAGTGATTCAAGCCCCCGGGCCAGCGTTTCTAGCGTCCCCCTCACGCAGCTGGTCCGGGGGCTTTCTCG
>JBQCZP010000072.1:0-6947 GCA_052089225.1 Nesterenkonia sp.
ACCCCTTGGAGGAGCTGCGGGAGTCGACCGATGCGGACGCTGAGTTCCAGATGGAGACCAGGGCTGAGCAGCTGAACCTGATGCTGCCCTGGACTGACCAGTACTACCTGCCCTGGTACGAACGCTACTGGGATTGGCTGACCGGCGTTCTGGGCTGTTTGGACCCCACAGACGTGCTCCTGGGCCCGTGCAGCTTTGGCGAAACGGTCAATGGCGGCGATGTCACCGCCCAGATCGCCAACGCCGCAGAGATCTCCCTTCGACTGGTGCTGATCGCCACGCTGCTGGCCATCATCATCGGCGTGCTGACCGGAATCGTCTCTGCGATGCGGCAGTACTCGCTCTTCGACTTCGCGATGAGCTTCCTGATGTTCCTCTTCTGGTCACTGCCGATCTTCTGGGCCGCGGTGATCGCCAAGGAATACCTCGCCATCGAGTTCAACGATTGGATGGCCGACCCGCACTTCTCCCGGTCGACGATTCTGATCGTTGCAGCAGTTCTCACCGTCGCTGTCCCCATGATCTTTGGAGGAAGCGCGCGACGCCGAGTGGCGATCGGGGCGACGATGTTTGTCTACACCGCCACGGTGATGCCCCTGCTGGACCACATGCACTTCATGGAGCAGCCCCGTCTGGGCACCGGATTCATCATCGTCGGCTCCGTTGTCCTGGCACTGGGACTCACCGCCCTGCTGGCCGGAATGCAGAACCGTCAGGTGCTGATTTCCGGGCTGATTACCGCCGCACTGGGCATCGCCTCCTACTTCCTGACCTGGGATCTGATTCGCGGAGCCCAGAGCTACCTGCTTCCGGTCGGCCTGTTTGCGCTGGCCATCGCGGTCAGCGTGCTGGTGGGCCGAATATTCGGCGGATACGCCAAGGGTCAGGCGACTGCGGTGACGACCCTGAGCGGCATCCTTATCTCGGGCATGATCATGCTGGACCACTACATGTACACCTGGCCGCAGCTGCTCTCAGCCAAACCCCGGCCCGTGCGGACCATCGGAGCCACCTCGCCGAACCTGGGCACCGATGACTTCTGGGTCGTCTCATTGGACCAGCTGAGCCAGCTGTGGCTGCCCACCCTGGTGATGATGCTGGTCTCACTGGCCACCTACACCCGCTACACCCGCAGCTCAATGCTCGAGGTCGTCCAACAGGATTTCATCAGGACTGCACGGGCCAAGGGAGTCAACGAGCGCACGGTGGTGCTCAAGCACGCCTTCCGCAATGCGATGATCCCGCTGGCCACCCTGGTCGCCTTCGACTTCGCCGGTCTCATCGGCGGGGCCATCGTTGTGGAGCGTGTCTTCGGCTGGAACTCGATGGGCACCATGTTCGTGACCGGTCTGCAGAACGTTGACCCGGCCCCGGTAATGGCAGTCATCCTCTTCACCGGAGGCATCGCGGTGCTGTTCAACTTCATCGCTGACATCCTCTACGCCGTTCTCGACCCAAGGATCCGAGTATGAGCAACGACCAGAGTCCCGACCAGGGCAACGAAGACCTCGAGCAGCAGATGGTCGACCTCGCCGAGGTCGAAGACGCCAAGCTGAGCGAAACTCACCAGTCCTACTCCCAGAACCAGCTGATTCGACGTCGGTTCTTCGGCCACATCCCGGCGATGATCTCCCTGATCGTGGTCTCGGTGATCACCGTGACGGCCTTCACCTCGGTGGGCTACGGCATTCTCCCGGGCTGGTGGCCGCACCCATTCCGACTGCCGCAGGGGGCCACCCTGGTCAACGGAGGGGATCCGACCATGTTTCAGGACGGCTGGATCTTCGGGCCCCACCCCTTCGGCCAGGACAGCCTGCCGAGAGATATTTTCGCCCGCGTGATGCGTGGGACCCAGCAGTCGCTGATTATCGGCGTCGTCGTCGCGCTGGTCTCCTCAGTGCTGGGAATCCTGATCGGTGCTGTGGCCGGATACTTCCGCGGCAAGATCGAATCGGTGCTGATGACACTGACCGACTTCGTCATCGTAGTGCCGCTGCTGGTGATCGCTGCGATCCTGGGACAGTTCGTCAGCGGTATGCCGTTCCCTCCCTTCCCGCTGGCCATCGTCCTGGGAATCGTCAGCTGGACCGGGATGGCCCGGCTGGTGCGCGCGGAGGTGCTGTCGCTGCGGGAGAAGGAGTACGTCTCTGCCGCAGTGGCGATGGGCGCCTCGCCCTGGCGAATCATTCGCAAACACATGCTGCCCAACGCTGTGGGCGTGATCATCGTCAACGCCTCCTTCACCGTGGCTGCGGTGATTCTTCTGGAGTCGACCCTGTCGTACCTGGGTATGGGCGTTCAGCCGCCGGAGGTCTCCCTGGGAATGCTGGTCTCCGAGGGCGAGGTGGCCATCAACACCCGGCCACACCTGTTCTGGATCCCGGGCATCTTCATTCTGGTCATCGTGCTGTGTGTGAACTTCATCGGTGACGGCCTGCGTGATGCCTTCGACCCGCACCAGCAGCGCAAGGGCGAGCGACGCCCCGGCCTGCGGCAGGCGTTGGGGCTTCGCGGAACCTCCATGGCGCAGAGCCGCCAGGCAGGCCAGCTGGGTCTGGACACCGCCGGGCGGACCGGCTCCAGCCTCGCGACAGACAGCACTGACCCTAGGGCGAATATATTCAGGTTCCGGAGGAAGAAATGAGCGCAGACAGCTCCCAGGATCCCACCACTGAGCAGACCACGGCCGCCAATCCCTGGCTGCCCGCACTCCTGTCGCTGATAATCCCCGGGCTGGGACAGATGGCCGTGGTGAAGCAGCGGGAGTTCGGGCTCAAGCTCCTGATCGCCTGGTTGGTGATCGCCGTGGGCCCGACAGTGGTGATGACCCCGCTGCGGATCTCCGGCACCGATGTTAACCGGGGTGCGGTGACCCTGGCGGATACGGTGGCCCTGGCGGGAATCGGCATCGGATTGCTGATCGCGGTCTTCGCCGCCGTGACCGCCTACCGGACTGCCGAGCCAGTGTCCGAGGCGGTGGCCGCCGAACGCGCCGCCGATGCCGCCGAACGGCCCGCGCTGAGCTTTCAGGACGTCGGCGTGAGCTTCAACACCGAGTTCGGCACCGTCGACGCCGTCAAAGGCGTGAGCTTCGATGTGATGCCCGGCGAGGTGGTCGCCGTCGTCGGGGAGTCCGGCTCCGGAAAATCCGTCACCTCAGCTGCCGCTATGGGGCTGATCCCACAGAACGGCACCGTCACCGGCAGAGCTTTTCTGAACGGCCAGGAGACCACCGCCATGGACGCGGCGCGGCTGCGTAAGCTGCGTGGATCCGAGGTGTCCATGGTCTTCCAGGAGCCGATGACCGCGCTGAACCCGGTCCTGAAGGTCTCCGACCAGCTGGTTGAGGCCATGCAGGTCCACGGGGTGGCATTCGGCAAGGACGCGCTGGCCAAGGGCGTGGAGCTGCTGGAGCTGGTGGGCATCCCCGATGCCAAGCAGCGGATCCACGAGTATCCCCACCAGTTCTCCGGCGGGCAGCGCCAACGCATCGTGATCGCGATCGCCATTTCCTGCAATCCCTCTATGATCATCGCCGATGAGCCCACCACAGCACTGGACGTCACCGTCCAGGCAGAGATCCTGGATCTGCTGCGACGGCTCAAGCACGAGATCGACACCGGTATTCTGCTCATCACCCACAATATGGGTGTGGTGGCCGATATGGCCGACCGGGTGGTGGTGATGTTCCAGGGCCAGGTGGTCGAATCCGGATCCTCTGAGGACATTCTGCTTCAGCCCAAACACCCCTACACCAAGCGGCTGCTGGATGCGATGCCCACCCTGCACCAGAAAGGTGACGCTCAGGGCGTCTCCGTGAAAGACCAGCAGGAGGCTGCCCAACCGACGACTGCGCCTGAGCAGGAAACTGTCATTGAGGGCAAGAACCTCGCCTTGGCCTACCGGAACAACCGAGGCAAGCCGGTGCGCGTGGTTGAGGATGTGAGCTTCGCCGTGCCCAAGGGGGAGATTCTGGGGCTGGTCGGAGAGTCCGGGTCCGGCAAGTCCACGATCGCCAAGGCCGTGCTGGGGCTGCTGGACGTTGACGAAGGGGAGCTGCTGATCCGCGGCCGCAACCTTCCGGCACTCAAGGGAGCCGAACGCAAGGCTGCACGGCGAGAGATCGGTGTGGTCTTCCAGGATCCTGCGGCCTCCTTGGACCCCCGCTTTCCGATCGGTGACATCATCACCGAGCCCATGGTGGTCCACAAAGTCGGCTCCCCGAAGGACCGCAAAGCCCGCGCCGCCGAGCTGCTGGAGGCGGTCAAGCTTCCTGCCGGGGTCATCAACCGGTTCCCGCACGAGCTCTCCGGCGGGCAGCGTCAGCGCATCAGCATCGCCCGGGCCCTGTCACTGAGCCCATCGATTCTCATTGCCGATGAGCCGACCTCTGCGCTGGACGTCTCCGTGCAGGCCCGTGTGCTGGAGATGTTCGCCGAGCTGCAGGAGCAGTACGCCTTCGCATGTCTGTTCGTCAGCCACGATCTGGCCGTGGTCGACCAGTTGGCGGACCAGATCATGGTGCTGGAGAAGGGCCGTGTGGTGGAACAGGGGCACAAGGAGCAGATTCTGCGCGACCCACAGATGGGCTACACCAAACGGCTGCTGGCCGCAGCGCCGGTGCCCGACCCGCGCCAGCAGGATGAACGTCGCGCAGCGCGGCAGCAGCTGTGGGAGGCCCAGGGGTTCAGCGCCACCTGATTCGATGCCGTACGAAAGTGAGGGATCCTGCCGTTGACCGAGCCGTCGAATGCCCTCACAGCTGCCTACAGCCGCGGCCGCAAACATGACTGGATGGCCGAGAAGCGTGAAAGTCGCCGCCGGTGGCGCCGGCGCAGGCTGCTCCAAGGGTCCGGAATTGCTGCAGCAGTCGGCGTCGTCGCGTTCATCGTCTACGACTACCCCAGGGAGTCGGGGCTGACGGACGCACTGGGCCTGACCTGCGGGGAGTACGTGCACGTCGGTGACCCCTCGGAGGTGGAACCGCCCTTTGAGGACTGGGCGGCGCACCAGCAGACGCTCAGCAGCGACGACGACGTGGATGAGCAGCAGCTCATCTCTGCAGTGGAGATCATTGGGCAGGAATTTGATGCTGAGCCGATCCTGGGTCAGTTCGACGCAGGCGGCATCACGCAGCGCCGGCACTCTGCAGCGGCGGTGGGTGACCAGCTGATCATGGGCCATCATGAGGAATACTGGTCCGGCACTGACCGGGTGTCACTGTTCGACCCGCAGACAGCCTCGATCACCTGGACAGCGCAGACGATTCACCCCGTCCGGGACCACAGCGTGGCCGATTCCCGTCAGCGGGTGCTCTACGGCGTCGGAACGACAAGCTCCCACGTAGTGCTGCAGACCCCCACCTACCACGGCGACACTGATCTGGTCACTGCCGAACTGGGCTCCGACGACGACCCAGAATGCCTGCGGCTGGACGGCGCAGTCGATACGCAGCAGATCACCGGTGAGTACCAGGGACGCGCGACCGCGTGGAGTCAGGTGCTCAATCTCAACGCCGGCAGGTTCGGCGAGAACGAGTTCCAGATCCACCACGGCCTCGATGAAGGTACCCCCGAGCACCAGCTCAGTGCAGTTGACGTCGTCACCGAACGTGTTGAGCCTGCGGAGCTCCCTGTGGACATTGACTCAGCGGCCGAGCCGATGGAGATCCCCGCGGCAGCCCAAGAACAGTTCGACCAGGAACAGTCTGACACCGGGTCCGAATCTCTGACGTCCGTGGGGGAGGACCACCTGCTGCTGACTTGGGACGTGGGGTCAATCATCTTGGAGCGGGACTAAGACCAGCTCAGCAGCTCCCACCCCAACTGTTTCGCCGCTCGCTTGTCGAAGGTGACCGTTTCAGCGGTTCCGAACAGTTCATGCGTCACCGCGATCAGTGCATCGTCGAAATCAGCGCCTGCGTAGGCGCGGTCCAAGGCATAGAGCAGGCTCTCCCCATCCTCAATCTCCAAGGAGGGGCTGTGAGCCAAGTCGCGAATGAGGTCGAGGCAGCGCGTGCGAGGTACCCGATACACCTTGTGCAGAACCCGAAAGAGCTCAGAGAACGTGACCAGAGTGACGAATCCGGTCCGGTCTGCGCCCAGGGACTCAAGGAACGCCTGTGCAGCGGGCTTTTGGGGAGCCTCACCCGGCTGATAGGCGCGCACCAGCACGTTGGTGTCTACTCCGATGAGCGTGCTCATCAGCGTTCGTCCTGCTCCAACACATGATCGGCGATTGCTTGAGCCATCAGCTCATCCTCCTCCACTGTCAACGAGCGTCCGAAGGGGGAAGCCAGATCATCGAGCATTCCGAACGTGTCGGTGATGGAGACTGTGCGGGCATGGAGACGATATTCCCCATTGGGAAGCTTGTGGAAGTGCAGACGCGTTCCAGGTGTGAGTTTGAGATCCTCGCGAATCGCTTTCGGCACAGTTACTTGACCTTTGCTGGTCACGGTCGTCGACAGCATTGTTCCCCCGTTTCCATATTTTCCTTACTTAGGGTATCAAGTAAGGAAATCCAGCGGAAGGCCCAAGATCGCGGTTCTTCGATGCAGTGAGGGTGCAGCGAGGACCGGAAAAATGATGGAGGCGAAACGCAGTGTAGGCGGAATATGCACTAAAGTAACCTGTATCACTTGAACGCTCCATTGATGAGGAGAGCAGATATGACCACGCATAACCCCCATGGGTCGGCGCGCCGTCGCGGTGCTGTCGCTATCACCGCAGCAGCAGCACTGGTGCTGGCCGCGTGCGGCAACGGAGACGATGGCAATGGCGGCAACGGCACCGCCGACAACGGCGGCGCAGAAGCTGCCGGCGGAGGCACCGTCTCCGCCTACAACTGTGAGCCGCAGAACCTGATGCCATCCAACTCCACCGAGGTCTGCGGATCCTGGGTGCTGGAGCAGCTGTTCACCGGGCTCACCCAGGTGGACTACGAGA
>JBQCZP010000073.1:0-6315 GCA_052089225.1 Nesterenkonia sp.
GTCCAGTGCGCAGCAGTCGGGCATTTTGAGTCGACTCTCCACCCGCAGGCGAGCCAGCCGCAGGGGTTCACCCTCACTGCGGCCGGCGACGCGGATGCCGATCGCATGGAGGTCGGCACGCATTTCCTCGCCGCGCCCAGCTCGCACCCCGCTGATGAGCACTTCGGCCAAGTTCACCGAGTGGATCAGCAATGGTTCTTCAGCAGTGTCTCGGAAGTAGGAAGTGGGGGCTCCCGCGGCCATTGCTGTGACGCAAGGTTCAGGGCATGAGCAACCTCTGGAGTTGCGGTACCCTCAGCTCATCTGCTGGACATTCTGCGGCGAGCCTGAGGCATACTGAGCCGTATGGAAAGCGTGAACGCCCCGGAATCTGATGCCCACGTGCCCGCCTGGATCCAAGCGCTGGGCCTTCCGGGGATCGTTGACCTGCATGTGCACTTCATGCCTGAGCGAGTCCAGCAGAAGGTGTGGGAGTTCTTCGACCGCGCCGGTGAGCAGCGCGGACCCGACTGGCCCATCGCCTACCGCCAGTCGGATGCCGAAAGACTCGAGGCCCTGCGGGCTATGGGGCTCAGCGCGTTCAGCACCCTGAACTACGCGCACCGGCCCGGCATGGCCCAGTGGCTCAACGACTACTCCACTGATATGGCACGGGCCCATCACGACGTGATTCATTCGGCGACCTTCTACCCCGAGCCCGGGGTCGACGATACGGTGGAGGAAGCTCTGAACGCAGGCGCCAAAGTTTTTAAGATCCACATCCAGGTCGGCGGCTTCTCCCCCACAGACCCCCAGCTCGACGGCGCCTGGGCTCGGGTTGCCGAGGCTCAGACCCCGGTGGTGATCCACTGCGGCAACGGCCCCCACCCTGGAGAGCACACCGGCATCGCACCGATCCGCGAGCTGCTCCGGCGCCACCCCTCCCTTTTGCTGGTCATCGCGCATGCGGGCCTGCCCGACTATCTGGACTTCGCCGATCTGGCGGCCCACCACCCCAACGTCTACCTGGACACCACCATGGTCGGCACCGACTTCATGGAACAGATTGCGCCCATGCCGGAGGGCTACATCCAGAGATTGGCCGAACTGGACGGCAAAGTGGTCCTCGGCAGCGACTTCCCCTCCATCCCCTACCAGTACAGCCACCAGCTCGCGGTGCTCAACAGCTGGGGGCTGAGCGATGAGTGGTTGGCCGATACCCTGTGGCACACCCCGCGGAAGCTGATCGGCGCCAGCCAGCGTTGAGCAATCATTGAGTTGGTGCCGCCTCCGGGTTGAGGTGCAGTTCATAGACTTAATCGGTGAAAGGGCTTCGGCCCGGCAGCTGGACTCCAGCGCCGCAGCCGACGTCGCTCAGCCGCCAGAAGGAGGAGTTCTCGTATGACACATATTGCCGGCAAGAAGATCGCAGTGCTGAGCACCAACGGTGTCGAGCAGGTGGAGCTGACAAAGCCGCTGGAGTCGATCAAGGCCCACGGCGGCACCCCGGTCCTCGTCTCCCTCGAGGAGGGGCAGATCCAGGCGATGAAGAGCGACTGGGAGCACGCCGAGCACTTCGACGTCGACGTGGCGCTGGCCTCCGCCGATCCGGCAGACTACGACGCCCTGGTGCTGCCCGGGGGAACGCTCAACGCGGACACCGTGCGGATCAATGAAGCCGCGCAGACGTTCGTCAAGGCCTTCTTCGACGCGGGCAAACCGGTCGCCGCGATCTGCCACGGCCCGTGGATCCTCACCGAGGTCGGGGTGCTGGACGGGCGGACCGTCACCAGCTTCCTCTCGCTGAGGACCGATCTGGTCAACGCCGGTGCGCAGTGGGTCGACCAGTCCGTCGTCATCTCCGACGGCCTGGTCACCTCCCGCAACCCCGGTGACCTCGATGACTTCAACCGCAGCTTCCTGGAGCTGGTGGCCGGCGGCGAATCCAGCTGACCCTTCCCCGTGCAGGCGGCACCGATAGGCTGGGGTCATGAGCGAAACGACGACGCCAGAACCGAGCCAGTTGGGCCAGCTTCGCCGCGAGCGGCTGCTGGCCTCCCGCCTCTACGTGTGCACTGACCTGCAGCGATTCATCGCCCGCCCGGACGCCGGCCCAGTTGATGAGCTGGGCATGGAGGCGCTGCGCAAGTTCTACGTGGACGCCTTCAGCGGTGGGGCGGACATCATCCAGGTCCGCGACAAGCACGTCTCAGCCCAGACCGAGATCGCCGCGCTGACTCTGCTGAAGGAGGTCGCCGATGACTACGGCGGCCTCTCCGCCGCCAACGATCGGGCCGATCTGGCGCTGATCGCCGGGGTCGACGTCTTTCACGTGGGCCAGGAGGACCTCTCCGCCGAGCAGGCCCGAACCATTGTGGGTGAGGACGTGGTCATCGGCCGCTCCTGCCAAACCTTCGACCAGGTGCGCCGGGCCGATGAAGACCCGGACCTCGACTATTACAGCACCGGACCGGTGTGGCAGACGCCGACCAAACCCGGCCGCGCCGCGGTGGGCACTGAGCTGGTGGACCGGGCGGCACAGCTGCAGTCGCCGAAGCCGTTCTTCGCCATCGGCGGGATCTCCGTGGAGAACATCGATGAGGTGACCCAGGCCGGTGCCGACCGTGTGGTGGTGGTCCGCGCAGTGACCGAACCTGATGACACTGCCGCGGCTGCGAGCGCGCTGCGCCACAAGCTCCCCGCCTGAAGCACCCAGCCTGAAGCACCACACGGATCCTCACCAGGAAAGGCCTGCGCCCATGACCTTCACCCATGCCGGGGACTTCAGCACTCGACCCACCCTTCAGGGACACTTCGGCATGTCCGCGAGCACCCATTGGCTGGCCACCGGTGCCGCCCAGGCAGTGTTGGAGCGCGGCGGCAACGCCTTCGACGCCGCAGCGGCCTCCGGATTCGTGCTGCATGTGGTGGAGCCGCACCTCAACGGTCCCGGCGGGGACATGACCGGGCTGTTCGTCACCGCCGAGGATCCGTCGGCGCCGAAGGTGCTGATGGGCCAGGGCCCTGCACCTGCCGCAGCCACCCTTCAGCACTACCGTGACCTGGGGCTGGACCGGGTTCCCGGGGCGGGTGCGCTGGCTGCTGCGGTGCCGGCCGCCGTCGACGCCTGGCTGCTTCTGCTGCGCGATCACGGCACGTGGCCGCTGGCAGACGTGTTGGCGTTCGCCATTGACTACGCGCAGAACGGCTACCCCGCGGTGCCGCGGATCCGGGCCTCGATCCGCACGGTGGAAAAACTGTTCACCGAACACTGGCCCACCTCTGCAGAGCAGTGGATGCCCGACGGGAAGATCCCCGAGGACTACGCCACACTCACCAACCGCGACTACGCCCAGGTGCTGCGCGAGCTGGTCGCCGCCGGTGCCGAGGAGGACTCCCACATCGACCAGGTGGAGGCCGCCCGCCAGGAATGGAGAACCGGCCGGGTCGCTCAGGCCGCGACGGAGTTCCTGAGGACCCCGCACAAGCACTCCGACGGCGGCGACTATGCCGGGGTGATCACCGCAGAGGAATTTGCCCAGGCCTCCGCCTCCTATGAGGAGCCGGCCACCGTGGATTTCCGCGGCTGCACCATCGCAAAGACCGGCGCCTGGGGTCAGGGCCCGGTGCTGCTGCAGGCGCTGAAGATTCTGGAAGGGTTCGACGACGCCCGACTCGATCCCGGCAGCGAGCTCGGCGCCCATACGATTCTGGAGGCGCTGAAGCTGGCCATGGCCGATCGCGACACCTACTACGCCGACGGCGAGGTCCCCCTGGAGACCCTGCTCTCTGCGGAGTACGCGGCCGCCCGGCGTCAGCTGATCGGCGAGCAGGCCTCAGCAGAGTTCCGGCCCGGCAGCGTCGCCGGGGTGGCCAAGGTGCTGCCGCCGCTGCACGAAGCTGACCCCCACGCCGGCGGCTCCGGCTTCGGCGGAGGCGAGCCCACGGTCAGCCGTGAGGGCGAGGCCAAGGGCGACACCTGCCACCTGGATGTGGTCGACCAGTGGGGCAACATGGTCTCAGCCACGCCGTCCGGCGGCTGGCTGCAGTCCTCCCCCACCATCCCCGGTCTGGGGTTCCCGCTGGGCACCCGGCTGCAGATGGCGTGGCTGGATCCCGAGCACCCCAGTGCGCTGGCTGCCGGGAAGCGCCCGCGTACCACGCTGAGCCCCACGCTGGTGCTGAAGGATGGGGAACCGATCATGGCGCTGGGCACCCCCGGCGGCGATCAGCAGGACCAGTGGCAGCTGCTGTTTCTGCTGCGACACCTGGTGGGTGGGCACACCCCGCAGCAGGCTATCGACGCCCCGGCGCTGCACACCAGCTCGATGCCGGCGTCGTTCTGGCCACGCACTTGGCAGCCCGGGGCCGCCGTGGTGGAGGACCGGCTCGGCGAGGAGGTGATCGCCGGGCTTCAGCGCCGCGGCCACCGCATCACCCGCGCCGGCGCCTGGTCGCTGGGCCGGCTCTCCTGCGTCACCCGGGACGCGCAGACCGGCCGGCTCACCGCCGCGGCGAACCCGCGCGGGGCCCAAGGCTACGCCGCCGGACGGTAGGGGCAGCGGCCCAGGCCTCGGCGCCGGACAGATCAGCGCCCGCCGCGCCGAGGGCGGGAAGCTGATTTCCCCCCGCGTGCCCCGGATCCGGGGCGGGCGCCGGACCGGCCGCGCTGCTTGGGCTGCTTGCCTGAAGAATCCGAGACTTTCGGCGACGACGACGTCGTCGAGTTGGAGGCCTGCACAGCACTGCGCCCGGAACCGGCTCTGCGGCCGCGGGCGACACCGATGAACTCCTGAATCATGTCCGAGTCGCGCTCGCGCAGCCACGCCAGCCCCGTCTGATACCCGGCCATGCCCTCCACCGTGCGGATCACCACGTCTTTGCGGGAAAGCACCCGAGCCACTGAAGCAGGCAGCACGACGACGCAGGCTCCGGTGGCCGCCGTCTCCACGGCCAGCCGCTCGGCGTGGGCCAGATCAGTGCCTGTCTGAGGGGTGTCAATGTCGGCGCGGTCGGACTGGGCGACCATATCGGTCGGGTCTAAGATGGGCTCATCGGCGATCTCCTCAGCACTCACCGACGTCTCGGCTGCACCTATCCAATGATCAGCGGCTGCGCACACCACCGGGTCCTCCCGGTAGAGCAGCACGCGGTGAAAGAGGTCCTTGTCGATCTCCTCGGCCTCCTCGGTCAGCCGGATGTAGCCCACGTCGACGGTGCCGGACCGGATCCGCTGCAGCTGTGCGGCGCTGCCAGAGCCGGCGTCGTCGTAGTAGTGCACCTGCAGCGGCAGATCTGGGTAGCGGTCTCGCCAACGGGCAACCCATTTGTCCGGCGTCGCGCCCGGAATCGCCCCAAGAATCATGCCTTCAGAATACTCCCGCTCAGACGGGGCACTTTCGCATCAGTGCGGTGGTGTGCTTGACCGCAAAGCCCAGGCGTTCGTAGATTCTGGTGGCTCCGGTGGGGCTGTCCGAGTCGACGTCGAGGTCGATGGCGTCGTAGTCGCCGCTGGCCGCCGCGGCTTCGATCGTGTGGGCCAGCAGGGCGCTGCTCAGCCCCTGCCCGCGTGCGCCGGGGATGGTCCCCACCAGGCTCACATAGAGTTCGCGTGGGACCCACTGGCCGCACAAGACATACGCGAGCACCGTGACGGTGCCTGCAGTGCCGGACTCGTCCACAGCCACGCGCGAGACCTCCGGCCGGGTGCTGCGTGAAGTCCATTGCTCATGCCAACGGCTGCGCGAGGGCGGCGCACTGCCCCAATGGTCGGCGAACGCCGCAGCGTGGGCTTCGAAAACCGCCTCCTCGTCCTGGGGCTCAGGGGCGCGGATCGTGACGGCCTCCGGCATCGGGCGGGCCAGGATCGTCTCGGCAGAGTCGGCGGTGGCCAGACCGCGGCCCATGAGGTTGAAATAGCGGGCCTCCTGGTATCCGCGGCCGAGGTGGAATGCTCTGGCGGAGGAGCCGGACAGGCCACCGCCGGTGTCGAAGTGGAAGGGCGTCCCCGGATGCTGGAACCCTGCCGACTCTGAGCCACGGGCCTCCAGCCGGCTCATCAGTTCGGCGCCGACTCCTCTGCGGCGATGATCCGCATGCACGCCCCCGTCGATGCCGACCCGGACTCTGCCTTCGCGGTCAGGGTTGGGTCGCACAGAGACAGTGCCGAAGCCGATCATCTGGGCACCATCCCAGACCGCAACCGTATCCAGCTCGGCGTTGGTGGTGGGACTGCGCAGCTCCTCGAGCCGGTCGTCGGCGTCGTAGAACTCCTCAGTGCCGTCCACCACGGCCAGGTGATTGGTCAGCTCCGCCCAGGCGGCGGCGTCGGTGTCG
>JBQCZP010000074.1:0-5270 GCA_052089225.1 Nesterenkonia sp.
TCGTTCTTCGGCAGGCGCAGCTGGTGCTCCCACTCGGGCTGGGTGCCGTGGGCGTCGGTGACGCGTCGAGTCCCGGACTGGAAGTAGCCCAGCGATTGGGAGACCCGCCGCGACCGGGTGTTCCAGTCATAGGCGCCGGATTCGGCGTACTCAGCGCCGAAGTGGTCGAAGGCCCACATGAGCATCGCCGCGCGCATCTGGGTGCCATACCCCTGGCCCTGGGCGTCGCGGCGCAGCCAGGAGCCGGAGGTCACTGTGCGCAGCACCGGCCACGAGTCGGCCTGCACATCCTGCATGCCGATCAGCTGGCCTTCGCCGCCGTCGTCGTCCGTGGTGAAGACTGCCAGCATCAGATACCAAGAGTCCGGGCCGATTCGTCCCCGCTGACTGTAGAGCCAGGGCAACGAGCTGCGCGCCAGCTCGGCCGGCGAGTTCTCATCCCAGGGCGAGACGAAGGGACTGCGCTCGGTGCTCTTCACCCCCGACGACGCCGCCGCCAGGTAGGCGGGGAAGTCCGTTTCGCGGATATGACGCAGCACCAGGTTCGGCGCCTCGATGCGCAGCCCGAGGGGCGGCCACACCTCCTCCAGCGTGTGCGTGGGGTCATCGGCGCTGAGACGGAACTTCATGAACCATAGCCTATCCTCGGCAAACTGACCGGGGCCGGTTGAGCCATGGCTGACATCACCAGCAGCCCATATACTGTGTGGACCTGAATCACTCGTCACCGCATCACGGGAGAAACTGTCATGGATGCACCAAACTCACTGGTGCTGGCCATCATCGGCATCACAATAATGCTGGCCGGCTACTTCCTCTACGCAAAATTTCTGGCAAAAAAAGTTTATAAGGTCAACGCCGAGTTCAAGACCCCGGCCCACCAATACAATGATGGCGTCGACTACGTCCCGACCAACCGCTACGTGCTGTGGGGACACCACTTCACCTCCGTAGCCGGCGCGGCTCCCATCGTGGGACCAGCCATCGCCGTCATCTGGGGATGGCTCCCCGCTCTGATCTGGGTGGTCCTCGGCACGGTCTTTATCGCCGGTATGCATGACTTCGGGGCGCTGTGGGCCTCAGCCCGCAATAGGGGCAATTCGATCGGCACGCTCTCCGGCCGATACATCGGCCCCCGGGGACGCAACCTCTTCATCGTGGTGGTCTTCCTGCTGCTGCTGATGACTGTGGCAGCATTCGGCGTCGTCATCTCCAACCTGCTGGTCGCCCAGCCCGGAGCGGTCATCCCAGTCTGGGGCGCGCTGGTCGTGGCGGTGATCGTCGGGCAGCTGATGTACCGACTCAAGGTGAATTTGGCAGCTGTGACCATCGGCGCCGTCGCCGCTCTCTACGCCCTGATTCTTTGGGGCAACGCCGTACCGATTGAGCTGCCTGAGCAGGTTCTGGGCATGAACCCCAACGGCCAGTGGATTGTGCTGCTGTTCATTTACGCCGGCATCGCCTCACTGCTGCCGGTCTGGGTTCTGCTGCAGCCCCGTGACTACATCAACGGTGTGCAGCTGTTCATCGGCCTGGGCATCATCTACGGCGCGGTCATGATCGCCACCCCCACTGTTGTGGCCCCGGCCTTCAACGAGAACGTACCGGCCGACGCCCCCTCGATGGTTCCGATTCTGTTCGTCACCATCGCCTGCGGCGCCATCTCCGGCTTCCACGGCACCGTGGCCACCGGCACCACTTCCAAGCAGCTGGACCGTGAGACTGATGGAAAGTTCGTTGGCTACTTCGGTGCGGTCGGAGAAGGCCTGCTGGCCTTGGGCGCGATCATCGCCACCACTGCAGGGTTCCAGTCACTGTCCCAGTGGGAAGAGACCTATGAGTCCTTCTCCTCAGGCGGCGTCCCGGTCTTCGTGGAAGGCGGAGCCAACATCGTCAACCAGGGCCTGGGCGTTCCCGACGGACTCGCGGCCACCATTTTGGCCACCATGGCCGTTCTCTTCGCGGCCACCACTATGGACACCGGTGTGCGTCTGATGCGCTACGTAGTTCAGGAAGCCGGTGAACTGGCCAAGGTGAACGTCAGCGCCGTGGTCTCCACCGTGGTAGTGGTGGGCATCACTTTGGCACTGACCTTCTCCCAGGGCAGCGACGGTTCAGGCGGCCTGTTGATCTGGCCGCTGTTCGGCACCACCAATCAGCTGCTGGCTGCACTGACCATGGGCATCATCACGGTGATGCTCATCAGAAAACGGCGTCCATTCCTGCCGGTTCTCATACCCATGGTGTTCGTGCTGGTGGTCAGCCTCTATGCGGCACTGGTGCAGGTCGTCGGGTTCTTCGAAGACGGCGAATGGCTGCTGTTCTCCCTCAACGTGATCATCCTGGTCGCAGGCACCTGGGTGATGGTCGAATCGATCATCGCCATGATCGCTGCGCGTAAGGGCGCGAAGGAGCCCGAAGACGACGTCCTGCTCACCGAAGATGAGAAGATGCCGCTGAAGTGAGCTTCTTCAGGCGATTCGATAGGGGGCTGCGTGAGTTCTACGTGGCCCCCTATCGGCGCGTCTTCGCACGTGCCCAGCGAGACGAGGAGGACCTATTCATGATGCTGGTGCTTTCCGAAGCCCTAGGTGTGCCCAACCCGGCTTCCGGAGCCACCTTGGAGCTGCTGCCGGAGATGATGGACCGGATGCATGACTGGCACATCCGGCAGGGCTTGGACCAATCTCCCCTCGACGGACTTTCATGCTGCTAGATCTGGCGGCCCAGCGCCGCGTACTGTTCATCGGCGGCAAAGGCGGAGTCGGCAAAACCTCCGTGGCCTCCGCCGTGGCCCTGCACCAGACGCGGGCGGGCCGGCGTGTGCTGCTGGTCTCCACCGACCCGGCCCACAACTTGGGGCACCTGTGGAACACTCCGGTCGGCGATGAGCCGGTGCACTTAGCCGACGACGAAGTCGGCGGCGTCTTAGCCGGAGTCGAGATCGACCCACAGGCCACCATCGACGCCCATCTGGCCGAAGTCGGGGCCAGTCTGCGGGACTTTATGCCCGCCCACCTGCACAAACAGGTCGACCAGCACCTGCAGCTGGCCGGCAACTCCCCCGGCACCCACGAGGCGGCGATCCTAGAACGCATCGCCGAGCTGGCTGAGCACGCCCTCTACGACTACGACCTGCTGATCTTCGACACCGCACCCTCCGGGCACACCGCGCGCCTGCTGGCGCTGCCGGAGATCATGTCCGCCTGGACCGAAGGGCTGCTGCAGCGCCGAACCAAGGCCGAAAAGTTCGGCGCGGCGGTACGCGCCCTCGACGGCGACGACGACCCCGAATCCTCCCGCGGTGCCAACCGGGACAGGCGCATCCGCCAAGTCCTGCTGAAGCGCCGGCAGCGCTTCGAACGGATGCGGGACCTGGTGACCGACGCAGAACAGTGCAGCTTTGTCGTCGTGCTCACCTCCGAGCGGCTGCCGGTACTGGAGTCCGTGGAGCTCTATGCGGAGCTCACCCGGTTGGGCGTCGAGGTAGGCGGTGTGGTCGTCAACCGGCTCTCCCCCACTGATCAGGGCGACTTTCTGGCCGCGCGGCGCACCCAGGAGGAGCAGCACCTGGCCCACCTGCGAGAGCTGCTGCCGCATGTGGAGCTGGATACGCTGCCGATGCTCCCCGGTGATCTGGTCGGCGAAAGCGCCCTGGCCGAACTGTCTGACCAGCTGCGCTGACCTGAGCCGCTGCGCATCCCGCCCCGAGACAGGCAGGCGGCGCCACCCCACCCCAGGTGACCGCACCGAAACTGTCAACACAGCCCCCATAATCCCGGTGTCCTGCACGTTTCGGCGCGGTCAAACCGGGTAGGGGGTAGGGGCGGGGTGGGTGAGACGCCGTCGTGGGGCTACTCGTCCAGCAGTGACTGCAGGATCGGCACCAGGCCGTCCTCAAAGACCGTCCCGGTGACCTCATCGGCGGCGGCCTTGACCTCGTCGTCGGCCTGGCCCATCGCGATGCTGCGCGCCGCCCAGCGCAGCATCTCAATATCGTTGTGCCCGTCCCCGCAGGCGACAGTCGCCTCCGGCGAAGCGCCCAGCTGTTCGCGCAGCTGCTCCAACGATGAGGCTTTGGTGACGCCCTTGGCAGTGATGTCCAGCCAGGCGGACCAGCCCACCGAGTAGGTCACTCCGTGCAGTCCGATGTCCCGGACGGTGCGGGCGAACTCCGCGGCCGTAGCGTCTGAGGAGTTGACCACCAGCCGCACCGCCTCGGAACGCTTCATCTTCTTGAGGCTGACCGGGCGCGGCGCGATCCCGAAGGTGAGGTCTTCGAAGCGTTCGGTGGAGAGGAAATTGCCGGCCGAGGTTTCGATGGCGTAACGGGCCGTGGAGAGCCGCTCAGTCAGCGCCTCCAGCGCCGGCGCGGGGTCGAACACCTGCTGAGCGACCACCTCGTAGCCGTCAGCGGATCCACCCTCGTCTGCCCTGCGGGTGTCAATGCGCAGCGTGACACCCCCGTTGGAGCACACTGCATAGCCGTGGGTGACGCCCAGGGTCTGAATGATCGGCAGGGTCGCCGGCAGGGAGCGGCCGGTGGCGATCACCACCGTGTGACCATCAGCGACCACGGCCCGGCCGGCCTGCTTGACCGCCTCAGACATGTGGCCGTCGTGGTTGACGGTGGTGCCGTCCACGTCAAGACAGACCATCTTCTTGCCCGCTTGGTGCATGAAGCTGCCGCCGTATCCGGCCGCAGGAACCGCAATGGGTGACTGCTGATAGTCGGTGTCAGAGTAAGGTGCTGCATTCATAGGAAGTTGAGTCTACGTCGTTTCGCGCCGAATAAGTGGGCATGTGGCCCGAGCTTTCGCTAGTGTTGACTCAACTGTCAGACGCAGTCTCCTCAGCCGGGACCCCGGGTGAGGGAGGGGAGGAGCACCAGATGGAGTCGACGCCGTCGTCGCTGACTATCGCCGCAGACGGCTACGCAGCCCAGATCGCCCTGCGCGGCGGTCAGCTGCTGAGCCTGACCAGCACCGACCCCTCCTCGGGGGCGGGCCAGGATCTCATCGTGCCTGCGGCTCAGGCCGAAGGCGCCTTCGCCGGGGCTGTGCTGGCACCGTGGCCGAACCGGATCGAGCAGGCCCGCTACGTTCACCGTGAGACCACCCATCAGCTGGACGTCAACGAGGAGTCGACCGGGGCCGCCATCCACGGGCTGCTGCACGACGTCGACCTGTCCGTGCAGCGGCAGGGCGAAGACCACGTCCAGCTGTCCGGAGTCCTGGAGCCCACCGAGGGCTACCCCTTCCAGCTGGAAG
>JBQCZP010000075.1:0-4749 GCA_052089225.1 Nesterenkonia sp.
CGTCATTGCCGGGTTATGGGCCGCCGCGCTGGCACCATAGAGGGAATGAGGAGACTGCCCACCCCGCCACTGTGGATCTTCGGCATCTACGAGGCCGTTCAGGCGATCGTCGCCACTGCGCTGCTGGTAGCTCTGCCGGTGCTGGGCTTCACCCTGGCACGCAGCTTCAGCGGCTTCGACCTCGAAGCTGTTGGGACCACGGCAGCGCAGGCCTGGATGGTTGTTCATGCCGCCCCGCTCAATATGGGCGACTTAGGCGGTGAGGCCGCATCAGGCTGGTTCCATCTGGTGCCGCTGGGCTTCACGCTGATCCCGTTTCTGCTGGCTTGGCGCGCCGGGCGTCGTCTGGCTCAGGGTGCCTATCCGGATCAGCTGTGGCAGGGGCTGCTGGCGCTGACCCTCAGCTATGCCGCCGCCGGTGTCGGGCTCGCCGTCTTCGCTGACGGCGACCCCGGAACACAGGTGTGGACTGGGGTCGCTGCGGGCACGCTGGTGGGAGTCGGTTCGCTGTGCGGGTGCTACGCCGAAGCGCGCAGCGCCACCCGAATGATCGGGGTGGACCTGGAGGCCCAGGTGGAGAAGTACTCTCAGGAGCTGAAGTGGGCAGGAGCCTACCTGTGGGCGGTGCTGCGGGCAGGTGCGGTCGCCGCGGTGGCCGCCGTCGGGCTCTCGGCGCTGCTGCTGGCCGGGTGGCTGGGTTCGCAGTGGATGCAGATCGCCAACGCGTACCAACAGACCGACGCCGGGCTCTGGGGCGATATCGGGCTGACCCTGCTGCACCTGGGGCTGGCGCCCAACGCCGTGCTGTGGGCGCTCTCCTATGCGGCGGGGCCAGGAATCAGCATGGGGGCAGGATCACCGGTCGGCCCCTTCTCAACTGAACTGGGTGCGGTGCCTGAGGTGCCGCTTCTGGCCGCTCTGCCGCACCAGGCGCACGCCTACGCCCCAGCGGTGCTCGCGCTGGTGCTGCTGGCCGGGGCTGCGGCCGGATGGTGGCTCATGCGCGAAGGGGAGAATCACTTCGACGACTGGTGCCAGCTGAAGCTGCGATTCAGAGCGGCATCCCTGACACTCTCCACCCTTACCCTGGGTGTGCTGACCGGGCTGGTGACTGCGGCCCTGCTGATCGGGCCGCTGTGGCTCTCCCACAGTTCACTGGGGGTGGGGCGGATGAACGACGTCGGGCCCCATGCCGGGATCGTTGCCGGGCTGATCGGTGCTTGGGTCGCCCTCGGAGTGATGCTCGGCTATCTGCTGGCGCCGGCCACTGCGCTGAGCAGGCGTCGCTGAACTGCCCGACGTGAGACCACCCTGCGTGAGATTAACCATGAGCAGGGTCCGCTTCCATAGGTGCCTCAGCCGTAGGCTTCGCCGTCCACTGCCCCATCATCACCCTCATATCGGGTCATCACCGTCGTAGACGAAGGTGATTTCCGGAAAGCAGGGTGATAAAGCAAGGTGATTCGGTGAGGTGAGGGCAGCTCGGCCTATGGGACGCCCGAAATCGAGGAGAAGATCTCCTCCTCGTACTGGCTGGTGCACTGATCCATCGACCGTTGGGTCAGTGCTGAGCGCATACATTCATCGAAGCTGACACTGGCTTCCCAGAAGATCGTCTGCATCCCCGCGGTGGTCAGCAGAAGGCCGCAGCTCAGCGTGACCAGCACTGCCCCGATCAGAACGACTGCGGAGAGCTTTCTGCGGATGCAGTGCACAAAGAGCACCACGCCTCCGACGACGCCGACCAGGGCGGCGGCCAGTGTCATCAGCCGCCACGGCAGCGGCATCTGCATGCCCGCATAGGCCACGATGATGGCCAGCACCAACCAGCCTAAGAACTGCGAGTAGTAGCTGCGCTTTTCCTCCTCCGCAGTGGGACGCTTCGGGTCGGGGCTGCTGGGTTTTGAGGGACCGGAGGGCTGACCGTGTGGCGGTGTGGAGCTCATCAGATCCCCTCGCTTCCTTCTCATCATGTGACGCTGCGGAGTTTCTCCGTCGTCCTGTCAGCCTACCGCCGAGCGGTAGTCTGGGGCGCATGCGCATTGTGGTTCTCGTCTCCGGCTCCGGCACGAATCTGCAGGCGGTCATCGACGCGGCACAGGCTGGTGAGCTGGCAGCGGAGATCGTTGCAGTCGGGTCCAGTGTTCCCGAATGCGGCGGTCTCCAGCGAGCTCGCCGGGCGGGGATCCCCACGTTCGCGGTGCCGCTGGAGAAGGGCGCCTCCGCTGAGCGACGAGCACAGTGGAACCGTGAGCTCTGCGCTGCGGTCACCGAGCACCAGCCGGATCTGCTGGTCTCCAGCGGGTTCATGCGGATCGTCTCGGCAGAGTTCCTGGAAGCCGTCGGGGTGCCCTACATCAACACTCACCCAGCCCTGCTGCCGAGCTTTCCCGGGGCACACGGAGTGCGTGACGCACTGGCCCACGGCGTGAAGGTCACCGGCTGCACGGTGCACCTGGTCGACGCCGGAGTCGACACCGGCACCATCCTCGCTCAGGCCGCAGTCGAGGTCAGAGACGACGACGACCAGGAACCCCTGCATGGCCGGATCAAAGTCCAGGAGCGCCGGCTGCTCATCGAAACGCTGAACCGGGTCGCCTCCGGCCAGCTGGACCTCGGCTGATGGCAGGCTTCAGCCTGCGTAGGGGTTGGTGGATCCGCTGTAGGGAGTCTGCTGGCCCGGTCCCTGCTGGTTCGGAGCCTGCTGCCCCGGGCCCGACTGGCCTCCGGGGTAGGGGTGGTGGCCGCCCCCGTACTGCTGGTGCCGCTGTGCGTCCTTGAATGCTTTGCGGCGGTGCACATGCTCGTTGGAGGCTGGCAGCCACAGCAGCACCAGTGCGGCGATGCTGGCCAGCACAGTGGCTGCGATGATTGCGAAGGCGCCGCTGTCATGGCTCAGCAGCAGGAACAGCAGGCTGCCGGCCAGCCAGATGGTGGCCAGGATCCGTCCGACGTTGCCGGTCATCGTGCCGATGAAAGCCAGTGCGACATACACCGCCAGCAGGACGATCGCCCAGATCATCGCGAAGACGCCGATGCCCGTCAGTGTCATCTCCATGAGCTCTTCTGGGCTGACATCCTGCAGCTGCGGATCATTCTGGAACGAGGTGATCATGGTGTCACGCATCTGGTCGGTCAGCAGGTCCTCGGCGTCCTGGGCCTGCATGGTCACCATTACGTAGATGCCCCAGACCATCGAGAGCGCGCCGGCGGCGAGCATCAGCACCATCGACAGCACCAGCGTGATGGGCCGCTTAGGCTTCTGCAGCACTGTTGGGCCGGGATAGCCGCCCTGCTGGGAGGCCTGCTGCCAGCCCGGCTGGCCGGGGCCACCTTGCTGCTCGCCGGCAGCAGGGGAGGCGTAGGGGCCCGGCTGGCCCGCGGCGCCGGAGGATCCGGCCCCGGGCTGGCCCCAGGTGGGCTGCCCATAGGGGTTCGGCTGCCCGCCGGAGCTGGGTGGTTCGGCTGCGGACTCATCGGAGCCCTCAGCACGCGGAGCGTAGGCCCCGTAGCGCGGCTGGGGCCGCTGCTCGGACTGCTCGTTCTCGCCATACTGGCTGGGGTCGCCATACGGGTTACTCATAGCCGCTAGCCTATGCGGTATGGCACTTACTGCGACAATCCACCTGGTCCGCCACGGTGAGGTGTATAACCCGAACAAGGTCCTCTACGGCAGGCTGGACGGGTTCGGGCTCTCCGAGCTCGGCCGGCAGATGGCTGAGGGGATCGCCGACCACTTCGCCGAGCGCGCACAGAACGGGCACCCGGTGCACCTGCTGGCCAGTTCGCCGCTGCAACGAGCGCAGGAGACCATCGCCCCGCTGGCGGCGCGGCTGCAGCTGCCGGTTCTAGAGGAGGAACGGGTTCTGGAGGCGGAGAATGCCTTCGAGGGCCTGTCCAACGTGAAGCGTCACCTTCGTCGACCGCGCTGCTGGCCGCTGCTGCTCAACCCCTTCCGCCCGACCTGGGGAGAACCGTATAA
Organism: Nesterenkonia sp.; assembly: GCA_052089225.1. Taxonomy (GTDB): domain Bacteria; phylum Actinomycetota; class Actinomycetes; order Actinomycetales; family Micrococcaceae; genus Nesterenkonia. Next base: position 3,983 of record JBQCZP010000075.1, read on the forward strand.
GCAGCAGGTCGAACGAATGCTTGCCGCCGTCAAGGACCTCTCGGACCGGGCCGCAGCAGAACACGGCGACGGCGCAGAGGCCGTAGTGGTCTCCCACCAGCTGCCTATCTGGGTGACCCGGCTCTGGGCCGAGGAGCTGCCGCTGTGGCACGACCCGCGTCAGCGAGAATGCGGGCTGACCTCGGTGACCAGCCTGCACATCGGCCCCACCGGTGTGGAATCAGCCAGCTACGCCGAACCGAATAAGCACCTCTCTGAGCAGGCGCTCGCGCTCCCCGGCGCGTAGCATGAGGGTCAGCTGTTTCCACCCGGGTCGAGAGAGGCGGTGACCATGAGCGAAAAGTCGAACCGAGTGCTGGCCGGACTGCTTCTGGGGTTCGCACTGGCAGCCTCTGCACTCATACTCTCCATCCCTGCGCTTTTTGACGCACCCAAGCCGTCCCAGATTTGGCTGACCGCCGTGTTCGGAGGCCTCACCGCCGGACTGGGCGCAGCACTGGTGCTGATGCGACGATCACAGCGGCCGTCTGCCGAGTAGCGATAGCCGCGCGCCGGGGAGACTGTGCCCCGGGCCGTTGACCGCGCGAAGCCGTCCCGGACCGTTCGGTGGCCGATTGTGCCGACAGAAGGCCGGTCAGCGGCCAATAGTATGGGCAGAATCGGCCAGCGAGGCGGATCGCCTCGGGAAAGTGACGCACAGTTCTACCGGCTGTAGAATTTGGTGAGCTCATGACTATCCTCAAGCGTTCTGGTAAGCGGGTGCGCGC
>JBQCZP010000076.1:0-2852 GCA_052089225.1 Nesterenkonia sp.
ACATCCATCATGGCGTGGAAGATGCCCAGCTCCGGGGTGTGGGACCAGCGGGATCCGTCATGGCCCGGTGAGGCCTCTTCGGTGACCTCGAACCGCAGGTGGGCCAGGCTGCGAAGGGTGGAGGCGAGCTTGCTGCCCAGGCCAACGGGGCCGTGCCAGGTCAGTTCTGCTCGGCGGGTTGAGGGTGCAGCCGGCTGCTCTGTCCAGGCGAAGTCGACTCGGACGTCGACCGCCGATGAGACTGCCCACTCGATATGAGGGCAGAGCGCTGCCGGGGCCGAGTGGATGTGCAGCACACCCTGTGCCCCGGTTCCCTGAGCGGTGTATTCAGACATGTCCATCCTCCACTGTGTGCGTCTCGGTTCGTCTTCCCCAACGACCGAAGGGCACCTGCAGTGAAACAGGACTCGTCCTCATGTTAACAGGTCAGTGCCGTACTGGACACTTTGGCACGGTGAGGCCCACAGACGGAAAACCGCTGAGACTCCGAAGACCTGCCATGATAGAGACTATGCCCGATCTCACCACTGTTCAGCTGTCGACTCCACGGGTTCGTACCGCGCGCCAAGCCGCCGAGGAGCTCACCGGATGCAGAGTCGAAATCCCTGCCACTGACCAGGCCACCGCCCACATGCCGCTGCCGGGCGACGTCGCCCCGTCCCTCTCACACGTGGCTGTGGCCATCGACGCCGCAGCTGGCCAAGCTGCAGCGAGTAACCTCACAGAAGGCGGCACTGCGATCCGGACGCTGTCGCTGAATGCCCAGCTCACCGGACCGCTGACTGCCGGCAGCTGGCTGCGCGTGGTCGGGCGCACCCAAGCACTCCAGGGCCGGTCCATCGTGGCATCCGCTGAAGCCTTCGATGCAGCCGGCGACCTGGTGGCCCTGGGGACGTGTCGGTTCATCATGGTCGACCACCCGCGCAGCACCAGTTCCGGGGGATCATCGACAGCACTGGACCGCTCGGTGGTGCCGAACTCCTGGGACGCTGCCCTGGGCCTGGGCGATGCTGGCCCCGCGAGGGGCGCTGACTCCGCGGATGGACTCACGGTGCGTTCGGCAGCACCGCAGGCGTCCACCGACAACGCCGCCTCCATGGTCCACGGCGGCGTCCTGGTTCGTGCCCTGGAGCTGGGAATGCACAGCGCCTTGGGAGTCGAGGACGCTGACCCTGATGCTGTGCTGAACGACGTTGCGGTGGTGTACCACCGTCCGGTGCCGCTGGGTGGAGGACACGGTGTTCAGGCGCGGAGCAGCCTGCGTCGCAGGGGGCGCAGAGTCTCTGTGGCCACGGCGTCCTTGGTGGGCCCGGGCCAACGACTGCTGACCACCGGTGAGGGCATCTTCGGCAGCTTGGGCGGGTAGCTGGCCGGCAGGGCGGCTCAGGCCCGCGGATGTGCCTGACTGTAGGCTGCGGCGAGCTTCTCTGCTGAGACGTGAGTGTAGATCTGGGTGGTGGCCAGTGAGCTGTGGCCCAGCATCTCTTGGACTGTGCGCAGATCGGCGCCGCCGTCCAGCAGATGCGTGGCTGCCGTGTGGCGCAGCGCGTGGGGGCCCCGGGCTGCTGTGGTTCCCAGAGCGGCCAGGGCGTCGTCGACGGTTCTGCGCACGACCCGGACATTGATTCGACCGCCCTGACGCCCCAGGAACAGGGCGGCGCCGGACTTGTCGTTCTCCAGCACGTCCCTGGCCTCGGCGGTCCAGCGGTCCAGGGCTTTCTGAGCGGGTACGCCGAACGGCACCGCGCGCTCTCTGCGTCCCTTGCCCAGCACTCTCACCAGGCGGCGCTGGTGATCGACGGAACCCAGGTCCAGTCCGACGAGCTCTGCGACGCGGATGCCGGTGGCGTAGAGCATCTCCACGGCTGCTTCGTCCCGCACGGCGAGCGCCCATGCGGCCACGTCGTCGTCCTTGTTCGCCTCGGCGGCTTCCCGCCGAGTCACCAGACCACTGGTGAGGTCAGTCATGTGCTGGTTCTGCAGCACATCAGGAAGCCGACCAGCAGCTGAGGCGGACTTCAGCCTGACCGCGGGGTCCTCGGACAAGTGCCCACTCCGGTAGGCCCACGCGGTGAAGGCCCGGGCGGAGGCCGTTTTGCGATTCAGCGTGCTGCGGGTCAGCCCACAGGCGTGCAGGTCGGCGAGCCAAGTACGCAGTGCGGCTAGGTTCAGCTCTCGAAGGCCTGCACAGTGGGCGCTGAGCTGCTGCAGGTCGCTGGTGTATCCGCGAATGGTGTGCTCGGAGAGCCGCCTATGGTCGCGCAGATGCGCGATGAACTCATCGATCAGCGGGTCGGCGGACTCAGCAGTGGCCATACCCAGGAGTCTAAGCCCAGCGACACCTCAGAACGTCACTTGTTGCTGCGGTCGCTGATGAGAGCCCCGGCGATGGCTGCCAGGAAGATGTCCTTGGACAGGCCGGTGCCCGGCTCTGAGGGGCGGATGCCGTCACGCTGGGTCATGTCATCGTTGCGGAAATAGATGGACAGCACCCCTGCGGAGAAGGAAGCCAGACCCAGGCCGGCCAGCCGGTTGCTGATGAACGGTGTCAGCAGCACTGCACCGAGTCCCATCTCAGCAGTGGACAGCAGCTTGCCGAAGGTCTCGCCACGCATGTTCTTCACCTGGGGAACGCCGGTGGCGGCGAACTGCTGCATTCCTTCGGCTGCTTCACGGGGCATATTGCGCTTGCCGTAGCCGGCCTGCAGCATGTACGCCCCGGTGACTCCGCGCAGAATTCCATTGGTCAACTTGCTCATACGTCTTCACTCCTTGAATACGGTCCACTGTTTCTTGCTCGACTATTTGCTCGAACCGAGTGTCACCGCGGCACCGAGCATCGTGTTGAGTGC
>JBQCZP010000076.1:2952-4679 GCA_052089225.1 Nesterenkonia sp.
GCCAGGCCGCGGCGTTCCAATCTGCTCATGCCGGCCAGCACCTGGGGCATCGGCAGTCCGGCGACTCCGCAGAGTTTTCCCGCGGTGGTGGAGCGTTGGGCCGGAAGCGCGTCGTAGAGTCGCTGGTCGACGTCGCTGAGGTGGTCTGCGACCCGCTCCTGTGTCGGCACCTGCCCCGTGCTGGGGATCTGCAGCGCCGTCTGTTCAGCGGTGGGCCTCCCGGCGATCAGCTCCAGGACCTCTGCCGCATCGGTGACCAGCTCGGCCGGGGTGTCGCGCAGCAGCCTGTGGCACCCCGATGAGCTGGACGAGAAGACGCTGCCGGGAAACGCGCCGACAGCTCGGCCGAGTCCGAGTCCGTGGTGGGCGGTGGAGAGAGCGCCGCTGCGCCAGCGAGCTTCGACGACCACCACAGCTGCGGCGAGCGCGGCAATGATTCGGTTGCGGTGCAGGAATCGGTGCCGGGTGGGCGTGGAACCAGGGGCCATCTCTGAGAGCAGCAGCCCCTGGTCTGTGACTGCGCGCAGCAGTCGCTCATTGCCTGCCGGGTAGAACCGGTCCACACCCCCAGCCAGCACAGCGCAGGTCGGGCTGGGCCCACTCTCGTCCCGCTCGGCATACAGGGCTCCGCGATGGGCGGCGGCGTCGATGCCGTAGGCACCCCCGGAGAGGATGCTCACCCCGTGGCCAGCGAGCTGTTCGGCCAGCTCGAACGTGGCACGGGCCCCATAGTCTGACATCTCCCGAGACCCGACCACTGAGATGCTGCGCGGCGGGACCGGAAGCCGCTTGAGGGCCAGCAGATAGTTCTGCTCCGGATCCGCATCGGCGGCTGGTGCGGTCCCGCGGAAGTACAGGCCGAGAGGGACTGCTGGGTACAGGTCGTTCAGCTGCGCGGGCCAGGCGTCGTCTTCGGGGATGATCAGCCCGCCGCCGAGACGGTGCAGCACACGCAGGTCACGCTCCCCGTTGGCCTGCTCAATACGGGTGCGCCAACGTTCCAGTCCACCGACCAGCGTGACCCGGGAGGTGTCGAGGCCGGCCTCCAGAGCCGCTGCGGCCACGGTCTGCTGCTCTTCAGATGTGGGTCTGCGGCCGCTGAAGATCAGTTCGTGTGCCCTGGCGGGCCCCAGGGCTGCGACGCTGGTGGGCCCCAGCAGGTCTCCAGGTTCGATCAGCCGTGACAATTCGCTGCGCTGCTGCCGCAGCTGCGGCGGGGCCCAGTAGGGCTGATGTGGGGAACTCATAGGGTCTGGCCTCCTTCATCATCGGGTGAGTCGCAGCTGCATGGCGGCGTCGACGTCGTCCTGGTCGGGTCTGTCCTTGGCGCAGATGTCAGCCAGGGTCCACGCCAGCCGAAGCACCCGCAGGTAGCCGCGCAGTGAGAGTGCGGCTCGGTCCAGGGCCTGGTTCAGCAGTCTCGTGCTCGCAGCAGGCAGGCGAAGGTCTCGGCTGAGCAGAGACATCGGTGCTTCACTGTTCAGCCGCAGCCCGTAGGGCATCAGTCGCTCATGCTGAATCTGACGCGCCTGCACGACCCGGCTGAGCACTTCTGCGGAGGATTCTCCGGGTTCGGCGAGCGCGATGGCGGCCGATCGGGGTCTTTCGACGTGGACTTGGAGGTCCATGCGGTCCAACAGCGGTCCCGAGAGCCGGGAGAGGTATCTGCGGCGTTCAGCCACCGAGCAGGTGCATGCCGTCCCGCGTCCGACGTTCATCCCGCAGGG
>JBQCZP010000077.1:0-4555 GCA_052089225.1 Nesterenkonia sp.
AGAAGCGGCTGAAGATCATCACCCGCCGCCAACACTCCGCAGCCAAAGACACTGCAGCCCAAGACACCGCGGCCACAGACACCGCGGCCACAGACGCCCAGCAGGGGTCGGCGGGCTCCTGGTCCCGCGAGCATGGCGCTGGGGCAGGTGAGTGGGGCCGCCCGGGTCAGGCCGGTGAGTCTCCGACGCTGGCCCAGCGCGAAGCCGACGTCTTCTCTGCGTGGCTGCGCACCAACCCCACCGACCAGCCGGCACCGGTGGAGGCGAAGATCATGATCATGGTCCCCGAAGCCACCCTCACCGGTGACACCAACGAACCAGCACTCTCAGCCGACCGGTCCTGGGCGCTGGACGCCGACCAGGCACGTGCCCTCGCCGGTGACCCCCACGCGCAGCACGACTGGTATGAGGGCGTCACCCGCCCCCGGGCCGGCGACGCCGACGTGGATGTCCTCACCGTCACCTACTCCGGCCGGTACCCGCCACAGCGGCTGCGGGAGGCGATCATCTTCAGAGACGGTCACTGCCAAATCCAGGGATGCACCGTCGCCGCAGAACGCTGCGACCTCGACCACCAGACACCATGGGACTCAGGCGGGCAGACCAACGCAGCCAACCTGTGGAGTCTGTGTCGACGCCATCATCGGTTGAAATCCCACGGGCACCTGCACCCACCACCCCGCGGCGACACCGAACCCACTGCCAGCAGGCCACCAGTAATAGACCTCTGGCTGCCCACCCACACCTACCCCCTGATATAGCAGCGGTAGTCAACGCCCCAGTAGACCTTCCCTGGTCCGACAGGCGATGATACTGAGGTGCCCTTCCGCCATATTCTTCTCGCTCTCGCCGTCGTGACGTTCTGGGGGTTGAACTTCCTGGCTATCCATTACTCGCTGGAACACTTCCCGCCGCTGTTTCTGGTGGGGCTGCGTTTTCTGGTGCTGGCCATCCCCGCGCTGCTCTTCGTGCCGTGGCCGGAGGTTAAGGTCAAGCACCTGATCGGTTACGGACTGGGTTTCGGCACTTTTCAGTTCTTCGGCCTCTACCTGGGGATGGCGGCCGGGTTCCCGGCAGGGCTGGCCTCACTGGTGCTGCAGGCCTCAGCTCCGTTCACGGTGCTTCTGGGGGCCCTGCTGCTGCACGAGAAGCTCACTGCACGCCGGGCCACCGGCATCGCCATTGCCGTGGCAGGGCTGCTGGCTGTGGGCATCTCGCGCGGCAGCATCGGCGGCTGGGCACCGTTCCTGCTGGTGGTCTTCGGTGCGCTGAGCTGGGCACTGGGCAATCTCGCCTCTCGGCAGGCGCAGACGGACCGTCCGCTGAACCTGGTGATGTGGATGACCGTGGTGCCGCCGATTCCGATGTTCTCCATCTCCCTGGTGCTGGAGGGACCGCAGCAGATTGCCTCGGCACTGGCCACCTCATTCAGCGCCGCGGCGGCTCCCGCCTGGGCCGGGCTGCTCTACACCGTGGTGTTCGGCACCATCGTCGGCTCCGGCATCTGGGTCTGGCTGATGCGCAGGCATCCGGCCGGGGTCGTGGCACCGTTCTCCATGCTGGTGCCGATCGTGGGCATTGTCGCCGCCTGGCTGGTACTCGGCGAGGTCCCCACCTGGCTTGAGCTGGCGGGCGGAGTCCTGGTGATCGGTGGAGTGCTGTGGGCCTCCACCCGGGCTCGCGCCGGCCTGCTGCCCAAGAAGGGGTCGCTGAGACCCGACGGCGCCGAGCCGCCCGACCCGGAGCCCACCCCACGATGAGCCCGGCGACCCTGGCCCTGGTGCTCGCGGCTGCGGTCTTCCATGCGGTGTGGAACCTGGCGGCCAAGGCCTCTCGCGGCGACGCCACCGTGTTCGTGTGGATCTACTACTCGCTGGGCTGTCTGATCAGCCTGCCGCTGGGGGTGCTCCTCATGATCCGCAGCGGTGCAAGCTACGGCTGGGAGCTGCTGATCGCCTGCCTGGTCACCGCAGTGCTGCACATCGGCTACGCCATGCTGCTGCAGACCGGCTACCGGAAGGCTGAGCTGGGCGTGGTGTATCCGGTGGCCCGCGGGGTGGGCCCGATGCTGACCATCCTGGTCGCCGTCGTGCTTCTGGGTGAGCGTCCTGAGCCCACCGCTCTGGTGGGCGGGCTGGTGATCCTCGGCGGGATTCTGTTGGTGACCGGCCGCAGCCTGTTTCAGCGCACCGCCGGTTTGGCGACCGGGCTGTACTACGGTGCGGCCACCGGTGCGGCGATCGCCGCCTATACGCTCTGGGACAATTTCGCGGTCAGCACCGTGGGCATCGAGCCGGTCCTCTACTTCGGCCTCAGCGGTGCCGCCCAATCAGTGCTGATGCTGCCATGGGTGCTGCGCAGGCGTGCACAGATCGGACCCACCTGGCGGGTGGACCGGAAGCCTGCGGTGACCATCGCCGTGCTGTCGCCACTTGCCTACATCCTGGTGCTCTACGCGATGACCACCACACCAGTCGCGCTGGTGGCTGCGGCTCGGGAGTCATCTATTATCATCGGCGCACTGCTGGCCTGGTGGTTCTTCGGTGAGCAGGACCCGGTGCGCAGAGTGCTCGGAGCGGTCGTCGTCGCCTGTGGCATTGGGCTCATCGCGGTGAGCTGACGCACTCGACCTAGCGCACACCGCCGAAGCTGTCTGGATTGTTGTACCAGCTGGCGGCCTGGTTCGCCTCCCGACCGGTGGGCACCTCATGGTCTGGGTGGGGCTGACCACCTCGCGCACCCGGGGCAAAGTTGCTGTGGCCATAGGCTCCCATGCCTGGTGGAGCCCCGACCCCAGTTCGGTGAAGCTCCACACCGAGCCATCTGGCTACTTCGTCGGCCTCCGGCAGCAGGGGCTGTTGACCGCCGATTCCGCCTTTGCGTTTGAACCCGACCAGAACCTCGCGGCCGTCGTGCTGGACGAAGTAGACGTTGGAAATCCGGTACCTGGAACTGCCATTCTTACTCCGACTGATCCGCTCATCAGTATGCAGCACCGCGTGGTGGATCTGATGCGCGTCAAAGACTTCATGGCCACGCTTGAGTCCAAGCCGGTGGAACAGTCTGGTCTCGCTCTGCCCGGAGCGGCGCAGTGTCACCCGAAGCCGTTTGGCGGTCGAGAGGAAGTACAGACCGACTCCGGCAAAGATCAACGGATGGAGGACGAACATCCCTGGGCCAGAGCCAGATGAGCCCAGATCGGGAAGTATGAACGCCAAGCCGATTCCTGCTCCGAATATTCCAATGAGCCCCCCGACCAGCGCTCTGCCGAACTGGGTGCTGCGCAGCTGCAGGGTCTGGGGCACTGCTCCGGGGTGAATCTTCATACCTAGACCCTACGACGATCCAAGGCTCGGCCGGGCGAAGCGGCGCCGCTGCCACACCAGGAGCGCACAGCCTCCCAGAATCACCACCGCGACCCACAACGCGGTCAGTCCCGCGACCAGATAGCTGATCGCGCCAGCAACCGAACCCAGTGCAATCGCGGTCCACAGAGCAGCATAGCGCAACCACCCGGTCTGCCGGGCTCCGCGCAGTCGGGCAGCGAAGAGCTGGCCAGCTTTGACCAATGATCCGGTCATATAGGTCAGCCCCACCGACACTTCTCCGCCCCGAGTGAACGTCGAGTTCACCGCGCCCATAGAAGCCGCGATCAGCGGAGCCACCATCACTTCTGCTGCGGGGAGCATGCCGCAGACTGCAGCGAGGGTGAGGATCGCTGCTGATAGCCAAATAGCCTGCAGCTGAGGCGTGGGTCTGCCTGACCGGCTGACGCTCGCCCCCTGCCGGGAAGTCACCAGAGAGGTCAGAATGACGCCGAGCACGAAGGCGGCCACCAGACCGATGGCCTTGGCCCAGCCGAGCAGGTCGGCCTCAGCCAGGTCAGCGCCGGCACGGGTGGAATTGCCCGACATGAACGAGACGAAGTAGCCGCCGAGGTGGATGAATCCCACGCCGTCGACGAATCCTGCGCTGGCAGTGATGCCGCAGGCCAGTCCCAACTGCGCGCGGGTGAGTTCTGTCGCCACGAAATCCTTTCTGCCTCCCTGGAATCTGCTGTGTCAGCTGCTGATAATTCTGTCTGCAGGATCCCTTGCAGACGCAATCGGCCCCCGGTCCGCAGCTGACTGCGTGACCGGGGGCCGATTCGTATCAGCCGCTTGCGCGGCCTGATGACCTAAGAACTGCTCAGAGCGGGCTCACGTTCTCTGCCTGCAGGCCCTTCGGGCCGCGAGCGGTGTCGAACTCAACCTGCTGGTTCTCCTCGAGGGAGCGGAATCCAGAGGCGTTGATCGCGCTGAAGTGGACGAAGACGTCATCGGTGCCGTCAGCTGGGGCGATGAACCCGAAGCCCTTTTCGGCGTTGAACCATTTTACGGTGCCAGTGGCCATTGATGTTTCCTAACTGTGTTTCTTTCGATACACCGATTATTCGGTGCGTGACCCGCGCTGACCTGGCCAGGTGAGCGCGGTGATTTTGTTGAGGCCACTGGGGTAAAGCAATGACGTTCAATAACCCTAAGCTTACGCTACTGAGCGCCGTCGACCAATGCGT
>JBQCZP010000078.1:0-3941 GCA_052089225.1 Nesterenkonia sp.
GATACGCAGGCGCGCCGCACCGGTCCCGAACAGCACGCCCAGTCCTGCCGCGTCGGGCACGGATGGTCGCGTCGCCACTTGACACGCACCGCTCACAAAGCGCTCACACAGACTGCCGTCTCCATCGTGCTCCACCCCTTGGGTCCATGGAGGTGGCTGGGTTCCGCTGTCGGCATACTCACAAGAGTTCGTCCTCACGCATGCGCCGGTTGAACTCCTCCCACGGCCCGGCGGCAGCAGTGGTCACCCCGAGCATCTGTTCTATCGAGTGATAACCGGCTGCTTCGGCCAGCAGAGTCAGCATTTCGCGCTGGCCCTTGGCTCGCCAGCCTCTTCCCTGCGCGCGGATGGCAGACAGCGCTACTGGGCTGCCGCCTACCCGCAGCGGACCGGCAAGCGCTTCGTAGAACTCCAGGTGCTCATGTCCGTTGAGGAAGGCCCCGACCGTCTCAGAGGTGACAATGTTCGCGCGATCCACCTGCGCAATGGCATAGTCGGCACCCAAGGACTCGCTCTGGTGCATCAGAGCAGTCTGCTCGGGGGTACTCCACAGCAGCTTCAGCTGGACTGTGGTTCCCGGAGCTCTGACCATCGTTGCTGGCACTGAGCCGTATCGTGACAGATGGGCCGCGTAGACAACCTCAAAGTCTGTGATCCTCACCGTGGTCGCCACGACCAGTGGATCACCGAAACGGTCGGCGAACTTCCACCTCAGATGCTCCGGGGCCGCGTTGGAACCGATGGCCAAAGCAGGTGTCCGCCCGGGCAGCAGGTCTGCCGCATCCTCGTCCGGCACCTGCTGCAGAGAGCCGGTGGAAGTGTTGAGCACAAAGGAACTCTCCGGTGACCAGAACGGATACCCCAGCGCCTTGGTCAGGCGTTCGGCAGTTATGTCACCACCGGAGTAGATGCTGCCGTGGTCCCAGACCGCAGGCACTGCGCTTCCTTTCGTAGGGGAAAATCCGTCACCCTGCATCCTATGAGACACGACGACGACCCCACCCACATGGCCCTGACCAGACCCTCAGCACCCGGCTGACTCGGCGCCGAATCAGCTAAAGTGACCTGGAGGAGGGGAAACTGATGACCACAGTGGCAGAGCAGGTCGGCGCCTACCTGGGGCGGCTCGGCGTCGGGCATGCCTTTGGGGTGGTGGGAAGCGGAAACTTCGTGATCACCAACGCGCTGCGGGCAGCCGGGGTGCCGTTCACCGCCGCCCGGCATGAGGGCGGGGCCGCCACCATGGCCGACGCCTACTGCCGGATGAGCGGTGAGGTCAGCGTGGTCAGCCTCCACCAGGGCTGCGGGCTGACCAACGCCGGCACCGGAATCAGCGAGGCCGCCAAGTCCCGCACCCCCATGATTGTGCTGGCCGCAGAGACCGCCGCACCCCAGATCCACTCCAACTTCGCCATGGATCAGCGCGACTTCGCCCGGTCGGTGCTGGCCGAACCCGAGCGGGTCCACTCCGCAGAGACCGCCCTGGCCGACACGCTGCGTGCCTACCGGACCGCGCTTCGGGACCGCCGCACCGTGGTGCTGAACCTTCCCCTGGATGTTCAGGCCGTCGAAGCAGTCGGCCAGATTCCCGCCCACACGGTAGAACCACGGCCACAGACGCCCCCCTCGGCTGCTGACCTGGAGCGTCTGGTGGAGGCGATCAGCTCCAGCAGACGGCCGGTGTTCATCGCCGGCCGCGGTGGGCGCGGCGCCAAGCAGCAGATCACCCGGCTGGCTGAGGCCACCGGCGCCCTGGTGGCCACCAGCGCAGTGGCCAAGGGCCTGTTCAACCACGACGACTTCAACCTCGGCATCTCCGGGGGCTTCTCCTCCCCGCTGACCGCGCAGCTGATCAGTGACGCTGATCTGATCGTGGCCTTCGGGTGCGCGCTGAACATGTGGACCACCCGCCACGGCAAGCTCATCGGCAGCAGCACTACCCTCGCCCAGGTCGACGTCGACGATGCGGCCCTGGGAGCCCACCGCCCAGTGGACGTTCCGGTGCTGGGAAGCTCGGCAGCAGTCGCCGAAGCGCTGTTGGAATCCTTCGCCGGCGCCCACCGCACCGGATACCGCACCCCCGAGGTGCGCCAGCGCATTGCGGCCGGGGCTCGTTGGGATCAGACCCCTACCGAGGACCTGGGGGCCGAGGGTGAATCGATCGATCCGCGCGAGCTGTCCAAGACGGTCAACACCATCTTGCCGGCAGAACGGGTCGTCAGCATCGATTCGGGCAACTTCATGGGATACCCCAGCCAGTACTTCGATGTCCCCGACGAGTTCGGGTTCTGCTTCACCCAAGCCTTCCAGTCCATCGGGCTGGGCCTCTACACCGCCATCGGCGCAGCCCTGGCCCAACCTGGGCGCATGCCGGTGCTGGGAACCGGCGACGGCGGCTTCCTGATGTCCGTCCAGGAGCTGGAGACTGCGGTGCGGCTGAAGCTTCCGCTGGTCGTCGTCGTGTACAACGACGCCGCCTACTCCGCAGAGGTCCACCACTTCGGTAAAGACCAGGACATGGGCACCGTCACCTTCCCCGACGTTGACATCGCCGCAATCGCCCGCGGCTTCGGTGCTGAGGGGATCACCGTACGCCGCCCTGAGGACCTGGAGCCGCTGCGCCGCTGGACGTCCTCCTCCCCCACCGGACCCATCGTGATTGATGCCAAGATCGCCGACGACGGCGGGTCCTGGTGGCTCGCCGAAGCCTTCCAAGGACACTGACCGCCGACCCTGTTCACTCCGACCCGACCCCACCGCCGCCCGTATCCTCACCACGTGCCCAAGGAGAACCGATGACTGCAGTGCACGCCCTGATGAACGCCCTGACCGACGCTTCGGTGCGCATCGTCGACCTGACCAACCCGCTGTCCTCGACCACCCCGACCCTGCGGCTCCCCGAGCCGTTTGAGAATCTGATTGACTTCAGCATGGACAAGGTCAGCGAGTACAACGAGCCCGGCCCCTTCTGGAAGCACCACAACATCCACACCGGTGAGCATGTGGGCACCCACATCGATGCCCCGATCCACTGGGTCACCGGACGTGAGGGTCACGATGTCTCCACCATCCCGGCCCACCGGCTGATCGGCCCGGCGGCCATCATCGATGTTCGGGAGCAGGTCGAGGCAGACCCGGACTTCCTGCTTCAGATCGAGCATCTGCGCACCTGGGAGCAGCAGAACGGGCCCCTGCCTGAGAACGGCTGGCTGCTGCTGCGCACCGGCTGGGACCGGTTCTCCGACGATCAGGAGGCTTTCCTCAACACTGATGAGACCGGTTCCCACACCCCCGGGATTTCGGCCGAGGCGGCCAAATGGCTCGCCGAGGAGACCCCGCTGTCCGGCATCGGGGTGGACACTGTGGGCATCGACGCCGGCCGCGGCGCCGAGCTGGACCCGCCGTTCCCGGTGCACTATCACCTGTTGGGCAACGACAAATATGGGGTCACCTCCCTGCAGAACCTGGATGAGCTGCCCACCGTGGGCGCAATGCTGATCGTTGCCCCGCTGCCGATCGTCGGCGGGACAGCCAGCCCCTCACGGGTCCTCGCCCTGGTGCAGGAGTCCGCCTAACCCCTTTGCCGAAGCTGCAGAACTGTTCACGGTGGGTTACCGCCAAAGCCGGTCGATGAGCATCACGTGAATCCTGTCCTCGTAGGTGTAGGACCGCGGACCGGTGCTCAACGCCACCCCCGGCGATGAACCGGCTGCCAGCCGCCCGGCGGAGCTTTCGCAAGCCAGCAAGGTCTTTACCTGGGACCCGCTCTCCCGCTTTACTCCAAAAGCTATGACGCGACCGTCTTCGAATTCGATCACAAAGTCGACCTCGTCGCCGTCGCTGGTGCGCCAGTGCCCAACAGTGTGTGGCTCTTCCATCCATGACGCTTGGGCACGCAGCTCCCCGACGACGAATGTTCCCAGCCCAAACTCGGTCAGCAC
>JBQCZP010000079.1:0-3862 GCA_052089225.1 Nesterenkonia sp.
GTTTGAACGGTGCTTCCTCAACCGCCTGAGCCAGCTCTTCGATCTCTTCGCGGGTGCGGAAGGTGAAGACCTTCAGCCGATCCACCACATCAGCATCGGCCGTGTTGAGCCAGAACTGGTAGAAGGCGTAGGGCGAGCAGAGCTCGGCGTCGAGCCAGATCGCGTTGCCCTCTGATTTGCCGAACTTCGTCCCATCGGAGTTGGTGATCAGCGGGGTGCCCAGAGCGTGGACGTGCGCGCCTTCGGCGCGTCTGACCAGTTCGGTGCCGGCAGTGAGGTTGCCCCACTGGTCGGAGCCGCCGAACTGCATGGTGCAGTGGTAGTCGCGGTAGAGCTGAAGAAAGTCATAGCCCTGCAGGACCTGGTAGCTCAGTTCGGTGTAGGAGATGCCCTCATCAGAGTTCAGCCGCTTGGCGATAATGTCCTTTTTGACCATGGTGCCCACCCGGAAGTGCTTGCCGATGTCGCGCAGCATCTCCAAGGCGCCCACACCCTGCCACCAGTCCAAATTGTTGACCATCTGGGCGGCGTGGGGACCGTCGAACGAGATGTAGTGCCGGACCTGATCCTGTAACTGCCTGACCCACCCGGAGACAGTCTCAGGGGTGTTGAGCACCCGTTCACCCGACTGTCGGGGATCGCCGATGAGCCCAGTGGCCCCACCGACCAGCCCCAGAGGTTTGTGCCCAGCCAACTGGATGCGGCGCATCGTCAGCAGCTGCACCAGGTGCCCCAGGTGCAGCGAGGCTGCCGTGGGGTCGAACCCGCAGTAGTAGGTGACCGGTTCCCCGGCCAGCGCCTCTTCCAGGGCGTCCTCATCAGTGGATACATGCACCAGTTCGCGCCACTTCAACTCTTGGAGGATGTTGTCGAAGCTGGAGTCGTTGCGCTGCTGGGCCAGAGCGGGGTTCGGGCTGTTATCGGTCACGAAAACACGTTACCGCAGAATCATCGAAGGTCTCAGAATCCTGCCGGCAGGTCTCGCGCGGCGAGCACCCGCAGGGACTGCGTCGAGCGGGTCAGGGCGACATAGAGGCTGCCGACTTTGCCCGCCGGCTCATCCAGAAGCTCCGCGGGTTCGATGAGCACCACGCCGTCGAACTCCAGTCCCTTAGCTTCGGCCGCACTCAGCGCGACGACGTCCTGGGTCATGGACCCTGCGCCCTGACCGACTCGTCGGCCGTAGACCTCCACCAAGCTCTCGCGGATGGACCCGACCAGCGGTTCCGGGGCGATGACGGCGATCAGCCCCTCTGCCAGCCGCTGCCGCTCAGCGGCGACTGCGGCGGTCGCGGCGGCAACAAGATGCTCAGCCTGGTGGTGGGTTTCGATGATCGGCTCATAGTCACCCTCACGGACTGTGCGCAGCTGGGTGGTCTGCAGGCCGTTGGCTTCGGCGACGCGCTCGGCCAGCTCCACGATGTTTCGTGGGGTCCGGTAGTTGACGGTGAGCTCCTCCACTCGCAGCCGATCGTCGATGAAGGGGGCGAAGGCCTGCTTCCAGCTGGTGGTCGCCGAGGGGGATGACCCCTGGGCGGTGTCCCCCACCGCGGTGAAGGACTTCAGCGGGCACCGGCGCATCAGGGTGTGCCACTGCATCGGTGTCAGCTCCTGGGCCTCGTCGACGACGACGTGTCCATACGTCCAGGTCCGGTCGACGCCGGCGCGCTCGGCGGCGGTCATCGTATGCCCGGTCTCTGCGTTGAGCGCGGCGACGGCTTCGGCATCGAGGAAGCCTTCGATCCCCATCTCCTCCAGCTGCGGGCCGGCGTTCTCCACCGCCTTCTGCGCGTTCTCCAGATCCTTCTGCCGCGCGGCCTGCTGCCGCACCTCTTCGCGGCCGGCAGTTTCGTCGAGTTCGCCCAGAAGCTCTGCTGCCTCATCCAACAGCGGCACATCGGCCGTGGTGAAGGCGGCGCCCGGCTCTCGGCGCAGCAGCTGGCGTTCGGAGTCCTCGAGCTGAGGTGCGACGGCGGCAAGGTACTCGGGCTTGGCGTAGAGATCCTCAAGCAGCGCCTGCGGAGTGCGCGGCAGCCAGCACAGGTTCAGCAGAACGCGCACCTGCGCAGCGTTGCGCACGTCCTCGACCAGGTAGCTCCGGTCCGCCTCGTTGCCCTGGGAGCGCTTGGCCAGGATGTCTTCCAACGTGTCTGCGATCTCTTTGACCATCACCTTCACAAAGGTGGCCCGGGCCTCGTTGTAGGGCTTGCCGGTGGCCTTGGCTCGTTCGATGCCGCGGTTGATCATTTTCGGGGTGACCTTGACCTTGACCCCGTCGACGACGATGTGCCGCGCTTCGGCGATGGTGCGCCGCCGGTGAGCGACGGCGTCTGCGATGATCTGCACCCAGTCGAGCCGTCCCTTGATCTCGGCCAGAGCCTGGTCGCTCTCCTCCACCCCGCGCACTCCCGGGTAGAGATCTGCCAAGGAGGACATCACCACCCCGGTCTCCCCCAGCGAGGGCAGCACCCGTTCGATGTAGGACATGAAGGTGGAGCTGGGGCCCACGATGAGCACCCCGGCGGACTTCAGCCGCTCTCGGTGGGTGTAGAGCAGGTAGGCCGCTCGGTGCAGCGCAACGGCGGTCTTGCCGGTGCCGGGCCCGCCTTGGACCACCAGGATCCCCGACCGGTCAGCTCGGATGATGCGGTCCTGCTCGGCTTGGATGGTGGCGACGATGTCGCCCATCTGTCCGGTCCGCCGGGCGGTCAGGGCAGCCAGCAGGGCGCCGTCGCCGTGATTCTCGGTCCCCTCCTCGAGCACTGCGGTGTCCAGCACCTCGTCCTCAATCCCCTGGACGGAACGGCGTTTGAGCAGCAGATGACGACGACGCCGCACCCCGTGACGGTCAAAGGCTGTGGCTTGGTAGAAGGCGCCGGCCTCCGGCGCCCGCCAATCCAGCATGAGCCGCTGCCGATCCTCGGAGGTCAGTGCGATGCGGCCGATATAACGGGCTTCGTCAGTGTCCAGGTCGAGCCTGCCGAAGACCAGGCGGTCATCGACGGCGTTGAGCTGAGCGAGCCGGTCCTCGTGCATCGTGGCGAAGGCGTCGCGCTCAGAGATGTTCTGCATCGTCCCCACTGCCCCGGTGCTGCGAACCTTGGCCAGCTGGGCCCGGGTCTCCTCGCGCAGCTGGTCCAGACGCCGGTAGAGCGCTGCGACGTAGGAGCGCTCCTCCTCGATGCCGGCGTCCAGCGGCGGCATGGCAATCTCTGCTGCGGCGTCGTCGTGCTCGCCGTGCCCGTTCTGGGTCAGCGCGTCCCTGCTGGAGGCCGTTGCGTTGGTGTCAGTCATGGAAGGTGGGTGAACTCTCGATCTGGCGAAAATTGATCAATCAATACTACTCCTCCCCCGGTAAACGGAAGGTGACGTACCCAATACGGGGCAGTGAGACGTGTGCTGCTCCTCAGGCAGAGCAGGGCAGAGCAGTATGCACACCCCAGTTCTCGGGGTCTTGTCTGCCGCCTGCGGCGGTGACTACCGTGACGCATACGCGCAGTGCTTACGCCCCCACCCTGACAGGAGTGCAGAGATGATTGAATTTCTGGAGTCATCGGAGGACCTCGTCGCTGTCCGTGCCAGTGGCAGAGTGGAGAAGAAGGATTGGGAGGCCATCACCTCGGCTCTGCGTGCAGCCCTGTCGCGTCACGAACGTGTCTCGGTGTATGTGAACCTTGTTGATCTTGAGTCGATCAGTGCGGGGGCGGTCGCTGAGGACCTGATGACGGCGCTGAAGAGCTTGGGCAGCCTGCACCAGTTCCACAGGGCCGCCGTCGTCACTCAGGCGGGGTGGATCGAGACCATGGTCCCGAGTTGGCTCATTTTTCTGGTTTGAGCGGGTTGGTGGCTCTGGATCGGCTTG
>JBQCZP010000080.1:0-1177 GCA_052089225.1 Nesterenkonia sp.
AGGCCGTGGGCGCCCACGACTTCATCACCGCGCTGCCTGAGGGATACCACACCGACGTCGCCAAGCGCGGCGGGCGAATCTCAGCCGGACAGCGGCAGCTGGTCTCCTTCGCACGAGCCTTCCTGGCGGACCCGGCGGTGCTGATCCTGGATGAGGCGACGTCCTCCCTCGACCTGCCCTCGGAGCAGCTGGTGCAGCAGGGCCTTCAGCGGCTGCTGGGGAACCGGACTGCGCTGATCATCGCCCACCGGCTCTCCACGGTGGCGATCGCCGACCGGGTGCTGGTCATCGACGAGGGAGAGGTGTTGGAGGACGGCTCTCCCCAGGAGCTCATCGCCGCCGGCGGCTACTTCGCCAGGCTGCACCAGGCGTGGGAAGCCTCCATGGCAGCCGACTGACGGCTGGCCGGTGTGTGGGCCTGTGCGGGCCCTGTGCGGTGGCTCCCAGAAATGGCCTCGGCTGAGTCACAGGCCTCGGGATGAGGCCTGGCCGCGTCACGATCAGCGAATATGGGCGATCAGGTCGACTTCGACGGGTGTGTCCATCGGCAGCACGGTGACGCCGACGGCGCTGCGGGCATGCTGACCGACCTCGCCGAAGATGTCGCTGAGCAGTTCTGAGGTGCCGTTGATGACCTTCGGCTGGCCGGTGAAGTCCGGCGCGGAGGCCACGAACCCGCCCACTTTGGCGATGCGGGTGATTCGGTCCAGGTCGCCGACGGCGTGCTTCAGTGCGGCAACGAGGTTCAGCCCGCAGGTGCGTGCCAGATCATAGGCCTGCTCGGGCGAGACCTCGGCCCCCACCTTGCCGGCCAGCGGCAGGGCGCCGTCCACCAGCGGCAGCTGCCCGGAGATGTAGACCACCCCGTCGGCAACGACTGCGGGCTGATAGGCGGCGACGGGCCGGGTCACTGTGGGGACGGAGAGACCGAGTTCGGCCAGGCGGTCCTCAATCATGGGCATCGGATGCTCCTGCAGTGTTGGGGGCGGTGGCTACTGCTTGGGGCGCTTCAGGTAGGCGACGGGCGCGTTGCCCTCCGGCCCGGGCAGCACCGTGACCAGCTCCCAGCCGTCCTCGCCCCACTGGTCGAGGATGCCTTTGGTGTTGTGGATGATCAACGGAATGGTCGCGTATTCCCACTGGGTCAGTTCAGACATGGCCTCAGCCTATCGCAGAG
>JBQCZP010000080.1:1277-3742 GCA_052089225.1 Nesterenkonia sp.
TCAGCGGCTGCGTTGGCGGATGCGCTGAATGTCCAGGATGACGACGGCGCGGGCCTCCAAGCGCAGCCAGCCGCGCTGCACGAACTCCGCCAGCGCCTTGTTCACCGTCTCGCGGGAGGCGCCGACCAGCTGGGCGAGCTCCTCCTGAGTCAGCTCATGGGCCACCAGGACGCCGTCGGGTGCCGGGCGGCCGAACCGGTCGGCGAGATCCAGCAGCGCCTTGGCCACACGGCCGGGCACATCGGAGAACACCAGGTCAGCCAGGGACTCGTTGGTGCGGGTCAGGCGCTGAGCCAGCGCCTGAAGCAGCTGCACGGAGACCTCAGGGTTTGAGTTGATGACCTGCCGGAGGCTGTCGTGCTTCAGCCCCGCCAGGCGCGTCTCGGAGACCGCAGTAGCCGTTGCCGTGCGCGGGGTGGGGTTGAACAGTGCCATTTCGCCGAAAATTTCGCCCGGGCCCAGCACAGCCAACAGGTTCTCCCGGCCGTCCGGGGTGGAGCGTCCCAGCTTAATCTTGCCGGAGACGATGAAGTAGAGCTGGTCGCCCTGGTCGCCCTCGTGGAAGACCGAGGACCCGCGGGAGAGCTCAACCTCGGTTAGCTCATTGGTCAACGCGGTGAAGACGTCGTCGTCGAGTGTTGCGAAAAGGGGAGCGCGGCGCAGCACGTCGAAATCCATGGCCGATTCCATTCTTAAGTCCGGGATGTGAGGTGATTTACTTGTAAAGTTATCAGCTTCAATACATCACAAGCTACCACTGCTGATGTGTATTCCTGTCTGTCTTGCCGCCGCGCCGCGGATATCGGCGTATGTGGCGGTGTGGGGTCGGATTGTCTGTTGGGGAAAGGGGCCGGCGAACGTGACGCTGCTGGATGTCATTCTGCTGTTGGTGGTGCTCATCTTCGTGGTGAGCGGCTTCGTCCGCGGGGTGTGGCTGACCGTCGGTGGTGCTGCAGGTTTCGTGGTGGGTGCTGTGGCGGCGTTCTTCGCCATCCCGTTGGTCGCTGAATGGGTGCCCGACCCGATGTGGCGCATCGTTGCGGTGATCGGCTGTGCCGTGGTGCTGGTGATGGCCGGCCATGCCTTGGGCACTGCGGCCGGTGGCGAGGTCCAACGAATCTTCCGCTCCCCGGCGGTGCGCACGCTGAGCTCGCTGGTTGGCGGGGTGCTGAACCTCTTCGTCTCGCTGGTGGTGATCGCAGCGCTGAGCTTCTCGGTGCAGGCCATGGGCTTTCCCCAGGTCAATCAGCATATGAAGGAGTCCGCCGTGCTGCAGACCATCGACTCCGCCATGCCGGAGCGTGTGGAGGCGCTGTTCGCTTCGGTACGCAGCACAGTGGTCGAGTCGGACATTCCGCAGATCACACAGCTGCTGGTTCCCGAGACCGGTCAGGCCCCGGAGTCCGATGAGCTGACGGAGGCGGCGGCGACCACTGCCGAGTCGGTGGGCCGAATAACAGGAGTCGCCCAGCAGTGCGGACAGTCGCAGTCGGGATCCGGGGTCGTCGTCGCTCCCAATCGGGTGGCCACCAATGCACACGTGATTGCCGGCGTCGCAGAGCCCTCTGTGGAGATGCCGGACGGTCAGGTGGTCAGCGGCCGTGCCGTCTACTTCGACCCTGCCCGTGACCTGGCTCTGCTGGCGGTGGAGGGTCTGAACACGGACCCGGCCCCGGTGGGCGGAACGATGAGCTCAGGCGAGCAGGGATATGTGATGGGCTACCCCGCAGGTGGGCCGTTTGTGGCGGGCCCGGCGCTGGTGCAGGCCCGCGCCGTCTCCACCGTGAACAATATCTATGGCAGCTCCACCTCTGATGTGGAGATCTACCAGCTCGGCGCTGATGTGCGACAGGGAAACTCCGGCGGCCCGCTGGTGGATGCCGAGGGCAACGTCGCCGGGATCGTCTTCGCCCGCGCCATGGAGGGCGGGGAAGTGGGCTTCGCTCTCACCGCAGAGTCCGCCGGCGACGTCCTGGCCGATGCCGGCAGCTACACCGACGGGGTGTCCACCGGTCAGTGCGTGGACCGGTAGCTCAACCAACTGCCTGCGATATCCACGTAGTATCATACCTGCCACGGCCAATACGGGGCTGAGAACCATAAATCAGGTGGATATCTCTGGTGGTTGGGTGCGCTGCAGTCCCGCGTTCAGCAGTCGGCGAGCCAACCGCACCGGTTCGCGCAGCTCTGACTTGCCCCAGCGGGCCATCGCCCAGCCGCGCTCCTCGACCGCCTCGCGGCGAATCTTCTCCTGCAGGTGAACCTGATGCGCATCGGCCCCGTTTCTCAGCTCGGCCTCGAGGTACTTGGACCGACCGTCCACCTCACCGGCCACACCGTCCTCCTCCCAGCACATATCCAGCCGGAAGGAGCCGGCGTGCGTGCGCACCGGCCGCTGCAGCGTCGGCGGAGGAAACCCCAGCTGGGCGATGACGGCCCGCGACTCTGACTCGAGTGGGGACTCT
>JBQCZP010000081.1:0-3326 GCA_052089225.1 Nesterenkonia sp.
GACAGTCAGTGGCCATGTCCGGCCCTACGGCTAGGCTGAATCAGATCAACACGTAATGTCCGCGCCGCGCGGAGGAGATGCCAACAATGCCTCAACAGTCCTCATTGACACCTAATACTGAGATTCTGCTCTACGCAGCAGAGGACGGTGCTACTCGAGTCGATGTGCGGCTTGAGGGCGAGACTGTGTGGCTGACTCAGCAGCAGCTAGCGGAGCTGTTCCAGAGCTCGCGCACCAACATCGTGGAGCATATTCAGCACGTCTATGACGAGGGTGAGCTGGACGAAACAGCAACCTGTCGGAATTTCCGACAGGTTCGGCAAGAGGGCTCTCGGCGGGTCGCCCGCCAAATTCCGCACTACAACCTCGACATGATCATTTCGGTGGGTAGATGTGGAGCCGTTCGAGGCACTCTTTGATGTTGGGCTATCAAAGGGCGTCTTGAACGTTTGAAGAACCTGCAGTTGTGCCTCGCCCCTCCTCGTGGTGGGTGGTTCCACTTGGTATAATACCTACTGTAGGCTCGTTTGGGAGGGAGCATGATGGGTATCATTGTCACCAGCCGTGAATTCAACCGCGACGTCTCCGCCGCTAAGCGAGCAGCCGAACGGGGGCCAGTCACTATCACCGACCATGGACGGCGCTCGCATGTGCTGTTGACAGCGCAGGAATTCGATCGACTAGCGGGGGAGCCAGAATTGGTCGGCGATCGGCTGTGGGCCAGGGGCACAGAACACATCGAGCTTGAGTTATCGAAACGCAGGGTGGAGTCCCCTCGAGAGTTCGATCTGTGAAGTACTTGCTCGACACGAATGTCATTAGTGACGCTCGTCTGAAGCGGTCGGCGTCGCTGATGGAATGGGTTCGTGCCCAAGAGCTCGGCGACCTCTCGGTCAGCGTCATCACAGTTTTGGAACTTGAGCGTGGGGTGCAGCGAAAAGAACGCTCAGAACCGGTTGGCGCAGAACCGCTACGTTTGTGGCTTAACGACGATGTGCGCTCGATGTTCCAGCGACGCATCCTACCTGTAGATGAGCAAACGGCGATCATGGCAGCGGGGCTACACATTCCCGATCCTGTTCCCGAGTTGGACGCTCTCATCGCGGCAACCGCTATTGTGCACGACCTCACTCTCGTCACACGCAATACTAAGGATTTCGATCGCACCGGGGTCCGACTTCTCAATCCTTGGGAACTTGCTTAATCGGTTCCTGGGATTGACCAACGGTGGTAACCGCCTACGCCGGACTGCGACCGGTACTGTGGTGGCCATGGCTTCTATGGACTCGGCAGCGCAGGCAGAGATCGACGTCGTGGAGTTTTGCCGCGACCTGATTCGCATCGACACCACCAACTGGGGCGAAGGCAACGCCAAAGGCGAGCGCGAGGCGGCAGAATACTGCGCAGCGATCATGCGGGAGGCGGGCCTGGAGCCGCAGTTCTTCGAACCTTCTGACGGTGAGGGTCGCACCAGCGTGGTCGCCCGGATGGCCGGCACTGACCCCGACGCCGGCGCGCTGGTGGTCCACGGTCACCTCGACGTGGTACCCGCCCAGGCCGAGGACTGGCAGGTCGACCCCTTCTCCGCCGAGCTGATCGACGGGCTCATCTGGGGCCGCGGTGCGGTTGACATGAAGGACATGGACGCCATGATCCTTGCGGTGCTGCTGCAGATGGCACGCGAGGGCCACCAGCCCAAGCGCGACATCATCTTCGCCTTCTTCGCCGACGAGGAGGACAACGGCCGCTACGGGGCCCGCTGGCTCACCGACACCCACCCGGAACTCTTCGACGGCGCCACCGAGGCCATCAGCGAAGTCGGCGGCTTCTCCGCGGACATCGCCGGGCAGCGCGCCTACCTCATCCAGACCGGGGAGAAGGGCGTTCACTGGACCAAGATGATCGCCGAGGGCACCGCCGGCCACGGCTCCGCAGTCCACAGCGACAACCCCGTGGTGCACTTGGCCGAAGCAGCGGCAGCCATCGGCAACTACCAGTGGCCCATCGAATACACCAAGACCACTCGTGCGCTGTTCGAACAGCTCTCCGAGCTCACCGGCATTCCGTTCGACCCCGAAGACCCCAGCGCACTGATTGAAGCCACCGGCTCCACCGGAAAATTCATCGCCGCCACCCTGCGCAACACCTCCAACCCCACCAAGTTGGAGGCCGGCTATAAGCACAATGTGGTCCCCGGCACCGCCGAAGGACTCGTTGATGCCCGCACCCTGCCCGAGCAGGACGCGAAGGTCGCAGCAAAACTGGCAGAACTCGCCGGTGAGAACATCCGCTTCGAGCTGCTCAACGAAGGCATCTCCCTGGAGGCGCCCTTCTCCGGGGCGCTGGTGGAACAGATGGTCGCCTCGCTGCGGTCCGAGGACGCCGACGCCGTCGTGCTTCCCTACATGCTCGGCGGCGGCACCGACAATAAGCACCTGGCCAAACTGGGTGTGACCGGCTACGGCTTCGCACCCCTGCGCCTGCCGGCCGAGCTGGACTTCACCGGCATGTTCCACGGCGTGGACGAACGAGTCCCCGTTGACGCGCTGGCCTTCGGCGTCCGGGTCATGCACCGGTTCCTCACAGCACAGTAGTCCGACGACGAACCCGGCGTGAGCACATGCCCGAGAAGCCGCCTCCACCGCAGACCCCACCGCTGAGAGTCGTCCTCAACCTGCAGCAGCGACTGCGGGAGAACGACATTCCAAGCGCTGTGGGCGGCTCGGGGCTGCTGGCCTCCCTGGGGCTGATCGACCGGGTCAACGACTGGGACCTGTGCGTCGACGCCGAGCCGGCAGAGGTCCACGCACTCATTGAGGAGCTGGGGCTCAGCTTCAGTCGCCGGAGTCGATCGGGGATATTCCGGACCGAAGCGCTCTTCACCGTCTATGCGGTCGATCATCAGATCGACGTGCTGGTGGGCTTCGCGTTGGCCTCACCCAGCGGCACAGTCACCATCCCGGCGCGGGTCAGCCACCGTTGGCGTGGTTTAGAGATGGCCCAGCCCGAGGACTGGCGACGTGCCTACCGCCTGATGGGCCGCGAGGACCGTGCCCAGCTGCTGGACGATTATCTTCAGGCAGTGCGCTGAACGCGCATGATGCGTCGGCGCAGCCAGTACTTGCGCACTCCACCGATGTAGAGCCGGGTGCGGCGCAGCTCCCAGCGGCCGTACTCCGCGTGATCGACCACCTGGCGACGGACCTCCTTCAACGACTCCTGCGGCTGACAGGTCAGCACCATATACTCCCAGCCGCGGCCATCCATCGTTTCGGTGACATAGCGGTCAGTGGCCAACATGCAGACCACCATAGGACACACGATCG
>JBQCZP010000082.1:0-3054 GCA_052089225.1 Nesterenkonia sp.
GCGTAGTCCCAGGCGCGGTCCTTCCACTTCTCGTACCGGCCTGAGGCGCCGCCGTGGCCGCCCTCCATCTCGATCTTCAGCACGGTCGGCGCCTCGCCCTGTTGGTGCTCGCGCAGCTTCGGCACCCACTTGGCCGGCTCCACGTAGAGCACCCGGGTGTCATGCAGGGAAGTGACCGCCGCGATCGCCGGGTATTCGGCGTCGACCACGTTCTCATACGGCGAGTAGGACTTCATGTACGCATAGACCTCGGGATCGGTGATCGGATTGCCCCACTCCTCCCACTCCAGGGCGGAGAGCGGCAGGTCCGGGTCCAGGATCGAGGTCAGGGTGTCCACGAACGGCACCTGGGCGACGATCGCCACGTACTTCTCCGGTGCCATGTTTGCCACCGCGCCCATCAGCAGCCCGCCGGCCGATCCGCCGTGGGCTGCCACCCGGGCCGGGTCCGCCCACCCGGCCTCCACCAGGTGGTCGGTGGCGGTGATGAAGTCGGTGAACGTGTTGATCTTGGCCAGCTTCTTGCCGTGGTCATACCATTTGCGGCCCAGCTCGCCGCCGCCGCGCACATGGGCGATCGCGAACACCACCCCGCGGTCCAGCAGGCTCAGCCGCGGGATGCCGAAGGCCGGGTCCATGCTCATCTCGTAGGAGCCGTAGCCGAAGACCAGAGTGGGGTTGGTCCCATCGGCGCGCACATCCTTGTGATGCAGCACGGTGACCGGCACCTCGATCGCCGAGCCGTCCACCCACCTCTCGCCGGTCGGCGCCCACAGCCGCAGCGCGCGGTAATCGTCCAGGTCGACGTCGTTGACCGGGGTTTCGCGGCGCAGGATGGGAGTTGGTTCCTCGTGGGCGATGTCGTAGATCCGGCTGGGGATCAGCCAGGAGGTGAACTGGACCCGGAAGACTGGGGCCTCATACTCGGCGTCGGCCAGCTCGACGGTGAACATCTCGGCATCGAAGGAAGGCCCGGACAACGACGACGTCGCCGCCGCCTCGGCCCCGTCACGGGCCGCACGCACTGTGTTCAACGGCAGCAGGTAGACCGACTGGATGGTGTTCACCCGGGCCTGGACCAGGATCTGGGCGGCGGTGACCACCACGGAATCGTCCAGCTTGACGGTCTCTTCGTGGGCCAGCACGGTGGTTCCCAGATCGAGACGCTCACCCTGCGGCCCGGAGACTGATTCCTGGCGGGTCAGCGCCTCAATCGTGGTCAGCGATACCGACTTGTTCTGCCCATCCTGATTGTGGGTGATCAGCAGCTGACGCGTGCCGTCCAGATCCAGCGGCTCAATGTTGTGCTCCAGCCGGTGCTCCTTGCCCACCAGCAGCACCATCTCGGCGTCGTCGTCGGTGAGGTCCAGGATCCGGGTCTCGTTGTATTCGGAGTTGCCGGAGTAGAGCAGCAGCTCCTTCTTATCGGCGGAGAGGTAGGGGAAGCTCCACAGCTGCTCGTCGTCGATCTGCAGCAGCAGCCGGTCGTGCTCAGCTGAGGTGCCCAAGCGGTGCTCGTAGAGCCGGTGGGGCCGCCAGGAGGCATCGGCGACCATGTAGAAGGCGCGCTCGCCGGCCGCGTCCAGGATCGCGCCGCCGTGGACGTTCTCCACAGTTTCACTCAGATTCTCTGCGGTGCCCAGGTCGCGGAAGCGCAGGGTGAAGAACTCGTCGCCGGTGGTGTCCTCCGCGTAGGCCAGCAGAGTGCCGGCGTCGTCGGTGCTCAGCCCGCCGACGTCGTAGAAGGGGTGCTGGGCGGCCTCAGCATTGGTGTCGAAGTAGACCTCTTCACCCTGAAGCGCGACCCCGGGTTCGATCTGCGGGGGAGTCCAGGCAGACAACGACGACGACGATTGAGTCTCTTCGGCCGGCACTCGGCAGAACACCGGATGCTGCTCGCCCTCGATGGTGCGCGCGAACCACCAATAGCTGCCGCGGCGGGCCGGAACTGAGAGGTCGGTCTCCACGGTGCGGTGCTTGATCTCGTTGAAGATCGCCTCACGCAGCGGAGCCTGCTCGGCGGTGACCTGTTCGGTGTATGCGTTCTCGGCGTGCAGGTGGTCCAGTACCTGTGGGGAATCCTTGTCCCGCAGCCATTCGTAGTTGTCGGTGAACGTGTCCCCATGGTGGGTGCGTTCGGTGGGAACTTTCGTGGCGGTCGGGGCAGTGGGGGAGCTTGTCATGGTTCCCATTCAATCAGGTGCGCCGATGCCGGCGGTGCTACTGGTAGCCGTCGATGATGGCTGCGGCGATCTCCATGTAAGCCTGGCGGGTGCCCTTGTGCAGCGTCTCCAGGTCTATCTTGTCGCCGTCGACCACAGCCGAGTCATAGGGAACGACGATGAGCCGCCGGCACAGGCCGCGCAGACTGTCACGGATCAGCGACTTATCGACTCGCTCGGAGACGTTCTCCTTATCCGTAATCACCACGATCGCGCTGCGCGCCAGATCCTCATAGCCATGGTCTGCCAGCCAGGTCAGGGTCTGCACCGCCCGCTGGGCCCCGGAGACCGCGAATCCGGCAGCGGGTGTCACCGGAGACGGCACTGGCGGTAGCGTGGCCGATGGTGCTGGACACTATGCAGAGCAAGGGTGGGACTGGATGCGCAACGACGGCGTGGACGACCTCAAGAGCGTTGGAAGCAGTATCGCCGATGGTGCAAGTGATCTGGCGGAGAGCGCTAGTGAGTCGAACTTGAACCCGATGAATTGGTTTGACTGAGGATCCCTTAGGGGTTCTGGTACAGAAGGGACGGTTAGTCAGTGACCATCTTCTTTGTGATCATGCAAGTTTTGGCGCTACTGGGTTTTTTTATGTGGTGGAAGGGTTGGAGTGGGAAGAGCACGTCGTGGCTTGAGGGCCGGGGCTGGGGGTGGAAACCTCTGTTCTTCCTCTTCGCAGGAATCTTTTTCCAAGGCTTCGTTCTTGCCGCGTTGGTGTTCCCTTCGGCACAGGGGCCGGCACCGGTTGATTCGCCGTTGTTGCGGCTGCTGTTGATGTTTATGTGGCTGGTGGTGTGTCCGGTGGTCTTGTTTGGGATGTTGTTCTGGTGG
>JBQCZP010000083.1:0-2861 GCA_052089225.1 Nesterenkonia sp.
ATCATTGTGGAGGACGAAGGCTTCGTCAACGCCCTGGTCGCCTACGACAACTTCTACCCCGGAACCTGGTTCAGCGAGGACCAGCTGGAGCCCTTCAGCGTCCAGCTCAACGACTTCCAGCGCTCCTTCGACCGGGAGACGGTCGACGGGGAGCCGGGCCCCAACTGGGGCAGTCCGCTGGGCTTCACCGCCGACGTCACCGTCCAGGAGGGCACCGAGGCCGAGCCGCAGGACACCACTCTGGAGGTCAACCACCCGCTGAGCCTGGGCGGGGCGAACGTCTACCTGGTCGGCAACGGCTACGCCCCGGTGATCACCGTGCGCGACGGCGAAGGCGAGGTGGCATACTCCGGTCCGGTCGTCACCCGCCCCGACGACGGCGTCTACACCTCCATGACGGTGGTCAAAGCGCCCGACGCCAATCCCGAGCAGCTCGGATTCGTCGGACTGTTCCTGCCCACGGCCGTGGACACCGGTGACGGGCTGGCCGTCTCGGCAGATCCGGAGCTGACCAACCCCGAGCTGCACCTGAACTCCTACGCCGGGGACCTGGGGCTCGACGACGGTCAGCCGCAGAACGTCTACGTCCTGGACACCGATGACCTGGAGGTCCTCAACTCCCGCGAGGTCGAGGCCGGCGGCATCGTCCTGGCGCCCGGAGAGTCGCAGGAGCTGCCCGATGGTCTCGGCGAGATCGAATTCGAATCCGTCCAGAACTACATCGCCGTGGACATCACCTATAACCCCGGAGAGACCGCAGTGCTGATCTTCGCCCTCACCGCCACCGCAGGCCTGGTCAGCAGCCTGTTCCTGCGTCGGCGTCGGGTGTGGGTGACTGCAGAGACCACGGAAGCCGGGCGTACACTGGTGCGCTACGGGCTGCTCTCACGAGGAGAAGACTTCAGCCTGCGCGACGAGAATGTCGCCCTGCGCTCCCAGTTCGAGACGACCTGGCCAGTCCGTTCCCCCGAGGAGAACTCTTAGCCTATGAATATCCCCGCCCTGACCGCCGCACTGCCAACGATCAACGTGCAGCTGGCCGAGTACGCTGAGCTGTTTACGCTGATCGCCGCGCTGATCTACACCCTAGCGTTCATGCTGTTCACCGTGGACGCTGTGCGCAGCTCCGCGACGATCCGCCGCGTGGAGCAGGAGCTGGCTGCCGAATCCGGTGCTGAACAGGCCCGGGTGAGCGTCGGAGCCTCCGCAGGCTCCGGCCGAGCCGGCGAATCCGGGGGCCCCGGTCCGGCGTCGGGCGACTCCCACGCCGAGCTGGTCGATGAGGACATGGGGTATGTGGGCGCCCGCCGTCCCTTCGCCAACGTCGCGGTAGCACTGACCATCGTGGCGGTGGCCGCCCACGCCTTCGCAGTGGTGGCCCGGGGCATCGCGGCATCGCGGTGGCCGCTGGGCAATATGTACGAGTTCCTCGTCGGGGCCTCGCTGGTGGTCGCCGTGGTCTACCTGATCAGCCTGATGCGCCGGGACCTGCGGTTCCTGGGCATCTTCGTGCTCGGGCTGGTCGTCGTCATGATGGTCGCAGCCACGATCGGCTTCCCCACCCCGGTGGGTCACGTGCAGCCGGCGCTGCAGAGCCCCTGGCTGGCCATCCACGTCTCGCTGGCCTCACTGGCCATCGGACTGTTCGTGCTCACCTTCGCGATGAACCTGCTGCAGCTGGTGCAGTCCCGCCGTGAGAAGGCGCTGGCGCACGGACCCTCCGGCAGATTCGAGCGCACAGTGGTCGGCTGGCAGTTCATGCGGCTGGTCCCCAAGGCCTTCTCCCTGGAGTCCTGGGCATACCGCCTCAACGCCGTGGCCTTCGTGTTCTGGACGGTGGGCCCGGTGATCACCGGAGCCATCTGGGCCCAGCAGTCCTGGGGCCGCTACTGGGGCTGGGACCCCAAGGAGGTCTGGACCTTTGTGATCTGGGTGGTCTACGCCGGCTACCTCCACGCCCGGGCGACCCGCGGCTGGACCGGCAACCGTGCCGCTTGGCTGTCGATCATGGGGTTCATCTGCATCATCATCAACTACGGCGTCGTCAACGTCTACTTCCCCGGCCTGCACTCCTACGCGGGCCTTCCGGAGTGATCCCATGGCTGTCCTGAAGTACTCAGCGCTGCGACTGGGCGTCTTCGCCGTCGTCTTCTTCATCTGCCTCTACGTGGATCTGGGAGACTTAACCCTCATCTTCGCGCTGATCATCGGACTGATCGTCTCCTGGGCGGTGGGCTACCTGTTCTTCAACGGCTGGCGGATCGCAGCCGCCGAGCAGCTGGCCAATCTGGGCGGCAGGCGCAGGCGCAGCGCAGCCGAGCGTGAGGACAATGCGGCCGAGGATGAGCTGGCTGAACGCTTTCACGAGGACGAGGGCCCCGCTGAGGACAGATAGCGGCCATTCAGCCCAGCGGGAACTGCCTCCGGCACGGCTAGGGGTGCCCAGCCGGGTCCATTAGTCTAGATGTCATGGTACGGTTCTTCATCGGTCTCGGAGTGGTGGCGCTCGGCCTGCTCATCTATTGCACGGTCGAATGCATCCAGACTCCGCGCCGCCGCGTGCGCGTGCTGCCCAAAGCGGCCTGGTTCTTCATCATCCTGCTGCTGCCGCTGCTGGGGCCCGGCCTCTGGATGGCCTTCGGGCGGGCCAAAGATGTCACCGCAGCCCCGCGCCGCAAGGGGCCGGCGGCCCCGGATGATGACCCTGAGTTTCTGCGTCGGGTAGAGATCGAACGCCGCCAGCACCAGCGCCGTGAGCAGGAGACGCAGAAGAAGGCGGAGGAGGCCCGGAAGCGGCGTGAGGCTGATGAGCAGAAGGCCAATGAGCCCGGCAGTGAGCAGAGTAACGAGCAGGGCAGCGA
>JBQCZP010000084.1:0-2613 GCA_052089225.1 Nesterenkonia sp.
GTGTCGTTCTGGGTCAGCCCCAGCTGGGACTGCTCCTGGAAGATGCGTCCCAGGTTGTCCGCGGAACCGCCGGACTCCACGTAGTTGACCGAAGCATCCGTGTTGGAGCTGAAGATGTCGGCGAGCTCACCGCCCAGCGGGTAGTAGGTGCCGGCGGTGCCGCCGGTGACGAACTCAAGATCGGTGACAAAGTCACCCTCGCCTCCGGTCTCTGCTCCGGAGTCGGTCTCGGAGTCGCCGTCGTCGCCGTTTCCGCAGGCGGCCAGCGCAGTCAGGGCCGCTAGGGCGGCCACTGAGGCAGAAGTGCGTCGGATATTCATGTCTTCCTCCTGGTGGAATGATTCATTGCGCGGCGAGTCGGCCCACCTGACCGTTCATTGGTCAAGCCTGTCCCCAGCCGACTCTGTGTCCCAACACACTATGGCAGATCAGCGCATCCCCGCTAGCCTGAAACACAACTGTGACCTGCGGCCCACAGGGATCAGCTGCCCTGTTCACCACCGGCGGCGAGCTTACGTAGGATGGAGCTCATGACGTCTACTCGAATCGCTTCCGGTCATGGTCTCGCCACTGTCGCCGCTGATGGGACGGTGCTGGACACGTGGTTCCCCGCCCCGGCCCTTGCTCCGCTCGCAGAGAACGAGAGCGCTGCTCTGCAGCAGTCGCTGCAGCAGGCCGCCGGTGAAGACAACGCCCGCGGGGTCGCGCTGCAGGTGGTCTCAGTCGAAGCGGACCTGGATGCCCAAGCGCAGTCAACACCTGATGTCTGGCTGCGGCTGCACCTGCTCTCCCACCGGATGGCTGAGCCCAACAGCATCAATCTAGAGGGCATCTTCGCCCACCTGACCAACGTGGTGTGGACCAATTTCGGCCCCTGCCCGGTGGAGGGGTTCGAAGAGACCCGGCTGAAGCTGCGTCAGCACGGTCACGTGAGCGTGCACTCCATTGACAAGTTCCCGCGCTTGGTCGACTACGTGACGCCCAAGGGCGTGCGCATCGCCGACGCCGACCGGGTGCGGCTGGGCGCCCACCTGGCCGAGGGCACCACTGTGATGCACGAAGGCTTCGTCAATTTCAACGCTGGGACCCTGGGCAGCTCCATGGTGGAAGGCAGGATCTCAGCCGGCGTCGTCGTCGGTGACGGCACCGATGTGGGCGGCGGCGCCTCCATCATGGGCACGCTCTCCGGCGGCGGTACGGAGAAGATCACCCTGGGTCAGCACGTGCTGCTGGGAGCCAACTCCGGGGTCGGCATCTCGCTGGGCGATGACTGCGTAGTGGAGGCCGGGCTCTACATCACCGCCGGCACCAAGGTGATGGTGCTCAACGAGGACGGCTCCGAGCGCGGCACGGCCAAGGGCCATGAGCTCTCCGGCTCCACCGGGCTGCTGTTCCTGCGCGACTCGATCACCGGGCGGGTGATGGCCCGGCCGCGGAAGGGTCAGAAGGTCGAGCTCAACGCTGCCCTGCACGCCAACTGAGCCGAGGCTGCGGTGATGCATGCTCGAAGCCAACCCCGCAGGGTGATCGCCACCCGCCCTATGGAGCGGCGCCGTCGGCGTCGTCGGGCTCTGGTGGCCCTGGGGATCACCTCCGCGGTGGTGGCTGGGACCGCCTACGGGACCTGGCAGTACATCGAGGACCGTGAATTCCTGCTCGACGAGCGCTGCGAAGTGACCGTCGGCGAGCAGACGTTGACGCTCTCGCCTGCGCAGACGGACAGTGCGGCGCACATTTCCGCCGCTGCCGCCGACCGGGGGCTGCCTCCGCAGGCAGCGGTTCACGCGGTGGCGATCTCGCTGCAGGAGACCGAGCTGACAGCCGATCAGTCTGAGGAGGACGGCGCAGCTGAGCTGTTCGCCCGCGGCACCCCGTCGTGGTCCGACGGTCCATCTGCAGAGGTCGCAGCCACCAGCATTGCCGGCTTCTACGATGTGCTTGAAGAGTCCTGGCAGGCCGGGCAGTCGCAGGAAGCAGACGGCGAGGAGGAGGCCGACAGCGAGGGCCCCCAGCACTGGACCCCGCAGCTGGAGCTGGATGAGTCCGCCGAGGTGCTGCAGCGTCCGCACAACTCACAGTTCTACCCCCAGCACATGCCCACTGCGCGAGCCTTCGCGTGGCCGCTGGTCGGTCAGCAGCCGGTGGATATGACCTGCCATCTCTCCCAGCTTCAGGTGCCGGGACCGAACCCTGACGCCGTGGTGGAAGACCTTGTGGCCACTATGCCCAACGCGCTGCAGATTCCGTTCACCGAACCTCCGGAGGGTGAGGATGATGGCGGCGAGGACGAGGGCGAGGAGTTCGTCCCCGAACCGATCCTCACCGACGTCGTCGAATCCACTGGGGAGGGTGAGGACACGGTCCTTCAGATTCAAGTCCCGGAGCAGGATGACAACGTCGACCGTCAGTGGATGCTGGCCCATTGGGCGATCGCCGTCGCCCGCGAGTACGGCATCCAGACCGTGGAGGCCGGCGCCTACAGGTGGGACCGCGACTCCGGTCGCTGGGACCGGGACGATGAGGCCTCTGCATCCAGCACCGCAGTGACCATCGGCTTCGCCCGCGAGTCATAGGGGCCGCGCAAGCCTCCTGCCTCCTTCGGTGGCCGATTCT